>CALXGR010000021.1 GCA_944387885.1 uncultured Clostridia bacterium
AACGGCACCGGCTGCTCTCTCTTTTAAGCGAATTTCTGAAAGGGAAACAGTGCGGCTGGGACTTTTGCTGGGACCTTGCAAACTTCCTTACCGCCTACCACGATCTCCTGCTCCCGCCGCCTGCCGATTCAGAAGAGGTGGAAGCGGATGGTAGCGAAAACAAGATCTTTCTCTCTGTAGAAATTACAAAGGTCTCCGAAGGGACAGACGAGGATGATTCTTGCGACTGGGACGAGGAGATGGAGAAAATGGAACAGGAATGGGACGATGAAGTTGAAGAAGCTGGGCAAGAGCAAGAACCTTAAAACTTCTCCCGGTAACTTTGAAGAAATGGAAACCGGAGCATTTCCGGTTTCCGGTTTTCCCCGCTGGGTTCCCCGAACAGGGCAAAGGAGACAGCGTCAAACAAGGTAGTCTTTCCCGCCCCGGTGTCTCCCGTAATCAGGTAGAGTCCCCCCTGCCCCAGCTGGGCCAGGTCCAGGTCCACCCGACCGGCATAGGGGCCAAAGGCACTGATGGTCAATCGCAGCGGTCTCATGCTTCCTCCTCCCAGATCTCACGGATCAATTCTTTCAGATATTCCTCCTGCTGAGGGCTCATGGGTTTGTTGTTCTGGGTCTGGTACAATTCCCCGAACAGTTCCAGAGGGCTTTTTTCCTCCACCTGTTGGACTGCGTTCACCTGATTCTGGGTCTGGGTGCGCAGATTATCGTATTCCAAGGCCATCAGGTTTGGATAAATCATCTGGAGCCGTCTCATCCCATCGGGAATATCCTCCTGGTCGGTAAGAGTGATTCCCAGGTAGTCCTCCCGTCCCGGGGCGGCCAGGGCTGCGGGGGCGGTCAGCTCCTCAAAGCTGCCTCTCACCCGGCGCATTTCCCGCAGAGGGGTCAGGGGCAGGGTGGTAACTGCCGCCTCCCCGGTTTCTCCCAGCTCCACCACTGTCACCGATTTATGGTCGTTTACCTCGGAGAAGGAGTATTTCAGGGGAGTGCCGCAGTACCGGACTTTTCCCCCCAGCATGGTCTGGGGCCGGTGGATATGGCCCAGGGCCACATAGCTGAAAGGCTCAAACACCGTTCCGTCCACTGCCTCGGAGCCGCCCAGCCAGAGTTCCTCCGACTGGGTCCGGTCTGCGCCGGTGACATACTGATGGGTCACCAGCACCCGGCGGGCTGCACCCTCCCCCAGCTCCGAAAGAGCGGCTTCCATGGCCTGGGTATAATTCTGGATGGTCCGGTCCGGGAAATACCGTCTCACCGTCACTGGTTTTACAAAGGGAAGAAGGCAGAACTCCACCGGCCCCCACTCATCCTCCAGGGTCACCCGCTCCACCCTTCCCTGGTAGACCGGGGCAATGTGGATGCCGCTGGCTTCCATCAGCCGTCCCCCGAAGGCCATCCGCTCGGGGCAGTCATGGTTGCCGCTGATGAGAAGAACCTGGGTATTCAGCCGGGACAGGTTCCAGAGAAAATCATCCAGCAGCTGGACTGCCTCCGCCGAAGGGACTGCCCGGTCATATACATCCCCGGCAATCACCACCGCCTGGGGGTTTTCCCGGCGGACCAGTTCCAGGATCTGGTCCAGAATATAGGCCTGGTCCTCCATCATGGAGAACTCGTTCACCCGCTTGCCCAGGTGAAGATCGGAGAGATGAAAAAACTTCATGGCCGGTTCCTTTCCCTTTTTCAGAGGGGACAGTTCTCCATCCCCCGTATTTCCCGTATTTTTATAATAATACCATATTACAAGTCCATTATATGGGATTTTTTCTTGTTTTTCCAGGGGCCCTGGACTTTTCCTTTTTCCCGGGGTATAATCGAAAAAAGTCCAGGGAGGAGGGTGTATCATGGAAATCGAAATCCTGGGGCGGGCCGCCGATTATCTGGTCTGCTGCAAGCTCCCCGGCCTGGAATCGGAACACCAGCTTCCCTCCCTTTTGGAAAACCAGCTGGGTCTCGTTCCCGGAACGGTGCGGTGCGTTCACCGGCTGGACCGGGCTGTGGGCGGGGTGATGGTCTACGCCCTCACCCCCAAAGGAGCCGCCGCCCTCTCTGCCCAGGTGCAGGATCATACCCTTCGGAAAGAATACCTGGCCCTCTGCGCCGGGGTACCGAAGCCTGCCGCAGGGGAAATGGTGGATTATCTTTATCAGGACAAGGCCAAGGGCCGTGCTTATCCGGTGAAAAAGCTCCGCCGGGGAGTGAAGGAAGCCCGGCTGGAGTACCAGGCAAAAGGCTCCCGTTCTCTGGACGGCCAGACCGTAAGCCTGGTGCAAGTAAAGCTGCATACCGGGCGGTTCCACCAGATCCGGTGCCAGTTTGCCGCCCGGAAGATGCCCATTCTGGGGGACGGAAAATACGGCAGCCGAATCAAAGCCGCAGGACCTGCCCTGTTCAGCTGCATGCTTTCCTTTTTAGACCCTGCCTCTGGCCAGCGGGTGGAGTATACCTCCCTGCCCCCGGCAGAAGCTTTTCCCTGGAATCTCTTTTATACAGACAAAAAAACAGCGCCGGAGTCCCAGTAATCTCCGGCGCTGTCATTGGTTCTATATAATGCAGGATCAAGCCTCTGCAAACTGGTCCTTGCCCACACCGCACAGGGGGCAGACAAAGTCCTCGGGCAGATCCTCAAACTTGGTGCCGGGGGCAATTCCATGATCGGGGCTGCCTACAGCCTCATCGTACTCCCAACCGCACACTTCGCAGACGTACTTCTTCATTGCCTGAATCCTCCTTTCCTCTTGGTTCTGGATATAGGATACCCAGTTTACCCTCTTTTTTCTGTTGCCTGGGCAACATTTATTTCTTCATTTCCCCTGCTATAATATCCAGGATTTCCTGATACCGGCTGTTGACCGCCTGATAATTTTCGGGGATATGAGGGTACAGGCATCCGCTGCAGTCCTTGACTCCGTTTTTCAGGACGGTAAAATTCCCTCCGCAGTTTTTCCCCAGGCAGTAGAGGGGGCAATAGCAGAACAGGCAGTTGAACCGGTCCGGGTCCGCCCCCGGATGGCAGGGGAAAAACTCACATTCCCGGTGGGCGAAAAAGCGGTATTTATCTTCCATTTCAGCTATGCCCTCCTTTCCCTTCCTTATTATAGACGATTTCCTGGAAGAGAGTCAATTTTCCATTGCAAAGCCGGGAAATATGGTATACTATTACAGTGTGTGGATTCCATTTCAAAACAGTGAAGGAGTTTTAGATATGATGATTGCCAAGGATGTTTTTTATGTAGGTGTCAATGACCATGACATTGACCTGTTTGAGGGTCAGTACATTGTTCCCAACGGAATGGCTTACAACTCCTATCTCATTCAGGATGAGAAGGTAGCCGTTATGGACAGCGTGGACGGTCACTTTGCCGGCCAGTGGCTGGATCAGATCAAGGCTCAGCTGGGAGACCGTCAGCCTGATTATCTGGTGATCCAGCACATGGAGCCGGACCATTCCTCCAGCATTGCCGCTTTCCTGGAAGCATTCCCCCAGGCCCAGGTGGTATCCAATGCCAAGGCTTTTACCATGATGAACAACTTCTATGGCCTGGCCCTGGAAGAGAAAAAGGTAGAGGTTGCCAACGGCGGCACCCTGAACCTGGGCAGCCGGGAACTCCAGTTTATCTTTGCTCCCATGGTTCACTGGCCCGAGGTCATGTTCACCTATGACCCCGCTGACAAGATTCTCTTCAGCGCCGACGCCTTCGGCAAGTTCGGCGCCCTGGATGTAGAGGAAGAGTGGGACTGCGAAGCCCGCCGCTACTACTTTGGCATTGTGGGCAAGTACGGCGTTCAGGTCCAGGCCGTCCTCAAAAAGGCCGCCGCTCTGGACATCCAGACCATCTGCCCCCTCCATGGTCCCGTTCTGTCCGGGGACCTGTCCCATTACCTGAACCAGTACAACACCTGGTCCAGCTACGGGGTGGAGAGCGAGGGCGTTATGATTGCCTACTGCTCTGTCTACGGCAACACCGCCAAGGCTGCCCGGGAGCTGGCCGACAAGCTCACCGCCCGGGGCTGCCCCAAGGTAGTGGTTGCTGACCTGCACCGGGAAGACATGGCCGAGTGTGTGGAGGACGCTTTCCGGTACGGCAAGTTGGTACTGGCCAGCACCACCTATAACGGAGACATCTTCCCCTATATGCGCCAGTTCATTGAGAGCCTTAAAGAGCGCGGATACCAGAACCGGACCATCGGTCTCATTGAGAACGGTTCCTGGGCTCCCACCGCCGCCCGCATCATGAAGGGTATGCTGGAAGGGTGCAAGAACATCACCTGGATGGAGAACGGCCTCAAAATTATGTCCGCTCTCAAGCCTGCCGACCAGGCTGCTTTGGATGCCATGGCCGACGAGCTGATGAAATAATCTTTCAAAAGGGTGGGCTTCAAAAAGCCCGCCCTTTGTTTTAAAGGAGGAATCACCGTGTATGATGTAGCCATCATCGGCACCGGCCCTGCCGGGCTGTCTGCCGCCCTCAATCTCAAGCTCCACAACAAATCCATTCTCTGGCTTGGCTCCCCTGCCCTGAGCCGGAAGGTCCAGCTGTCCCATGCCATTGCCAACTATCCCGGCCTGGACACCCTCTCCGGAGCAGAGCTGAACCGGAAGTTCACCGACCAGATCAACTCCATGGGCCTTGAGATCACCGACCGGCTGGTCACCAACATCCTCCCCGATGACAGCGGATTTTCCCTGCTGGGGGGCAACGACTTTTACCAGGCCAAAACCGTGCTGCTGGCCATTGGTTCCGCCGGGCCCAAGGCCCTGGACGGGGAGGAAGCCCTGCTGGGCCGGGGGGTAAGCTACTGTGCCACCTGCGATGGTTTCCTGTACAAGGGAAAGACCATTGCCATCCTCTGCACCGATCCCCAGTATCACCACGAAGTAGAATATCTGGCCCAGATGGCCGGGAAGGTATACCTCCACACTCCCTACAAGGAAGGGGTCCCGGAAGCAGCCAACCTGGAACGGCTCAGTTCCCCCATTCGGAAAATCCAGGGGGAAAGCAAGGTGGAGTCCATTCTCCTGGGAGACGGCTCCCAGCGGGAAGTGGACGGGGTATTCTTGCTCCGGAACTCAGTCGCCCCGGCCACCCTTCTCCCCGGTCTGGAAATGGACGGTCCCCACATCCGCACCGCCCGGGACCTGACCACCAACATTCCCGGCTGTTTTGCCGCCGGGGACTGCACCGGCCGCCCCTACCAGATCGCCAAGGCTGTGGGGGACGGAAACATCGCCGCCCACTCCATCCTGGAATATCTGGGAAAATAAACGGATATCGTTTCTACCAGACATTCAAAACCGCCAGGAGAACTTCTTATGAAAAAGCTGATTGCCCTTGTTTTTGTTCTTTTGACCGCAGGAATTGTAACGGCTACCGCCGCATTTGCCTCCGGGGCCAATCACGGTTTTGGTCCCGGGACCGGGGTATGCTCCTACACTCGGGAGGATTGCTCCGGCGGGCGCTGCGCCCGGCAGGAGGACCGTGGAGCAAACTATACCGACCAGAACGGGGACGGAGTCTGCGACTACCGCCCCCAGGGCGGCCAGGGCCAAAGAAGGAATCGGTTCTTCCAGTAATTCAAAAAAATTCCCGGCCGGTCTCTGTAAAGACCGGCCGGGAACCTTTTTATAAAAGCCTTTCCACCTTCACCTGTCCGGTAGCCACCCGTTCCCTGAATTCCCGGTCGTGTTCCACAAATACCAGGGTTGGGCAGAATTCCAGGATCAACTGTTCCAGCTGGATGCGAGAGTACAGATCAATGTAATTGAGGGGTTCATCCCACAAGTACAGATGTGCCCTCTGGGAAAGACTCTGGGCCAGAAGCACCTTTTTCTTCTGGCCTGCGGAGTAAGACTCCAACGGCTCCCGAAATTGTTCCCGCTGAAAATTCAGCTTCCGGAGGATGGTCATAAAGAGACTTTCCTCCAGCTCCCTCTCTCGGGCAAATTCCTGAAGGGAGCCAGAGAGCGTTTCCATGCCCTGGGGCAGATAAGAGACAACCAGCCTCGAAGCCAAGGTCACCACCCCCTTATGGGGCAGAGACTTCCCGGCAAGAAGGCGGAGAATGCTGCTTTTTCCTGCTCCATTCCCCCCGGTCAGCGCCAGTCTGTCCCCTGCTTCCAATTGAAAGGTCGCCGGGCTGCAGATCTGCCTGTCATCGTATACCGGAATCACCTGGGAAAAAGAAGCCATCTTTCCTCCCCTCCAAGGCAGCGGGTGAAGTTTCAGATCCTCCGCCTTCTCCACATTTTGGAGCAGGGCGGATTTTTCCTCCAGCGCCTTCTCCCTCCGCTGCTGGATGGATTTGGAGCGCTTCATCATCTTTGCGGATTTATGTCCCAGGTATCCCCGGTCCACGGGACCCGCTCCAAACTTTTCCCGCTCCCCCCGGCAGGACCATGCCGCTGACCGGCGGGCTGACTGTGCCAGGTGGTCTATCTCCCGTCGCAGCCGTTGGTCCCGGGCCAGTTCGAAGGATTGCTGTCGCTCAAAGTTTTCCAGCCAGGATGAGTAGTTTCCTGCCTGGACCTGGATATCCTTTCGGTTGAAAGCCAAAATATGATCTACGCATCCGTCCAGGAACCTCCGGTCGTGCGAGACCAGGATGAATCCCTTCTTTCCTTTCAGGTACCGGGAAACCAGTTCCCGTCCCTGGTCATCCAGGTGGTTGGTAGGTTCGTCAATGAGAAGAAAGCGCCCCGGGTTTAAAAAGAGAGCCGCCAACAACACCTTGGTCTGCTCCCCTTGGGAAAGAGTGGCAAAAGACCGCTCCAAAACCGTCAGGTCCACTTCCAGGCTGGAAAGTTCCCGCTGGATTTCCCAGTCCTGGGCACAGGAACAAATTTTCCCCATGACCTGCCTGACGGAAAGGGTCTCCTCCACCTGATAGGGAAAATAGTCAAACTCCACCGAGGTCTGGATGGTTCCCTGGTAAGGGTGCTTTCCCATAAGCAGCTGGAGAAAGGTGGTTTTTCCCCTGCCGTTTCTTCCAATAAATCCCAGCTTCCAGTCAGTGTCCAGCTGGAAGGACAGGTCTTGAAAAAGATCCTCCATCCCTGAGGGATAGGAGAAGGTAAGGTTTTTTACCTGAATCAAAGACATTTTTGGTTCCTCCCTGAAAAAAACAGAGCCGCAGGAAATCCGTTTCCCGCAGCTCCGCAGCCAGACCCTGCCCTCCCTTTAGAATGGAAAAGGCCGGTAATAGGCAAAAAGGTGGGTTCCGTTTTCCTGCCATGGCAGAGCAGGACCGCTCCCCACTGGGAACGACCCTGTCTCTGATACCAACTTAGCAAGAAAACATCCGCAATCTCTTCACCCCATTTTCTCATCTCTGCTTCTGACCATACCACAAACCTTCAAAAAAGGCAATCTTTTTTGTCCCCGGCCTTTCAAATTCCGGTGCCGAAAGGAAAGCCGACACGGCCCGGGCCGGTCAGAAAAAACCAAGCCCCGGAGGAAACCTCCGGGGCTGTTTTGTTTACAGGGGATCTCCTCCCCGTTCCTGCTTGATGGCGGTAACCGTGTAGACCACTTGCAGGGTAGCCCAGATAATCAGGGGCGGAAGGGTGGCAAAGAGTCCGGTGCCCATCATAAAGTTGGACACCGCCGTGACCAGCCACAAAATGGCGGCCACCTGGGCAGTGACAAAATAAGCTTTATAGCTGGCCTGACCGATTTTGGCCCGTTCTGCCTCGTCGCAGCTTTCCAGCCATTTTTTCTGAAATTTCAGGTCATAGACACTGCCCTGCTTTTCCGGGTTCATCCGGCGGGTCAGGTCCACCACCTTCTGCTGAAGCAGGACCACCAGCACCAGATCCAGACAGTACAGTACAATGGTCAGAAACATTCCCTGGTTGGTGCTGGCCATGTGGCAGGCCGACAGGAAGAAGCAGTCCAGGATAAAAGCCAGGTTGGAGAAAAGCAGGCTGTAATTCAGCTTTTCCTCGGCCTTGCGGGGAAGTTCTTCCTCCTCCCCATCCCAGCTTTGGAACAACTTATTGGCCTTGCGGTAGAGCAGCCAGGCCGGCAGCACCAATGTGACCATAATGACGGGGATGCCCCAGGGAACTACCACTCCCAGCACTGCGAGGATGGTGTCCTGGGCATTTTCCAGGTTCTGTATTCCCAGAATCCCTCCGCAGAAGCCCAACAAACCGCCGCCCAGAGCCGACACCAGCAAAACCAGAATAAACTTGGGAAAGGCTTTTCTGTTTTCTCGTTCAACATTATCCTTCATGGTCATTTTCCTCCTCGTAACTGAATATTTCCTCCACTGTCACCCCGCAGAGTTTGGCCAGCTTCAAAGCCAGGGTCACGGAGGGAGAGTAGTCTCCCCGCTCGATCTGGCTGATGGTCTGGCGGGATACCCCTGCCAGACGCCCCATCTCCTGCTGGTTCACCCCCAAGCGGGCTCTATGTTCCTTCAATCGATTGTACAGAGGCATGGCGCCACCTCCATTCTGACAACTTTCCAAGTCAACTTGACAACTATTCTTGTCATCTTTAGGATAGCATTGACAAGGAAAGTTGTCAATGCCTTTTTGAATTTTTCCCAAAAAATTTATTGGAACCAGGGGATGAAACCCGGAATTCTCCCGGTTGCAACCCTCGGTTGACAAAAAAGTGGGTCCGATTGGTAGCCTGCAACCGATTTTTTTGGTAGAATCAAGCCAATGAAATCAACAAGCCAAAGGAGCTGTATCACCATGACATTGGGAGAAAAAATCATAAAGCTGCGAAAGGGCCAGGGATGGAGCCAGGAAGAGCTGGCCGCCCGGCTGGATATTTCCCGCCAGGCTGTTTCCAAGTGGGAGTCCATGGCTTCCACCCCCGACCTGGATAAGATTCTGAAAATGAGCCAGCTGTTCGGGGTATCCACCGATTACCTTCTAAAGGACGATGCTCCCCAGGAGGAAGGCTTTGCAGACCTTTCCCCCCGGGAGGAGGAGACCATTCCCACCATGTCCCTGGAGGAGGCCAATACTTATCTGGATGTTGCCGAGGCTGCCCACCGGAAGATCGCTCTGGGGGTAAGTCTTTGCATCCTCTGCCCTATTCCCCTTCTCTTTCTGACAGGCTGTGCCGAGTTCGGGTTCATTCCCATGGGGGAAGACGCCGTTTCTGCCCTGGGAATCATTGCCCTTTTCTGCATTGTGGCTCTGGGGGTGGCTCTGATTCTGCCCAGCAGCATCAAAATGGAGCAATACGAGTATCTGGAAAAGGAACCGTTGAACACCCAGTATGGGGTGGCCGGAATGGTGGAGAAAAAGAAGGAAGAGTTTGAGGACCGGTATCACTCCGGGCTGGTCATTGGAATCCTTCTCTGCATCCTCAGTGTGGTGCCTTTGTTCGGCGCTGCCGCCCTGGAACGGGATTTTGCCGCAGTCTGCGGGGTCTGCCTTATGTTCTGCATGGTTTCCCTGGGCTGTCATTTCATTATTCTGGTGGCTTCCCGCTGGGGATGCTATCAGCGGCTGCTGGAGGAAGGAGACTACACCCGGGAGCAAAAGGCTGAAAATGAACAGAACTCTCCCTTCACCGTATTCTACTGGTGTGTGACCGCCGCCATTTATCTGGCTGTCAGCTTCTATCTGGATTCCTGGGAAACCACTTGGGCCATCTGGCCTGTGGCTGCCGTATTGTTTGTGGCCGCTCTGGCATTGAAAAAGATGATTTCCAAAAAATAATATTCTCCTGCAACATATAAAGAGAAGGACCCCATGCCGGAGCATGGGGTCCTTCTCTTGCTTTAGTTCTATTCAGGATTGGAGAATGTCGTTGATTATTCCTGGACCGGCTTTTTCAGCAGGCTCAGGAGGAGTGCGCCCACGGCACTGCCCACAGCCAGAGCTACCAGGTAGAGGACTGCATTGCCCACCACAGGGAAGACAAAGATTCCGCCGTGAGGAGCACGGAGGGTGCAGCCGAAGAGCATGGACAGGGCACCGGCTACTGCGGAGCCTGCCACACAGCTGGGCAGGACCCGGAGGGGGTCAGCTGCTGCGAAGGGGATAGCGCCCTCGGAGATGAAGCAAAGGCCCATAATGTAGTTCACAAAGCCGTTCTTCCGTTCCTCGCTGGTCCACTTTTTGGGGCAGAAGGTGGTGGAGAGAGCAATGGCAATGGGAGGAACCATACCGCCTACCATAACGGCAGCCATTACATCGTAGGTTCCGGAGGAGAGGGCTGCAGTGCCGAAGACGTAGGCTGCCTTGTTGAAGGGGCCGCCCATATCAATGGACATCATGCCGCCGCAGATGGCGCCCAGCAGGATCTTGGAGGTGCCCCCCATGGTGTTCAGCCAGGCAGCGATGGCCTCGTTGATAAAGCCCATGACCGGGTTGACGGCGCACATGACCACGCCCATGACCAGCATACCGCCCAGGGGATAGATGAGCATGGGCCGGATTCCGTCCACACTGCTGGGAAGTTTTTCGGTAATGTTCTCCAGGAATTTCACCAGATAACCGGCTACAAAACCAGCCAGCAGAGCAGCCAGGAAGCCGCCGGAGATGCCGGAAGTCTGGCCTGCCAGAAGTCCGGAGAAACTGGTGCCGTTCATGGCCAGAACGCCACCCACAAAGCCTACGGCCAGACCGGGACGGTCTGCAATGGACATGGCGATGTAGGCGGACAGGATGGGAAGCATATACCCGAAGGCTGCATTGCCTACCGTCTTGAAGAAGGCGGCCAGGGGGGTGTTCATACCAAAGTTGGCCGGGTCAATGGAGAAGTCGTCAAAGAGGAAGGCCAGGGCGATGAGGATACCGCCGCCCACCACAAAGGGAAGCATGTGGGAGACACCATTCATCAGGTGCTTGTAAACGGTATGTCCCAGGGTATCGCTTCCTGCGGTCTGGGCTGCGGGCTGGCCGCCCTTGGCCTGGAACACCGGCACTTCCCCGCTCTCGATTTTCTGAATCAGTTCCTCCGGCTTGTGGATTCCGTCATCCACCCGGGTGAAGAGGACCGGCTTGCCGTGGAAGCGGGCGGTCTCCACATTCTTGTCGGCGGCTACAATAATACCGTCGCAGGCAGCGATCTCCTCAGGGGTGAGGATGTTCTTGGCTCCGCCGGAGCCGTTGGTCTCCACCTTGCAGGGCAGGCCCAGTTTTTCGCCAGCCTTGGTCAGGGCCTCGGCTGCCATGTAGGTGTGGGCAATGCCGGTGGGGCAGGCGGTAACGGCCAGGATCCGGTATCCCTGGGGAGCCACCTGTTCCTGGGTGAAGCTCTCATCTCCGAACTGGGATTCCTCCTGAGCATCAATGAGCTTCAGGAACTCCTCAGGGGTCTTGGCTGCCCGCAGCTTTTCCACAAAATCTTCATGCATGAGCATCTGCATCATCCGGGCCAGCATATCCACATGGAGGCTGCCGTTCTCGGGAGCGGCGATCATAAAGAACAGATCGCTCTTTTCCTCGTCCTCCTGGTTATACTGCACCGGCTGGGCCAGCCGAAGGACGGCCAGGCTGGGCCGGGTGACACAGGCTGCCCGGGCGTGGGGAACGGTGATTCCGTTGTCCACATAGGTGGAAGCCTCTTCCTCCCGAGCGTAGATGGCGGCCTTGTAAGCGGCCTTGTCGGTAATGTTGCCATGGGTACACTGCAGCTCCACCAGAGTGTCAATGACCTGGTCCCGGCTAGCTGCGGCGCCGTCCAGAGCGATGGCCTGGACAGAGAACAATTCAGTAATCCGCATAGTGATCCTCTCTTTCTGTATGGTCAGTGGCTTGTTTTACCGCTTTGGAAACTTGGTTCAGAACTGGGTCAGCAGCTGCTGGATGGTCTGGCGGTCGGCCAGTCCCAGGGAGAAGGCGGTGGCGCTGCCCGAGGCAGTTCCCAGGCGAAGGGCCCAGTCATAGTCCTTCCGCTCCATCCATCCGGCCAGGAATCCGGCCACCATGCTGTCTCCTGCGCCCACGCTGTTGATCACCTTTCCCTTTGGCACTCCTGCCCGGTGGGTATGACCTTCCTCGTCCAGAAGGAGGGCCCCGTCCCCGGCCATGCTTACCAGCACATTCCGGGCACCTTTTTCCTGGAGCTTGGCGGCGTAGTGGGCTACCTCTTCATCGTTTTTCAGCTCCACCCCGAAAATCTCCCCCAGCTCATGGTTGTTGGGCTTAATGAGGAAGGGCCGGTATTCCAGCACATTTACCAGCAGGTCCCGGGTGGCATCCACCGCCACCTCCACTCCCCGGCCTGCCAGCCGGGCCAGAATCTTCTGGTAGGTGTCCCCTGCCAGGCTGTTGGGGATGCTCCCTGCCAGCACCAGCACGTCTCCGGCTTTCAGGCCGTCCAGCTTTTCATACAACCGGTCCATATCCTCTTTCCCGATCCGGGGGCCGGTACCGTTGATCTCGCTTTCCTCGTCTGCCTTGATTTTCACATTGATCCGGGTGATGCCATCCTTGAGCCGGACAAAGTCGGTATGGATTCCCCGCTCTTTCAGGCCATCCTCCAGCCAGCGGCCGGTGGGGCCTGCCACAAATCCCAGGGCAGTGGTTTCATACCCCAGGACCCCCAGAACGGTGGAAACATTGATTCCCTTTCCTCCGAACTGGTACTCCTCCGCCACTGTCCGGTTCACCTGACCCAAGGCAAGACTGCCGGGAAGATGGACCAGGTAATCAATGGCAGGATTAAAGGTAACGGTGTAAATCATGGTTATTCCTCCTTTTCCCCTTGGCTGTCGCTTTCCTTAATGAGGGTGTAGCGGCGGTATTTTTCGTTGGGCAGATGATTGGTCACCATGGCGGCATCGGTAAGGGAGCAAATCACTGCCGGATAGACCTTGCCGAACTTGGTGTCATCCACCAAAAACCAGCTTTCCAATGCCCGGCCTACAGCCAGAGCCTTCAGGGCTGCTTCCTCCACATCAGGGGTGGTGAATCCACTGTCCAGGGACACTCCGTTGGCGCCCATAAAGGCTTTGGTAAAATTATACCGGCCAATACTGGTCATGGCGGCGGTTCCCACAATGGCCTCGGTGTTGGGGCGAATCTGCCCACCCGGCAGGTAGACCCGGCAGCCCTTCTGGGCCAGCAGCCGGGCATGGGCAATGCCGTTGGTCACGAAGGTGGCTCCAAGGGCTGGTCCCTGCAAAGCCTGCACCAGCTGAAGGGTGGTGCTGCCCGCATCCAGGTAGACAAAATCTTCCGGACCGATCAGCCCTGCTGCCAGCTTTGCAATGCTCTGCTTCTGGGCTACCGCCTGATGTTCCTTGGCAGACATGGATTCCTCACCGGTCACAAATGCGGCCTCCGGCAGGGTAGCTCCCCCGTGGACCCGGTTCACCCGCCCCTGCTGGTGGAGCAGCACCAGGTCCCGGCGGATGGTGGACTCGCTGGCATCCAGGGCTTCGCACAATTCCTGGACTGTTACCGACCGGCGGCGGGCCAGGATTCCCAGGATTTTCTCAAACCGTTCTTCCGCTAACATTTTTCGCTCCTTTCTCATTCACTCTTCCGGGTGGGGATTTGTGATTGGATTTGATTTCTTTTTCTTTGTTGACTTTAGAATACCACCATTTTCAGTCAAAGTCAATCAAAATCATTCGAATTATCCACCAAATTCTTCCTTTCATTTTTGTGCAATCGTCCAGTTTTATTCATTTTCAGTCAAATCCGGTCAGTCCATGATAAAAAACAGCACCCGGGCTTTCTGCCGCCCTGGCGCTGTTCCTTCTTTTTCTATTGTTTTGAATGGCGTTCCCTGCTCAGAATACTCCTGCCACTTCCAGGATAATGAGCAGAATTCCCAATACCAGCAAAGCGGTTCCTCCCACCTTGAAGTTCAGGAAGATTTTGTCATTGGTTGCCCGGTCAGTATAAGAAACACCGGGTTTATTGGGGTCGTAGTAGATGGTCACATCTTCCCGGCTTACCTTATCCTCCTTGTGGGCGCCTTTGTTGCCCTGGCAGCGGTATTCCTCTCCATCCACGGTGTATTTATAAACAGGAAAGAAGGTATGGCCGTTTCCCATATTCCGGAAGTTCCGTGCCCCTACCACCTTTTCCACCACACCGGTTGCGGTGCTGGTGCAGCTCTGGTACAGTTCTGCATAATACTTCTGGGACACCTTGACTACCAGCCAGAAAGTCCCTCCCAAAATCATCAGAATTGCTCCGATCACAACTAAAACAGGTACGCCCATGATTTATATTCCTCCTGCAACTTTTCGGGATTTTCCCTCATGCAGGAATCATTGTACCACATTTGGGAAGATTTGAATACTCTATTTTTAATTTTCACGCCTTAAAGGCTTTTCGCCAGGGTGCAGAAAGTCCGGCTGTTCCAATCCTCAAAGCCGGGACAGAGAGAGAAGGTATACTCTGCCTTGGTTCCATCTGCCCCTTCAAAGCGGGCCAGGACCTGGTCCTTGCCGCTCTCATAGGTCCAGGTCCCCTCCTGGGCTTCCAAAGCGGTCAGCGCCCCCTGCCAATCCTCTTCCGTAATGGTCTCCAAAGCGGAGGGGTCCTGGGTGCTGTACCACTCATCTTCCCCGGTAAAGTCCACCGCCATAATCAGGCCGGCCATATCAGTGGTGTAATAGCCTTCCTCGTTCATCCACTCTTCCGGTTCCATGCCGAAGTCCCGGCCCCGCACCATCAGGTACCGGGCCAGTTCCTGGGCCGACCAGTCTGCCGGGGTGGAAAAATCAGTGATTCCGGCCAGCGCCAAAGCCCGGCACTGGTGGGTGAGAATATCATACTGATAGCCGTTCAGGCTCAGCTCAGCAGCCTGAGGGTCAGCGGGTCTTTCTGTCTGGACATCCTGGGTGTACCAGGCGCTGAGATACTGGGGTTCTTTTGTCTCATCGGCGTACATCAGGAGATAGATATAGATGGCTCCATCCCCGTACTGAGGCCCCAGATAATAGGTCTCAGGCTGGTACCAGACGGTAAAGTCCACCCGGCAGATCCCTGCCGTTCCCTCCTCCAGGGCATCGCGGTCCAGTCCTTGGGTATTCTGCAAAATTCTGGACAGTTCCTCCAGGCCTGCCCACTGATCAGGAGCAAGGTAGTATCCCTGGATGCCGCTCACCTCTTTATACCGGGTGGGCCAGTCCATGGATTCCTCCCAAAAGGCGGCTGCCCTGGTTTCCAGGGCCCGGGCCTCTTCCTGGGTAAAGGGGTCACTCCATCCCTCCCAGTAAGGCGGCTCCGCCGTGGCCTGGGCTTCGGTGGACTGGCCCTGGGGGTCCGGGGTAGTCTGGGCCGGGTCACTTTCCCGGCTGCACCCGGTCAGAATCAAGATTGCCGACAGTGCCAATGTGGGCACCAGTCTGCCTAACTTCATGAGAGTCACTCCTTTCCAGTTGCGGGGTTTTGTTTCTGATTTCAGGATAGCATACCCATCCCCCGCTGCGCAATCCCGTTCTCCCAAAAGTCCTTCTTTTACGAGGGTCCGGGATATGATATACTGATAAAAAGCGGAAAAGGAGGCGTTTCCATGCCTTTGAAAAAGATTTGGATCTCAAAAGGTCCCGGCGAAAAGAACCGGTATGCCCTTTCCACCCTGGGCGGGATTCTGGGGATACTGGTTCTCCTCATGGTACTTACTATAGGAGGGACCTTCCTCACCCTCTATCTGTCTCTGCCCAAAGAAGCCGCCCTGGGCACTCTCTGCATTGGAGCTGTGGTCCTGGGGGTGGTTCTGGCTTTGGGCGCTGGCCGCCGTTCCCTGCGGGAGTCCCTGGTATTTTTCCTGACCCAGGATGACCGGCTGTATATGCTGGATTCCCGGACCCTGGCCTCCTACCGCCGGGGAGTGCTGGGATTTACCTCCATGACCCTGGACACTCAGAAGGTGCTGAACCGGCTGGCTGCCTCCCCCACTCTCCCACCCCAGGCACTGGAAATTCTGACTGTGAAAAAAATTCGGGAGTACCCTGACTTTTCCCGGGTCAGCTGCCTTATCCGCCGTCCCACGGGAGAGACCGGCCGGTGGGAGTTTTGCCTGCCCTCCGGATATCCGGACGAGGACCTGCTCCGGTTTCAGCTGGAGCGGCGGCAAGGGTTTGATTTTTCCCCGGAAAAATAACCGGATGTTAAAAAAACGGGCAAAAGTGACCGCTTTGGTTGGTGGAAGTTTTTCTCCTCCGCCGGTATACTTATAACCGAAAAGCCAAACAAGGAGGATTTAGTTATGAGTTTAGGAAGCAGCTTGTATTCTGCCCGGAAGAAAAGCGGACTGTCCCAGGAGAATGTAGCCGAGAAGCTGGGAGTCAGCCGCCAGACCATTTCCAAGTGGGAGACCGGGGAGACCCTCCCCGACATCCGCCAGTCCAAAGGTCTGGCCCAGCTTTATCACATGACCCTGGACGAGCTGTTCGAGTATGATTTTGACGAGGCCCAGGCCCAGCAGATGATCGACTCCGTCAGCGAGAAGGCCCAGGAGAAGATCAACTGGAACAAGGTCTGGAGCAAGAAATACCCGGTACTGGCCACCTACCAGGAGAAGGTAAAGGTCAGCGATTACGCTCCCGCCCTGGAGGAGATGATGACCCGGCTCAGCGTGGAATACGGATACAACCGCACCGATTCCCTTTTGGTGCTGAAGGATATCCTGGCCCGAGTCTGGAAGGGACAGGTATAATAAAAGATGAAAAAAGCCGCCGGAAGCGAATCTGCTCCGGCGGCTTTTTTAGTTTTCTTTTCTCAGGGTCCAAAGAGCCAGGCAGGCAAGCCCCAGTCCCAGCATGGGGACAGCCTGTTCCTGCCCTGCCTGCCCCAGGGCAGACAGAACCGTTACGCCAATTCCCATAGCCAGGGCCACCCCTTTTAATACAAGAGATATAAGGGCATCCAGCTTTTCTTTTTCCGGGGCTTTGCCGGCCCTTCCCTGCAGCAGTTCATCCAGGGACAGGTCCAGCTCCCGGGCCAGAGCGGGAAGTGTCCCGATGTCAGGGCAGGACAGGTCTCTCTCCCATTTGGACACTGCCTTATCGGTAACTCCCAGCTTTTGTGCCAGCTCCAGCTGAGTCATCTTTTTTTCTTTTCTTCTATCGGCAATCACGCCGCCCAGGCTTTTTTCCATGGCAATCCACTCCTTCGTCGGTTGTTGCTTTCAGCCTACACCAAGGCCCTGTATTTTTCAACCGCCCTGTGGTTTCCCTCTCTCGACCATCAGTTTATCTTCCGAAACAAACATTATTTTGACATTTTCTCCGACTTGCTTTTTGGATTATATTCCATCTCCTGAACGCCGGTTCTTTTTTCTACAATCAAAAGCATATTCTCCCACAGAGGTATTCTGGGGAGGTGACCTTTATGCTGGAACTGTTTTTACAATTTGTACTGGGGAAATTTCTTTTCCTGGCCCTGCATCTGGAGAGCGGCAGCTTTCCCCGTCCCCTCTCCCCCAAGCAGGAGCAGGAGGCGTTCGCCCGGTTAGCGCAGGGGGATTCCTCTGCCCGGGACCTTATCATTCAGCACAATCTCCGGCTGGTGGTGCACATGGCAAAAAAATACCGGTGCGACACGGAATCCCTGGACGATTTGGTAAGCATTGGCACCATCGGCCTGATCAAGGCAGTCTCCACCTTCCGCCCGGAACGGGGAAGCCGTTTTTCCACCTATGCCAGCCGGTGCATTGAGAATGAAATCAAAATGTATTTCCGCCACAGCCGCCGGGGTGCAGTCACGGTCTCCCTGCAGGAGCCCATTGAAACCGGCCGGGCAGACAGTGAGCTGACGGTGGCCGACCTGTTGGCGGACGATTTTGTGCTCACCGACGGCCTGGAACACCGGGAGGAGCTGGTGCTTCTCCGCCGTGCCCTGGACCGGCTGCCCGCCCGGCTCAAGCTGATCCTCACCCTCCGGTATGGGCTGGATGGTCACAAAGCCCTGACCCAGCAGCAGACCGCCCAGCGTCTGGGAATCAGCCGGAGCTATGTATCCCGTCTGGAGAAAAAGGGACTGCTGACCCTGGAAAAAGCCCTCTCTTCCTCCGGCAAAAAGAACTTGCAAATCTTCCGAAAAGGGATAGAATAAAAATAGAGAGGGATGATATAAGGGGCGCAGGCCCGGGAGAATCCCTTCACAAGGAGGCTGAACCATGAAAAAAATCATCACCATCGGCCGGGAATTCGGCGCAGGCGGCAGCACCATCGGGCGGGCAGTGGCCAAGACCCTGGGAATCGCCTATTATGACCGGGATCTGATCATCCGCACAGCGGCTGCCAGCACCAACCTGACCCCTGAGGAGGTTCGGCAGTGGGACGAACGGGTCCCTCATGAATTCGGGCTTTCCCAGAGTCTGTTCAACTTTTACTCCAAGCCCCTCAGCGAGCAGCTGTGGCAGGCTCAGGTGGAGGCCATCCGGAACATGGCCGACCGGGAAAGCTGTGTCATTGTGGGACGGAATGCGGACTACATTCTCCGGGAGTTTGATCACTGCCTGCGGGTGTTCCTTCACGCTGACCCCGCCTGGCGGCTGAACCACATGCTGGAGCTGCGGCCTGACAGCACCCTGGAAGAGGTCCAGGCTGAGATGGAGCGCTCCGACAAGGCCCGGGCCGGGTACTGCAAGCGGTTTACCGGCCAGTATTACGGAGACCTGCGGAACTACGATCTTTCCATCAATGTTGGAAAAATCGGCTTTGAGAAGGCCATTCAGATGGTTCTGGATGCGGCAAAAGACCTGTAATTCCCTGGCTTTTCACCCTTTTCCCTTGACAGGAAGGGGCTAATACCTTATAATATTTAGGCATAGGGCGCATATCAAAGGCGATAGCAAACCGATTCGTTGCTATTGCCTTTTTCTGTTTCCCCTATCATTGGTTGCTTACGCCCGGAGGGGGCGTTTGCATAAATAACATATCAAGGAAAGGAACCAAACATCATGAAAAAGCTGATTGCATTTGCACTGGCTTTGGTTCTGGCTCTGTCCCTGGTAGCTTGCGGCTCCACCGCCCCTGCTACTGACGACGCTGCCAACTCCGAGGCCACCGCTGCTCCCGATGCCGCCGCTGAAGGCGACGCTGCCGAGGGTGACGCCACCGCTTCTGACGGCAAGGTATGGGTCGTTGCCACCGATACCGTCTTCAAGCCCTTCGAGTATACCGACGAGAGCGGTAACTTCGTAGGTATCGACGTCGACATCCTGGCCGCCATCGCTGAGGACCAGGGCTTCCAGTACGAGCTGAAGAGCCTGGGCTGGGACGGCGCCATTGCTGCCTGCCAGTCCGGTCAGGCTGACGGTATGATCGCCGGCGCTTCCATCACTGCAGAGCGTCAGGAGTCCGGCTGGATGTTCTCTGACGGTTACTACACCGCCACCCAGACCATGACCGTTGCTGAGAACTCCGACATCGCTGGTTTTGAGGATCTGGAAGGCAAGACCGTTGCCGTTAAGATCGGCACTCAGGGCGCTGCTTACGCCGAGAGCCTGAAGGACGAGTATGGCTTCACCATCCAGTCCTTCGAGGATTCCCCCACCATGTATCAGGCAGTTCTGGGCGGCCAGTGTGTTGCCTGCTTTGAGGACACCCCCATTATGCAGGCTTCCATCAAGGACGGCGGCCTGGCTCTGAAGGTGCTGGAGAACACCGCCAACGAGGGCGGCGACTACGGCTTCGCCATTTTCAGTGAGAACAGCCAGGAGCTGCTGGATATGTTCAATGCCGGTCTTGCCAACATCAAGGCAAACGGCAAGTATGACGAAATCCTTGCCAAGTACCTGGGCTAAGTAAGATTCCACGGGGACGCCTGGTGTTTGCAGGCGTCCCTGCTTTTGTATCACCGATTTTCTCTGAAGGGAGTTTTGTCCTTGATCCGCATTATCACCACCTACGGCGGCCTGCTGCTGACCGCCATGGGCCAGACCTTGCTGCTGGCCCTCTGCGGGCTCTTCTTTGCCTGTATTCTGGGCCTGATTTTCGGCCTTCTCAGCGTGCTGAAAAACAGGGTCTGCAACATTGTCTCCATTATCTTTGTTGACGCCATCCGGGGCGTGCCCATGATCGTGCTGGCCTTCTATATCTACTTTGGTATGCCGGCCCTCTTCAACGGTCTGATGGGGTACAACGCCGTCACCCTTACCGCCCTTCAGGCCGGCACCATCTGCCTGTCCCTGAACTGCGGCGCTTATATGGCCGAAATCATCCGTGCCGGTATCCAGAGCGTGGACAAGGGTCAGATGGAGGCAGCCCGGAGTCTGGGCCTGCCCTACTGGAAAGCCATGTACCGGGTCGTTCTTCCTCAGGCCATCCGGACCATGATTCCCAGCATCATCAACCAGTTCATCATCACCCTGAAGGATACCTCCATTCTTTCGGTCATCGGCTTCCCCGAACTGGTCAATACCGCCAAGAACGTTGTGGCCAACTCCTTCCGGACCTTTGAAGTCTGGACCATTGTGGCAGTCATGTATTTGATCATCATTACCGTTTTGTCCCGTGTGGCAAAGATTCTGGAAAGGAGGCTCAACCGTGGCAGAGAATAATGTAAAAATCCATGTGAGCCATCTGAAAAAGAGCTTTGGCAACCTGGAAGTCTTGAAAGATGTTTCGGTAGATGTTACCCAGGGAGAAGTGGTGGTTGTTCTTGGCCCCTCCGGCAGCGGCAAATCCACCTTCCTCCGGTGTCTGAATCGTCTGGAGACCATCACTGACGGTCAGGTCATTGTAGACGGCTATGACATTACCGACAAGAAAACCGACATCAACAAGGTGCGGGAGAACATCGGCATGGTGTTCCAGCACTTTAACCTGTTCAACAACCTGAATGTCATGGGGAACATGATCCTGGCCCCCACTGAGCTGAAAAAGGCCACCAAGGCTGAGGCCACCGCAAACGCTTTGAAGCTGCTCAAGCGGGTAGGTCTGCTGGATAAGGCCGAGGCTTATCCCAGCCAGCTTTCCGGCGGTCAGAAGCAGCGTGTGGCCATTGCCCGGGCTCTGGCTATGAACCCTGACATCCTTCTCTTTGACGAGCCTACCAGCGCTCTTGACCCCGAAATGGTAGGCGAAGTGCTTCAGGTCATGAAGCAGCTGGCCAGCGAGGGAATGACCATGGTGGTGGTCACCCACGAAATCGGCTTTGCCCGTGAAGTTGCCAGCCGGGTCATCTTTATGGAAGGGGGCTATATTGTGGAGGAAGGCACTCCCGAAGAAGTGCTGGACCACCCCAAAGAAGCCCGTACCATTGATTTTCTCAGCAAGGTTCTGTAAACTTGATTTCTTTCCTGATTTTATAACAAAAACTCCGGACCCAATCAGGGTCCGGAGTTTTTCTATTTTATTCTTCGCCGCCCAGGGTACTGTTTTCGTCCAGCTGCTGCTGGAGGGCTCCCGTGGGGTCATATACCAGGTCAGCGGTGGTCTCCTGGCGGATGATATCCCCTTCCTCTGCCTTCCACTCGCTTTCCTCGATTCCGGTGAGATACCATTCACGGTCCAGGCCACGTTCGAAGATATAGTCCGCATACTTCTGGGGCTTGGACTGAGTAACGCCCTGGGTGATACCATCGCTGGTGTTGCTGATATATCCCACGCTTACCCGCAGCTTGCCATCCTTGTTCTGAAGCTGGACTACGCTGGGAGAGTAGCTGTTCTCGGTACTGGTAACGGGGATGAGATATCCCTGAAGGGCTTCGTCATAGACATATTCCAGGCCGAAGTCGTCGGTGAAGGTTTCATGGGTCAGCTGGACAGAAGGTCCGTAAAGCTTTGCTGCAAAGGCGCTCACGTCCACTCCGGGAAGGATAGCCCGTTCGTCCTCAGACCGTTCCAGGCTCTCCCACTGTCCCTTTTCAATCAGTTCAAAGATGGTGCCCCAGACGGAGGTCTGCTTGATGAAGGAGTCGCTCACATTCTCCAAACCGTTGAAATACGCCGGGTCATACATGACCACGCTGCGAAGCAGACTCTCATACTCCTTCATTTTTTCGGTGGGGTCAGTCACCTTCTTGTAAATCCCCACTGCGGTATCGATCAGGTGCAGCATTCCCAGGAACACCATGATCACCACAATTATGCCCAGGAACTGACGGCGACGGCGGCGCTGCCGGCGCTGATGTTCCTCTCTTGTAATCAATGTGGCCATCTGAGACCTCCTTCTATCGTTCTGCGGGCCTGCCCGCTTTTATCTGCTGAAATCATGCCGGGCCGTCGGGATGCTCCTGCTTTCCCTCTCTTCCCTCTTTCCTCAAAAGGGAAAGGCCCACGCTACAACTCCTTACTATTGTACCACAAAAGCCCTTCCGGTGCAATCGGTAGGTTTTTACAAAACTGAGAAAGGACCCCTGCTCCCGCCGGGAGACAGGGGTCCTTTTTATACAATCAGTATAAATTACTTATTTTTGTACATTTCTTCGTAGTACTTCTGGTAGTTGCCGCTGGTCACATTCTCCATCCATTCCTGGTGCTCCAGGTACCAGTCAATGGTCAGGACGATTCCCTTCTCAAAGGGTGTCTCGGGGTACCAGCCCAGTTCGTCCTTGATCTTGGTGGGGTCAATGCCGTAACGGCGGTCATGGCCCAGACGGTCTGCCACATACTGAATCAGGCCCTCGTCAATGCCGTCGTCCTTGAGGCGGTCATGGAGCTGGGCAATGATAGTCTTTACAATGAAGATGTTGGGCCGCTCGTTGTGGCCACCCACATTGTACACTTCCCCGTCCCGGCCGCCGTTGGCTACCATGTCAATGGCCTTGCAGTGGTCCTCCACATACAGCCAGTCCCGGACATTCATGCCGTCCCCGTAAACAGGGAGCTTCTTGTGATTCTTCACATTGTTGATCATGAGAGGAATCAGCTTCTCAGGGAACTGATAGGGGCCGTAGTTGTTGGAGCAGCGGGTGATATTCACGGGCATACCATAGGTATCATGGTAGGCCATAACAAACATATCGGCGCTGGCCTTGCTGCTGGAGTAGGGGCTGTGGGGGCAGAGAGGGGTGGTCTCCATAAAGTAGCCATCCTCGCCCAGGGAGCCGTACACCTCGTCGGTGGATACCTGGCAGTACTTCTTGCCTTCTGCCCAGGTCTTGGTCTCGCTGTTGTACCAGGCGTTCTTGGCGCACTGGAGCAGGTTGACAGTACCCATCACGTTGGTCTCTACAAAAATCTCAGGGTTGGTGATGGAGCGGTCCACATGGCTCTCGGCGGCGAAGTTGATCACATAGTCGAAGTCATATTTCTCAAACAGGCTGGTGACCAGCTCCCGGTCACAGATGTCGCCCTGGACAAAGATATGCCGGGGGTCACCCTCGCAGTCCTTCAGGTTTTCCAGATTTCCTGCATAGGTCAGCTTATCCAGGTTGACCAGCAGAATCTCGGGGTACTTCTTGAGCATATAGTAAACAAAGTTGGTGCCAATGAATCCGGCACAGCCGGTAACAAGATATTTTTTCATGGTTCAATTACCGTCCCAATTCTCAAAAAATGTTTTCAGTGCTTCCTGCCAGGGGCGCATCTCATCCCCCACGGTCACCCGGAGCATCCGGTTTTCCAGTGCGCTCCAGGCCGGGCGGTCTGCGGTGGCCGGGTGTTTGGCGGCGTACTCGGCGCTGGTGCAGGGGGCCACAGTGGCCTGGACCCCGGACAGCCGAATGATCTCCGCCGCAAAATCATACCAGCTGCAGATCCCGGTTCCGGTGCAGTGGTAGGTGCCGTACTCGTGGCTTACGGCCAGTTTCAGAATATGATGGGCCAGGTCCACGGCGTTGGTGGGGTTGCCCAGCTGGTCGTTGACCACTTCCAGATGACCGAACTTCTTTCCGGCGTCCACAATGGTTTTCACAAAGTTCTTGCCCTCACAGCCGTAAAGCCATGCAGTCCGCACGATCATGTGACGAGGGCAGAACCGGGCCACATACTCCTCCCCCAGCAGCTTGGTAGAACCGTAAGCGCTTTTGGGGTTGGGCAGAGCGGTCTCGTCCAGAGGAACCCCTCCGTTGGGCTGGCCGCTGAACACATAGTCGGTGGACACATGGATCAGGCGGGCGCCCACCTTCCGGGCCGCCTGGGCCAAGTTCCGGGGTCCAATGGCGTTGGCCTTGAAGGCATCGTCGGTCTGCTTCTCGCAGCCGTCCACGTTGGTGAAGGCTGCACAGTTGATGATGGTGTGAGGCTTTTCCTTTTCAATAAAGGCAATGGTCTGATCCCGGTCCGAAATATCCAGCTGGGGCAGATCCACCGCCACCACAGTGGCCCCCTGCAGACGGGCAGGGATAGGGCCCAGCTCACTGCGTCCGGCTGCCAGCTGCTTCTGCAGTTCCCGGCCCAGCTGACCATTGCACCCTGTAATCAAAATCTTCATAAAACAGTGTTCCTTCTTCCCGGGCTATCAGTACTTTACCTTGTTGTCAGCTACATTTTTCAGATGCTGGCCATAGGGGCTCTTGCCGTACCGCTGAGCGCTCTCCAGCAGCTTTTCACGGGTGATCCAGCCATACTTGTAAGCAATCTCCTCGGGAGCGCTGATCTTGATTCCCTGACGCTTTTCAATCATCTGGATAAAGTCGGCAGCTTCCACCAGGCTGTCCATGGTACCGGTATCCAGCCAGGCAAAGCCCCGGCCCAGCAGCTTGACTCCCAGGGTTCCCTCCTGGAGATACATGTCGTTGAGGGTGGTGATCTCCAGCTCTCCACGGGCGCTGGGCTTCACCTGACCCGCCTTTGCAGAAACGCCTTTGGGGTAGAAGTAAAGGCCGGTAATGGCATAGTTGCTCTTGGGATTCTGAGGCTTTTCTTCCACGCTGACCACATTGCCGGCTTCGTCGAACTCCACGATTCCGAACCGTTCCGGGTCGTTGACGTAGTAACCGAAAACGGTGGCCTTACCGTTGACGGCGGCTTCGGCAGCGTCCTTGAGGATGCGGCTGAATCCGTTTCCGTAGAAGATGTTATCCCCCAGGATCATAGCGCAGGGCTCGTCTCCGATAAATTCCTCACCCAGGATAAATGCCTGGGCCAGTCCGTCGGGGCTGGGCTGCACCTTATAGCTGAGGCGTACCCCATACTGGCTGCCATCCCCCAGAAGGTTCTCAAACCGGGGAGTATCCTCCGGGGTGGAGATAATCAGGATATCCTGAATCCCTGCCAGCATAAGGGTGGACAAAGGATAGTAGATCATGGGTTTGTCATACACCGGCAGCAGCTGCTTGCTGGTGACCATGGTCAGAGGATACAGTCTGGTTCCGGCGCCGCCGGCCAAAATGATACCTTTCATTGCTTAGCTCCTTTTCTGCGTTTTTATCTATATCATTGGGCTAAGTACCGCCCACCACTTACAATATAAAAGCCATTTTTCCCTAAAAAAGGGACAGTTTTACACAGATAATAGTATACAATAAAAACCCGCCCGGGGCAACCCCCAGACGGGTGAAAGACTGGTTTTCGCTTAAAAAAGGGAGAATCCCCACTTTTTCCAGTACCGGAACATACTCTTGAGCTGCATTTTGAAATGGCTGGAATCCCGCATGGGGTTCCGGTGCCAGGCATGGACCGCCCGGAACTGAGGGACCAGGCAGACCTTCCCGTATTGCAGGGCTTTCTGTGTAATGTCAGCGTCCTCCACATACATGAAGTAGCCCTGGTCAAAGCCTCCCATCTTCCGGTAAACCTCGGTGCGGATGCAGAAAAAGCTGCCGGTGCAGAACTGAATTTCCTGAGGCTGGGTCAAGTCCCGGTCCTGCATGGTGTACCGCCGGTCAAACCAGGCCAAAGGCCCCGCATGGGAGAACTGACGAGCCAGCAGCCCCATGAAGTTGGGCTTGCGCCGGGGCAGGTGCTGAATCCTGCCATCCGGGAAATAAAGCTGGGGGGTGGCCATGACCACCTGAGGGTGAGCATCCATCCATTGGGTCAGCTGGGACAGCACCGGGCTGTCCACCAGAATATCCGGGTTGAGGACAAAGTGATACCGGGAGTCCAGCAGGGGCAGGACTGCGTTATGGCCGCCTCCGAAGCCCAGGTTCTTTTCCAGGCAGATAAGCTTGACCCGGCCATCCCAGTTTTGTTCTGCCAGCCGGGCGGCAGTGTCGTCCGGGCTGTGGTTATCTACCAGATAGAGGAGGAAATCCTCCGGGGCGTGTGCCAGAATGCTGTTGACAGCGGCGATGATTTCATCTGCTCCCCCGTAAGCCACAATGGTTGCGGTAATGGCCGCCATGGCAGATTCTCCCCTTTCCCTTTGTAATCGTTTTATTTTACCACATCCGTCTCCAAAAGGCAATTGTTCTCCCTTCGCCGTTGAATTTTCCCCTCAAATTTTTTATAATAATATTCACGGCAAAGTGCGGTTTGCCAGGGAAAGGAAAGATAATATGGGTATTTTATTGGGAACGCTGGTCAACACCGCCACGGTGCTGCTGGGCAGCTCTGTGGGGCTGGTATTCAAACGGGGCATCCCCCAGCGGATGACCGACAACCTTATGAAGGGTCTGGGACTTTGCACCCTGTATCTGGGGGTAAACGGCGCTTTCCAGGGAGAGAACACCCTGGTTATGATTCTGAGTATGATCCTGGGCACCGTGATAGGAGAAGGGGTAGACATTGACCGCCATGTAAATGACTTTTTTCACAGGCTGGAAAAGAAGGTTTCCCTGCCCGGGCAGACCGGTCCCGGCGTTGCCGACGGCTTTATCAACGCCTGTCTCCTCTTCTGCATTGGCAGCATGACGGTAGTGGGTGCCCTCAATGCAGGGCTGCAGAATGACCAGACCATGCTTCTCACCAAAAGTATGCTGGATTTATGCAGCAGCATGGTTTTTGCCAGCACCATGGGGATCGGGGTGCTTCTCAGTGCCGGATTTGTGCTGGTCTACCAGGGAGCCCTTACCCTTCTGGCCAGCCTGCTGGCCCCGGTCCTGACCACCTCGGTGATCGCAGAGATGACCTGCGTGGGCAGTCTCATCATCATTGGAACCGGCCTTAACCTTCTGGGTGTCACCCGGCTGAAACTGATGAATTTTCTGCCGGCCATGTTCCTGCCTATCCTTCTCTGCCAGCTGAATTTTCTTTACATTGCCTGAGATATAAAAACCCCGCTCCACCAAACCGGTGAAGCGGGGTTTTTGTTCAGATTTCCTGTAAGTTTCTCAGGTCGGGGCTTTCGCTGAAATCCTCCCGGTCCTTGGTCAGGCTGGGATTGTAGAAGGGGTCGGCCAGGATACCCTCCCGGGTATGCTTGTCATACAGCCGCTTCCGCTCCCCGTTGAACCGTTCCAGCTTGGCCGGGTCTTTCTCGTCGCTGCCCCGGCTCTTGCTCTCGTAATGGTAGAGGGTAGCGTAGGGGGTCCAGACCACCCTGTATCCCGCATCCCGGATCCGGAGGCAGAAATCCACATCGTTGAAGGCCACGGTGAACTCCTCGTCCAGCCCGCCCATCTCATCGTAGACGGAAGCCTTCACCATAAGGCAGGCAGCGGTGACCCCGCTGAAATCCTGGACGGTAGCGGCCCGGAACATATATCCGCTGCCTCCCCGCTTATGGTATTTGTGGCTGTGGCCTGCGTATCCTCCCAGTCCGGTGATGATACCCGCATGCTGGATGGTATCGTCGGGGTAATAGAGCATGGCCCCGCAGCACCCCACCCCGGGGCGGGAGGTCTGACGGACCATCTCGGTCAGCCAATCCGGATCGATGGCCTCCACATCATTGTTCAAAAGCAGGAGATATTCTCCCTTGGCTTCCTTCCGTCCAAAGTTGTTGATGGCACTGAAATTGAAGGGGCCCTCATAGTTGACCACCCGGCAGTTGGGATAAACATCCTGCAGCTGGTGGTAATAGGCAAAGGTGAGGGGATCGGTGGAGTTGTTCTCAATAATGATCCCTTCCCAGTTTTTGTAATTGGTATTGTCCCGAAGGGAATCCAGGCATTTTTTCAGTTCCCCGATATGGTCTTTGTTGGGGATCAGGATGGAAACCAGGGGTTCCTCCTCCAGTTCCCATACCACCCGGTAGGTGCTGGGGAAAAGCCCTTCTTCCACCCGGCCCTTCTGGCCGGTCCGTTCCAGATGGTCACTGATGGCTTTGATGGCGCTCTTGGTCACATATTCCTTGGCCGCCACTCCGCCGCTGGTGCTTCCCTCATGGACCCGCCAATAATAGAGAACATGGGGGATATGTACCGGAGCCTTTCCGCTGGCTTCAATGAGCCGGAGGAACAGGTCATGGTCCTGGCTGCCGTCACATTCCGGCCGCTCTCCCCCGATTTCCCGGAACAGGTCTGCCCGGAACACCGCCAGGTGGCAGATATAGTTGCAGCAGAGGAGATAGTCGTAGGCGTAATCCGGCTTGAAATGTCCCACCATAGGCTTTTGAATGCTGGTGGAGAAAAGGGCTTCATCGCTGTAATAGAAGTCCCCGGGCCGGTCCTGGATGGCTTTCTGGACCATGTAAATGGCATGAGGTGCCAGAATATCATCATGGTCCGCCAGGGCCAGATACTCTCCCCGGGCCAGCTGAGCGGCCTGGTTGGTATTCTCTGCGATTCCCTTATTTTCAATTCGGGTGTACCGGATCCGGCTGTCCTGGTAGCTTTTTACGATTTCCTCCACCTGGGGGTGGTCCCGGTCGCTGGCATCCGCCAGGCAGAGCTCCCAGCAGGGGCTGGTCTGCCCTTCCAGGCTGTCCAGCAAATCCCGAAGGTAGTTTTCAGGGGTGTTGTAGAGGGGGACCAGCACACTGATAAGGGGAAGGGTCTCTCCCTTTGCCTTCTGCCGCTGAGCCTCCAGTACCTCCTTTTTAGGCAGATACCGGGCCCGCTTGCCCAGGAACCGGCGGCGGAAAAATCCCGCCCCCCGCTTGACCATGGTGGGCAGTCCCTCCTCCCGGGTAAGGGTAACGGCATACCCTCCCAGCTCCCGGATTCGTTTCAAATTTTGATTCATAGCGGCACAGTCCTTCCTCTTCCCCGGTCATTTCAGGCCGAAATTTTCAAACAGATTGTTGAAATGGGGATTGTAGTAGGGGTCGTAGTTGTCAATATACCGGTGATACTTGGCGTAGAAGTTGGCCTTCTCCCGGGCGTACCGCCGGGCATTTTCCCCGGTGGTGTCCAGGCCCCGGCTCTTGCTCTCATAGTGGATGGCCTGGGCATGGGGAGTGAACACATTGAGCAGTCCCTTTTCCCACAGTTTCAGGCAGTAATCAATATCGTTGTAGGCCACGGCAAACTGTTCCTCATCCAGTCCGCCCATCTCATCATAGAGGGAAGCCTTGGTCATAAGGCAGGCTCCGGTGACCGCCATATAGTCCTGGGTGGTCACCAGCCGGTACATATCCCCTACTTTGCCCCGGGGATATCCCTTATGGCTGTGTCCGGCACTGCCGTTGATTCCCATAATTACCCCGCCGTGCTGGAGGGTCCCGTCCGGGTACCAGAGCTTGGCTCCCACCGCCCCCACATCCGGGCGCTGGCTGTAGCTGAGCAACTCTTTCAGGAAGTTATCGCTCTCCAGTTCAATGTCGTTGTTGAGCAGGAGAAGCTGTTCTCCCTGAGCAAACTTCCGGCCAAAGTTGTTGACCGCGCTGAAGTTGAAGGGTCCCTCATACTTCACCACCCGCACCTTGGGGTACCGCTGGGGCAGGGTCTCGTAGTAGGCAAAGGTCTCCGGGTCGGTGGAGTTATTTTCAATGACGATGATTTCAAACCGGTCATATCCTGCCTTGGCATGGAAGCTGGACAGGCACCGTTCCAGGTCGTCAATATGGTCTTTGCTGGGGATGAGAGCACTGACCAGGGGCTGGCCGGTCAGCTCATATTCCACCCGGAATGCTCCGGGCGCCTTTTCCAGAGGGGTGACGGTCCCTGCCAGTCCCACCCGGTCCAGGTGTGCCTGGATGGCCCGGGCTCCGGCGGCCACAGCGTAGGGCTTGGCCTCCATACCGGCGGCCGTGCTTCCCTGCCCTGCCCGCCAGATATACATGACCTTGGGAATATGGGTGATTTTTTCCGCCTTCTCGGTGAGACGGAGAAGCAGGTCATGGTCCTGGGCACCGTCAAATTCCTTATACTGGGCGGCTCCTGCCTTTTCCAGCAGTTCCCGGGTAAACACAGCCAGGTGGGTGATGTAGTTGCACCCCCGCAGGTTATCCGGGGCCCAGTCCGCCTTAAAGTGGTATCCCCCCAGCTCTTTCAAATTGTCAGAGAGGACAATTTCGTCGGTATAGACCAGGTCGGCCCCTGTCTCTCCGGCCCGTTCCATACATTCATAGAGGGCATTGGGATAAATCAGGTCGTCATGGTCCAGCAGGGTGACCCAATCGCCGGTTGCCAGGGCAAAGCCGGCGGTGGTGTTGAGGGCGATTCCCCCGTTTTCCACTTTCCGGTAGGTGATGCGGGAGTCCTTCTCCCCCTGCTCTTTGGCATATCTGCTGAATGTGCTATGGGCCTCATCCGAGGCATCCACCAGCACCAGCTGCCAATGAGGGTAGGTCTGCTTTTTCACGCTGGCCAGCATCTGGTCAAAGTACTTTTTGGGGGTATTGTAGAGGGGGACCACAATGGACACGGTTCCCTGGTTCAGGGGATTTTCCCTCTGCCGTTTCAGCTGACGGCGGGTGGGCAGGTCGGCCCGGTGCTGCCAGCTGTCGTGGTGGAAGGCCAGTCCCACCCGAAAGGTCACATCCCGCCAAAGCTGTTCAGCGCCCTCCTCCCGAAGGGTCCTGACACTCCGGTTCCATAGGTCAGCCAGATGGGCCGGATTGGCCAGCCGGCGGGCCATACCGCCCACGCTGTCCGCCCGGGCCACATCGGCGGGCAGGGATTGGTTTTTATCCTTGGTGTCTGCCATTGGTCTCCCCTTTTCTCAGCCGCCCTTTTTGGCGGGCATGGCGTCCTTCTTTTCAAAATGCCGGTATTCCCGGGTCACATCCAGGGTCTCTCCCTGCCGCCGCAGGTTGCCGTGGTCCAGCCAGGCTACCTTGTTGCACATCCGCTCGATCTGCTCAATGGAGTGGCTGACCAGGATTACGGTAGTGCCGCCGCTCATCAGCTCAGCCATCCGCTTTTCGCACTTCTGCTGGAAGAGGAAGTCACCTACCGACAGAATTTCGTCTGCGATGAGGATGTCCGGCTTGGTGATGGTGGCTACTGCAAAGGCAAGCCGGGCCACCATGCCGCTGGAAAAGTTTTTCAGGGGCACATCCAGGAAGTCCTTCAGCTCGCTGAAATCCACGATCTCGTCAAACCGGGAGGCGATATACTTGGGGGTATATCCCAGTACCGTACCGTTCAGGTAGATGTTCTCCCGGGCGGTCAGGTCCATGTCAAAACCGGCGCCCAGCTCAATGAGGGGGGCGATGGTTCCCCGGACCGTGACCTTGCCGCTGCTGGGCTTGTACACCCCAGCAATGGTTTTCAGCAGGGTGGATTTGCCGCTGCCGTTCAGGCCGATGAGGCCATAAAAGTCCCCCGGCATAATGTCCAGAGAGACATCATTGAGGGCATAAAATTCGTCAAAGCGGATTCCTCCGTGGAGGAGGGCCACAAAATATTCTTTCAGGCTTTCGTGTTTTTCCTTAGCCAGGTTAAACCGCATGGACACATGATCCACACTGATAATGGGTTCCATCCAGTTCCTCCTTACATATACAGCACAAACTTATCCTGGTTTGCCTTGAATACCATGACACCCACCCCCAGGCTGAGCAGAGAGCAGCCAGCACAGATGACCAGCCGCCAGGGGTCCAGTCCGATCCCCCAGAGCACGCACTCACGGACAGCGGTGATGTAATGGTAGATGGGGTTGAACTTGATCACCATCTGGACCCAGCCCTCCATCTGGGCAGGGTCGTAGAAGATGGCGCTGCCGTAGACCAGCAGGGTGCAGAACACTTCCCAGATGTGCATGATATCCCGTACAAAGACATACATAGCGGAAAGCAGCAGGCCGATCCCCAGGCTGAACGCAAAGAGCAGCAGCATGGGCACCACTGCCAGAGGGGCCGTCACGGAGATGGGAGTCCAGGTGACCAGCAGCACCAGCACCAGGGCAATCAGGCTGAAAAAGCAGTTGACCAGAGCAAAGCAGACCTTCTCCAGGGGGAAGATATATTTGGGAATATACACCTTCCGGAGAAGGGGAGCATTTTTCAGAACGCTCTCCATGGCCATGGTGGTGCTTTCCCGGAAGAAGCTGAACATAAGCTGGCCGATGATCAAAAATGCAGGGAAGTTTTCTATCCCGGAGCCACGGGCATTGAACAGGCTGCCGAACACTGCCCACATGACCAGGCAGGTGAGCAGGGGGTTGAGTACGCTCCAGGCCACGCCCAGAACGCTGCGGCGGTATTTCAGTTTGAAATCCCTGGTAATAAGATTCTGGAGCAGATACCGATACTTCCAGAAGGCTTGGAATGAATTTTTAACCATGGGTTGTAGTTTCCTTTTTCCGTTGTTTTACCCTTACAGATATTTTTTGAAATATTCAAACTCCTGCTGGGCAAAGGGAGTATGCTTCTCGTCCTTGGCGCTCAGCTTATGGGGGCAGCCGCAGTCCGGCCATTCCACCCCAATGGTGGGGTCATCGTAAGGGATGCCGCCCTCGGCATTGGGGTTATACACATCAGTGCATTTATAGCAGAATTCCGCCTCATCACTGAGGACCAGGAAACCATGAGCAAAGCCTTCGGGGATATAGAACATCTTCTTGTTTTCCTCGCTGAGGGTCACCCCTACCCATTTCCCATAGGTGGCGCTGCCGGGGCGGCAGTCCACTGCCACATCGTAAACCTCACCCTTGGTCACCCGGACCAGCTTGCCCTGGGTATTCTCTTTCTGGAAATGGAGGCCCCGCAGCACGCCCCGGCTGGACTTGGACTGGTTATCCTGGACAAACTCCTTGTCAATACCGGCGGCGGCAAACTCTTCTTTATGATAAGTTTCCATAAAATAACCCCGGGCATCACCAAACACGGTAGGTTCGATAATCATGACGCCGGGGATCGCAGTTTCAGCAAAATGAAATTTTCCCATGAGAAATCTCTCCCGTATCTATCAAATATAATTATTCTTATTGTAACTGATTTCCCCTGATATTGCAATCCTGTCCCGGCATCCGGGAAATTTCTTTTTCAAAAACTGACAATCATTCCGCTCTTTTGTTGTTTCTTCCCTTGACGAACAGATTTTTACCTCCTATAATAAAGTTGTTTTTGTTTGTGCTTTTTTTATTCAAGAGGATACAAGAAGATAAGAAATGATGGAAAAAAATCAACTGCGTACCCTGGCGCGTGAGAGGCTGAGCGCGCTTACCCAGGACCAGTACAAGGAAATGGGGCTGTCCATGCTGGAGCAGCTTCGCAGCCTTCCCGAGTATCAGCAGGCCCGGCGGGTTTTCTGCTTTGTAGGAGCAGAAAACGAACCCGACACCATTCCCATCCTGAAAGCAGTGGTGGCAGACGGAAAGGCTCTCTGTGTTCCCAAAATCGTGGGAAAGGGAGCCATGATTCCCATGGAAATTCCCGATTTTTCTTCCCTGATGCCGGGACTGTACGGGATTCCTGAACCCCTTACCGGCCGTGCCCGCACCGCCGAAGAGATCGACCTGACCATCCTTCCCTGTCTGGCCTGTTCCCGGTCGGGTCACCGTCTGGGCCACGGCTGGGGCTGTTATGACCGGTTTATCCAGGAATACCAGGGGCCCAGTCTCGCCCTTTGTCCCTCCGTTGTTCTCTATGATGAGATTCCTCTGGAGGGCCACGACCAGCCGGTTCACCGGATCCTCACCGGTGAAGAGCTTCTCTCCCCCGGCTTGTAAACCACCTGCCCAACCTGCAAGTGCCTTCGGACGAAATGTCCGGGGGCGCTTTTCTTTATCTTTAACAGCAAAAAGAACCCCTCACCCAATCAGGGTGAGGGGTTCTTGATACTTGGGAATTACTTGGAGGCGTTGACAGCCTTGATCTCAGCGATCATCTGGGGAACGACCTTGAACAGATCCCCTACAATGCCGTAGGTAGCCACACCGAAGATGGGGGCAGAATCGTTCTTGTTCACAGCGATGATGGTCTCAGAGTCCTGCATACCAGCGGTGTGCTGGATAGCGCCGGAAATGCCCAGAGCAACATAGATCCGGGGATGGACGGTCTTGCCGGTCTGGCCGACCTGGTGGTCAGCGCTCATCCAGCCGGCATCCACAACGGCACGGGAAGCGCCGACAACGCCGCCCAGAACACCAGCCAGTTCCTCAGCCAGGGCAATGCCCTTCTCAGGATCAGCGCTGATGCCACGGCCCACGGAAACGATCACGTCGGCACCGATCAGGTCAACCATCTTCTTGGTGGACTTGACGATCTCCAGGATCTGAACCTTGATATCGTCAGCGGTGAGCGCTACGGGAACTTCCTCTACCACGCACTTCTCAGCACCGGCAGCATCGTACTCCTGGGTCTGCATAACGCCGGGACGAACGGTGGACATCTGGGGACGGAACCGGGGGCAGATAATGGTAGCCATCAGGTGACCGCCGAAAGCAGGACGGGTCATCTTCAGGTTGGTGGTCTCCTCGAACTTGGTGTTCTCCACGTCGATGGTGGAGCTGTTCTTCAGGAACTCAATGTACTTGCCGGTATCCACGTCCAGATGGGTGGCATCGGCAGTCAGACCGGTGTGGAGACGGGCAG
>CALXGR010000022.1 GCA_944387885.1 uncultured Clostridia bacterium
GAACCCCTTCAGGAGTCAGCAAGCAATAACCCCTCTGGGGTCTGAGAAAACCACTAGTTTACTAGTGGTTTTTATTTGTCTTGAGGAGGCTCTTCCGGGTCCATCTGCTGGCCGCAGTAGGGACAGTAATCTCCGGTACTCCGGTCCAGGAACTTGCCGCAGTGGGGGCAGCGGTAGAAGATGAGATGGATACCCAGGGCAACCATAAAAATAATCATGGCCAGGACGGCCAGGGGAGTGGATTGCCAGCAGTAGGAGGCACCTCCTGCCAGAATCCCCAGTGCAAAGATGGCAAACACCACTGCCCGCACTTTTTTGGGAACCAGATTTTTCATGGGGGAATACCTCCTTACACAAAAGCGGACATTCCAAAAGGAGTGTCCGCTTTCTGTTTCTTTGGGAGAACCGGGAAAACCTGCGCCGGTCAGGGCTGGCCGTGCTGCAATTCCAGCCAGGCCAGATCTCCGTTTTCAATGCCGTGGATGATTACCTCGGCAGTGGCAATATTGGTAGCCATAGGGATACAATGTACATCGCAAAGGCGAAGAAGATCCATTTCGTTGGGCTCGCCCTTTTTGGCGGAAACAGGGTCCCGGAAGAAGAGCAAAACATCCACTTCCCCGCAGGCAATCATGCTGCCGATCTGTTCGGCGCCGCCCTTTGCACCGGGATACAAACACCGGACCTCCAGGCCGGTGGCATCATGGACCAGCTTTCCGGTCGTGCCGGTGGCCACCAGGTTGTTCTGTGAAAAGATCCGGACATAGGCAGTGCAGAACTGCACCAAAAGCTCCTTGCGGGAATCATGTGCGATGAGAGCGACGGTCACACCACATACATCCTTTCTGTCCTAGTATACTAGCTATATTGTATCTAAAAAATGCATTTTCTGCAAGAGGATTTGAAGCTGATTATGATTTTTAACAGCAAAAAAAGCAAATAAATGTTCACTAAATTGGCGGTTAAAATATAAAAGTCGGGGTTTGGCCTTTGAAAATTATGGAAAAAGTTAAAAAACAGGGAGAATAAATCGTCAAAAATGACAAAATGCCCGCCCCCTGGGAAGGGACGGGCAAAAAACAATATTCCGAAAAATCAGCAGACAGGAACGATCCAGCCCTTTTCGTCGGGCAGCTTGCCCCACTGGATGCCGGTCATGGTGTCGTACAGTTTCTGGGTCAGAGGTCCAATCTTGCCGTCGCCAATGTAAGCGACCTGATCCTTCCACTTCAGCTCCTTCACAGGGCTGACAACGGCAGCAGTACCGGTGCCCCAAACCTCTTCCAGCTTGCCCTCCTGGGCAGCCTTCATAACGTCGGCAATGGCCAGCTTTCCTTCAATGACCTCATAGCCCCAGTCCTTCATCAGCTCAATGCAGCTGCGGCGGGTAACGCCGGGAAGAACGGTGCCGGTGCAGGCAGCGGTATAAATCTTACCGTCGATCTTGAACATAATGTTCATGCTGCCTACTTCTTCCACATACTTCTTTTCTACGCCGTCCAGCCAGAGCACCTGGGCAAAGCCCTGCTCCTCGGCCAGCTCGCCGGCCTTGATGGAGGCAGCATAGTTGCCGCCGCACTTGGTAAAGCCGGTCAGGCCGGGGGCGGCACGGATATAATCATCCTCTACATAGATCCGGACAGGATTGATACCCTCGGCGTAGTAGGCGCCGCTGGGCATGCAGATGATGGAGAAGATGTAGTGCTTGCTGGCATGAACACCCAGACCCACGTCGGTGGCAATAATGAAGGGACGGATGTAGAGGCTGCAGCCGTCGGTGTGGGGGACCCAGTCCGCATCCACTTCCACCAGGGCCTTTACAGCCTGGATGAAGTCTTCCTCAGGAATGTTGGGAATGCAGAGACGGTCGGCAGAGTCGTTCATCCGCTTGGCGTTGCAGTCGGGGCGGAAGAGCTGGATCTTGCCCTCGGCAGTGCGGTAAGCCTTCATGCCCTCAAAAATTTCCTGTGCATAGTGGAATACCACAGTGGCAGGGTCCAGGGAGAAGGGCTGGTAGGGCACGATGCGGGGGTCATGCCAGCCCTGGCCCTCGGTGTACTCCATCACAAACATATGGTCGGTGGAGATTTTTCCAAAGCCCAGCTGGGATTCATCGGTGGGTTTGGGCTTGGGACAGGTAGTCTTTTCAATCTTGATGTTCAACATGAAACATTGCCTTCTTTCTTTCACTTTCCGCAAAACGCTGGGGGCGCACATCCCCGTTACGCTTTATTATAGTAAACTGTGCGGAAGATTGCAATACTCAGTCTAAATTAAAATCCTGAGGAAGGATCAGTTCCAGGGAGGCGCCGGGGTCTGCTGCCAGCCGCCCTGCCTGGTTCAGGATGGCGGCTTCCAGCATATTCCGGGCCAGACGCCCGTTGCCGGCTCCGGAGGGGTCCTCGGCCTGGTGCCGGGTGAGGGCGGCGGTGACCGGAGCATCGCAGCCAGGGTCCAGGGAATATCCCTTGGCCTTGGCCTGGCTCTTCATGATCTCCATGAGCTGGGGTCCGGTGTAATCGGGGAACTCAATCTGGTTGGGGAACCGGCTGGCCAAACCGCTGTTGGCGGTGAGGAAGGTCTCCATCTCCCGGCTGTACCCGGCCAGGATCACCACCAGGTCGTCCCGGTGGTCCTCCATCCCCTTGACCAGGGTGTCAATGGCTTCCAGACCGAAGCTGTCGTCGCTGCCCCGGTAAAGGCTGTAGGCCTCGTCAATAAAGAGCACGCCGCCCAATGCGGATTGAATCACCTGGTTGGTAAGGGGGGCAGTGTGGCCCACATACCGGCCTACCAGGTCGGCCCGGCTTACCTCGATAAGCTGACCGCCCCGCAGAGCGCCGATGGCTTTCAGGTATTTTCCCATGATGCGGGCAATGGTGGTTTTGCCGGTGCCGGGATTTCCCGCAAAGATGGTGTGCATGGTGACGGCGGCGGCAGGGAGACCTGCGGCTTTCCGCCGCTGCTGGGCCTGAACATTGTCCGCCAGGCTCCGCACATACTCCTTCACCGGCTCCAGGCCGATGATGGCATCCAGGGCGGCCTGGGCGGCGGCCCGCTCTCCGGTATATCCCGCAGGGAGAAGGGCGGCCAGACCGATGGGGGAATCACCGCCAAAGGAGAGGAGAAGCTGCCCTTCCTTGCAGTCCAGCACTACGGGAAGACGGGGGGCAGGGTCCTGCTCCAGCTTGTACTGGGCCAGGGCCTTGTAAATCTTCCCTGCCCAGTCCACAATGGCCTGGACGCCGTCGGCAGGGTTGTACTGTCCGGCCAGCCAGTCCCGGGCCCCGGCGGTGACCGAAAGCTCGAAGGAAAGCTTCTCCCGGGAAAGCTGGGCCAGCTGGTTGAACTGCCGCCCGGCAATGGCTCCCAATACCTGGGGGGTAAAGTCCTGGGTGGAACACACATCCCCCACCAGGTCAATGAAGGTGGCGCCCATCTTTTCGGCCATCTTCTCCAGGCCGCTGCCGGTAAAGAAAACAAAGTATTTTCCCCGGGCGGTCAGGGTGCTGACGGCGCCGGGAGCCAGGGCGGTCCCTACATCCACCAGAATGCCGTTCTGTTCCAGGTATCGCCCGGCCAGGGGCAGGCTGCCATCCTGGGCCAGGTCGGCGATCATCTGAAGGTATCCGGGGGCGCAGGCCTGGTAGTTGTCAAAGGCCAGAATCTCCCCGGGAGCGTTCAGGGCGCTGAACAAGTCCTGCAGAAAGGCTTTTTCCTGGGCAGGCCCGGGGTAGAGGGAAAGGTCCAGGGAGGCAATGTTCCGGTTTTTCAGCAGGTGCCGTTCTTCCAGCAGCTTGGCCAGCAGTTTCAGGGCGGTGTGCCGTCCGCTGCCGGGAGCGCCCGAAATCAGGAGGATGTTCTTGCACCGGCCCGGTTCCAGATTCATGACGGTGGGGCGGCGGAAAGCCAGGACCAATGCCTTGGTGAAGGCTTCCTGGCCCAGCAGCTCCCGGTTCAGGGCCTGGTCCAGACCCTGCCAGCTGCCCCGGGTCTGCCGGTTGGAGGGGGGGACCAGGCCGTCCCGCTCCAGCTCCCGGGTCATGGATTCCAGCTGTTCCCCCTGCTTTTTCAGCAGGGCTTCCAGCTGGGCCTGCATTCCGTCCAGAGCCTGGGCAGCTGCCTGCTCCTCCTGACGGTGACGGTCCAGAGCGCCGTTAATAAGAGAATCCCAATCATTCTTGGCCATGACAGTTTGCTCCTTTTCCCTGGAATAAAAAACTCAGAACTCCACGTTTCCGAACTCGGACAACTTGAGCTGGGGGTTGTGGTCCAAAGCCCACTGGATGCTCCACTGGCTGGTGAACAGGAGCAGGTGGTTCCCCCGCAGGTCCTCGATTTTTTTAGTGTCGCTGGTCAGATCCAGCTCCTTGATATCCAGCTCGTCGGGGTCGTTCTCGATCCAGCGAATATACTCATAGGGGAGGGTATCCATCCGGATATCCACGTTGTATTCGTTCCGGAGCCGGTAGTCCAGCACTTCCAGCTGAAGCACGCCTACCACGCCCACAATGGCTTCCTCCATGCCGGTTTCCAGTTCCCGGAAAATCTGGATGGCGCCCTCCTGGGCAATCTGCTCGATACCCTTGACGAACTGTTTCCGCTTCATGGTGTCCACCTGGGCCACCCGGGCAAAATGTTCGGGAGCGAAGGTGGGGATTCCCGCAAACTGGACCGGGGGCTTGCCGGTGCAGAGGGTGTCGCCGATGGAGAAGATACCCGGGTCAAACAGACCGATGATGTCTCCGGCGTAGGCAGTGTCCACAGTGGCCCGGTCCTGAGCCATCAGCTGGGTACTCTGGGCCAGCTTGATGTTCTTCTTGCCCTGAACATGGTAAACATCCATGCCCCGCTCAAACTTGCCGCTGCAGATCCGCATAAAGGCGATGCGGTCCCGGTGGGCTTTGTTCATGTTGGCCTGAATCTTGAAGATAAAGCCGCTGAACTCTTCCCGGTCGGGGCGCACTTCCTCCCCGGTCAGGTGGTCGGTGCGGGGACTGGGGCTGGGAGAGAGCCGGAGAAAATCCTGAAGGAAAGGCTCCACACCGAAGTTGGTGAGGGCGCTTCCGAAGAAGACAGGGGAGAGCCGGCCATGGAGCACCGCATCCAGGTCAAATTCCTCGGCGGCGCCGTCCAGCAGTTCCACATCCTCGGCAAGCTGGGCATGAAGCCGCTGGGTCAGCAGCTCGTCCAAGTGAGGGTCACCCAGAGTGGCCTCAATTTTTTCCACCATCTTGGTGCCGTTGGCCCGGCCCTCGCTCTGGAAGGCCAGAATATGCTTGCTGGCCCGGTCGTAAACGCCCTTGAATTCCTTGCCGCAGCCGATGGGCCAGTTCATGGGATAGGTGGCAATGCCCAGCACCTGCTCAATTTCCTCGCAGAGCTCAAAGGGGTCCCGGGCTTCCCGGTCCATCTTGTTGATGAAGGTGAAGATGGGAATGTGCCGCAGGGTGCAAACTTTGAACAGCTTGATGGTCTGGGCCTCTACGCCCTTGGCGGCGTCAATGACCATGACGGCACAGTCCGCAGCCATAAGGGTACGATAGGTATCCTCACTGAAATCCTGGTGTCCGGGAGTGTCCAGAATATTGACGCAATGACCGTCATAGTTGAACTGGAGCACGGAACTGGTTACCGAAATACCACGCTGCTTTTCGATCTCCATCCAGTCGGAGACCGCGTGGCGGGCGTTCTGTTTTCCCTTAACGCTGCCCGCCTGCTGGATGGCTCCGCCGTAAAGGAGCAGCTTCTCAGTAAGGGTGGTTTTACCGGCGTCAGGATGGCTGATAATGGCAAAAGTGCGCCGGCTGTTGATTTCTTGTTGTAAGGTCAAAGGGGATTCCTCCTGTATTTTTTGCATATACATTTCTATATTAACCAATTTAAAAGGAAAAGGCAAGAAGCAACCCCGGTCAGGAAAAAATAAAGGAAAAAAAGGACCTGAGTTCGGTATTTCACATTTTTTTCACCGGCGAGCTATTGCCTTTTCACAATTTCAGGATATGCTTAAGACAGCAACCAAGGGAAACCATCCCAAGAAAGGCAGATTGAATATGGAAAACAAATGGGAATATGATTATTCCAATCTTTATAATCAGAACAATCAAACTCAGAACCCGGAGGTCCGTCCTCCCGAGAATCAGCAGGACCCCGGCGCAGCACCCCCTCCGCCTCCCATGCAGGAGCCTCAGCAGCCCAAGAAGAAAGGCCACGGCAGAAAGATTCTGAGCCGTATTCTGGCCCTGGTGCTGGTAGCAGCAGTAGGATTCGGCGGCGGCTACGGCGGAGCACTGCTGGCCCTGAAGCAGAATCCCCAGCGGGTGATTTACCAGGGAACCACCAACAGTGACGGCTCGGTCGCCAACCTGACCACCGATACCCTGGACCTGACCACTGTGTCGTCCATGGTCACTCCCAGCGTAGTGGCCATCACCACCGAAGAGGTTGTTACCAGCAACTACGGTTTCTGGTTCGGCGGTGAGTATGTACAGAGCGGCGCCGGTTCCGGCGTGATCATGACCTCCGATGGTTATATCATTACCAACCAGCATGTGGTGGAAGGTGCCAGCACCATTACCGTCACCCTCAGTGATGATACCGAATATCCCGCAACCCTGGTGGGAAGCGATTCCGTCAACGATATCGCCGTTATCAAGATCGAGGCAGAGGGCCTGACCCCTGCCGTAATGGGAAACAGTGACAACCTGGTGGTAGGTCAGAGCGTTATTGCCGTGGGCAACCCCATGGGTGTTCTGGGCGGTACCGTTACCAACGGTATCATCAGCGCCCTTAACCGGGACGTGACCGTCAATAACCAGAAGATGACCCTGATCCAGACCAATGCAGCCATCAGCCCCGGCAACTCCGGCGGCGGCCTGTTTGATGCCAACGGTCAGCTCATCGGCATTGTCAACGCCAAGAGCAGCGGCAGCAACACCGAGGGCCTTGGCTTCGCCATCCCCATCAATACCGCCCTGTCTGTGGCTACCGACCTGATCGACAACGGCTATGTCACCGGACGTCCCGCCCTGGGCATCACCGTAGTGGACGTTCAGGACTCCCAGACTGCCGCCCAGATGGGTGTGAGCAGCGCCGGCGTGTATGTCTACCAGGTCAGCGAGGGCAGCGGTGCCCAGGCTGCCGGCATTCAGCCCGGTGACCGGATCATCGCCGTGGAGAATGTTCTGGTGGAGACCAAGGAGCAGGTGAGCGAGGAGGTCCGGAACCACAATGTGGGGGACACCATCCAGCTCCAGATCGCCCGTGACGGAAACATTATGAATGTGGAGGTCACCCTGGGAGAGAGCCAGGGCTGACCCCTTCATGAAACAATAGAGAATAGAGGCAGCGCCGCCCAGGCTTTTGGCCCGGGCGGCGCTGCTTTTGGTTTCAGGGAATAAAAAGCCCCCTTCCCGAAGGAAGAGGGCCTTTTGAATTTACTTCTGGTTTACATAGTTCCGGACAAGAGCCTGGAGCAGGTCATCCCGGTCTACCCGGCGAATCAGACTGCGGGCGTTCCGATAGGTGGTGATGTAGGTGGGATCCTCGCTGAGGATGTACCCTACGATCTGGCTGATGGGATTGTATCCTTTTTCAGACAGGGCTTCATACACCTCCTGAATCACTTCCCGAATCTGCCGCTCCTTGTCGTCATACAGGGAAAATACAGAAGTTCTATCATCTGCCATCCTGCCTGCACCTCGCTTTCTATACCACTTGGAACTATTGTAGCCTAAAATTCTGTCTAATGCAAGGGAATTTCCCCGAAAGGAAGGTTGATTCACCGAATTTCCACATTGAGCCGGTGTTTCAGGTCACCTAGAATCTTCTTGATGAACCGATCCACTTCCTCGGGAGCCAGTTCATGGTCACAGGGCATGAACCGGAGATTGAAGGCCATGCTCTTCTTTCCTTCGCCCAGGTTGGCGCCCCGGTAAATATCGAAGAGCTGCACATCACCCAGGCAGGAGCAAGCCTTCTTCATGGCATCCACCATCTGACCGCAGGTGACGGATTCGTCGGCCACCAGAGCCAGGTCACGGCGGACACAAGCATACTCGCTGACCGGGCAGTATTTCAGGCAGGAAGCAGCGTGAGCCATGAGAGTCCGGAAATCCAGCTCGCCCAGATAGATGTTCTGGTGAGCCCGGCTGTCCTTGGGCAGCTTCAGCTCCTCGGTCACATCGTTGGCCAGCTTGCCGAACCAGCCCACCTTTTCACCGTCGCAGAGGAGGTAGGCGGAAATGCCGGGATGGAGGAAGGGCACGTCGGAGGCCCGCTCGTACTGGAAGGTCAGGCCGAAAGCCTCGCCCAGGGCTTCCATGTCTCCCTTGACCCGGAAGAAATCTTCCTCCTGGCCGAAGGCGGCAAAGCCCAGATGGAGCCGCTCCTCAGGCAGCTGAGCCACAGGCAGCTCCTTGGGAATGTAGATGTTGGACAGCTCGAAGATGCGGCCGGCATTGTTGGCTTTCTTCAGGTTGTTTACCACCACATTCAGCATGCTGGGAGCCAGGAGAGGCCGCATAATGGTCAGGTTGCTGGAAATGGGGTTGATGATGCGAATTACATTCCGCAGGGAAGAATCGGCAGGAATGTGGAGGGCATCCAGATCGCTGTCAGCATAGAAAGCCATGGTGGAAGCCTCAAAGTAACCCTGGGCGCACATGGTCCGCTTCAGCTTGGCCCGGCGCTGCTGGTCAGGGTTGAGGCCGCCGGGGGTCACCTGGGCGCTGGGCAGGAAGGTGGGAACAATGTGCTGGTAGCCGTATTCCCGGATGACTTCCTCGGCCAGGTCAGGCTCACCAATTTCGATGTCCTCACGCCAGCGGGGAGCCACCACTTCCATGGTATCGCCGTCCGCCTTTACCTCAAAGGAGAGACGGGCCAGAATGTCCAGCACGGTCTCCCGGGGCACGTCAATGCCCAGGATCTTGTTGATTCCGCTGAAGGTGGCGGTGAAAGCCTTGCCGGTGCGGGGGGCGCCGCCGGAGCAGTCAAAGGCGCTGGAGGTGATCTCGCCTACCCCCAGCTCCTGAATCAGGTGAAGGGCCCGGGCCATGCCCAGCTCGGTGGTGTACTCGCAGATGCCCTTCTCGTAATGGCTGGAGGCGTCGGTGTTCTGGCCCAGGCTCCGGGCAGTTTTCCGGATGCTGTCCCGGGCGAACTTGGCACTCTCAAAGAGCAGCTGGGTGGTGGTGTCCTTGATTTCGCTGTTAAGGCCGCCCATAACACCGGCCAGGGCTACCGGCTTGTTGCCGTCGCAGATGACCAGGTTGGCAGGGGAGAGGGTGAATTCCTTCTCATCCAGGGTAACGATTTTTTCCCCTTCGTGGGCCCGGCGGACAATGATCTTGCAGCTTTCCAGGGTGTCCATGTCAAAGGCGTGCATGGGCTGGCCGATCTCCAGCATGACATAGTTGGTGATGTCCACCAGGTTGCTGATGCTCCGCAGTCCGCAGAGGGCCAGATTCCGGCGCATCCAGGCGGGGGAGGTGCCGGTGGTTACGTTCCGCACATAGTGGCCCAGATACCGGGGGCAGAGGTCGTAGGCCTCCACCTGGATGTCCAGGTCGGGGTGCTTGTAGTCGCTGCAGGTGTAGTCCAGGGCGGGCATTTTCAGGGGCTTGCCCAGAACCGCAGCCACTTCCCGGGCAATGCCCAGAACGCTGTTGCAGTCGGCCCGGTTGGCGGTGAGGCTGATGTCGAAGATATAGTCGTTCAGACCCACCACCTCCTGGATGGGGGTGCCGGGGACGGTGTCCTTGGGCAGGTCCAGCAGACCATATACCTCGCTGCCGGGGTAGAGGTCCTCGTTGAGGCCAAGCTCCTCGCCGCTGCAGAGCATGCCGTTGCTAGGCAGGCCCCGCATGGGCCGGGCCTTGATCTTCACGCCGCCGGGAAGGGTGGAACCGTCCAGAGCAGCGGGGGTGTGCATTCCTTCATATACGTTGGGAGCGCCGGTGAGGATCTGGAGCTCATGGCCGTACTCCTCGCCGCAGTCCACCTGGCAGACGAAAAGGTGGGTGCCTTCCAGAGGCTCGCACTTGGTCACCACGCCTACCACAACCTTGGAAATTTCCCCTCCCAGGTCAATGAGTTCTTCTACTTCAAAACCGCAGCCGAACAGCTTTTCTTCCAGTTCCTGGGGAGTGCAGTCCAGGTCTACATACTGTTTCAGCCAGCTATAAGGTACTTTCATTTCAGGTCCCCTCTCTCTCAGCCCTTGAACTGTTCCAGAAAACGCAGGTCGTTTTCAAACAGCAGGCCCATGTTGTTGATACCGTATTTCAGCATGGCAATACGCTCGATACCAATGCCGAAGGCAATGCCGGAGTAGACCGAGGGGTCAATGCCGCAGTTCTCCAGCACCTTGTGGTGGACTACGCCGCCGCCCAGAACTTCGATCCAGCCGGTGCCCTTGCAAAGGCTGCAGCCCTTGCCGCCGCACTCAAAGCAGGAAACGTCGATTTCCACGCTGGGCTCGGTGAAGGGGAAGTAGCTGGGCCGGAGCCGGGTGCGGACATCAGCCCCGAACAGCTCCTGAACAAACTTGTCCAGCATGCCCTGCAGATCGCAGAGGGTGATGCCCTTGTCCACTACAAGACCTTCCATCTGGTGGAACATGGGGCTGTGGGTGGCGTCGCTGTCGCTCCGGAACACACGGCCGGGGACCAGAACCTTGATGGGAGGCTTTTGAGCATCCATTACCCGGATCTGTCCCGGGCTGGTCTGGGTGCGGAGCACAATGTCCTCCGCTACATAGAAGGTGTCCTGCATATCCCGGGCAGGATGGTTCTTGGGAACATTCAGCCGGGTAAAGTTGTGAGCATCGTCCTCAATTTCGGGACCTTCGTACACCTCAAAGCCCATCCCGCTGAACACATTCACAATCTCGTTCTTGGTGATGGTGATGGGGTGCAGCCCGCCCTGGGACCGCTTTTTCCCGGGCAGGGTAATGTCCACGGCCTCGGCCCGGTTCTTCTCTTCCAGTTCCTTTTTGGCAATTTCCGCGGCCAGGGCCTGGTACTGTTCCTCCACCCAGGTCTTGAACAGGTTGATGGTCTTGCCGGCGGCAGGACGGTCCTCCTTGGCCACATCCCGCAGGGCCTTGGTCAGGCCGCTGACTTCACCGGTCTTGCCCAGGTATTTCTGCCAGAAGGCGGAAAGCTGGTCCGAGTTGGTCACTCCGGCCCGGTCCTGCTCCAGAGCCGCCCGGAGGGCATTGATTTTTTCTTCCATAACACACCTCGTTTTTTCTATGGGAACGAAAAAAGGCTCCGTCCCCGATGAACTATCAGGGACGAAGCCTGTAACATACAAAACTCCGCGGTACCACCCACATTTTAGCCATAAGCTAACACTCACGCTCCGGATAACGGCAGAATCCGTTCCGGCCTACTGTCAGTTCAGCCGGACCCCTCGGAAGGGAACTTCTCAGCCTGTCTGCGCAGCGCCCTTTCAGCCGGGAGGCGCCTCTCTGTGCCGCAGTGCAGACGGATACTTTCCTCCGTCAATGGGTTTATAACTCCCTCAGTCTAGCACAAAAAAAATCCTTTTGCAAGGTGTTTTTCCCCTGAACGGGAAAAATCGTTCCATCCCTTGCACAGAAGGGGGAAAAGGGGTATAATACATGCTGTGTCAGAATGTAAATATTCCAGGGAGGAATTGAAATATGAAAACCATGGGAGATCTGCGCCGCACCCATTACTGCGGCGAGGTAAGCCTGGCCCAGGCCGGCCAGGAGATGACCGTCTGCGGCTCCATTGCCAAGAGCCGGGACAAAGGCGGCATTATTTTTGCGGACCTGCGGGATTCCAGCGGAATCCTCCAGATGGTCTTTGACCAGGATACCCCCGCCGAGGCTTTTGCCGAGGCCCAGGCTCTGCGCAGCGAATATGTGGTGATTGCCCGGGGCGTGCTCCGGGAGCGTGCCGCCAAGACCGATAAGATTTCCACCGGTGATGTGGAGCTGTATGTGTCTGAGCTGCGTATCCTCAGCGAGGCCGAGACCACTCCCTTTGAGATTCGGGACGAAATCAACGTGAAGGATGAGCTGCGGCTGAAATACCGGTATCTGGACCTGCGGCGGCCCAGCATGCACCAGCCCATCGTCATGCGGAGCAAGATCTGCCAGGTCATCCGGAACTATTTCTGCGACAACCACTTCTGCGAGATCGAGACTCCCATGCTCATGAAATCCACCCCCGAAGGTGCCCGGGACTACCTGGTGCCCAGCCGGGTGAATCCGGGGCATTTCTATGCCCTGCCCCAGAGCCCCCAGCTCTACAAGCAGATTCTCATGCTCTCCGGCTTTGACCGGTACTTCCAGATCGCCCGCTGCTTCCGGGACGAGGACCTGCGGGCCGACCGTCAGCCTGAGTTCACCCAGGTGGACGAGGAAATGAGCTTTGTCACCGCCGATGATGTAATGACCCTCAACGAGGGGCTCATCAAGAAGGTGTGGAAGGAAATCCTGGATGTGGATGTTCCCACCCCCTTCCGTCGGATGAAGTGGGATGACGCCATGGATACCTACGGCAGCGACAAGCCGGATACCCGGTTTGGCCTGGAAATTCAGAATGTCACCGATGTTTTCGCCAACACTGCCTTTGTGCCCTTTGCCAACACCCTGGCCGCCGGCGGCACCATCCGTGCCATCAACGCCAAGGGAATGGCTGACAAGCTGACCCGGAAAACCATCGACAAACTGGTGGATGTGGCCAAGACCTACGGAGCCAAGGGCCTGGCTTACACCCGCTGGACCGCCGAGGGCATCAGCTCCAGCTTTGAAAAGAACCTGACTGAGGAGGAGAAGCAGGCTTTCCATGCTGCTTTGAACGCCCAGGAAGGGGACGTGCTGCTGGTGGTCAGCGATGCCAGCCGGGTCACCGCCTGCACCGCTCTGGGCCAGGTCCGTCTGGACATTGCCAAGCGGATGGAGCTGCTGGACCCCAAGCAGTTCAACTTCCTCTGGGTCACCGACTTCCCCCTGTTTGAGTACAGCGAGGAGGAAGGCCGCTGGATGGCCATGCACCATCCCTTCACCATGCCCACCCAGGACAGCCTGGACAAGGTGGAGACCGACCAGGGCGCCTGCTATGCAGATGCCTACGATATCGTCCTCAACGGCTGTGAGCTGGGCGGCGGTTCCATCCGTATCAACGACCCTGCCCTCCAGGCTCGGATGTTCAAGGCTCTGGGCTTCACCCCTGAGAAGGCCCGGGAGAGCTTCGGTTTCTTGATGGACGCTTACAAGTACGGTGCGCCTCCCCACGGCGGTATGGCCTACGGTCTGGACCGGATGGTCATGCTCATGCTGGGCCGGGATTCCATCCGGGATGTCATCGCCTTCCCCAAGGTGCAGAACGCCAGCGAGCCCATGAGCGGAGCTCCCGATGTGGTGGACGAGAAGCAGCTGAAAGAGCTGTCCATTGCCTACGTCCCCGAGACCAAGGAATAAGTGTGTCCAAAGCCGTTCCCTTTTTGGAGGGAACGGCTTTTTTGAAAAAAGGAGGAAGGGACCGTGTCCCAAGGTGTTTATGATTCCCCTCTGGGGGAAATTCTGGCCCGGTGGCAGGGGGAGACCCTGACCGGGCTGGACTTTGTTTCCCCGGAGGAGGACCTGCTCCTGGACCCCATCCCGGAAAAGCTGAAAGTTTGGCTGGATGTTTATTTTTCCGGCAGAGATCCGGGCCCTGCCCCCATGAAACTGGACCCGGCGGGGACTCCTTTTCAGCGGCGGGTGTGGCAGGCCATGGCTGATATCTCTTACGGGGAGACCACCACCTACGGGCAATTGGCTGCCCGGGTAATGAGCCCCGGAAAGAACCCGGGATTTCTGGCCCGGGCGGTAGGCCGGGCGGTGGGGGCCAACCCTATCCTCATCCTTCTGCCCTGTCACCGGGTGCTGGGGGCAGGGGGAAAACTTACCGGCTTCCGGGCCGGACTGGAACGGAAAAAATGGCTGCTGGCAGGGGAGGGGAGCCTTCCCGGGCAGTATGAGAAGAATCAGAAATAAGGAGGAAATGACCATGGCGTATCTGGGAGAAGAAATCAAAAAGCTGGGGTTCGGCCTTATGCGGCTGCCCCAGAAGGACGGAGCCATCGACCTGGAACAGACCAAGGCAATGGTGGACAAATTTATGGAGGCGGGCTTTACTTATTTCGACACCGCCTGGGCCTACCAGGGCAGCGAGGAGGCTACCCGGAAAGCCCTGGTGGAGCGGTATTCCCGGGAGAGCTTCCAGCTGGCCACCAAGAACGCCGCCTGGCTGAACACCAAAAGCCGGGAGGAGGCCGAGGCCCAGTTCCAGACCAGCCTGGACCGGACCGGAGCCGGGTACTTTGACTTCTACCTGCTCCACAACCTGGGCCAGGGCCGCACCCACGTCTTTGAGGACTACGACCTTTGGAACTTTGCTTTGGAGAAAAAACGCCAGGGACTCATCAAGCACCTGGGCTTCTCCTTCCACTCCAATGCCCAGGAACTGGAAGAAATCCTGAATGCCCATCCGGAAGCGGAGTTTGTACAGCTTCAAATCAACTATGCAGACTGGGAAAGCGCCGACATCCAGTCCCGGGCCTGCTATGAGGTGGCCCGCCGTCACGGGAAGCCGGTCATCATTATGGAACCGGTGAAGGGGGGCACCCTGGCCAATCCTCCCCAGCGGGTAAAGGACATTTTCCAAAAGGCTGACCCTGATGCCTCCTGCGCTTCCTGGGCGGTCAAGTTTGCCGCCAGCCTGGATGGAATTATTACAGTTCTCTCCGGCATGAGCAACCTGGAACAGATGGAGGACAACCTGTCCTACATGAAAGACTTCAAGGGCCTTACCCCCAAGGAGGAAGAGGTCATTCTGGCAGCCCGGAAGGAGCTGGAGAGCATCCCCATGATTCCCTGCACCGGCTGCGACTACTGCGCCAAGGTCTGCCCCAGGAACGTGGGCATCTCGGGAACCTTCACCGCCATGAACCTGCTCCTGGTCTACGAGAATCTCCCCGCCGCCAAGCGGAAGGAGAACGCCCGGGTGGCGGAGAATGGAAAGGCCAACGCTGGCCAGTGCATCCAGTGCGGCCAGTGTGAGCAGGTCTGTCCCCAGCATATTGCCATCCGGGAAGAACTGAAGCGGGCAGCCGAGAGCCTGCTCTGACCCACCCGTTGAGGGCGGGAAATCTGTTCCCCGCAAAAACAGAACAAAAGCCCCAGGATTCGGCACCACCCGAATCCTGGGGCTTTTTTCTGGAATAATCACCCTTTCCGGGTGAAAATTCCTTTATAAGATTTTACTTATTGTTTTTGCTGATTCTCTTTTTACGAATTGTAATAATCACAACTACCAGGACTGCAGCCAGCAGGAGAACCGGCCAGACCGAGATGATGCCCAGGATCAGGCCCTGGATCCCATCCAGGAAACCGGTCCAGCCACGGGTAAAGGCATCGCTCACCCGGCTGGCAAAGCTGTTGGTGACAGGGGTGATGGTGGCCACTTCGGACAGGCGGACGGTGACGGTGCTCATGGATACCTGATTTTCCAGGACCCGCATCTGGCTGCCGTAGCTTTCCAGCTGGTATTCAAGGCTGCTCAGCTGGCCCTGAATGTAAATCAGGTCCTCCACCGTCTCGGCCTGGGCGGCCAGTTCATCCAGTCGCTGGCGCTGGGTCTCCAGGCTGGAGATGCGGGCTTCCAGGTCCACATATTCCAGGGTCACATCCTGGCTGTCCTGGCTGAGCCAGGTCACATTCCCTACCCCCTGGGCGGAGGAAAGGAACTCTTCATACCGGTCACTGGGGATACGGAAGGAGGCGTTGTACCACCGGGTGCCGTATTCCAGGCTGCCCCCCTGAGTGCTGCTCTCCTGGTAGCCGCCCATCTCCTCCACCTTGGCCAGCAGCTGGGCCAGGGTCTCCTCGTATTCGGTGGACTCCATCTCCAGCTCGGCGGTGTAGATCACTTTCTGGGTGGTGACTTCCGCCAGCTTGGCGGTGCTGTTCTGGGCGCTTTCGCCCATTACTGCGGCTCCGGGAGCGGCATCCTCTGTCACCATATCCATGGCGTATTCAGGTCCGGCGCCGCCGGCTTCCTGGGCCGACGAGGCGGTGGCGTTGGAAGCGGTATCTGCGCCGGCGGCGCCCATTCCCTTTTTGGGCAGTCCCAGAATGGCGGTTCCTACCACCAGACAGCAGGCGGCGGCAGCCACCCAGGCTGCAGGACGGAAGTGGAAAATCCTGCCCTTCCGGCGCTGCTTCACAGCGGCCTGTTCTACCAGGGAATCATCCACTTCCCCGATGGCTTCAAACAGTTGTTCCTTATTCATACGCATACTCCCTCCTTTTCCAGAGCTTCTTTCAGTTTGGTCCGGGTCCGGCTCAGGGTGCTTTTGGCGGTCCCCACCGGTACGCCGCAGAACCGGGCGGCATCGGCTACACTCTCCCCATACCAGTAACGGCGTAGGAAGAGGGTCCGGGCGGTGGGGTCACATCCTTCCAGAAACCGGGAGATGGCGGCTCCGGTCTCCTTGGCATCAAAGGCCTGGTCGGGGGTCTGGCCGCCGGAAAGACATTCCTCCAACTCTTCCAGCAGGGCGGTGCCCCCGCCCCGTTTCTGGGCGGAAGAATACCGCAGCCGGTTGAGAGCCAGATTCCGGCAAAGCCGCCCTAAGTACACCCGAAGATTCAGGGGCCGGGTGGGAGGAATGGCCCGCCAGCTGCCCAGCCAGGTATCATTGACACATTCCTCCGCATCCTGAACTTTCCCCAGCAGATTCATGGCGATGGCGCTGCAGTACCCGCCATACTTGGCCGCAGCCCCGGTCAGTCCCCGCTCATCCCGGGCAAAGTACAGATCCAGAATGGCATTATCGTCCATAATAATTCCTCCTTTACCATAGAGAACGAAAAAAAGCCGCAAAAGGTTGCGGCTTTTTTTCAATTTATCATTTTTCTTTTGCACCGCCCAGGGTCTTCAGGTCGTCGTTGTCCCCGAAGGCTACCTTGGTGAACCCGGCGGCTTCCAGGTTGCCCAGCTGCTTGCCCAGCTTCTTGGCCTGAGGCAGAACAGTCACCTGGTACTCCTGGCGAAGAGTCTCTGCCTTGGCCAGAACGGCGGCAAAGTCGGTCTGGGGCAGGTAGAGAAGAGCGCACTTTTCCAGGGCGTGGGGAATCTTGTACCCCTGTTCCAGCAGGATGGAGCAGATGCGCTCAAAGCCGATGCTGAATCCTACTGCGGGCACCTGCTGGCCAATGAACTTGCCCACCATGTTGTCGTACCGGCCGCCGCCGGCCACAGCACCGCTAAACTGGGGGCAGGTCACTTCAAAGACCATGCCGGTGTAGTACCCCTGGCCCCGGACCAGGCTGGGAGAGTACTCTACCTTGTACCGGTCCCCGGCCAGGGCACGGCTGGTGGCCAGCACATACCGCAGGTCGGCGGAAAGGGCCTCGTCCCCGCACTGGGCGGCTACGGTGTCCAGGTCAAACTTTCCGGCGGCCAGGAAATCACAGAGGGCCTGAATGGCCTGGGCGGGAAGCTGCTTCTCGGTCAGCTCCTTCTCCACGCCTTCCACCCCGATTTTGTCCATCTTGTCAAAGGAGATGCAGACGGAATCCAGGGTGTCGGGGGCAAAACCCATCTGGGCCAGCATTCCCCGGAGGATACGCCGGTCGTTGATGTTTACGGTAAAGCCGGTGAACCCGATCCGGAGCAGTGCCCGGGCGGTCACATCGATCAGCTCTACCTCGGCGTTGGGGCTGCTGTCCCCCAGAATATCAATATCGCACTGGACAAACTCCCGCAGACGGCCCTTCTGGGGACGCTCGGCCCGGTAGACCCGGTCGGTCTGGATCACCTTGAAGGGGTTGGGCAGCTTATCCCGGTTGGCGGCGTAATACCGGCTCAGGGGAAGGGTCAGGTCATACCGGAGCCCCATGTCGGAAAGCTCCTTCTCCTGCCCCGAAGCCAGGGCCTTTTCCAGCTTGTCGCCCCGCTTGAGGACCTTGAAAATCAGGTTCAGGTTGTCACCGCCCTCGCTTTTGTCCAGGTTCTCCATGTCCTCCAGAATGGGGGTGGAGATCCGCTCAAAGCCGCTGGCCCGGTAGGTGGCCAGGATCTCTCCCTGGATGTAATCTCTCAATGCCTGCTCCTGGGGCAGCAGGTCCCGCATACCCTTCAAAGGATTGGTTTTCATGGAATCTGTCCTTTCGTCCGTTTAAAAATACTACTATAATATAGCCTTTCCCCTGTGTTTTTGTCAAGGCAGGAGGGCAAGATAGAGGGGAGGTGATGGTTTATGAAAGAGAAAAATCAGCCGGGGAAATGGTATATCCTGGCCGTGGGCGCCGCCATCCAGATCCTGACCGGAATCCCGGCGGCCTGGGGGGTGTTCCAGCGCCCGGTGATGGAGCAGTATGGGCTGGAGGAATCCCAGGCGGGACTGGCGTTCAGCCTTTTGATAGGAGCCTTCGGAATAGGTTGTGTCATTGGGGGATACCTCCAGGACCGGAAAGGCCCCCGTATTGCGGGACTGTGGGGGACCGCCCTTTTATCCGGAGGATTTTTTGCCGCCGCCTTTCTGGAAGGGAAGGGGCCCGGACTGTTCTACCTGGGGTTCAGCATTCCCGCAGGGTTGGGGTGTGCTTTCCTCTACCCGGCGGTCATGAGCTGCGCCCAGAAATGGTATCGCAGCCGGAAGGGCCTTGCCACCGGCATCATCGGCGGGGCGGTGGGATTCAGCGGGGCATTTCTCACCCTCTTTGTCCGGTGGGTGAATGGCCGGTGGGGTCTGCCCGCCGCCTTTCTGGGGCTGGGGAGCCTTATGCTGCTGGTCTGCGGGGGAGGGAGCCTTCTTTTGAAAAATCCGCCCCCTGCCAAACAGGAGCCCCGGTTCCAGGGGAAAAAGTACAAACAGCCGCCCTTTGACCTGCCTCCCAAGAAAATGCTTCGGACCCGGCAGTACTGGCTGGCCGCCGGGGTGGTGGCCCTGGCCACCCCCACGGTGCTGTTGTTCAGCCCCATCATTGTCCAGCTGGGACAGGAGCGGGGCCTTTCGGAAAACATGGCCCATCTTTCCATTATGATCGGAAGCGTGGGGTCTGCGGCAGGAAGATTGCTCTGCCCTCTGGCCAGTGACCGATACGGAAGAAGGGCCGCCTACACCCTCTTGTTCGGGTTGCTGGCGGCCCTGTCGGCGGGATTTATTTTTGCTCAGGGATGGCTGGTCATCCTATGCTACACCGCCCTTACCTTCTGTTACTCAGGTCAGGCGGCCATTCTGCCCTCCCTCTCCACCGACCTGTTCGGCATGCCCCACGCAGGGGTGAACTACGGTTTTCTGGCCCTGGGAATGACGGCGGGAAGCCTGGGCAGTCATTTTCTGGCCCAGAGCTTTGAGGGAGAATTGGTCCGGCATTTCATCGCCATGGGGGCAGCGGTGGGAGGAATCATCTGCATCCGGCTTCTGAAACCCACCCAGGGGGAAGGGCTGTGACCTTACCGTCCGTTGGCGGCAAAGAGGGAGCACAGGTCCCCTACAATGTCATGGGGAAGCATACCGGTCTGGCCCAGCCGGGCGGCGCACCGGTCGGCGGCGGCTCCGTGGAGCCAGACCCCACAGCAGGCGGCCAGGGAAGGGTCCATCCCCTGGGCCAGGAAGGCGGCAATCATTCCGGAGAGCAGGTCGCCGCTTCCGCCCCGGGCAAGGCCGGCGTTTCCGGTGGTGTTGACCCAGACATTTCCTTCCGGGTCGGCTACCAGGGTGCGGTGCCCTTTCAGCACCACCACGCAGTCGCTGGCCCGGGCAAAGCCGCTGGCCACCCCGGCCCGGTTTTCCTCCACCTCGGGGATGGAAATATCCGCCAGACGGGCCATCTCCCCGGGATGAGGGGTGATGACCAGCCCCTTTCCGGGGCGGGGAAGGGGCGTTCCCGCCAGGGCGTTGAGACCGTCCGCATCCAGAAGAACGCTGCCGGCAAAATCCCTGGTCAGGGCCAGGGTAAGCTCCCGGGTGGCGGAGGTGTTGCCCAATCCCGGGCCAATGCAGAGGGTGTCGGCGGGAATCTCCCGGATGGGCTGAGGGTCAGTCACCTGGTCCGGACCGCAGCTGAGAAAGATGATTTCAGGCAGCCGGGCCAGGATTCCGGGAATCACCGCCTCGGGAGCAGCCAGGGTCACAAGCCCTGCCCCGCACCGGAGCGCTCCCTCGGCGCAGAGGGCGGCGGCCCCCCGGTACCGGCGGCTCCCGGCCACCAGGGTCAGCCTGCCCTGGCTGCCCTTGTGAGCATTTTCAGGGCGCTGGGGCAAAGACTGCCAAACAAATTCTTCTGTGATCTCCCGGGGCATGGAAAACACCTCCCAAATGTGTTATACTTTTATAAATATTATAGAATAAACTGGGGAGGGCGGCAAGTATGGTAGAGGAACTGGAAAAAATCATTGGTCAAAGCCACAGACTGGTATTTTTCGGAGGGGCCGGGGTCAGCACCGAGAGCGGGATCCCTGACTTCCGCAGCGTGGACGGGCTGTACCATCAGCAGTACGACTACCCCCCGGAGGAAATCCTCAGCCATGATTTTTTCGTGAAAAATCCGGAGGAATTTTTCCGGTTTTACCGGGCCAAGCTCCTGGCCAAGTGGGCCCGGCCCAACCCCGCCCATCAGCGCCTTGCCCAGCTGGAGGAGGAAGGAATCCTGTCCGCCGTGGTTACCCAGAACATTGACGGCCTTCACCAGCAGGCAGGCAGCCGCCGGGTGTATGAGCTCCATGGCAGCGTAAAGCGGAACCATTGTGTCCGGTGCGGACGATTTTACGGGGTGGATGCCATCGAGGAAAGCACCGGCATTCCCCGGTGCAGCTGCGGAGGGATCATCAAACCGGATGTGGTCCTCTACGGGGAAGGACTGGAGGAGGAAACTGTCTCGGGAGCTATACAGGCCATCCGGAACGCCGACACCCTGATTGTGGGGGGCACCAGCCTGACTGTCTACCCTGCAGCGGGATTTCTCTCCTATTTCCGGGGGGATAACCTGGTGGTCATCAATAAAACCGCCACCCCGGCGGACCGGGCGGCCAACCTGGTCATCCGTCTGCCCATTGGCCAGGCACTCCAGGAAGAGTAAAAATTGCTTTTTCTCGGAGGATACGGTATAATAAAAAGTTGTAACAAGTAAGGCCGTGGGAGGTTCATCACCATGAAGATCATGCCCAACCGGATGGATCGGGGTTTTGAAAAATATCAGCAGGAGTTTGAACAGCGGGCCCTGGAGGTGCTGCGCTCCGGGTGGTATGTGCTGGGAGAACAGGTTTCTTCCTTTGAGAAGGAGTTCGCACAATATGTGGGAACCAGGGAATGTGTAGGTCTGGCCAGCGGGCTGGATGCCCTCTGGATCGCCGTCCGGCTTCTGGGAATCGGAAAAGGGGACGAGGTCATTGTCCAGGGAAACACCTACATAGCCAGCGTTATGGGAATCACCATCAACGGGGCCACCCCCATCTTTGTGGAACCGGATGAATACTACAACCTGGACCCGGATAAAATCGAGGAAAAAATCACTCCCCGGACCAAGGCAGTCATGGTGGTCCACCTGTATGGCCAGTCTGCCCGGATGGACAAAATCTCTGCCATCTGCAAAAAGCATAACCTGCGGCTCATCGAGGACTGCGCCCAGTCCCACGGAGCCTGTTTTAATGGAAAGATGACCGGTTCCTTCGGAGATGCAGGCTGCTTCTCCTTCTATCCCTCCAAAAACCTGGGCGCTTTCGGAGATGCAGGGGCCGTTACGGTGGACGACCCTCAGCTGGCTGCCGATTTCCGGGTATTCCGGAACTATGGCAGCGAGAAGCGGTACTACAATAAGGTGGTGGGCGCCAACTCCCGGCTGGATGAGCTGCAGGCCGGGCTGCTCCGGGTCCGTCTGACCCACATGGAGGAGCTGACCCGGGAGAAAGTAGAAATTGCCCAGCGGTATACCCAGTGCCTGGATAACCCTCTCATCACCCTGCCTCAGGTGGCCCCCGGCGCCACCAGTGTCTGGCATCAGTATGTGATCCGGACCCCCCTCCGGGACCGGCTCATTGAGTATCTCAACGAAAAAGAGATCGGGACTATCATCCACTATCCCATCCCGCCCCACCTGGCCGAGGCCTACCGGTATCTGGGCCACAAGGAGGGAGAGTTCCCCATCACCGAGGAATACGCCAAGACGGTTCTCTCCATCCCCATCTACAACGGAATGACCCGGGAGGAACAGGACCGGGTCATTGAAGCCATCAACCAATTCAAGGGCTAAGGCCGCTGAAAGGAAGACACTATGAATCTGAAAGAGCGCTGTCCCATCCTCAACTTCTCCGACCTGGGAGACGAGCGGGGAAAGCTGGTGGTCATTGAAGGGGGACAGGATATTCCCTTTGACATCCAGCGGGTCTTCTATATTTACGGTTCGGATGATACCATTGTCCGGGGCCAGCACGCCAACCGCCTGTCCCAGTTTGTCCTGATCAATGTGGCAGGGCAGAGCAAGGTGCGCATCACCGACGGGAAAGAGGAGTTTGTTGTGGACCTGGATCGGCCCATGATGGGAGTGTATATCCCCCCCATGATCTGTATGGATATGTATGCCTTCTCTCCCGATTCGGTCCTTCTCTGCCTGGCCAGCACCCACTATGACGGCAGCGAGTACATTCGGAATTATGAGGAATACCTGAAAGAAATGCAGTAAACAAAACCGCCTGCGGGATAACTTCCCGGCAGGCGGTTTTTCTTTTTCTAAACATACAGCTCCAGTTCCTGGGACAGAGGAGCAGGGGATTCCTTGTTCAGGGAACCATAGAGATTCCGGTAGGCCAGGGGGGTCATCCCGGTTTCCTTCTTGAACACCCGGCAGAAATAGTTGGCCCCGCTGAACCCGCAAAGGCTGGCAATGACCTCCAGGGTGTATTCCCGGTGGGCCAGCAGCTGTTTGGCGGCATCCAGCCGTACCCCGGTGAGATACTGCCCGGGGGTCACTCCCATCTGGCGGCGGAATATCCGGACCAGATGCTCCTTGCTCACCCCCAACTGTTCGCTCAATTCCTCCACCCCGTAAAGACCGGCGTAGTTCTGGCGGATGGCCGCTGTCGCTGCCGCTACCAGGGGAGAGAGGGGGGAGGAGGCAGAGTCCGCTTCGGCCAACTCACAGAGAAGGGCATAGACGGCGCAGCTCTCCTGTGCCCCGGAAAGATTCCCCTGGGCCAGCTGGGCCACCAGCTGGGGCGCACCGGGACAGCTTCCCCCGGCGGCCAGCAGCATTTCCCCCAGATTTCCGGCCAGCTGCCGGGGCAGAGCGCCGGCAAGGTGCACCCCCAGAATGTGGCAGGGTTCCAAGGGGGTCAGAGTAAAAGGGCCCGGCCCCAAAATCAGGTCGCCCGGCCCGGCGCTTTCCTCCTGGGCCAGACACCGGCCGCTGCTTACCAGCACTACCCACAGTTCCTGCTCCCCCAGATAGAGACTTTGTTCCAAAAGCCGGTCCAGGCTTCCTCCCAGAGCGGCCCAATCTTTCCAATCAAAAATCAATTTTTGACCTCATATATCAATAAAATACTATATAAAAACCAAAAAACCTTTGGTATTATTATATTAAATCAGATTGACCCAGTCAAGAAGGTCAATAATTTGAAATCGGAAAATTGGAGGAAAACCAATATGGCAAGCATCAGCGCCCGTCACATCTACAAGATCTACCCCGGCGATGTTATGGCCGTTAAGGACTTTAACCTGGAAATTGAGGACAAGGAGTTCATCATCTTTGTCGGACCTTCCGGATGCGGTAAGTCCACCACCCTGCGTATGATCGCCGGTCTGGAGGAAATCTCCAAGGGCGAGCTGTACATCGGCGACCGTCTGGTCAACGACGTACCTCCCAAAGACCGGGACATCGCCATGGTGTTCCAGAACTACGCTCTCTACCCCCACATGACCGTGTACAAGAACATGGCCTTTGGTCTGGAGCTGCGTAAGACTCCCAAGGACGAAATCGACAAGCGGGTCCATGAGGCCGCCAAGATCCTGGAAATCGAGCATCTGCTGGACCGGAAGCCCAAGGCTCTGTCCGGTGGTCAGCGTCAGCGTGTGGCTCTGGGCCGTGCCATGGTTCGGAACCCTGCCGTATTCCTGCTGGACGAGCCTCTGTCCAACCTGGACGCCAAGCTCCGTACCAGCATGCGTTCCAGCATCATCAAGCTTCATAAGCAGCTGGCTACCACCTTCATCTACGTTACTCACGACCAGACCGAAGCTATGACCATGGGCGACCGTATCGTGGTCATGCGGGACGGCATTGTGCAGCAGGTGGATACTCCCCAGAACCTGTACGATTACCCCTGCAACCTGTTCGTAGCCGGATTCATCGGAAGCCCCCAGATGAACTTCATCGACGCTGTGGTGGAGAAGAGCGGAGACGAGTATCAGCTGAACGTGGGCGGCGATATCCTGAAACTGCCCAAGGAGAAGACTGCTGACGGCAAGCTGGCCGCTTATGTGGGCAAGACTGTCAAGATGGGCATCCGTCCTGAGGATATGAAGGATGACGAGGAGTTTATGGCCAAGCCCGGCATCAACAAGGTTTCCGCTCAGGTGGAAGTCTCCGAAATGATGGGCGCCGAGATTTACCTCTACCTGGTATACAAAGGCCAGAACATGATCGCCCGTGTGGCTCCCACTTCCAAGGCCAAGAGCGGTGACACTGTAGAACTGGGCTTCAACCCCAACAAGATCCACCTGTTCGACGTGGAGACCGAACTGACCATTATGAACTGATTTTTCAGTCCCCCCTTTGCTCAGGGGCAAGGCTGCGGCCTTGCCCCTGATTTTTTTGTGTGTTATACTATCTCCAGGAAAGTTCAGTAACAAGCAGAGGAGGATAATTTCATGTCCAAGTCTTATGATTATTTGATCGTGGGCGCAGGTCTCTACGGGGCCATCTTTGCCCACGAGCTCACCGCAGCCGGAAAAAAGTGCCTGGTCATTGACAAGCGGGACCACCTGGCAGGCAATATTTACACTTACCAGTGGGAGGGAATCCAGGTCCATAAGTATGGCGCCCATATCTTCCACACCAACAACCCCCAGGTCTGGGAATATGTGAACCGGTTTGCCACCTTCAACCGGTACACCAACAGCCCCATTGCCAACTACAAGGGCGAAATTTACAATATGCCCTTCAATATGAACACCTTCAATAAAATGTGGGGGGTCATCACTCCCGCAGAAGCTCAGGCCAAGATCGAGGAGCAGAAGGCCCAGGCCGGAATTACCGACCCACAGAACCTGGAAGAGCAGGCCATCAGCCTGGTGGGTACCGATATTTACGAGAAGCTGGTAAAGGGATATACCCAGAAGCAGTGGGGCCGCCCCTGTGACCAGCTGCCCGCCTTTATCATTCGCCGTCTGCCGGTCCGGTTCACCTATGACAACAACTATTTCAATGCCCTCTACCAGGGAATCCCGGTGGGCGGCTACACCCAGATCGTGGAGAAACTTCTGGAAGGGGTGGAGGTGCGCCTCAACACCGATTACCTGGAGCACCGTCAGGAGCTGAACGACCTGGCTGAGAAGGTGGTCTATACCGGCCCCATCGATGCTTACTTCGATTACAGCCAGGGAGTTCTGGAATACCGCAGTGTCCGGTTTGAGACGGAACTGCTGGAGATGGAAAACTACCAGGGAAACGCCGTGGTAAACTACACCGATGCAGAGACTCCCTACACCCGGATCATTGAGCATAAGCACTTTGAGTTCGGCACCCAGCCCAAGACGGTCATCAGCCGGGAATACAGCGCTGAGTGGAGCAAGGGGGACCAGCCCTACTATCCTGTCAACGACCAGAAAAATACGGAAGTATACGAAAAGTATAAAAAACTTGCTGAACAACAGAGCGGAGTTATTTTCGGAGGCCGTCTGGGAGAGTATAAATACTACGACATGGACAAGGTGGTAGAGGTAACCCTGGCCGCTGTGGAAAAGGAGCTGGCCTGATGGAAACAGAACAGCTTGCCCCGGCAGCCCTGGACCAGCTGGTAAACCTGCGGAGAAAATACAACCATCCCCAGGAGGAAGGGGATGTGACCCTGGGAATCGAGTACCTGGCCGCTCACGGGCGGGCCATGGAGTATTTCTGGATCACTCCCGGCCCGGCTTTCCGGGAGGACCCCCGGCTGGAAGGCCGGGAACTGGAAAGTATCAAACTTTTCCAGAAGGATGACGGAAGCTGGGAACTTCAGCTGAGAGGAAAGGAGAGTCAGGACCCCTTGCCCTGGGCATTCCAGGAAGAACAGCTGGAGGAACTGCTGGCAGGGGCAGGGGAGAAACTCTATGCCCGGGTCCCCAAAGGGCAGGAGTGGCACCCTGCCGAGGAATAAAAGAAAAACGGCATGACCGGTACAGGTCATGCCGTTTTGTTTTGGAAAGATTCAGATGTGCAGGTCCTTTTTGGTAAAGACAAAAATCCCGGCAAGATAGAGTACCAGGGCCAGAACGGCCAGAATCCCAATCCCCAGAAGGGCACTTTCGCTTCCTTCCAGAATACCGTTGGGATCATACAGAGTGAAGAGGGTAAAATACTTGGCAGCTTCCGCCTTCTCCCCGGCGTTGGCCAGCATCTGAAGAATGAACATAAGAGCGGGCAGGCCGGCACCCAGTCCCAGGCTGTATTTGGTGTCCGAGAAGATGCAGGAGGCCAGGAAGCAGATCCCTCCAAGGGCAAGCTGAAGGGCCAGCAGTCCGCCGTTGATGGCCAGAAGTTCTTGCAGTTCAAGTTCACCGGGGAAGCTGATTTCTGCAATGGTGTATTCCAGGCAGGTGGCGTAAGCTACCAGAAGGAAAATTCCGGAAACCAGGACCAGCATCTGGGTGAAGGCCACCGTCCGCCGCTTTACGGGGGCAGCTACCAGGGTGACCATGGAGCCCCGGTCCACATGTTTGGCAATCAGGCCGTTCCCCCGGAGGATGGCATAAACCATGGGAAAGACCAGCAGAATGAACCCGTACAGGTAGGAGATCATAAAGCCCAGAAGGGTGGAGGCGCCGGGGGTCATTCCCACAGCGGCCATCAGTTCAGGCATGGCCTGGGAAAAACTGTCCAGGGTGGCCATCATTTCCGGGTCGTACATGGAGATGATAATGGACACATACATGGTGATGATGGCGGCAAAAAAGAGAAGGAGTTTCAGACTGCCCTTCATTTCCCGGCGGTAAAGAGTTCCGTTAACCATTTTCTCCACCTCCGTAGTAATGCATGAAGATGTCTTCCAGACTCTGCCGGGCAGAAACGGTGACCTGCCGCCCCTGACAACTGCCTCCAAAGTCCCTGGCAAAGGCCCGGGCGGATTCCTCGGTGGGAAGGGTGACCTGATAAGTACGGAGATGGCGCTCCCGAAGGGCTTCCACCGAATCTACCGCCACCAGACGCCCCTGACGGATGATGCCGATTCGGGTGCAGGTCCGTTCTACCTCCTCAAAAATATGGCTGGAGAGCAGGATGGTCTTGCCTCGGCTCTTTTCCTCCCCCAGAAGCTGGACAAACCGGCTCTGCATGAGGGGGTCCAGGCCGCTGGTGGGCTCATCCAGAATCAGGATTTCCGGGTCATGGAGGAAAGCGGCCACAATGCCCAGCTTCTGCTTCATCCCCTTGCTCATCTTTTTGATTTTTCCCTTGGGGTTCAGCTCAAACCGGCCCAGCAGTTCCTTTCTTCGGTTTTCTCCGGAAAGCCCCCGGTACTTGACGGTAAAATCCAGGAACTCGGTCCCGGTCATGTCCTCAAAAAAGCCCAGTTCCCCGGGGATGTATCCCAGGTTTTTCTGAATCCGGCTGCTCTTGGTCCAGCAGTCCAGACCATGGATGGTGCATTTTCCCGCCTTGGGGCGGATAAAACCCATCAGGTGCCGGATGGTGGTGGTTTTCCCCGCTCCGTTAGGGCCCAGGAACCCGAACACCTCCCCGGACCCTACCTGGAAGGACAGGTCGAAAATCCCTTTTCCTCCCCCGTAGTCCCGGGTCAGGTTTTCCACAATGATTTCATTCATAGTTGTTCTCCTTCCCGAAGGTTCAGCCCTTCAGATGGTTTTCCAGCCAGGTTAGAATGTCCTGGTATACCTCCATCCGCTCGGTCTCATTGAGAATCTCATGGCGCAGGCCGGGGTAGAGTTTGCATTCCACCTGAGAGCACCGGGTCCGGTAGAGCTGGTATACCTGAAGGACCCCTTTTCCCATGTTGCCCACCGGGTCCTGGTCTCCCGCCACCAGGAAAATGGGAAGCTCCCGGGGAAGGCGGGCAATGTTTTTGGGGGACTGGATGAAAGCCAGGGTGCTCAACAGGGTATGGTAGCCGTTGACAGTGAACCGGAACTGGCAGAGAGGGTCTTTCAGGTACTGGTCTACATTTTCCGTGTTCTTGCTCAGCCAGTCGCAGGAGGTGCGGTTGGGGGCAAAGGCCCGGTTATAGCTGCCCAGGGTCATGGAGTAGAGGAGGGGAGAGCGGTACCGCTGTCCCCGGAACAGACCAATGAGCTTGGTCAGGAACAGACCGGAGTAAACCAGGAAGGAGGGCTGGCTGCCGGTCCCCATAATAATGAGCCCGGCCAGGGAATCCCCGTAGGTCATGGCGTACCGCCGAGCCAGGAAGCTGCCCATGCTGTGCCCCATGAGGAAGAGAGGAAGCTGAGGATATTTCTCCCGCAGCCACCGGGAGACTGTGTAGAGGTCCTCCACCACCTGACGGCTGGGGTCCTGAGGCTGGAAGTGGCCCAGATCCTCCGGGGAGGAAGCAGTGGCGCCGTGACCCAGATGGTCCGAACCTGCCACCACCCAGCCCTGCTGAGCCAGCCACCGGGCAAAATGGTCATACCGGAGAATGTACTCGCACATTCCGTGGCTGATTTGAAGGATTCCTTTGGGCGGGTAATCAGGCTCCCAAAGGCAGAGATGAAGCCTGTGGGTGCCGGTGGAGGGAAGAAACTGTTCCTGTACCTGGGTCATAGAAAGCACCTCCTGGAAGGAATGTAAAAATTAGGGAAAGGAATCTATCCTACTGGAAGTTTAGCATGAATTATGCTAGACTAAAAGTGTTACGGTGAAAATTTTGGGCTTTTCAAGGAGGACAGCGGTGAAAGATCAAGAAAACTGGAAGTATATCAAATTGGCCTGCGCCGGAATCGCAGTGGTTTTGGTAGGTGTGGGCTGTTATTTCCTTATTGAAAAGGTAGGCGCCATCCAGACCGGAATCAACGAGGTGGCCCGAATCCTGATGCCCTTTGTCTATGGCGCAGTGATTGCCTATCTTCTGGCTCCGGCCTGCAACTGGTTTGAGAAAAAACTGCTGGAGTTTTTGGGAGAGAACCGGAAGAAGATGGCGGAGGCACTGGCCATTGTCCTTTCCCTGATACTGGCGCTCCTGGTCCTTTGGGCTTTGGTCATGCTGGTGATTCCCCAGCTGGTGACCAGTGTGCTGAATCTGGTGGAAACCATGCCCCAGAAGGTGCAGGACACCAATGCCTGGTTCAATACCCTGCTGGAGGACCAGCCGGAGCTGCAAAAGTACTGGGAGGCTGTTTACACCCAGATATTCAGTAAGATGCAGGAGACCTTCAGCGAGGAAAATATTGATAAGCTGATGGCCACCGCCCAGACTCTCCTCAACAATGTGGTCAATGTGGTCAACGCCCTGCTGGACTTTATTATTGGTATCATTGTATCGGTCTATTTCCTGGCAGAGCGGAAAAAATTCCTTGCCCAGGCTAAGCTGGCTCTCTATGCCACCTTCAAGAAAAAGTGGGCCGACCTGATTTCGGATGAAGTGGCCTACGCAGATATGATGTTCGGTGGATTCATCACCGGAAAGATTTTGGATTCCGCAATCATCGGAATGATCTGCTTTGTCTGTGTCAGCATTATGGGGCTGCCTTCTGCGGCACTTATCAGCGCCATTGTGGGGGTCACCAATGTTATCCCCTTCTTTGGCCCCTTTATCGGGGCCATTCCCTGTGCTTTCCTCCTCCTTTTGGAAAGCCCCCTGTATTGTCTCTATTTCGTTATTTTCATCATTGTCCTCCAGCAGGCGGACGGAAATATCATCGGACCCAAAATTTTGGGTGACACCACCGGCCTGTCCAGCTTCTGGGTCCTCTTTGCCATCATCCTCTTCGGCGGCAAATGGGGCCTGGTGGGTATGGTCATTGGAGTGCCTCTCTTTGCGGTGATTTATGATGTCCTCCGCCGGATCATCCTCCGGGGCCTGCGGAAAAACCAGCAGGAAGAACTGCTTTTGGAGTATAACCACACCTTCGGCGCTCCCCAGCCGGGAGAAAAAACTGTTACAAAATCTCCCCGCAGCCGGAGGGAAAAAAAACAGAGTAAAGGAAAATAAGCGCGTTTTCTCCTCCGCTTTGGGGGAAGGCACTTTTGATTTTCAGGATAGACAAACCGCCCTGCCCGTAGGAGCAGGGCGGTTCCTTTTTTGCAGCAGGAAGATAGTTGAAAGGAAATTTGTGCAAAGCGACTGTTTTGGGAAAGCAAAAGGGGTGATTTTAGTTGAAGTGTTGACATTTTTTCTGGATGAGAGTAAAGTTCACTTAGACTATCCAAACAGAAGAGGGAGGTACCTATTGATGGATGACTTGAGAAAGGACCAGGCATTTGCCTTCCGGATCATCACCGCTTCGGGGGATGCCCGCTCCATGGCCTACGGGGCTCTGGAAGCTGCCAAGGTGGGAAACTACCAGGAGGCTGATGAACTGCTGGAAAAGGCGGAGGAAGCTTCTGCACAGGCGCACCGTGTTCAGGCTGACCTGCTGGCGGCGGAAGCCAACGGGGAGGATATCAAAACCAGCATTATTCTGGTACATGCCCAGGATCATTTTATGACCAGCATGCTGGCCATTGAACTGATTCGGGAAATCATTGATCTGCATAAGAAAGTGGGAGGCTGATGGAGATGAAAATTCTGCTCGTTTGTGCCGGAGGCATGTCCACCAGCCTGCTGATGAAGAAGATGGTCAACTACTGGCGGCAGCAGGGAGAAAATCTCATCATCCATGCGGTAGGGTTGGCTGAGTACCGGAATGTATATCAGAACTATGATATTATTCTGGTGGGCCCCCAGGTCAGCTACCGGCTGAAGGAAATCCAGGAGGTCACCGGGAAACCTGCAGAGGCTATCCCTTCCTTTGATTATGCCATGGCCAACTGCAGCAATATTATGAAGCAGGCCAAGAAACTTATGGTCAAGATTTGAACCTGAAATCCGGCAGCTTGTGGCAAGCAGCTGCCGGATTTTATACTCAGAACCATTGTTACACCAAGCTAAGGAGAAATCAAAATAATGGACGCATTTGTGAACAGCAAGTTCATGGCCAGTCTTCAGGACTTTTCACGGAAGCTGGGCGCCAACCGGTGTATGAGCTCGCTGCAGGTTTCCATGAGAAAAATCATGGGAGTGATTATCTGCGGCTCGGTCTTTCAGATCCTCTGCACCATTCTGACCCTGGTGGGGCTGGGGCCGGATACCCTGCCCTACAGGGTGGCCTATATTCCCTACAACCTCACCATGAATCTGC
>CALXGR010000023.1 GCA_944387885.1 uncultured Clostridia bacterium
CCTGACGGCGGAGCAGGGCGTTGCCCCTCGCCTGGAGCACGGCCAGGGAGAAAGGTTTGGTGATGTAGTCGTCCGCCCCCGCCTCGAGGCCGGTGACCTCGTCCAGTTCCAGGTCCCGGGCCGTGAGAAGGATGACCGGAGTATGGTCCCCTCTTCCCCGCAGCTGCCGCACCAAATCCAAGCCGCTTCCGTCGGGAAGGTTGATGTCCAGAATCAGAAGGCTGAACTCTCCTTTTTCCAAAGCTGCCCTTCCCTCTGCCAGGGTCTGGGTCCTTTGGACGGTACAGTCAGGGGATTCCAGGGCCATGGCGATTCCCCGGCCCAGGTCCCGGTCATCCTCCAAAAGCAAGATTTCTTTCATAGGTCTGCCTCATTGTATGGTTTTGGGGAAAGTTTCCCCGTTCCTTTTATGATAGAGTTTTTTCCCCGGCAAATCAACCACAAAACAAAAGCCCCGGTAAAACCGGAGCTTTTGGGGTCAGGATTCATATTTTTTACCCAGGATATAGACCGGGAGGAAAAGTCCTGCTATGGCGGCGGTCATCAGAATTCCGGACCAAACACCCGGATAAAAGGCTGGGACAGCCAGCTGCACCCCCAGGTCCAGCCAAGGCAGCAGACCCAGAACCACGCAGCACCACACTCGGCAGGACCGAAGGATATAAGGCCAGTTCCGGTTATTGAAGGAGAGGCCAGCCATATTCATCCGGACCGGGCCGTCCATAAACCCACTGATCCGGTACTGGTCATAGTAGTCGGGAAGTCGGAGTGGCGCAAAAAGACAGAAGTATGCCCCAAAGCCGGCAGCAAGACCTATCGGCACCGGCACCAGGTCCAAGGGCAGATTCAGCCAGGGGTGGAACACCACGCCCGCCGCAGCCACTGCCAGCGCCGCAATGAATACCCATTTCCAGGGACCGGGGACAGACCATGCCCGCTTGGCAGTGGCTTGAGGGTACTGAATGGCCTGCTGGACCACCTCTTCCACCGCTTCCTTGTCCAGGGTCTCCCCGGGGGTCTGGCGGCGGCAGAGGAGCAGTTCCGTCACAGTCACATCCAGGGCCTGGGCCAGAGGGACCAGCATGGGGGTATCCGGAATGCTCACTCCCGTCTCCCACTTGCTCACCGCCTTATCCGACAGGCAGAGCCGGGCCGCCAGTTCTTTCTGGGTGTACCCCTTCTCCTTCCGCAGGCTGGCCACAAAAGCGCCGAATTCCTTTTTATCCAGCTGATACATTTCGCTCACCTCGGGGAAATCCTAACACATCCCCCCCGTTTCCGGCAACCGAACCAAAAGAGAATTTCAGAATTCTTTCTGAATACCGTTTTATTTTTCCACAATCTTGGCGTTGGGATAAATCCGTTCCATCCGCCGGTCCGGGAACCGTTCATCCAGCAGCTGGCTCAAGGCGGTGGTGCTGGGCTGGGCCACCGTGTTCCGCTCCACATACCGGGCCATAGCCAGGCTGGATACGATCATATTGAATATCATGAACACCACCAAAATCCAGGTAAGGATGGTACCTGTGCGGACCGGGATTTTTTCAATCAGGTCGGACAGCCGGGGATAAACGCCTTTGAGCCAGGCCACCGCCGCAATTCCCCAGAAAAAGCAGTAGAGAAGGTTGATACGCCCTCCCAGGTTGAAGGGGATATGGCTGTAATCCCAGAAAACGGTCCCAAACACCAGTTCGGTAAAGACGCTGCATACATACTCGTAGGCGCCGCCCAGGACGGTACCCACCAGGAAAATATACCGGTCGTTCTTATCCCGCCACCGGTAGAGGATGGCAGTCAGGAGAACAGCGCCCAGGCCCCACACAATGCTGAAGGGACCATACACCACGCTGCTCCGGCTCATGATCACCCCGGAGGTGACAAAGCAGAAGATGGTCTCGATAATGTCCCCCAAAAAGGCACCGATGAAAAAGAGAAGGGTCAGCTTGTAAAAGCCGCAGCCCTGGGCAAATACCTTGGGACCTGCTTCCACTTCCCGCCGGGCCTTGACTTCCTCCAGCAGCTTATCCACCTGAAGGTTGGGGTAAGCCCGGACCATACGGTGCTGTATCCTCCGGGTAAGGGCGTTGCCCAGCCGGTCAGTGATCTGGCCAAGGCCTTCCCCCAGTTCCTCCATACGGCCCAGCCGCAGCTTCATCTGGGTCACTGCCGCTGCACTGGTGATAAAGTCCGCTGCAAAGAGGAAGGTCAGAATCCAGAGGACCAGTTTTCCCACCAGGGGAGGGCAGAGCCCGCCCAGCCGCAGAAGGACGGGGTTGAGCAGCTTCATGCAGAGGACTCCGAACAAGCCCCAGATTGCACTGTATTTCAGGCAGACATACCCTTCAAACTGGAATTTCTGGCCCGAGTAATCCCACCATTTCCGGTGGAAAATTGCTTCCAGAATCTTGCCGCTGACCAGTTCCACAAAGGAGGAAAGGATCATTCCTCCCAAAAACAGGAAAAACCAGGTGTCCGCCAGTTCCGGCAGGAAGAGGGCAAAGCTGACCGAGACAATGCCGTAAATGGGGCAGAGAGGCATATTCAGAAAGCCCCGGTTGACAAACCGTTTCTGCACCACCGCCGCCTGAGCAGTTTCCAGCACCCAGCCTGCAAAGGAATAGACAAAGAATAATCCCATCAGGGGGTAAAGTCCGTAGGTCATAAAAGACACCTCTCTTTATTTCTTACTCCCAGTTTTTGCACACGTCCACCCAATCCTGGGTGCGGGCGAAGGTTTCCATCTCGGGCAGGGTCACCCGAATGGCGCTGTTGGCGCTGCCGCAGGCGGGGTATACCGTCTCAAACCGTTTGAGAGACTCGTCCAGGCAGACCCGCACCCCCGGGTTGATACCAAAGGGGCAGACCCCGCCTACCCGGTGGCCGATTTTTTCCTCCACCTGGTCGGGAGGAAGCATTTTTGCCTTTACCCCAAAGGTTTCCTTGAACTTGTGGTTGTCCACCTTGGCATCCCCGGCTGCCACGATCAGCAGGCTTCCCTGGGGCAGTTCAAAGGAAAGGGTCTTGGCGATCTGCTTTCCCTCGCAGCCGACGGCCTGGGCAGCCAGTTCCACCGTGGCGCTGGACACAGGAAACTCCAGCACCCGGTCCTCTGCCCCGAATTCTTTCAGATACTCTTTCACGCGCTCCAATGACATTTTTCCAAAATTCCCCTTTCCCTGTTTCGGGCTATTTTCACACCCTTCATTTTATGGTATACTGGGTCAAATGTAAAGGATTTTTCCCGGAGGAAGGAGGAGTAAAAGATGGCTTCCATGGTACTGCACTGGCAGCCTTTGGAGCAGGGCGCCCGGCTGGTTCGGGTGGAGTCGGACAGCTCCGTTCTCTGTCTTCCTGCCCAGGTGGAGGGGCGCACCATTCTGGAGATAGGGCCCTACTGTTTCAGTGCCACCCCGCCCTCTCCCCGGGGTCCGGTTTACACTACCCGTATCGGGGAGGATATTCCCCTGGTTTCCCTGGCCGGAAACCAGGTCCGGGGATTGGAACTGCCTGCCCAGGCGGTGCTGCTGGACAACGCCGCCTTCTACAACTGCCGGAAGCTGGAATGGCTCCGGGTGGGGCCTGCTCTGGTCCAGACCGGAAGCGATTTGTTCAGCAACTGTTTTACCCTGAGCCATCTGGAACTGGACGCCGGAGCCGGAGAATCCACCGGTTTACGGAAACTGCTGGCCGCCCTGCCTGGGGACCTGGAAGTGGTGTTCCGGGACGCCCGGCTCTTCTATCCCGAGTATGACGAGGAGATAGACGAGACCGCTCCCGCCCATATTTTCAGCCGGACTATTTCCGGGGAAGGATATCGGTACCGGCAATGCTTTTCCGGGGGGCAGGTCAGCTTTGGAGAGTATGACGCCATCTTCCAGCGGGAGAAGGCCCAGGAAAATCCTGTAAGTCTCTGCCGGCTGGCCCTGGGGCGGCTGGAATATCCCTATTCCCTCTCCCCCGCCGCCCGGCAGGATTATCTGGACTATCTTTCCGGCCAGGATTCCACTGCCCTGACCTATCTGGTCAAACAGGAGGATATTGAGGGAATCAACTTTTTCCTGGGGCTGGGAATCACCTCCCCCGCCGCACTGGCAGCGGCCCAGGAATTCGCTGTGGAAAAGGAGCTGGGGGAGATTTCCGCCCTTCTTCTGGACTGGCAGCACCGGCTTTTCCCGGTAAAGAAAAAGACCTATGACTTTGATTTTTGATTCAGGAAAGGAGGGATTGCCATGGCACCCCTGACCCAAACCCGGTGGGAGGAGGAAAAAGCCGCCCAGGCCCTGGAACTGGCCCGGACCGAGTTATATATGAAACTCCGCCACCTGGACTGCGCCCTCAGCGGCCTGACACCCCGCCCGGTCCAGGGGCTTCGGGGGATTGCCGTGGACGGGGTCCATCTGGACTACTCCCCCGCCTGGGTGCTGGAACTGTTCCGGCACAATCCGGTCTATCTCTCCCGCACCTATCTCCATGCCCTGTTCCACTGCCTGTTCCGGCATCTCTGGCTCCGGGGACCCCGGCAGCCCCAGCTCTGGAACATTGCCTGTGACATTGTGGTGGAACATCTGCTGGACCAGCTCCAGGTGTTTCCCCGGCCCATGGCCCTTCTCCGGACCCAAATCTACAGTCAGGTACTGGAACCCCTGCCCCTGGCAGCACCGGGACCGGTTTACCGGTGGCTGGCCACCCAGACCCAGTATCCCCTGGACCAGCTGGCCCGGGAGTTTTACGGGGACGACCACGGCAAGTGGCCCCAGGACCCCCAGGACCCCCAATCCACCGCCCTGGCCGCCCAGTGGGAGAATCTCAGCCGCCAGACCCAGACCCGGATGGAAAGCCGGGCCAAGGAGCAGAGCGAAGGGGACGGAGCCCTGGCCGCCCAGCTTTCCGCCGCCAAAAGCCGGCGAAGCTACAAGGAGTTTCTCCGAAAATTTGCAGCACTCCGGGAGGAGCCTCATCTGGACCCGGACAGCTTTGACCTGAACTTTTACACCTACGGCCTGAGCCTGTACGGGAATATGCCCCTGGTGGAGCCCTTGGAGACCCGGGAGCAGATGCGGGTGGAGGAATTTGTGCTGGTGCTGGACACCAGCTATTCCACCAGCGGGGATTTGATCAAGGAATTTCTACGGCAGACCTTCGCCCTCCTGAAAAGCAGCGAAAGTTTTTCCCGCCGGTGCAATCTCCGGATTTTACAGTGCGACGATACGGTCCGGGCAGATACCCTGGTCACTGACCTGTCCAGCCTGGAAAACCTGCTTTCCCAGTTCACGGTACTGGGGGGCGGGGGCACCGATTTCCGTCCTGCCTTCGCCTATGTGGACCGACTGGTGGAGCAGAAGGCCTTCCGCCACCTTCGGGGGCTGCTCTATCTCACCGACGGAAAAGGGATCTATCCCAGCCGCCGCCCCGGTTACGATGTGGCCTTTTTATTCCTCAACCACTTTTACGTGGATGAGGGCCTGCCCCCCTGGGCCATGGAGCTGGTATTGGACCCGGAAGAATTTCTGGCCCCGCCCCCGGTCCGGGAGGACCTGGACTATGACCCCAAAAGCGACCCCGATTACTTGGAGGAGGACATCCAGTTATGAATATCAAACGAGCCAAGGAAGAAATCAAAAATACCGTCCGGGCTTATCTGGAAAAGGACGAAAACGGTCAGTACCGGATCCCGTCCCTGCGCCAGCGGCCCATCCTGCTCATGGGGCCTCCCGGTATCGGAAAGACCCAGATCATGGAGCAGGTAGCCCAGGAGTGTGAGATTGCCCTGGTGGCCTACACCATCACCCATCACACCCGCCAGAGCGCCGTGGGCCTGCCCTTTATCCGTCAGGTGAATTTTGCCGGAAAGGATTACTCGGTCACCGAGTACACCATGAGCGAGATCATTGCCAGCATTTACCGGAAGATGGAATCCACCGGCCTGAAAGAGGGCATCCTCTTTATTGACGAAATCAACTGCGTCTCCGAGACCCTGGCCCCCACCATGCTTCAGTTCTTACAGTACAAGACCTTCGGCAACCAGGCCATTCCCCAGGGCTGGATCATTGTGGCCGCCGGCAACCCGCCGGAGTACAACAAATCGGTGCGGGAGTTTGACATTGTCACCCTGGATCGGGTGCGCCGGATGGACCTGGAACCGGACCTGACCGTCTGGAAGGAATACGCCCGGGGACAGCGGCTCCACCCTGCCCTCCTCAGTTATCTGGAGCTGCGGCCCCAGAACTTCTACAAAATCAACGCCGACGTGGACGGGACCCAGTTTGTCACCGCACGGGGCTGGGAAGACCTCAGCGGACTTCTGGAGGAGTATCAGCGGCTGGGCTTAACGGTGGACGAGGATGTGGTCTCCCAGTATTTACAGCACCGGGAGATTGCCAAGGATGTAGCCTCCTATCTGGATTTGTACCGGAAGTATGCCGACGATTACGGTGTGTCCGACATTCTCCAGGGTCTGGTGGACCCCAAGGTGTACCAGCGTGTCTATGCGGCGCCCTTTGACGAGCGGCTCAGTCTGGTAGGGCTTATCCTCAGCGGAGTGAACACCCTCATCATCCAGAGCCGGGACACCGAGGCGGTCACCGACCAGTGCTACCAGGTGCTGAAGGAGTTCCGTTCCCGGCTGAACGAGGGCATCGTAATTGCCCTTATGATTTACCAGGAACTGGTGGAGGAGTACGAAGGTGAGACCCGCCGGATGGAGCAGTCCGGCCTGGCCGACCGGCGGACCCTTACCTGCCGGAAAGATGCCGCTCGGCTTCTCCGGGGCTGGATGCCCGACTCCGGGCTGGACGGGGAGGGTGCCTTCCAACAGGTGCGTGGGATGTTCAATCACCAGGTCCGGCTGCGGGAGGAATCCCTGGGTCATGCCTCGGAAGCCCTGGAAAACGCCTTCGACTTTATGGAAGCCGCCTTTGCCAATGGCCAGGAGATGGTAGTCTTTGTCACCGAACTAACCCTTGGGCCCGACAGCCACGCTTTCATTACCGAGAACGGCTGCGAGCGATATTTCCAGTACAACAAGACCCTCATGCTGGACAGCCGCCGGGCCGCCCTCATGGCCGAGCTGGAGCAGGACGACCTGCGCAGCCAGGAGGGCAGCGCTCCCTTCTGATTACTTTCCACAGCAAAAATCCCCCGGAACGGATTTCTCCGTTCCGGGGGATTTCTTTCTCTTTCAGGTTTTGAATCAGCCGTTCTGCTGGGCCTTCTTGGCAGCCAGCTTAGCCAGAGCATCCTTCCGGCTCAGGTTGATACGGCCCTGCTGGTCGATATCGGTGACCATGACAATAAGCTCGTCGCCCACAGCCACTACGTCCTCAACCCGCTCTACACGCTTGGTGTCCAGCTTGCTGATGTGAACCAGGCCTTCCTTGCCGGGAGCGATCTCCACGAAGGCGCCGAAGTTCATGAGACGGGTGACACGGCCCTTGTAGATGGCGCCCACCTCGGGGTCCTCCACAATGGTCTTGATGGTGAAGATGGCACGGTTGGCATCGTCGGCATCCACAGCGGATACGAAGACATGGCCGTCCTCTTCAATGTCGATCTTGCAGTTGTTGTTGGCGCAGATCTCCTGGATTACCTTGCCGCCCTTGCCGATGACGTCCTTGATCTTGTCCACGGGGATCATCATGCTGAACATCTTGGGAGCGTACTTGCTCAGCTGAGCACGGGGCTCTGCAATGCAGGGCTTGATGATCTCATCCAGGATGTAGAGACGGCCCTTCCGGCACTTCTCAAAGGCTTCCTCGATGATTTCGTAGGTCAGTCCGTCCACCTTAATGTCCATCTGGATAGCGGTGATGCCCTTCCGGGTGCCGCCTACCTTAAAGTCCATATCGCCGTGGAAGTCTTCCACGCCCTGGATGTCCAGCATGGTCATCCAGCGGCCGCCGTTGAGGGGGTCGCCGTCGGTGATCAGGCCGCAGCTGATGCCGGCCACAGGAGCCTTGATGGGCACGCCTGCATCCATGAGGGCCAGGGTGCTGCCGCAGATGGAAGCCTGGCTGGTGGAACCGTTGGAGGAGAGAACCTCGGACACGGCCCGGATGGTGTAGGGGAAGTCAGCCAGGTCGGGGAGAACGGGGATGAGAGCCCGCTCTGCCAGAGCGCCGTGGCCGATCTCACGACGGCCGGGGCTGCGGGGAGCACGGGCCTCGCCTACAGAGTAGGGAGGGAAGTTGTAGTGGTGGATATACCGCTTGGTATCCTGGTCGCTCAGGTCGTCCATGAGCTGAGCGTCCTTGGTGGAGCCCAGAGCCACGGCGGTGAGGACCTGAGTCTGTCCACGGGTGAACATGCCGGAGCCGTGTACACGGGGCAGCAGGCCAACCTGGGCATTCAGGGGACGGATCTCGTTGATGCCACGGCCGTCAACCCGCTTGCCGTCCCGGAGCAGCCAGGTACGGACTACCTTCTTCATCATCAGGTAGCTGATCTGTTCCAGGTCGCCCTCGGTCAGGTCGGGGTACTCGGCAGCGATCTCGTCCATAATGGGGAGAACGGCAGCATCCCGCACATTCTTGTCGTCGGTGTCCATGGCAGCTTCAAACTGAGCCAGGTGCTTCTCGGTAATGTCAGCCATCATGACAGGGTCCATCTCCACGGGGGTGAACTCTACCTTGGGCTTGCCGATTTCAGCCACAATGCCGTTGATGAAGGCGATGGTCTTCTTGATCTCCTGGTGAGCGGTCTTGATGGCCTGGAGCATGGTCTCCTCGTCCACCTCGTTGGCGCCGGCCTCGATCATAACGATCTTGTTCATGGTGGCAGCCACGGTGAGGGCCAGGTCGCTTACATCCCGCTGTTCCCGGGTGGGGTTGAGGACGATCTCGCCGTCCACCAGACCTACCTGAACGCCGCCGATGGGGCCGTTCCAGGGAATGTCGGAAATGCTCAGGACCACGGAAGTGCCGATCATGCCGGCGATTTCGGGGCTGCAGTCAGGATCTACGCTCATGACGGTCATGGTAACGCAGACATCGTTCCGCAGCTCGTGGGGGAAGAGAGGACGGATGGGACGGTCCACCACACGGGAGGTGAGGATAGCCTTCTCACCGGGGCGGCCTTCACGGCGCATAAAGCTGCCGGGAATCCGGCCTACTGCGTACATCTTCTCCTCAAATTCCACGCTGAGGGGGAAGAAATCAATGCCCTCACGGGGCTTGGGGCTCATGACCACATTGCAGAGCACGCAGGTATCGCCGTAGCGGATCATAGCGCTGGCGTTGGACAATGCACACATCATTCCGGTCTCCACCACAAAGGGACGGCCGGCCAGGGTGGTCTCAAACTTCTTGTAGTTGGGGAAAGTTTCTTTCCTGGAACCAAACTCGATTGCCATAGATTTTGCCTCCTTATACTTTGTTTTTTCATAGAGGGGGGCGTTCACCCTTTAAGCAACAAATCCGGCGCCCTACCTCGGAGGTAAGGCCCTCGATTTATTGCTGAAAGTGGTACCCGCCGCCCCTCGGATTCCATACCGGGAAAAACAGGAAAACAGACAGGCGGAAAGTCTCCGCCTGTCTGCCTTTGTTCCAATTACTTACGCAGACCCAGCTTAGCGATGAGAGCACGGTACCGCTCAACATCCTTCTTCTGCAGGTAAGCCAGCAGATTCCGGCGGCGGCCGATCATCTTCAGCATGCCCCGACGGCTGTGGTGGTCCAGGGGGTTGGCCTTCAGGTGGTCATTCAGGTGGTTGATCCGAGCGGTCAGCAGAGCAACCTGAACCTCGGGAGAACCGGTGTCGTTCTCAGACAGCTGAATGCCGGCAATAATTGTCTTCTTGTCTTCCATTGTTGTATACCTCACTTTATGATATTTGCCGATGGCCAAGAAGTGGGTAGGGGTATGCGAGGCATCCGCCCAAAACTGAGCCACGGTAACTATTAGATGATACCATAAATCCTTCCCTACTGCAAGGGTTTTTGGATTTTTTGAAAAAGATTTACTCCCCGGACTTTTTGCAGCCGTGGTACAAAAGGGCCTGGTCTGCCCAGTTCATTACCGCCTGGCGGAGCTGGGCCACATTTTCAAACTTGTGGCTGGGCTCCAGATACCGGCAGAACTCCAGAGGCACTTCCTTATCGTAAAGGTCTCCCTCATAGCCGGGGATAAAGGTCTCACAGCTGATGGAGGTGGGGTCATTGTTGACGGTAGGGCGGCTGCCCAGCCCGGTAATGCTGGGGCGCCACTCCCCGTTCACCCTCACCCTGGTAATATAGATTCCCAGACGGGGGATTTGAAATCCCTCCGGATATTTTTGGTTGATGGTGGGCATTCCCAGGGTCCGGCCCAGCTTCTGGCCGTGGACCACCGGGAAAAGGATCTGGTAGGGCCGGCCCAGCATAGCGGTGACCTGTTCCATCTCCCCTTCCTCCAGGGCTTTCCGGATCCGGGTGGAGCTGACGGTCTGGCCCTGGTACTCAGCCATGGGGACTACCCCCACCTGAATTCCCAAAGGCCCGCAGAGCTGCCGGAGAACTTCCACATTCCCCGCCGCCTTTTTCCCGAAGGTAAAATTTTCCCCGCAGAAGAGAGCCCGGGCGTGATAGAGTTTCCCCATCATCTCCTCCACGAACTCCCGGGGACTGAACCCGGCAATGGTCTCAAAGGAAGGTTCCAGGAAGTATTCCACTCCCAGTTCCTCCATCACCTGGTATTTCTGTTCCTGGGTCTGGAGCCGTTTTCCCTTCATGGTGCTGGACACCGGCAGATTGAAGGTAAATACTGCCGGGGCAAGCCCCTCTTTCCGGGCGGCTTCCACTGCGTGGGACACCACCTGACGGTGGCCCAGGTGGACTCCATCAAAAAAGCCCATAGCCACCGCAGTATTGATTCCCTGGGGCAGTTCTTCCAGGGCATGATAGATTTTAATGGCAGTCACGCCCTTTCCACAAACAACTTTTCCACATTCAGCACCCCGCCGGTGACCCGGGCCGTGCCCAGAAAGTTTCCTTCCTGGTCCTGCACCCGATACCGGCCGTCCTGAGCCTTATAGTGGCTGGTGGGGCAGCCGTTCCGCAGATGGGCTTCCACCCCGGGATTGACCTTAAGAAGAGGCAGGTGTGCAAAGACCGTTTCCAGGTCCAGCAGCAGTTCCTCTGCCCTGCCCTGACCGGCCAGTGCCAGAATCTCTTCCAGGGGATGGGCCTGGTCCTGGGTGTACACCCCAGCCGCCGTCCGCCGCAGGGCGGTCATGGTGGCAGGACAGTCCAGAGCCGCCCCGATATCCTCCAGCAGGGTCCGGATATAGGTCCCCTTGCTGCAGGCAGCTTCCAGCAGGAATTCATTGGGGCCCAGTTCTTCCAGGCAGGTGAGGGAGTAGACCTTAATGGTCCGGGCTTTCCGCTCTATCTCTTTTCCCTGGCGGGCCAGCTTATAGAGGGGCACGCCCCCCACCTTTACGGCGCTGTACATGGGCGGGACCTGGCTCTGCTCCCCCAAAAAGGAGGGAAGCACCGCTTCCAGCTCCTGCCGGGTGACAGTACATTCCTTCCGACGGACCGGATTTCCGGTAATGTCCCCCGTGTCGGTGGCCAATCCGAACCGGACCGCCGCCCGGTAGGTCTTATCATGGTTTTCCTGAAGGTCCACCGCCTTGCTGGCAGCCCCCACAAAGACCGGGAGCACCCCGGTAGCCATGGGGTCCAGGGTTCCGGAGTGGCCCAGCTTCCGGGTGCCCAAGGCACCCCGCAGCTTGGCGATCACGTCAAAGCTGGTCCAGCCCGAAGGCTTATCTACCACCAGGATTCCTCTCATACTTCTTCCTGCTGCTCCGTCTGTTCCTCCTGCTGCCGGGCAGTGGCCGCCTCCAATGCTGCGGCTACCTCCTGAATCAGCAGTTCCTTAATGCTTTCCTGGCTTCCGTCCAGCTCACAGCCGGCGGCACGGGCATGGCCGCCGCCTCCGAACCGGTTGGCGATAGCGCAGGCGTCCACCAGCTTGGTGGTCCGGACACTGACCTTGTAGCTGCCGTAAGGCTGCTGACGAAGGGTCAGGCCCACCTGTACCCCCTGAATGCTCCGGGGCAGGCTGGTCAGGTCCTCCAGCTCGGCGGGAGCCACCCCGCTTTCCTGGATCTGCTCCTTGGTCAGGCAGACCATGGCGCAGGCTCCGTCCAGATAATATTCCAGACTTTCCAGGGCCATCCGCTCGATTTCCAGCCGGGCGGTGGAACGGCTTTCAAAGAGGATTCCGTTGAGTTCCTCCACATTGGCTCCCGCTTCCATCAGCTGGGCGGCAATCCGGTGGGTCCGGGCAGTGGTGCTGCTGAACTTGAAGCAGCCGGTATCGGTGCTGATGCCGGTATAAAGGCAGTCCGCAATCTGAGGAGTCAGCTCCACTTCCAGCTCCTGGGCCAGAAGGGTGATGATCTCCGCCGCAGCCGCAGCGGTGGGGTCCAGCACCGTCTCATAGGCGTAGCCGGTATTCCCCCCGTGATGGTCAATGCAGAGGTTGGGATTTTCGGAGTACTCCAACATGAGCTCCGACTCTCCCAGCAGCTGAACACTGGCCACGTCCACAGCCACCACGAAATCCGGGTGGAACTGGCCCTCAAAGACCTCGATGTTCATGTAATCGTAGATTTCCGGGATAGGGTCGCCGCAGAGGACCGCAGCCTGTTTTCCCAGACTGCGCAGAATCCATTGCAGGCCGCCCGCACATCCGATGGTATCTCCATCGGGATTTTTATGGGACAGGATCAGGATATTCTCCGCTTCCCGCAGTCGCTGTGCCGCAACCGCTAGGTCCACAAACTCAGTCATTTCTTCCTCCTTTGACGGGGGGAAGAGGATCACTCCTCTTCCTCGTCAGGTGTGTTGTCCTTGCTGATATTCAATCCATTCAGAATCTCGTTGATGTGGGCGGCATAGGCGGCGCCGTCATCTGCCACAAATTCCAGCCGGGGAGCCTTCCGGATGTGCATCCGGCGGCTCAGCTCGGTGCGGACATGTCCGCTGGCCTTCTGAAGAGCGGCCACCACCGGAGCGGTGCCCCCTTCCCGGCCCATTACACTGATATATACCCGGGCCAGATCCAGATCAGGCGTTACATCCAGCCGGGTGACGGTGAGAAGTCCTCCCGTCAGGCGGGGGTCCTTCATCTGGTCGATGATGGCAATGACCTCCCGCTTCATGTCCTGGGCCAAACGGCCCTGATTTTTACTGGGCATAGCAGTTACCTCCCCAGATCAATCCCGGTACTCTTCCAGGATATAAGCCTCGAAGATGTCCCCTTCTTTTACGTCTGCGAACTTCTCCAGGGTCACGCCGCATTCAAAGCCTTCGGCCACTTCCTTGGCATCGTCCTTGAACCGCTTCAGGCTGGCAATTTCATCCTCGGCGATAACGATACCGTCACGGACCACCCGAACCTTGCTGTTCCGGGTGATTTTGCCATGGGTGACACGGCAGCCGGCCACAGTGCCTACGCTGGAGATCTTGTAGACCTGACGCACGTCCAGGGTGCCCAGTTCCACTTCCCGAATCTTGGGAGCCAGCATACCCTTCATAGCATCGGTCACATCGTTGATGGCATCATAGATAACACGGTACATCCGCATTTCCACCTCGGCCTGGGCAGCTTCTGCCTTGGCCACGGCGTCAGGACGGACATTGAAGCCGATGATGATGGCTCCGGAGGCGTTGGCCAGCATAACGTCGCTCTTGCTGATGCCGCCCACGCCTGCGTGGATGACCCGGACCCGGACTTCATCATTGCTGATCTTTTCCAGGCTCTGCTTCACAGCCTCGGCGCTGCCCTGTACGTCAGCCTTGACCACAATGGGCAGTTCCTTCCGGTCGCCCTCGGCAATCTGGCTGAACAGGTTATCCAGGGTGACCTTGGTGTAAGCGGCGAACTTCTTCTCCTTGGCCTCGGCGATACGCTGATCGGCCAGTTCACGGGCCAGGCGCTCGTCCTCTACGGCCTCAAAGCTGTCGCCGGCCTCGGGCACTTCGGTCAGACCGGTGATCTCCACGGGAGTGGAGGGGCCTGCCTCCTCAATGAACTGACCCTTGTCGCTCCGCATGGTCCGGACACGGCCCACAGCGGTACCGGCAATGATAATGTCGCCCTTGTGGAGGGTGCCGTTCTGAACCAGCACAGTGGCCACGGGGCCCTGGCCCTTGTCCAGACGGGCTTCCACCACGGCGCCCTTGGCACGGCGGTTGGGGTTGGCCTTCAGTTCCATGAACTCGGCTTCCAGCGCAATCCGCTCCAGCAGGTCGTTGATGCCCATGCCGGTGAGAGCGGAAACGGGGATGCAGGCCACGTCGCCGCCCCAGTCCTCGCTGATGATCTCGTACTGGGTCAGCTGTTCCTTTACCCGCTCCGGGTTAGCGGTGGGTTTATCCATCTTGTTGATGGCCACGATGACCTTGACACCGGCGGCCTTGGCATGGTTGATGGACTCAATGGTCTGGGGCATAATGCCGTCGTCGGCGGCAACCACCAGAACTGCAATATCGGTCATGTTGGCGCCCCGGGCCCGCATGCTGGTGAAGGCTTCGTGGCCGGGAGTATCCAGGAAGGTGATCACATCGTCGTTGATCTTGACCTGGTAGGCGCCGATGGCCTGGGTAATGCCGCCGGCTTCTCCGGCGGTCACGTTGGTCTTCCGGATAGCATCCAGAATGGAGGTCTTGCCGTGGTCGACGTGGCCCATGACCACCACAACGGGAGGCCGGGTCTGGAGGGAAGCGGCATCGTCCTCCTCCACCTGGAACAGACGCTCCTCGATGGAAACATGGACTTCCCGCTCCACCTTGGCGTGGAACTCGTCGGCAATGAGGGCGGCGGTGTCAAAATCCACCACATCGGAAATGGCGTGCATTTCGCCCATCATCATGAACTTCTTGATGACCTCGGCGGCGGTCTTCTTCAGACGGGAAGCCAGCTCGCCCACGGTGATCTCGTCGGGCAGGGTGATCTTGAGCTGGGCATTCCGGGCCTTCTCCAGCTGGATGCGCTGGAGCCGCTCGGCCTCGGTCTCCCGGCGGCTCTTGAACTTGTCGTTCCGCTTGTTGTTCCGGTTGGTGAACTTCTGCTTGTTGCCGCTGGGCTGGTTCCGGCGCTTATCCATGCCGCCCTTGCTGGCAGCCATATCAGTGTAACGCTCGTTGAACTTATCCAGGTTCACGTCCACAGTACGGGTGTCCACAGTCACCTGCTGGCGCTGGACCTCCACCACCTGGGTGGGCTCAGAAGCAGCCTCGCTGCCGGCCAGCTCATGAAGGCTGACGGACTGGTTGGACTGGTGCTTCTTGGGGCTCTCCTTGGGCTGGGTCTTTTTGGGCTCAGCCTTCTTCTGGGGAGCGGGAGCGGCTTTCTTGGGCTCTGCCTTGGGAGCAGGCTGAGGTTTGGGCTCCTCTTTCTTGGCGGAGTTCAGGTAAGCGGTGAGATCGGCCTCGCTGTTGTTGGTGGTGAGCAGATCGAACAGCAGGTTCATCTGGCTCTCCTCCAGGCTGGAGCCGGTCTTAACAGTATTGTCGCCGGCGGCATTCATCTGTTCCACCAGCTTTTTGGCAGGAAGGCCCAAAGCCTTTGCCACATCAGAGATTTTATATTTAATGGTCATTCGCTCTTATCCTCCTGGTTTGGTATTTGGGCAGCTGCTGCGGCTGCGGATTTGAGAAGGGCATTTTTGCAGAGGGCTGCCAGGTTGGAATCCAGCACTCCCAGCACTCCCACCGGCTTGTGGGCAAATCCCGCCAGCTGGGCTTGAGTAAGGGGAGTGGGAATCATCTCCACCAGGTCCTGGCAATACAGCTCTACCCTCTTCTGGGTCTTGGGGCTCAGGTCGGCGGCGGTAAGGACCAGAAACGCCTTACCGGACAGGACCTGATCCTTTACCGGGTCAAATCCCATGGCCAGCTTTCCCGCCTTCCGGGTCAGGGACAAAGCCCCGTACAGTGGATCCTGTGCCATGGCTTATTCCTCCGTTTCCCCGGAGGGCAGCGCTGCGATCTGCTCCTCCAGCTGAGCATAAATCTCAGGGGGAATCTCCCGGTCCAACGCCCGCTCCAGCCGCTTGGCTTTCCGGGCCTTGGCAAGGCATTCCACCTTGGGGCAGATATAAGCCCCCCGGCCGGGCATTTTCCCCCGGCTGTCCAGAGAAATCTCTCCCTGGGGGCTGCGGACCACCCGCACCAGCTCCCGCTTGGGTTTTCCCTCATTGCAGCCAAGGCAATGACGGACAGGAATCTTCTTTTGCTGCACCCCGCAGACCTCCTTTTCCCTCAATAATGCTTACTTCTCAGGCTTCGTCCTCGCCATAGTAGCCGGACTCAGGATGAATATCGATCTTATAGCCGGTCAGCTTGACGCAGAGCCGTACGTTCTGGCCCCGGTTGCCGATGGCCAGGCTCAGCTGCTGATCGGGAACGGTGACACGGCAGCTCTTGGTCTCGGGGTCCAGGATCTCCACCTTGACCACCTTGGCAGGGCTGAGAGCAGCGCTGATGAACTCTTCAATGTTCTCACTCCACTTGACGATGTCGATCTTCTCACCGCCCAGCTCTTCCACGATCTTGGCCACACGGGTGCCGTGGGCGCCAATGCAGGCGCCTACGGGATCCACGTTGGGGTCTTTGCTGGCCACTGCCATCTTGGTGCGGGCGCCGGCTTCCCGGCTGATGGCCTTGATCTCCACGGTGCCCTCGAAGATTTCGGGGACTTCCATTTCAAACATCCGCTTGACAAGGCCGTGATGGGTCCGGCTGATCATGATCTTGGGTCCACGCTCAGTCTCGGTCACATCCACCACATAGACCTGAAGGGTCTGGCCCTCGTAGTATTCTTCTCCGGGGATCTGCTCATTCCGGGGCAGGATCACGCTTCCGCCCTTGCCCAGGTCCAGGCTGACCAGGCCCCGCTCGGCATCCACATTGACCACGGTACCGGTGATGATCTCGTGGCTCTTGGACTGCATCTCATTGTACTGCTGGTTCCGCTCGGCATCCCGGATCCCCTGCCGGATCACGTGCTTGGCGGTCTGGGCAGCGATGCGGCCGAATTCCTTGGTCTTGAGCTTGGTCACCATCCGCTGGCCTGCCTTGTAGGTCTTCCGGACCCGCTGGGCATCCTCCACGGAAACCTGGGTGTGGGGGTTCTCCACTTCCTCCACAATATCCCGGACCAGGCTGGCGGAGAACTTGCCGGCCTCGGGGTCGATCTCCACCAGAACGTTATCGTCCTCTACCCCGCAGTTCTTCTTTACTGCCAGCACCACGGCAGCCCGGATCTTCTCCACCAGGTAGTCCACCGAGATGCCCCGTTCCTGACAAAGGGCAGTCAGGGCGTCAAAAAACTCTTGATTCATTTTGGGAATTCCTCCTAGATTTTCATATTCGATTCAGGTTATCAAAACAGATCCCGGTCGTCGCAGAGCTTTACAAAGCTGGCGGCGGTATAGGGGAAGGTCTTTTCCCCCTGGGGAGTATCCAGGGTAAAGCCCTGGCCGTCGGCGGCGGTGAGGGTCCCCTCATACTCCCGCTGTCCGGACTCATCAGGGCGGATCAGCCGCACTGCCAGGGGCTGACCCATGCAGGCGGTGTAATGGGCAGGGCGGGTCAGGCGGCGGCCCAGTCCCGGGCTTCCCACCTCCAGATAATAGCTCTGGTCAATGGGGTCCTCCCGGTCCAGAATGGGGTCAATGGCCCTGCTGAAGGCCTCGCAGGTATCCGTGTCCAGATATCCGCCGGGGCGCTGGATCAGCACCCGCAAAAACCAGTCGGGGCCTTCCTTCTCAAACCGAACGTCCCAGATCTCCAGACCCATCTCCTGGGCTACCGGAGCCACCAGCTGTTCCACCACCGCCGCAGTGGAACCGGCGCTGTGATTGCTTTTTGCCACGGGACTTCCTCCTTTCTCTCAAGACAAACAAGAAAAGCGGACCTTGCGGCCCACTTTCCTTTTACCATCATTTACTTAACTTTACTTAGTATACCATGCTTTTTGGAAAATGCAACCCCTTTTTCCGGGGTCAGGAGGCCAAAATCCCCCAAATCAAGCCTTTTTTACTGATAGGTCACGAAGCCGTTCAGCTCATCGGGCTCCACAATTCCCATGGCATCCGCCTTGGCCCGGAGTGCAGCATACAGCTCGGCCAGGGTGGCATTCAGGTAGACCATAACGGGCAGGCTCAGGACAGTGGTGAAGCTGATGAACCCCAGGAAGGGGATCAGTTCCAGAACCCCGCCGGCCAGGCCGGCCAGAAGGGCCCAGCCAAAGAAGGAGACTTCCAGCACAAAGGTTGCCCATTTTTCCCCTTCCATCATCTGACGGCTGAGCTGCTGGGCCCGGTTGGCCTCCATGTAGGGATTTTCAGCCAGCAGGTAAGGCACCATGTAATACTGGTAGGCCTTGATGATACCGGGCACCACAAAAAGAAGGCTCCAAAGGAAGATCTTTACGCCGGTGATGAACTGGACCCAAAGGATGTTTCCGTATCCATCCCGGAATACAGAGAACAAGGTATCCAGGGGCGGCTCTCCCTGACGGCTCTCCATCAGGTAGCGGATATAACCCACCTGAAGGGGCAGTCCTACAAAAAACATCAGCAGTCCGCCTACAATGCCCAGGGCCGCCACTTTTCCCATCCACTGGCTTCCCACCAGCCGAATCTGGAAAATACCTGCCACCACAATATCTGCAAACCGGTACTCTGCGTTATAGGTCACCGAAAATCCGTTGAGAACTTCATAAATCAGCGCTGCCAGAATCAGGATCGCCCAGCCCCGCCGGGCAATCACGTTCCTTGCATTGCTTTTCAAGAGTCTTCTGTTCCACATAAGGGCCAGCCTCCTTTACTCTTCTTTTCCCCCAGTATACCATATCGGCAGGGTTACTGCAACACCCATTCTCCCTGGCGGAAAATGGGGATTTCCCGGCCGTCGGCGGTGAATCCGGTAATGTCCGTATCCCCGGCGCCGATCATCACATCCTCGTGGACGGCACTGGCGTTGACTCCCTTTTCCAGCAGCTGCTCCGGGGTCATGTCATTTCCCCCGGCCACAGTACCCGGGTAGCCGTCTCCGAAGGCAATATGGCAGGCGGCGTTCTCGTCAAAGAGGGTGTCATAGAAGAGCAGGCCGCTCTGGTTGACCGGGCTGGAAGCGGGCACCAGAGCCACCTCACCGATCCGGCAGGCGTTCTCGTCGCTTTCCAGCAGCTGGGCCAGCAGGTCGTCGTTTTTGGCGGCCCCGTGGCTGACCACCCGCCCCTCCTTGAACTCCACCCAGAAGTCCTCGATCAGCTGTCCGTTGTATACATAGGGTTTGGTGCCGTACACCTTTCCGTCCACCCGAAGCCGGTGGGGAGCGGTATACACTTCCTCGGTGGGGATGTTGGCGATGAATACGGCCCCGTTCTCCGCCCTGCTCTGGGCTGCCTCCCAGACGGCATCCTGGGCCAGACCGATCCACAGGTCGGTGCCGTTGCCGCTGGTAAAGTGGAGCCGGTCCAGGTGATACTCATTCAGCGCATTGGCACACCGGGTCAGCTTTTCCACGTGGGCCTTCCAATTTTCTACCGGGTCGGTGTCCGGGTCTACCCGGCAGACTTTGAAGATGGCCTCCCAAAGCCGTTCCACCCCTTCTTCCGGGGGCAGTTCCGGAAACACCTTGGCTGCCCAGGCCGGACAGGGCAGGGCAGCAATGCACCACTGGATCCGATCCTTCATGGTGTACTCCTGCCAGGGCTTCATAAAGAGCCGCCCCGCCAGGGCCACCCGGTTCACCTTTTCCACATCCAGTCCCTCAAAAATCTGGGGGTCGGCTCCCCGGAGGGCCAGCAGGCAGCAGCCGTCCGGGTCTTCCGCATAGTCCAGCCAGGCCCGGAGTGCACTGGGCTTATGGCTGGTCAGGTCAGCCTCCGCCCCCTGCTCATACCGGATGCGGGTCAGCTTTTCGTCCTCATACCGGACCACCACGTCCTTGGCGCCGGCCTCAAATCCAACCTGGGCGCAGATCCGGGCAATGGGTGCCTGTTCCACCGGGCAGCGGATGATCAGGGTCTGCCGGGGCTGTACATTGACCCCTACTTTTACCACAAACTCTGCATATTTCCTTACCAGTTCCTGATTCATATACTCTTTATCCTCCCTCAAGATATATAACCAATCTCTTAATTTGTATAATTTTCTTCTATTATAAAGTTCCCCCGCTCGATTGTAAAGTTTCCGCAAAACTTCTATAATATGTGTTGAATAACAACTGTTGGACAGCATTTGCTGGCGAATCGAAGAGGTTTTGTTTTATGAAGATCCATACCATGCCCCAGGACCAGAAGGTCGAATACATGCTCACTGCCCCCATTCCGGGGCTCATCTGCCAAATGGCCGTACCCACCATCATCAGTATGCTGGTGACCAGCTTTTATAACATGGCCGACACCCTTTTTGTGGGCCAGCTGGACACCCAGTCCACCGCCGCCGTGGGTATTTCTTTCAGCGTTATGGCCATTTTTCAGGCTTTCGGTTTCTTCTTCGGCCATGGCAGCGGCAACTACATCAGCCGGGCTATGGGCGCCCAGCAATTCGAAAGTGCCCGGAAAATGGCCGCCACCGGTTTTGTCACCTGCCTGATTGCAGGGGTAGCCATCGGTGTGCTGGGAGTTATCTTTATCTCTCCATTGTCTGTTCTGCTGGGCAGCACCCCCACCATTCTCCCCTACACCATCAGCTATCTTCGGCTGATTTTTCTGGGGGCTCCCTTTATCATGGGCAGCTTTGTGCTGAATAACCAGATGCGGTTCCAGGGCAGCGCCAGCTCCGCCATGGTGGGAATTGTCAGCGGCGCGGTTCTGAACATCGTGCTGGACCCTATCCTGATTTTTGTCTTTGATATGGGGGTGGCCGGAGCTGCCGCCGCCACCGTCATCAGCCAGGCCGTCTCCTTCTTCATCCTTCTCTGGATGAACCGGACCCAGGCTGTGATTCAGGTGGATTTGAAAATGTTCACCCCTTCCCGGCATTATTTCACCAACATTTTCCGGGGCGGCGTTCCCAGCCTTTGCCGTCAGGGCATCGGCAGCATTGCCACCATTGCCCTGAACACCGCCGCCGGGAACTACGGCGGGGCCGCCGCCGATGCCGCTATCGCCGCCATGGGGGTGGTGACCCGCATTTCCACCTTTGCCAACAGTGCCCTGATTGGCTTTGGCCAGGGATTCCAGCCGGTCTGCGGCACCAACTACGGGGCCGGAAAGTACACCCGGGTCCGGGAAGCCTTCAACTTCTGCCTCCGGGTGGGTGTCGTTCTCCTTATCATTATCAGTATTGCCGGTTTTGTGGGCGCTGAGCCTCTCATCTCCCTGTTCCGAAAAGATCCTCAGGTCATTGAGATCGGTGTTCTGGCCCTCCGCAGCCAGTGCCTGGTCTTTGTGCTGAACGTCTATACGGTTCTCAGCAACATGATGCTCCAGACCATCGGCATGGCCGCAAGGGCGAGCATTACCGCCGCTGCCCGTCAGGGTATCTTCTTTATCCCTCTCATCTTCATTCTTCCCCTCTTCATGGGGCTTACGGGGGTCCAGATTGCCCAGGCTGTTTCTGATGTCTGCACCTTCCTTTTGGCCATTCCCCTGACCCGGGGCGTTCTGAAACAATTCACTGTTGACAGAGAAGGGTAAAAGGATTAAGATACTCTCTTGGCGCCATCAAAATCAGGTGCCGGGGAGTGTGAACTGAAATGACAAAAAATCTTACGGAGGGAAAGCCCCTCCAGCTTATTCTGGGCTTTGCCATTCCGGTATTGCTCAGCCTTTTATTCCAGCAATTCTACAGTCTGGTGGATACCATGATCGTGGGCAAGACCCTGGGCAGCGATGCCCTGGCCGCCGTAGGCAGCACCGGAAGCCTGAACTTTATGGTTATTGGCTTCTGCTCCGGTGTCTGTGCCGGTTTTGCCATTCCCATGGCCCAAAGCTTTGGTGCCAAGGATGAGGACCTGCTGAAACGGTACATCGGAAGCAGCACCTGGCTCTGCATCATCTTCTCGGTGGTCATGGCAGTGGGCACCGCCCTTCCCTGCCGGTTCATTCTTCAAATCATGGACACCCCGCCCGAGATTCTGGATGATGCTTACAAGTACATCGTTATCATCTTCTGGGGCATTCCGGTGACCTACCTGTACAACATTCTCTCCTCCATGATTCGGAGCGTGGGAGACAGCAAGACCCCTGTGATTTTCCTGGCCCTGGCCAGCCTTTTGAATATTGCCCTGGACTTTATCTTTATCCTCAATTTCAACATGGGGATTGCCGGGGCCGCCTGGGCCACCGTGGTTTCTCAGGGAGTGAGCGGTTTGCTCTGCCTGATCTACCTGAAGAAAAAGTTTCCCATCCTCCAGCCCAAGGGCAGCCAGTGGAAATTCGGCCTGCGGCAGGGCTACAAGCTTTGTTCCATCGGCATTCCCATGGGCCTTCAGTACAGTGTTACCGCCATTGGCAGCCTGGTGCTCCAGGTGTTCATCAACAGCCTGGGCACCGCCGCCATTGCCGCCTTTACCGCAGGCAGCAAGCTGAGCATAATTTTTTGCTGTCCCTTCGATTCTTTGGGCAGTACCATTGCTACCTATACCGGACAAAATGTGGGAGCCGGCAAGTACAGCCGTATCCGGGAGGGAGTCCACTGCTGCATGCTGTTGGGCAGCATTTACGCAGTCATCGCCCTGGTCGCCTTCTGGCTGGCAGGAGATTCCCTCTCCCTTCTGTTCCTGGACGGTTCTGATACCCTGCTGCTGGAGAATGCCCGGCTCTACCTTGTCCTCAACGGTATTTTCTACATTCCCCTGGCGGCGGTAAATGTATACCGGTTCTGTATCCAGGGCATGGGATTCAGCACCATGGCCATCTGCGCCGGTGCTCTGGAAATGGTGGGCCGTGCCGTTGTTGGTATGTTTGCCATTCCGGTATTCGGATATCCCGCCGCTTGTCTGGCCGGACCCGTGGCCTGGATTCTGGCAGATATGTTCCTGGTTCCCGCCTGCTACCATTACATCAGGCGGATCGCCCGGGAGCATCAGGCTGCTTTGGAGCAGCACCAGCTGACCTGAGTTCACATTTAAGACAGCAAAAAAATCCCCCGACCTGACGGCCGGGGGATTTTTCTGTATGAAAGAGAAAATCAGAACTGGATCTTCTCCTCAATATAATTCTTCAGCTGGTCAATGGGGATGCGGACCTGCTCCATGGTGTCACGGTCACGGACGGTGACACAGTGGTCTGCCTCGTCGGTCTCGGAGCCAAAGGTCTGGAAGTCCACGGTAATGCAGAAGGGAGTTCCGATCTCGTCCTCACGGCGGTACCGCTTGCCGATGGAACCGGCATCGTCAAAGTCCACCATGAAGTACTTGCTCAGCTCCTGCCATACGGGCCGGGCCTGCTCGCTCAGCTTCTTGGACAGGGGCAGCACAGCGGCCTTGAAGGGAGCCAGAGCGGGATGGAGGTGGAGAACGGTACGGATGTCCTCCTTGCCCTTGGCATCGGTGCCCAGGTGCTCCTCGTCGTAAGCCTCGCAGAGGAAGGCCAGAGCTACACGGTCGGCGCCCAGAGAAGGCTCAATGACATAAGGAATGTAATGCTCGTTGGTCTCGGGGTCGAAGTACTCCAGGCTCTTGCCGCTGGCTTCCTGGTGACGACCCAGGTCATAGTTGGTCCGGTCTGCAATACCCCACAGCTCGCCCCAATCGGTGAAGGGGAAGGCATATTCAATGTCGGTGGTGGCACGGCTGTAGAAGGCCAGCTCGGCAGGCTCGTGGTCCCGCAGACGGAGGTTTTCCTCCTTGATGCCCAGGCTCAGCAGCCAGTTCTTGCAGAAGTCCTTCCAGTAGGCAAACCACTCCAGGTCGGTGCCGGGCTTGCAGAAGAACTCGCATTCCATCTGCTCAAATTCCCGGGTACGGAAGGTGAAGTTGCCGGGGGTGATCTCGTTCCGGAAAGCCTTGCCTACCTGGCATACGCCGAAAGGCAGCTTCCGGCGGGTGGTCCGCTGAATATTGGCAAAGTTCACGAAAATGCCCTGGGCGGTCTCGGGGCGCAGGTAGCAGGTGCTGCTGCTGTCCTCAGTAACGCCGATGGCAGTCTTGAACATGAGGTTGAACTTCCGGATGGGGGTGAAGTCATGCTTGCCGCAGACGGGGCAGACCACATCCTCATGCTGGGCAATGAAGCTGTCCATCTCGTCAAAGCTCATGGCGTCCACATTTACTTCAGGGTGAACATCCCCGATGAGCTTGTCAGCCCGGTGGCGGGCCTTGCAGGCCTTACAATCCAGCAGAGGATCGCTGAAGCTGGAAACATGGCCGGTGGTCACCCAGGTCTGGGGGTTCATGAGAATGGCGGCATCCAGACCCACATTCAGGCCGGATTCCTGCACGAACTTTTTCAGCCATGCCTTCTTCACATTGTTCTTGAACTCCACGCCCAGAGGGCCGTAATCCCAGCTGTTGGCCAAGCCGCCGTAAATCTCACTGCCCGGATAGATATATCCCCGGTTTTTGCAGAGGTTCACGATCATGTCCAAAGTTTTTTCGCTGTTTTTCATTTTCTTACTCCTCACTGCACGGCTGGCTGCCGCACCGTATTTTGTATTTTGTTACTATACCACACCCGCCCCTCCCTTTGCAAGGCGCAGGAGAAAAAAGTAGCACTTCCCCGCAGAAAAGCCCCGGGAGAAATTCTCCCGGGGCAGCAGGTCAGTGATTATACAAAGGGAACCACGGAGCCGTTGTAGGTCTCGTTGATGTAGTTCTGGATGGTCTCGCTCTTGAGAGCCTCCACCAGAGCCTGAATCTTGGGCAGGTTCTCGTTGCCTTCCTTCACGGCGATGATGTTGACAAAGTTCTCCTTGATGGACTCACTCTGAGCATCTTCCAGGGCAACAGCATCAGCGCTGGTGTAGCCAGCTTCCAGAGCGTAGTTGCCGTTCAGGACCACAAAGGAAACCTCGGAAGCCATCCGGGGAATCTGGGCGGCCTCGATCTCCACGATCTCCAGCTCGTTGGGGTTCTCCACAATGTCGTTGACAGTGGCAGTCAGTCCTGCACCCTCAGCCAGGGTGATGATGCCGTTGGCCTCCAGCAGAGCCAGAGCACGGGCCTCGTTGGTGGGGTCGTTGGGAACGGCAATGGTGTCGCCCTTGGCCAGCTCAGCCAGGTCGCTCTTGGCGCCGGGGTAGATGCCCAGGGGCTCGTAGTGGATGGAACCGGCGTTGACCAGGTGGGTGCCACGGCTCTCGTTGAACTCGTTCAGGTAGTTGATGTGCTGGAAGTAGTTGGCATCAAACTCGCCGGACTCTACCACTTCGTTGGGCTGTACATAGTCGCTGAATACCTTGACCTCCAGCTGATAGCCCTGTTCCTCCAGGATGGGCTTTACCTGCTCCAGAATCTCGGCATGGGGGGTGGCGCTGGCGGCTACGGTGATGGTGGTGTCCTCAGCGGACTCCTGAGCAGCAGTGTCCTGAGCGGTATCCTGTGCGGCATCCTGAGTGGTGTCTCCTGCGGTGCTGGTGCTGCCGCAGGCGGTAAGGGTCAGGGCCAAAGCGAGGGCCAGGACCAGTGCGATAAACTTTTTCATGAATACTTTCCTCCAAATTATTTTCTCTTATCTAAACGGCCTGCAATTGCGTTGCCTGCCATTTGGAACACTTGGAACAGCAGAATCAGGAGCAGTACGGTGACGATCATAATGTCGGTCTCGTACCGGTAGTAGCCATACTGGATGGCAATGTCTCCCAGTCCGCCGCCGCCCACGGCGCCTGCCATGGCGGAATAGCCCAGAATGGTGCCCAGGGCAATGGTAGCCCCGGTGATCAGGCTGGTGCGGGCTTCCACCAGCAGGACCTTCCAGATGATCTGGAAGGTGGTTGCCCCCATACTCTGGGCGGCCTCAATGACCCCGGCATCCACTTCTTTCAGGCTGCCTTCCACCATACGGGCGATAAAGGGGGCCGCAGCGATGACCAGAGGCACAATGGTGGCAGTGGGGCCGTAGCTCTTGCCCACGATTGCCTTGGTAATGGGGATAATCAAAATAAGAAGAATCAGGAAGGGAGTGCTCCGCACCACATTGGCGATCACATCCAGCACCCGGTAGACCACCCGGTTGGGGGACAGTCCGCCCTGGTCCGTCACGGACAGGAGCACGCCCATGGGAAGACCCAGCAGATACCCGAACAGGGTGGCAAAGATGGTCATGTAAAGGCTTTCCTGAACGCCCTGCCAGAGCATGGAAATCACAGCTTCACTCATGGTCGCTCACCTCCTCCAGTTCCAGGCCCCGCTGGCGCAGGTAGTCCTTCATGGCCTCCTGCTGGGTGCTGCCCGGCATAAACTCCAGCAGCATGTCGCCCTTGGCGGTGCCGCCCACATTCTTGGTGTTGGCTTTCATAATGTTTACCGGCTCCTTGAAGGTGAGGATCAGGTTGGCGATCACCGGCTCGAAGCTGGAATTCTCGGAAAATACGATTCGGATCCGGTTGCCGCTCTGAATCCGGTCCTGGGTCAGGGTGCGGGTGTCGCCCTCGCTGGGGCTGTCCTTGCTCACCAGTTCCCTGCCCACATCGCTCTGGGGATGGGCGAAAATCTGGGCGACGGAGCCCTCTTCCACCACCCGGCCGGCCTGCATAATGGCTACCCGGTTGCAGATTTCCCGGACCACGCTCATCTGGTGGGTGATGATGACAATGGTCAGGCCCAGCTTCCGGTTGATGTCCTTGAGCAGTTCCAGGATGCTGTAGGTGGTCTGGGGGTCCAGGGCGCTGGTGGCCTCGTCACAAAGGAGAATGCTGGGGTTGGAAGCCAGCGCCCGGGCAATGGCCACCCGCTGTTTCTGGCCGCCGGAAAGCTGGGCGGGATATGCCTGGGCCTTGTCGGACAGTCCCACCACTTCCAGCAGTTCCATGGCACGCTGCCGGGCCTGGGACTTCTTCACGCCCTGGATGGTCAGGGGGAAGCAGATGTTATCCAAAACATTTTTCTGCATGAGCAGGTTGAAGTGCTGGAAAATCATTCCCATCTTCTGCCGCTGCATTCGGAGCTGGGCACCGTTCAGGCTGGCCAGGTCTTTGCCCTGGACCACCACCTTGCCCTGGGTGGGAACTTCCAGATAGTTCATGCACCGAACCAGGGTGCTCTTTCCTGCCCCGGACATTCCGATGATTCCGTAGATGTCCCCGGTCTCGATCTCCAGGCTGACCCCTTTCAGGGCCTCCAGGATACCGTCCTTGGTCTGGAATGTTTTGTGCAGGTCTTGTACCAGGATCTCTGCCATACTATTCCTCCTTTTGGAACACAAAAAAGCGGATGCGTCCATTCCGCATCCGCTTAGTATCCCATCAATATCCCCGAAAGGATAACGGTCCATAACTCAATCTCGGAAAACGCATGCGAAAATAAACCCTATGTTACTGAATGCACATAGAGCCGCACATCATTTCCATGCTGTGAGCGACGATCCGTTTCATAATCGGTTCTCCTTTTTCCTGCTAAAGCAGGTTACTCTATTATCATAGCCTATTTCCCTGCTTTGTCAACCTTTTTCTGATTTTTTCTTGTTTTTCCCTTTTGGGCCGCCCTTGACTGAGCCTGAAATTCCGGGTATAATCAAGTGTAAATCTTTACAGAATATCCGGGTGTAGCGCAGTTGGTAGCGCGCCTGCTTTGGGAGAATCCGCCCAGGCCACCCCACAACTTCATATCCGGGTGTAGCGCAGTTGGTAGCGCGCCTGCTTTGGGAGCAGGATGCCGCAGGTTCGAATCCTGTCACTCGGACCACCTTTCTTAGAAAAACCGCCTATTTAGGCGGTTTTTCTGCGTTTTTAGTTCTGTTTTTGCAGTTTGGATAATCGCTGTTCAGCGGTGGTTTCAGGGGCAGAAAAGCGGCGTGAGCATGAGCGAGGATAGCCGCCGAAACCGCTAAATCCCTAACCCATCCCTAACGGGAGAAATATCGCACTTTTGGGTGTAGAACAGTCAATCATCATGTTGCTTTCATAGTAGTTACATGATAGCATAAGGACAAGACTGTCATATTATGCCGATAGCCTGTACAGAATTCTCGCTTGTATAGACTATTAGGAGTGTTTTACAAGGAGTTTCGCTATGGATGCACATAAAGCAATTATCACAAATATTTTCAATAACTCTACGCTTATAGAAGTACCCTTCTTTCAGCGGTCCTATGTTTGGAAAGCGGATCTTTGGGCACGGATGATTGAAGATATGGAGTATATCGTCAAGACAAATAAGCCTCACTTCTTTGGATCTATCATTCTGAAAGAAGGTCGCAGACCACATCCTGGCGAAAATTTTACTGACTGCAGAACGATTGTAGATGGGCAGCAGCGACTGACAACCTTTCTTCTTTTTATGAAAGTTCTGTGTTTGAAACTCGGCCAATCTACGACTTTTGATTGCCAGTTTAGAATTATGGGGCAGTCAATTGCTTTGCGCCACGGGAGAAATGATATTGAAGCTTTCGAAAGAGTTATGGCTTCTACATCCGCAGATAAAATAGATAACCCTGCGCCCCAGTCCAGAATTATTGAAGCGTATAATTACTTTGTTGACCATATTGATGAGAATAAGCTCAACATTATGATGGTCATGATGAATGCCCAATTCGTGCGAATTGATTTGAATGCAGACGAGGACGAACAGCAAATTTTTAACACAATCAATTCTCTTGGCGTTAATTTGACAACCTCGGAACTGTTGAAAAACTACTTTTTCAGCAGAGATACCATTAGCGAATATGAGGCAAAATGGGCCTCTGTTTTTGAAAAAGATGATGATGCAAAATCCTATTGGGATACCGAGATTGAAACTGGTCGAATGAAACGTGCCATCATTGACATCTTTTTTGATTCTTTTTTCCAGATTTTTATTCAGAACAAGCGATACAATATCAGCAATGACGATAAGATCATGTACGCCAGAGTTGATAGTTTGGCACAATCCTATCAGCATTTTATCGACCATTATTGCGGTGGAGACAAAAGCGTTATACTTAGCCAAATGAAGGATTATGCCATCTGTTTTAGAACTATATTTAATCCAGACACCTGTGGGGTAAGCATTCCGGGCACATTTGGTATTGAGCGTTTAAACATAATAATCTTTGGGTTAAAGACATCTACGCTCATTCCCTACACACTGTATATCGCTAAGAATGTGTATAGTGAGGATGAACGAAATGCTATGTATGGCATCCTGGAAAGCTACATCATGCGCAGAATGGTCGTTCATTCACTAACAAAAAACTATAACAACCTGTTCACTTCTCTGATTCGTAATGAGGTTTTGGATGCCACCTCTTTGGTAGCCAAGCTCCACAGCGGAAATGACGCAACAACATACATTCCTACTAATGAGGAGTTATTGGATGGGTTCCAAAAATCTAAGCTGACCAACCTGCAAACCAGAGGTATTCTTTACCTCATCGAAAGCTATATCCGCCCTGCAAATAGTGCAACTTTGCTTCTTGGTTTTGATGGGTATAGTTTGGAACATCTCATGCCAAAGAAATGGAGAAACAACTGGTCCGCCTGCGCCTCAGATGAAATTGCAAAGCAAAGAGATTCGAAGCTACTCACATTAGGAAATCTTGCGATCATTCCTCAAGCGCTAAATGCGTCAATACGAGATAGTGATTGGACTACAAAAAAGTCTGGAAAAGGTGCAAATAAGCCAGGGCTTGAAGCCTGCGCCAAGGGACTGGTTACCTTAAATGCTGTTTTATTGGAAGACGAATGGACAGAGGAAAAAATTGATGCCAGAGCTAAGTGGCTGCATGAGATAGCAGAAACACTTTGGAATATTCAACCCTAAAACAAAGCATAGCGCCAAGGAATGGTAATATCTCCTTTGGCGCTATGCTTGTTTCTTATCCCACTCTCTCAAACGGAATCACCTTGCACCGGCTCTCCTCCGGCGGGTCCGGTTCTGGTTTAGCTGTGGCCGTTTCCATGAAGCCGCCGATCTTCTCTGCTGCACCTCTCTGCATATCGTTGGTGATGTGCGTATAGGTGTC
>CALXGR010000024.1 GCA_944387885.1 uncultured Clostridia bacterium
GATCGACTGGGGCAACCCGGAGGAGGACCCGGATGATTCTCAGTCCTGATTCAGGTAAAATCCCGGGAAAGGAGGAAGGCTTGTGATTGCCAAGACCCTGAAGGTGCTTGAGGGCACCGATGCCCTTACCAAGGGCGACCTGGAAAATGTGACCGTCACCGATGACCGTATTATTCTGGATTCAGTGGCCGGGCGGCATGTGCTGTACGGCTGCTACACCAGCGTGCCCCTCTCCATGCCCCAGTTTGATGCCCTGGTCATGAGCTGGAACGCAGACACCCCCGAGGGGACTGCCGTGGAAGCCCAAGCCCGGGTAATGGTGGACGGAAACTGGAGCGTCTGGGTGGATTTTGGCCGGTGGAGCCCCTACATCAAGCGGAGCTCCGGGTATTTTGCCCAGGGTCCCCTGGTCATGGACCGGGACATTCTCTACCTGGACAGCAAAACCGCCGACCAGGTCCAGCTGCGCATCTATCTTTACACCGACAACGAGGTCAGGACCCCCAGTGTCCGGCTTCTTTCTGCCAGTGTCCGCCGGGTCCACTCCAAGCCCGAGAAGGCCCCCAAGCTGGGGAACCGTCAGCTCCGGGTCCCCAGCTACAGCCAGCTGCTCCGGGCCCCCTCTCTCAGCGATACCATGGACCTGGCCTGCTGTCTTGCCGGGATGATGAACCGGTACGGGGAGGATGTGCTTCCCGAGGAGCTGGGCCTTGCCATGTATGACTGGGAGGGCCACACCTGCGCCAACCGTGCTTTTACCGCCGCCGTGGCCGGATGCTGGGGCTACTATGCCCACCTTGCCTTTATGGAGCTTTCCCAGCTCTGGGAGGAGATCCGTTCCGGGTTTGCGGCAGCGGTGGAAATCAACTATACTTCTGACCCGGAGCGGGCGGGACCCGGTCTGCCCTGGCTGGCGGAGAGCATGTGCGATGCCCAGCGCCACTGGGTAGTGGTCACCGGATTCACCGAAATCGACCAGACCGTTCATCTGCTGGTCAACGACTCCCTCTGTCCCACCGATGCCCAGTGCGCCCGCATCTGGCCCCTGGAGGACTTTCTGGAAGCCTGGACCGGGCTGGGACTGGTCCTCCACAAAAAGGACCGCCGGTACGGGTTGGATAAACCCCAGCGGCAGACAGTGCAGATCCAGCCCAACCCTGAGAGCGAGCTGCCCGACAACTATATCCTTACCCTGGGAGGAAAGCCCTATCTTCTCCCTCAGGATTTCTGCGGCACTCCCCAGGAGCCTACCGGTGTACTGGCAGTGACCTACACGGACGGGATCGCCCGGGCCACCACCGCCCACAAGGCTTTCCGGTTTGTTCCGGTGGTGGACGGAGGACTTTTCCTGGCCAAGGGCGAGAAAAAGACCAAGAAAACCGTCTACGCCCTCAACTTTACCGGGAGCATGATGGTGGGAGACATTCTGGTCTAGTCTCTTTCATTTCCAAAATAAGAAAGCCTGCAAAGCCGACTGCATTCGGCCTTGCAGGCTTTTTGATTTTGTTCAGGAATTGCAGCCACTGCACCGCCGGCAGGCGGAGGGAGCGGCGGCACAGCCGCCCAGGGCAGTCTCCCGCAGTTCCACCGGGATTTTCCGGCCCACCCGGTACATGGTCTGGAGCATTTCATCCAGGGGAATCAGCTGTTTGATTCCGGACAGGGCCATCTCCGCCGCAATGAGGGCGTTGGCTGCTCCGGCGGCGTTCCGGCTCTGGCAGGGATATTCCACCAGCCCTCCCACCGGGTCACAGACCAGACCCAGCATATTCATGAGGACAGTGGATGCGGCGGTCAGGCACTGTTCCGGGGTCCCGCCCATCAATTCCACGGCGGCGGAAGCAGCCATGGCTGCCGCCACCCCGATTTCCGCCTGACAGCCCCCCACCGCCCCGGCCACGGTAGCGTTCCGCATGGCCAGGTAGCCGATGGCGCCGCAGTTGAAAAGGGCATCCGCCATCCGGGAATCGGGCAGGTCATAGGTTTCCTGCAAAGCCAGCAGCAGCCCCGGCACCACCCCCGCAGAGCCTGCGGTGGGGGCAGCCACGATCAGGCCCATGGAGGCGTTTACCTCCAGCACTGCCATGGCGTAGGTGATAGCCTTTTCCAGCACCGGGCCGCAGATCCCCTGGTTTTGGGCATCATGGGCGGCCAGCTTCTGGGCTTCTCCCCCAATGAGTCCCCCCATGGACCGGAGGGAGTTTTCCAAAGGTTCCCGGGCAGACCCGACCATGATGTTCCAGACCTGGCTCATCCGCTCCTCCACTTCCTGGGGGGATGCCTCCCCCTGGGTGCACTCCCGCAGCCGCATGATTTGGGAGACAGGGCAGTTTTCCTGCCGGCAGAGGGCCAGCAGTTCCTCTCCGCTTTTGAAATCCATCTTTTCTCCTCCTTAGGGCTGTACCACCATCACATTGTGAATGTAGGGATTGGCTTTCAGCTGGTCCGAAATCCCTTCCGGCAGCCGTCCGTCCGACTCCACAATACAGTAGGCCGTATCGTTTTTTCCTTCCCGGTAAAGGCGCATAAAGGCAATGTTTACGTTCCAGTCGCTGAGGACCCGGGTAATGTGGGCCACCACCCCCGGCTTGTCCTGGTGCTCGGTAATGACCGAGGCATACTCCCCAGTAAACTCCACCCGCATTCCGTTGATTCGGGTGATACGCACCTTTCCTCCCCCCAGGGATTCTCCCCGGACGGTCATGGTCTGGCCCGCCTCATTCACCATCCGGATATCCACGGTGTTGGGATGTATCTCGGTCTCGGTTTCGTTGGGGATAAAAGCAAAATCCAATCCCCGGTCCCGGGCGATCTGGAAGGAATCCCGGATCCGCAGGTCGTCGGTGGAAAAGCCCATGATTCCTCCCAGCAAAGCCCGGTCGGTGCCGTGGCCGTGGTAGGTCTGGGCAAAGGAGCCGTAGAGGGTGAACTCCACCTGCTTGAGAGGCGGCTCCACCAGCTTCTGGGCCAGGCGGGCAATCTCCACCGCCCCCGCCGTGTGGGAGCTGGAAGGGCCTATCATATTGGGGCCCAGCACATCAAAGACACTGATAAAGGACATTCTGTTCCTCCTTACAGGATGACGGGAAAAAGCCAGGGCTTTTTGAGGGGTTCGGCCCCAAAAGGCCCTGGCTTTCCATTTGTATCAAAGGGTCTGGCCGGTGGGGATCTGGTTCCAGAGTCTCCAGTAGATTCCCTTTTTGGCCAGGAGCTGACGGTGGGTGCCCTCCTCCTGGATGCCTTCCTCCCCCAGCACCAGAATCCGGTCTGCATCCTTGATGGTGGTCAGCCGGTGGGCAATGGTGAGGGTGGTACGGCCCTTGGCCAGTTCGTTCAGACTTTCGTTGACCAGGATCTCGCTCTCGTTGTCCAGGGCGCTGGTGGCCTCGTCCAGTATCAGGATGGGCGGGTTCTTCAAAAAGACCCGGGCAATGGAGATGCGCTGTTTCTGGCCGCCGGAAAGTTTGACTCCCCGCTCGCCCACATAAGTATCGTAGCCATCCTTGAGCGCCAGGATAAACTCGTGGGCACCGGCCAGCTTGGCTGCCCGGATGACCTCTTCCCGGCTGGCGCCGGGTTTGCCGTAGGCAATGTTCTCATACACAGTCCCGCTGAACAGGTAGATATCCTGCTGAACGATACCCACGCTCCGCCGCAGAGACTGCAGGGTCACCTTCCGGATATCCTGTCCGTCGATCCGGATGGCCCCCTGGGTCACCTCATAGAACCGGGGAATCAGGTTGCAGAGGGTGGTCTTGCCGCCGCCGCTGGGGCCTACCAGGCCGATATGCTCACCAGGGCGGATGGTCAGGTTCAGGTTATGAAGCACCTTGTTGTGGTCGTCAGGGTACTCGAAGTAGACATGGTCGAATTTGATTTCACCCTCGCCCACCCGAAGGGGTACGGCGTCGGGGTCGTCAAAAATCTCCACCTCACTGTCCATGATTTCCACAAACCGCTCAATGCCGGTCATGCCCCGCTGGAACTGTTCCGCAAATTCCACGATCCGGCGGATGGTTGCGATCAGGGTGGAAACGTACAGCATAAAGGCCACCAGGTCGCCGGGGTCAATGGCTCCCTTGACCAGGAACAGGCCGCCGCCCACCAGAGCCACCAGGTACATCAATCCGTCAAAAAGCCGGGTGGAGCACTGGAATGCGGCCATAATCACATAGCCTTTTTTCTTGATGTCCTGGTAAGCCAGGTTGCCCTGCTGAAATTTTTCCTGTTCCAGCTCCTCGGCGGCGAAAGCCTTCACCACCCGCTGGCCCAGCAGGCTGTTCTCGATCTGGCTGTTCAGTTCTCCGATCTGGACCCGCTGCTGGCGGAACCGCTCCCGCATACGCAGGTTGAGATTGGTGGCTACCACCGCCATCAGGGGAACACAGAGGAAGATAAGGAGGGTCAAAGGCAGGCTGCACCCGGCCAGGATGATAAAGCTGGCCACGATTTTGATTCCCGCAATGAAAAGCTCCTCGGGGCAATGGTGGGCAAACTCGGTCACATCGAACAGGTCGTTGGTGATCCGGCCCATGATCTGGCCCACCTTGGTGTTGTTGTAATAGGTATGGCTCAGACGCTGAAGATGGGCGAAGGCATCCCGGCGCATGTCGGTCTCCACATATACGCCCATTACATGGCCCATGTCCGCCATAAAGAACTGGGCGGCCGCATCAATGAGGCGAAGGACCAGATAGAGCAGTCCCAGCTTGAGGACGATCTCCACCGTCAGGATGGAGCCGTCCACGGCGCTGTTGGTGATATACCGCATGATCAGGGGCAGAACGATCTCGCAGATACAGGTGAGCGCCGCACAGAACAGATCCAGGGCTATGGTTCTGGAATAGGGCCGCATATAAGGCCAGAACCGCCGGAGCAGCTGGCTTACCGTCTGGGTACGTTGATTCATGATTCTTTCTCCTGGTTGTTAAACACAGAGGGCCGGGAGGTTTCCCTCCCGGCTGTGATTGTTATTCCTGGGATTCAGGTTCCTGAGTGGCATCCGGCACAGGGCTGACCGACAAAACCTGCTGGTTTTCCACACTTTGGGTCGCCCCCCCGTCCGTCTCTGCCGGAGGAGGCTCAGGGGCCTGGGTAGGTTCCGGAGCGGGAGTGGGCTCCGGCGCCGGGGTCGGAGCTGGTGTCGGAGGCGGCGTTGCCGGGTCTGGAGTAGCAGGAGCCGGTGTAGCCGGAGCCGGGGTGGCCGGGGCCGGAGTAGGCGTTGCCGGGGCCGGTGTGGCCGGAGCCGGGGTGGCCGGGGCCGGAGTAGGCGTTGCCGGAGCGGGAGTGGCCGGGGCCGGGGTGGGGGTAGGAGCCGGAGTGGAGGACTGGATCTTATCCCCCTCTATATGGCACTTGGAGCAGACATACCGGTCGCTTCCCGATTCAGTGGTCCAGTCATGGCTGGTGCATTCCACAAAGTTGGCCACAATGTACACGCCATTGGCATCCAGTCCCTGCGGGATGACCATGGTGGCGCTGGCACCGCCGGAAATGCTGCCCACATTGCAGCTCCAGTGGTCAAAGAGCCATCCCACGCTGGGCGCTGCCTGGAGACTGATGGTGTCCCCGATCTTGACGCTGGTGGCAGAGCTGGCCGCAGTGCCCTGACCGCTCACCCCTACTTCCAGAGGATAGTAGGTGCCGCTCTGGGAGCCGGGGTCCCGTACCGCAATGGGATCGGAGGAGATAAGGCCGGGGATAACGCCGTCCGGCTCGGGGATTTTTCCCAGAGGCTTAGGCCGGTTATCCGGGTTGGTGCAGGGATGGGTGCGGACATACTCAAAGAAGGCCGTGACCCCAACCTTGCTGAGATGGACCCCATCGGAAAGGGTGTAATCTTCCTTGGCCCAGCCGGTGACCGGGTCTTTCAGGGCCTCTGCAGTGTTGAGATAGTAGTAACCCTCCTCCTCGCACATTTCCACAATGGCCAGGTTATAGGCATCGATCTGGCTCTGGTGCAGGTTGGAGTTGCTTCTCAACTTATCCAAAGGAGGAATGGAAGTAACAATAATATCTGCGTAGGGCCAGGCCTCGTGGATGGCGGCCAGGCCCTCGCTGTAGGTTTCAATGAATTTGGTGGCATCGGTGGAGGTGCCGTAAAGGTTGTTGGTGCCGAAGCCAATGATGACCCGCTGGGGTTTCAGCATGGCCACTGCCTCGGGCATGGTGTAGCTCTTGCTGTCCCCCTTGAACTTTTCGCACTTCAGGCTGGTGATGGCTCCCGCACCCATGGAGACCACGCCGATGTTGTTCTGGATGGAGGTGAAGGCTTCCCCTGTCTCCTCATCCGCATACATCATATACCGGTAGGTATTGCTGTCTCCCAGGAAAAGGGTCTCGTCCACATACTCCTGGCCCGCATCCTCTCCCTTGGCCAGAACGGTGCCGTCAAAGGCTTCTGCATCCAGAACACCGGCGCTGGCATCATAGGAATCATCCGCCGCCAGGTTTTCCAGATCCTCCTGGGTGTACTGGTATCCGTCCCCTGTGGGAGCATGGCGGGCTCCCACCACCAGGGAAACTGCTACCACCGTGCATACGGCAGCCACTCCAACGGCGGCGGCAATGGCCGGGGACCGCTTCACTGTCTTGGCCAGTTTTTTGCATACATCGGTTATTCTCACCGGTTTTTCATACCTCATGGCCACAACTCCTTACAAAAAGAGATAGAATCCTGATTATATCTTTTCCCCTACTATACACCATTTCAATCAATCATTCCATAGAAATTTGTTTTTTAAACAAAATAAAGGACCCTCTGAGACAGTATTCCTCAGAGAGTCCTGCAATTTTCAGGTTATTCGTCCATCAATCCGCTTCTGCGCAAGGCAGGTTCCAGGGCCAAGTAAAGGGCCACGGCACAGACGGTGGAGAGCAGGCTGTTCACCAAAGTCACTCCGCCGGCGATCTTCATGGTAACTTCGGCCAGGTCCACCGCCTGCCCAAAGATATACCGGTTCCGGAAATAGCCCAGGAAGGGGTCGGTAAACACATTCACAAACAGGCCGCTGAAAGCACTGAGGGTGACTGCTCCCAGGTACCGGCCCCGGGAGACATTCTGCCGTTCCATCTTTTTCAGCTTGAATACCCGGTGGGCCACCCCGCCGCAGACCAGGCCAATGATGAATTTCAGGATAAAAGTGGTGACTGCATACCCCACATCCCCTGCCACAATGTCCGCCAGGGCAAGGCCCATGGCTCCGGCCAGACCACCGGACACACCGTCCAGAATCATGGCAGTTAGCACCGTAAAGGTGTTCCCCAGGTGGAAGGAGGACCCCAGCCCCAGCACATTGGGGATGCGGAAAAACTCGTAGGCCACAAAACTCAGGGCCGCCATCATACCGATGATGCTGATTTTTTTTGCAGTAAAGCGGGTATGGGTGACCGCCGCCACAAACAAAGCCAGTGCCACCGCCCCGAAAAGCAGCAGCCAGATCACAGGCTGAGAAACCATAGTAACATTACACCTCTCTTGACAAAACTCCCCGGCCGGGATATGCTCCCATTATAACCCGTTCTGATACCATTGAAATGCTCAGAACGCAACTTTTTTATGGGTCCAGTTTGAGGTGCAGCCATGCATGATATTACCTTTCTTCCCCTGAAAGAGGGGGAAGAACCCCTCTACAGCCAGCTCTACAATCAGTTGGCCGGGCAGATCCGCCGGGGAAGCCTTTCTCCCGGCACCCGGATGCCGGGAAAGCGTTCCCTGGCCCAGCGGCTGGGTCTCAGCGTAAACACGGTGGACACCGCCTACCAGATGCTGGTGGCGGAGGGGTATCTGGAATCCCGGCCCCGGAGCGGCTTTTTTGTCCAGCAGGTGGAGCAGTTGCTGGAAGTTCCCCGGCAGCAGGCAGCCCCCGCCCCTGTCCCTCCCCCCAAACCCCGGTTTGACTGTTCCACCGGCAGCGTGGACACCGACCTTTTCCCCTTCCGCACCTGGGGGAGGATTCAGCGGGACCTGCTCTACCAAAGCCCCCAGCTCCTCCACCACGGTCCCCGACAGGGGGACGAAAACCTCCGTCAGGCGGTGCTGGAATATCTGGAAGCCTACCGTGGGGTGAAATGTTCCCTCCGGCAGCTGGTCATCGGGGCGGGAGTGGAATATCTGCTGGGCCTGGTGGGCGGGCTCCTCAAAGGAAAAACCGCCGCCATTGAAAACCCGGGATATTCCCGGCCCGGAATAATCCTGGAAAACAACGGGGTATCCTGCCGGGCGGTGGAGATAGACGGCAGCGGCCTGCGGGTGGACCTGCTGGAAAAGAGCGGGGCCGACCTTTGCTATATCACCCCCAGCCATCATTTTCCCACCGGGGTCACCATGCCGGTGGGACGGCGGAGCCAGCTCCTCCGGTGGGCCATGGCCCGGCCGGGGCGGTATATTCTGGAAGACGACTACGATGCCGAGTTCCGGTTTCAGCTGCGGCCCCTGCCCAGTCTCCAGGGAATGGGCGGCCCCGGCGGCCCGGTCATCTACCTGTTCACCTTCAGCAAGACCCTGGCCCCCAGCATCCGGATCGCCGGGATGGTCCTTCCCCTCTCCCTGGTGGAGGAATACGAAAAAATGTACGGGGCTTACAGCAACACCGTAAGCCGGTTTGAGCAGCAGACCCTGGCCCAGTTTATCCAGCGGGGGCATTTCACCCGCCATCTGGCCCGAATGCGGAGCCTGTACAAGGCCCGTCTGGGGCATCTGGTCTCAGAGCTGGAAAATGCCTTTGGTCCCGGACGGCTGGTCCTCCGAGGCCAGCACACCGGCCTTCACCTTCTGGTCACCCTGCCGGGAGGCCCCTCCGAGGAGGAGCTGGTGGCCCGGGCGGGGGCAGCGGGGATTCGTCTCTCCGGTCTGAGCCAGTACTATCTTACCGGGCGGGAGAACTGCCCTCCCTCCACAGTAGTGCTGGGCTATGCCAGCCTGGGGGATGAGGACATTCCCGCCCTGGCTGCCGCATTGAAAGAAGCCTGGCTGGGTCAGCCCAGCAGTTCCTGAACCGTCACCGCCCCTTTGGGCTCCAGGGCAAACCGGTCCTCCCCCTCCCATGTTCCGGACAATTCCTGAAAGGAGAGGGTGGTCTGCTGGCCTTCCAGATGTTCCAAAAGCCCTTCCAGCACCTCCAGGTCCAGGGCGGTCAGGCTGGTAAGAAGGGTGCTGCTCTCCTGGCGGAGGGCCGGGATAAAGCCGGTCAGGTCTCCCTGTTCCAGCCACCCTTCCCAAAGGGTCCGTTCCTGTTTCACCCCTTCCTCTCCCCCGGTCTCCAGGGCCTGTTCCAGCCCCCGGGTGAGGGTGAGGGGGTCCCGCCCTTTCCCCTGGCTCAGGGCAAAGCCCCCGGAAAGGGTCTCCCAGCTGTCAGGCCCTGCAGCCAGGTAGAGCGGCGGTTCTTTATCAGCGGTCTGCCCCAGAAGAGCCGCCGCCCGGGCGGGGCCTGCGGTCCGATAACATTCCCGGAGGGTCTGGCTTCCCGTGGGGGTGGAGACCACCGTCTGACCCGGAATGACCGCAGCGGTGATGGCCGCTCCCGGTCCGTCCAGCCGGACCAGCAGGAAGCAGGCTTCCTCCCCCGCCCAGACCAGAAGGAGAGACCGCTCCTCCTGGGCGCCGGAAGGGATGGCCACCTGGGTCTCCTCCTCCCACACCTGCCGGGGCGGGTTCTGCCAGCTGCCCCAGAGGACAAAAAATCCGGCCAGAGGCAGCAGCACCAACAGGGTAATAAAAAAAGAGAGTAAAAAATTTCCGGTCCAGCGCAGCATAATCTGCCTCCTTCCACAGATACTAGTACCAGTATGACCCGTGGGAGAGGAGAACAATCAAAATGGACATTCGGCTTTATCAAAAATTTCTGGAAGAAAACGAGCAGGCCCGGAACAAGCTGGCCCATCTGGACCCGGGGAAGGGATTCAAGCCCCAGGGCCCCGAGAATCCCCTGGCAGGAGGAGACGGACTTCCCCTCCAGGCCGGGGCGGACATGATGGCCTCCGCCTTTGACCCCACCGGCAGCTGGACCGGCATTCCCCAGCAGCCCGGGGAAGTGCCCCAGCAGGATGCCGACGACCTGTAAAACCAAAAGGGACGGAACCCGCAAAAGGTCCCGTCCCTTTTTTCTTATATGGTGCCCTTCTGGCCGAAAATAATTTCCGCCAGAGCCTGAGGGGTGTCCACTATGTACTCTGCCCCCGCCCGGTTCAGCTCCTCGAAGGTGCGGAATCCCCACAGCACCCCGATCGCCGGAAGGTATCCGTTGTGGCCGGTGGCGATATCCACATCGCTGTCCCCCACAAAGATGGTGGTGGCCGGGTCAGCCTCCATGGTCTCCATCAGCTGGAACAGTCCGGTGGGGTCCGGCTTGGGAGCCACGCCCTGCTTCCGGCCCTGGACAAAGGTGATCCTTCCTCCAAAATAGTGGCGTATCACCTGCCGGGCCATATCGTCATCCTTGTTGGACAGCACCCCTACCGTCACATTTCCCTCCGAGAGGGCTTCCAGAAGGGGAAGGATCCCCGGGTAGGGAGCGGTCTTATCCTCCTTGTGGGCATCATACCGCCGCTGGAACTGGGCCAGAGCCGTTTCCAGGGTGTGAGGATCCCGCCGGTCGGGCGGGGTAAACCGCTCCACCAGCTTGGGGATCCCGTTTCCCACAAAGGTCTTGTACTCGTCCATGGTATGGGTGGGCCAGCCGTTCTGTTGGCAGACCCAGTTGGCAGCATCCCCCAAGTCGTCGATGGTGTTCAGCAGGGTGCCGTCCAGGTCAAAAATCACAGTCTGATACATTGTATTATATTCCCTTTCACTGAATATTTTCTTTTCCCAACTCCCGGCGCAGCCCTTCTTTCAGAATGCTCCGCACCCGGAGGTGCTGCCCCGCCGGCAGACGGATCCGCAGAGTCCCTCTGCCGTAAGGCATATTATAGGGGGTCTGGTAGAACCAGTACCCTGCATAGGGGGTGACCACCATTACCCGGTGATGGGTGTACCCCTTTACATATCTTACCAGAATCCGGTCCTCTCCCAGGCAGGTGACCCCCTCCCGGAAAAAGCCTTCCAGCTGGAAAAAGGCCCAGAACAGGCAGAGAAGGACCAGCACCCCCAGTATCCAGCTGACCTGGGGCAATGCCCACCGGCTGACCAGATAAAGGACCAGGGCTGTCCCCCCGCAGACTCCCGGAAAGGCCAGAAAAGCGGGAATGCTCCGTTTTTTCAAAGGGACCACCCCCAGCTTGGTCCAGAGGGGGCAGTCGGGGATAAGGTCCTGGAGATAATGTTCCCGTCCCACCCGGTAAAGGCAGCAGGGCACATCCCCGCCCCCGAAGCTGCCCGCCTTGAGATAGATGGGGTAGCATCGGGTGATCCGGGCCGCCGGGCCCTGGTGCATATCCACCGCCGTCAGGTAGGAAAGGTCCACCGTCCGGGTAACTTTGGTCAGGATCCCCGACTGGGTCCGGAGCTGGTGACCATCCCCGGTCACCGAAAACCGGGCCGTCCGCAGAGCGCTGCCCATCAGGGCCCAGACCCAGAACAGCATGGCCGCCGTCACCAGCCAGGCCAGACCGGCGGGCAGGAAAAGGGCCGCATACTGCTCTAATGTCTCGATTCGGGAAAAAGCCGCCTGTTCCAGGCTCTGCCGGTCAACAAAAGCCAGCTGGTCCAGCACCTGGGCGGTCTGCCGCCAGGTAAAGATGACCAGCCAGATTCCCGCAAACAGGTTGGAGCTGACCGCCGCCAGACCTACCCGGTCCAGTCCCTTGGGCCGGTAGACCCGGCTGCCGGGGGCAGGACCTTTCATAAGAGCTTCCGCCAGGGGCCGGGCATCCCGCCAGGGCAGATAAAGCATGACCTTCCCCTTCTGATGGGCATAGTACAGATTCACCTGGGCGGCTCCCGCCATCCTCTGCAAGGGGCGGCGGTATACCTCCACACAGGCCAGGTCCTCGGGGCGGAGGGTGATGACCCGGTGCCACCACAGGCCGGTGGACACTGTCAGCCCCCCCTCCCCCAGATGCCACCAGGCATTCTGCCAGATCAGGAGACTGACCGCCCCCAGGATCAGAATCACCGCCGCCTCCGCAATGAGGGAGGTGATAAGTCCCGCTAGGTCAAACCGGACCAGGGCATTTATCAGGGGAAGAAGGAGGAGGATCCACCGTTCCTGGAACTGCTGAAGGGCATAAAATACATGGAACTGATTACGCTTCATCTTCCAGGCCCCTTCCCACCAGCCGGGCAATGGCCCGGGCATCCATCCGGGTGATGGCCGGCAGCCACACCCCACCGCTGGGGGTGGTGACCCGGACCAGGCAGCAGCCCAGTACCCGCATAAGGGGAGTGCTCATCCGGTAAAGACGTGCCCCCTGGTCCATGGGCAGGCAGACCTCCCAGGGAAAGATGGTCCCTCCCCGGGCCACCAGCTGCTGTTCAGTAATATGGATCCGGATGGTGGCCATCCCGTACCGGGATGCCAGAACGGTAAGCCCCAGCCAGGCCAGCCAGAACACCAGCCCCGGCCAGGGACTGAGGACGCCCAGCGCCAGAGCAGGGATCAAACCCAGGACGGCCAGGTATCCTCCAAACAGGATAACCCCTCCAGGGATAGGTGTCACTTCCATGGTCTGTCCCCCTCTGTGAAATTTCAGGTGTATCTTATAGTATAACATGGATGGTCCAAAATAAGAATGGGATAGGGAAATTTACCTGTATTTTTTCCATCCCGGGAAAAAATACTCCCCCAAAAGGTTTGCACCAAACCGGGTTTCGTGGTATTATGACAATATGTGTCAGGCGCAGCTCTGCGCCGTCGGAAGGAGGATTCGCCCATGCCCTTGTACGAGATCCTGAAAGCCGTTGCCTACGGCATTATCGAAGGGATCACCGAATGGCTTCCCATCAGCAGTACCGGACATATGATCCTGGCTGAGCTGGTGCTCAAGTTCCAGCTTTCGGATGCCTTTATGGAGATGTTCCGGGTGGTCATCCAGCTGGGAGCCATCCTGGCAGTGGTGGTCCTCTACTGGGGCAAGCTCTGGCCCTTCAAGCTGACCCAGACGGTGGAACCCGCCCAGGGGGAAGCCATCGGGGACCCTGCCGCCCACTGGCTGGCAGACCACATCCGGTGGCCGGTGATGCATCTCTGGTTCAAGATCCTGGCAGCCACCCTTCCCGCCTTGGTGCTGGGGCTTCTGCTGGACGACTGGATGGACAAACACCTGTACAACTACTTCGTCGTATCCATCATGCTCATTGTCTATGGCATCGGCTTCCTTTGGGTGGAGCGCAAACCCCGCCCGGTCCGGCTGACCAAGCTGAGCCGGTTCACTTACAAGGATGCCCTCCTCATGGGCTGCTTCCAGGTTCTGGCCATGGTTCCCGGCACCAGCCGGAGCGGCGCCACCATTCTGGGCGCCATCCTGATTGGGATCAGCCGTCCCCTGGCTGCCCAGTTCAGCTTCTTCATGGCCATCCCGGTCATGTTCGGAGCCTCTGTTCTGAAAATCGCCAAGTTCATCATCAAGGGAAACGCCCTGGACGGAGTGGAGATCACCGTTTTGCTCACCGGTTCTCTGGTAGCATTTTTGGTCAGTCTGGTCTGCATCCGGTTCCTGATGAACTACGTGCGGAACCACAGTTTCAAGGTGTTCGGCTGGTACCGGATCGTGCTGGGCGTGGCAGTTCTTGTCACCGGTGTGGTCCTTGCCGCACTTGGCCAGCCCATTACCTGAATTTGACTGGGATTTGCCTTGACAATCCCCCTTCTTTCAACCTATAATGTTGGGTGGAAGAAGGGGGATTTTTCTTTTATTTTTCCCCCGAAACACTTCTATGTCAAAGGAATTGTGAGGTGAACTGCAAACTATGGATAACCCTCGACGAAGGGGCGATGAGCCTTATCCCAGGGCAGCTCACCCCATCCAGCCATAAGGCAGACAGGGCTGCTGTTCCCTTTTGAGGGATAGGCAGATCGCCTCCTTTTACCGTTATGAAAGGAGGAACTGACCAATGGATAAACAAAATCTGCTGGAAATGATTTTCCGCAAAAAATATGAAGAGTACCGGGAAGCCACCGAGGAGCTTCAGCCTGCGGACCTGGCCCGTATTTTGGACCAGATGGACAAGAACAACCGTCTGGTGGCCTTCCGTCTTCTGAAAAAGGACGTGGCCACCGAGGCATTCGCTTACATGGACCCGGATATCCGGATGGACATGGTGGAGGGCTTTACCGATGCAGAGTTGATGCGGGCTCTGGAGCGGATGAGCCTGGACGACGCCACTGACCTGCTGGAGGATATGCCTGCCAGCGTGGTAAAGCGGGTGCTGGCCCAGTCCGACCCCAAGACCCGGGAGAGTCTCAACCGGCTGCTCCACTACCCGGAGGACAGCGCCGGCAGCATCATGACCCCCGAGTATGTGCGTCTGAGAAGTACCCAGACCGTCACCGAGGCCCTGAACACCATCCGTCAGGTGGGCAACAAGGCCGAGACCGTCTACACCTGCTTTGTAGTGCTTCGCAGCCGGCTGGTGGGTGTTGTCTCCGCCAAGGACCTGCTCCTGGCAGACCCGGACGACAAGATCTCGGACATTATGGATGACAACATCATCTTCTGCCGGGTCACCGACGACCAGGAATATGTTTCCCGGGAAATGCAGCGTTACGGCTTTATGACCATGCCCATCGTGGACAACGAGGGAATGATGGTTGGTATCGTCACCATGGATGACGCTGTGGACGTTCTGACCGAGGAATCCACTGAGGATATGCAGAAGATGGCCGCCATTCTTCCCGACGAGGATGCAGGCAGCTACTTCAACACCAGTATCTGGGTCCACGCCAAGCAGCGTATTCCCTGGCTGCTCATTCTCATGCTCTCCGCCACCTTTACCGGCCTGGTCACCCAGCATTACGAGGCAGCCTTTACGGCTCTGCCCCTGCTGGTCAGCTTCATGCCCATGCTGATGGACACCGGCGGTAACTGCGGCAACCAGAGCAGCACCCTGATGGTCCGCGGTCTGGCTCTGGGCGAGGTCTCCACCGGGGACTTCCTCAAGGTCCTGCGGAAGGAACTGGGCATCGCCCTCATTGTAGGTTCCGTCCTGGGCGTGGTGAACGGTCTGCGTATCTTTATCATGTACCGTTCCAGCTACCCCGATGACATCCTCAATTATGTGCTGGTGGTAAGTATCAGCCTCTTCTTTGCCATTATTCTGGCCAAGTTTGTGGGCGGTATGCTTCCCCTTCTGGCCAAGCGGCTGGGCGCTGACCCGGCTATTATGGCCACCCCCTTTATCACCACCATCGTGGACGCAGGCGCCCTGGTGATTTATTTCACCCTGGCTTCCTGGATGTTCCAGCTTCCAAAATAAAAACCCATACCGTAAAAAAGGAACCCTCCCGGCAGGCTTTTGCCGGAAGGGTTCCTTTTTTAATGCAGCTCCAGGGGGGAAGCCAGGTTCCGCAGCAGTGCGACCAGGCTCCATCCTGCAATGGCGCTCTTGTCAGAATAGATATCTACCACTGCTTTGGCTCCGGCTCCCTCCACCGTGATACAGTGGTCATCCCCGATAAAGCCGGGCACGCTGGTGATTTCCATCCGGGTACGGTCGGGACCGGCAGCTGCCAGGGAGGCCGCCACCGCCACGTTCACCCGGGTGGGAAGCAGGGCAATGGCCTGGGTGGCTGTGCCCTGGAAGGCCTGGGCTTCGGCCTGCTCCATCTCGGGCCGGTAGACCGGAGACCCCTTCAAGGACCCCGGGCTCTTATGGGTATGGAAGGTGACGGTGGGCTCCGCTCCGGCGGCCCGGGTCATCAGGGTGATGGTGAACAGCACGTCAAAGCCGCCCACGGCCCCCGAGGCCAGGTAGACCTTCCGGCCCAGGCGAGCAGCAGCTTCCTCCACCTGCCCCTTGAATTCCTGGTCTGCAAAAGCTCCGATGGAGATAACTGCCAGATCGGCACCGCTCTCCAGAATGGCAAGGGCATTGGCCTTGAGACCCGGAATTCCGCAGGTCTCCACCACAATGTCAGGGTTCAGGGCCAGGAGAGATTCCATATCCGGGCAGCAGGCACAGCCTGCCAGGGAAGCCAGCTTCTGGGCACTGGCCAGGGTCCGGCTGGTGACCCCCACCAGCTCATAGTCCTCCAGCAGGCCTTGAGAGTACGCCTGGACCACGATCCCGCCCAGGTAGCCGCAGCCCAGAACGGCCATTTTTTTCTTTCTCATGACAATTCTTTTCTCCGGCCTGACCGGCCGTGCGTCTTCTTAAGCCGATTCTATCACGGGGGCAGAGAAAAAGACAAGGTTCTTTCCCCGGGCCTTTCTTTTCAGACGTCAAAACTAGAATTATTCATATTCTCCTGATAAACTGACCTCATATTCACCCTGAAAGGAGGCTTCCACCATGAAAGGAAAGCGACTTGTTCTCCCGCTGGCAGTCTTGGCTGCCGCTGCACTGGCTCTGTACTTCTGGCTTCATCTGGCCCACACGGTCACTCTGGCCAACCGGGAAGGTACCGGTGTCAAGGGGGAGGAGATCCAGCCCCTTATCGGAACGGTCCAGGTGACCGGGGACCAGGACACTGATGTGGTTTTCACCGATGTGGAAACCGGAGAAACTTTTACCATTGATTACCTTACCCCCGGCGTACCGGAGAAAATCCGGCTGGAGCGGGGGAAGTGGTACCGGGTGGAGGGAGGCGGGACCCTGACCGTGAAACCCGTCAATGTAAGGATCGAGTAAAATTTTCCCGGATTTTTTGAAATTTGCACCATTTTTCTATTCTCTTTCAAAAATCTTTCCCTTCCGGCAAAAACCTTTGAGAGAAGAATTACCTTTTGTATACTCCCTGTTTTTCCCCGACTCCTTCCCCCAATGTGGAAAAGTCGGTGGAAAATGTTAATAACTCCCCTGTTGTCCCCGGGAGTTTTCCACATTCTTTTTTCTCTTTCCGGGAACAATCAACTAAATGTTGAATTTGCAGGCCCGGTCTGGTACAATATCCTTACCGTGTCCGGCGGCCGGTTTTTCCGGCGTCAGGCAACATTTTTACAAAACCTTATTCAGGAGGACACGCCTATGAACTGGCTGGATAAACTGGAGCGAAAATTCGGACACCTCTATATTCCCCAGCTGATGAATATTATTGTGGCAGGGCAGGCCCTGGTCTGGGTCATTGTCATGCTCATCAACCAGAATCTCTACTATGCCATGATGCTCACCCGGGACGGTCTGGCTCATTTCCAGCTCTGGCGGCTGGTGAGCTTTGTATTCCTTCCCCCCATTTCCAGCGCCCTTTACCTGGTCATTGAGCTTTACTTCCTCTGGTTTATGGGCAGCTGCCTGGAACGGGCCTGGGGCAGTTTCCGTCTGAATGTATATTTCCTGCTGGGGATGCTGGGGACCATCCTCTCCTGCCTGCTGACAGGGTTTGGTTCCTCCACCGGTCTTTTCCTCAGTCTCTTCTTTGCCTTTGCATGGCTCTTCCCCGACACTCAGATCCTTCTTTTCTTCATCCTTCCTGTCAAGGCCAAATGGATGGGCTGGGCCGCCGGGATCTGGTGGGCCTATCAGTTTATTGTGGGCGGACTCTATATGAAGGTGAGCCTGGTGCTGGGTCTGGCCGGCTTCCTGCTCTTCTTTGGCCGGGACCTGTGGCACTGGTGCAAGGACAGCTGGATCAACTACCGTCGCCGGAAGCAATGGAAAAATCAGTGGAAGTAATTTCCCTTCTCTGGTAAAATTTTCACATCCGTGGTATAATAGTCACTGACTATTATACCACTTTTTTTAACCGGCCCTTTTTCTTCCCCAACAGGAGATGATGAAAAAGGCTCCCGGCAAACTGTTATAATATATTTTTTGCTGCAAAAGCAGCAAAGGGGGGTTTTTGTATGAAAATGATCACCGCCATCGTCAACAAGGAGGATTCCCGGCAGGTATGCTCTCAGCTGATCCGTTCCAAGTTCAGCGTGACCCGGCTTTCCACCACCGGCGGATTCCTTATGACCGGAAACGTCACCCTTATGATGGGCGTGGAGGACGAACGGGTGGAGGAGTGCATTGAGATTCTCCGGAAGTATTGCAGCCAGCACACCGAAGTGGTTCCCAGCACTGCCCTTTTCGGCAGCGGGGAGACCAGCCTGCCCATGACCGTTACCGTGGGAGGCGCTACCGTCTTTGTGACCAACGTGGAGCGGTTTGAAAAGCTGTGATGCTGGACCGGCTGTTGGGCAATGCCCAGACCAAGGCTGACCTGGCCGCCGCCCTGAAAGGGCAGCGGCTGGCCGGCAGCATTCTCCTGGTGGGAGAGCCGGGCTGCGGCGCCGGGTTTGCCGCCCGCTGTCTGGCCGCCGACTACCTCTATCCCCAGGGAGGGGAAGGTGCCCGCCAGGTGATGGAGGGTCAGAGCCCCGAGTGTCTGGAAGTAGAGGGGGAAGGCGCCAGTGGTCAGATTCGTATTGAGCGGATTCGGGCCATCCGCCGGGAAATTCAGGGCACCGCCCTGTCCGCCGGGGGACGGGTAGTCATTCTCTACCAGGCCCAGCGGCTCAACCCTGCCAGCGCCAACGCCCTTTTGAAAACCCTGGAGGAACCCCCGCCCGGGGTCCTCTTTATCCTGACGGCAGACAGTCAGGCAGGACTTCTTCCCACCATTCTCAGCCGGTGCGGAGTCTATGACCTGGCTCCCATCTCCCGGGAGGAATGCGCCGCCGCCCTGGTCAAGGAAAAGGGCATCTCCCAGGGACAGGCCCGGGAGCTGAGCCTTCTCTGCGGCGGGAAGCTGGGCAGCTGTCTGGCCTGCCTGGAATCTCCCCGGAAAGAATCCCTGGCCCTGGCCCGGCAGCTGGCCGATCTGGTGGCCGCTCGGGAAGAGTATGCCGCCCAGGTTTTGGCGGCAGGGCTGGAAAAGGACAAGGCCGGGCAGCTTTTGCTGTTGGAGAATCTCTCCGCCCTGGCCCTGGCCACCTTATATGAGCCCAGTCTCTCCCCTCTCAAGGCCCAGCAGTGTCTGGAACTGACCCAGCTGGCAGGCGAGACCCGGGCCTATCTTCAGGGAAACGGAAACACCCGTCTGGCCCTGACCCATTTCATCTCCCGGCTCTTTTAAGCCGGGCCCCAGTAAAGGAGCAATATGAGCAAAGTTATTTCAGTACGGTTCAAGCCGGGCGGCAAGTCCTATTATTTTGCCCCCGGGGACCTGGATATCCGAAAAGGCGATTATGTAGTGGTGGAGACTGCCCGGGGCACCGAGTGCGGCCAGGTGGTAAACGGCATCCGGGACATTCCGGACAGCCAGCTCCAGAAGCAGCTGAAACCGGTGCTCCGGATGGCGGACGGCATGGACATCCGCCAGATGGAGCGGAACCGGGCCGACGAAAAGCGGGCCTTCGAGATCTGTAATGAGCGGATCGCCAGGCACAACCTGGACATGAAGCTGGTGGAAGCAGAGTACACCCTGGATCGGAGCAAGATCCTTTTCTACTTTACCAGTGACGGACGGGTGGATTTCCGGGATCTGGTCAAGGACCTGGCCGCCACCTTCCGCACCCGGATCGAGCTGCGCCAGATCGGGGTCCGGGACGAGAGCAAAATGCTGGGCGGTCTGGGGATTTGCGGTCAGCCTTTCTGCTGCAGCCGCTTTTTGAAGGATTTCCAGCCCGTTTCCATCAAGATGGCCAAGGAGCAGGGTCTGAGCCTGAATCCCACCAAAATCAGCGGGGCCTGCGGACGGCTTATGTGCTGTCTGAGCTACGAGGAGAAGGCTTACGAATACCTGAACAGCATCACCCCCATGGTGGGCAGCATTGTGATGACCCCCGACGGAGAGGGCCAGGTGGTGGAGACCAACCCCATCGGCGGCACCCTGAGGGTCCGGGTAGGCACCCAGAGCATGGCACCCAAATACTACAAGTCCAGCGAATGCACCTACATCCGGGGCGGGAAGCGGCCTCCCAAACAGCCGGATGCCACCGATGCAGGGGATTCCGACGATTGAAAATTTCTCCCGAAAGGGAAACATTAGCAGCTGCCAACTTCAATTTTTTTAGGATTTTCTCTTGAAAAATCCATGGCGGATTGCTATACTAAATTTTACAGGAGGGGTCTATCCTCCGTGGTACCCGGTCATTTCCCGTGCAGTTTGACCGGGGGAAATCCAATAAAATTTCACAGCACGGAGATGAAAAAGGAGGACGACCATGGCTTACAAGATTACCGATGCTTGCGTATCCTGCGGCACCTGCGCTGGTGAGTGCCCCGTTGGCGCTATCTCTCAGGGCGATGCTCAGTACGAGATCGACGCTAATGCTTGCGTATCCTGCGGCACCTGCGCTGGCGTTTGCCCCACCGGTGCCATCGAAGCAGAGTAATTTGCTTGGCAAGAAAGGCGGATGCTTTTGCGTCCGCCTTTTTCTTTTGGGAGGTTTTCTATGTCCGTAGAATTGCTGGACCACCAGACCAGGGTATACACCGGGGAGGGCCACACTTTCGGGAGTGACGCCCTTCTTCTGGCCCGTTTTTCCCGGCCCAAGGCAGGACAGCGGGCGGTGGATCTTTGCGCCGGTTGCGGGATCGTGGGGCTGGAATGGCTGGACGGCGGGCTCCCCTTCACCCTGTACGGGGTGGAGCTGGATGCTCCCGCCGTTGCTCTTATGGCTCAGGGTTATGCCGACTACACCGGTTCCGCCCAGTGCATCCCGGTGGAGGGCGATGCCCGGAGCCTTACCCTGCCCTGCGCCGGGCTGGTGGACCTGATTGCCTGCAATCCCCCCTATTTCACCGCCGGTCCCCGTTCTCCCCAGGCAGCCCGGGCCAGAGCCCGCCACGAGGGGGATTTTTCCCTGGAAGACATGGCTCAGTTTGCAGCCCGCCATCTTCGGGACGGGGGAAAGCTCACCGTCTGCCATAAGCCGGACCAGGCGGCCCGGCTTCTCACCGTTCTGTCCAACCATCGGCTGGAGCCCAAACGCATCCAGACGGTGCGGAACCTGGGAAAAGAGGTTCCCTGGCTGGTGTTGGTGGAAGCCCAGAAAAACCGGCGCCCCGGTTTGATTTGGGAGCCGGAACAAATTTTAAAAACCGGCGCCGCTTTGTATGGTAAAAAAGTTGAAAATCCTGTATAATGATTAGACAGTGTATAACTGTGTGGATTTTTAGGAGGGCTGTACCGCCCTCCCCTATTTTCCAGTAAAAAGGAGGCTCCCATGGCCGGTACCCTGTACATTGTAGCCACCCCCATCGGCAACCTGGAGGACCTTACCCCCCGGGCCGCCGCCACTTTGGGAATGGTGGATTTTATTGCTGCCGAGGATACCCGGGTGACCCTCCGGCTTCTCAATCATCTGGGGCTGAAAAAGCCCATGCTCAGCTACTACCAGCACAACTTCTCCAAGGGGGACCATATCCTCCGCCGTCTGGAGGAGGGTGAAAACTGCGCCCTTTGCAGCGATGCGGGAATGCCCGCCATCAGCGATCCGGGGGAATTGCTGGTCAAAGATGCCCTGGCCCGGGGGATAACGGTCTGCCCCATTCCGGGGGCCAGCGCCTGTGTGTCCGCCCTGGCTGTCAGCGGTCAGGATACCGCCCGCTGGGTGTTTGAAGGGTTTCTTCCCATCCCCAAAAAGCCCCGCCGTCAGCGGCTGGAGGCATTGGCCCAGGAAGAACGGACCATCATCCTCTATGAAGCCCCCCACAAGCTGGTGAACACCCTGGAGGACCTGGCCCAGGCTCTGGGCTCTGACCGGAGCATTACCCTTTGCCGGGAGCTGACCAAGCTCCACGAGGAAATCCAGAAAACTACCCTGGCCCAGGCTCTGGACCAGTACCGGGAAACACCGCCCCGGGGGGAATTTGTTCTGGTGGTGGCCGGCGGCCAGCCTGACACCTCAGAGGAGGAGCTGACCCTGGAACAGGCTGTGGCTCTTGCCCGGGAAAAGATGTCCCAGGGGGAAAGCCCCACCGCCGCCGCCAAGGCCGCGGCAGCTGTAAGCCCCTTCTCCAAGGGGGAAATTTATCGGGAATTGATTGGGGAATAAAAAGAGACAGGAGGATCTGACCATGACCAAGCTGGTGATCGTCAGCGATATCCACGGTGCAATCGGCCGGCTGAGACGGCTTCTGGAACAGGAGGCCGACTTGGATTATCTGGTCTTTCTGGGAGACGGAGAGCGGGATATGGAACAGATTGAGCATCTCATCTCCCTCCGGAAGGTCTATGCGGTGCGTGGAAACTGCGACTATGCAGGGGACTTCCCGCTGGAAGGCCTGGCCGCCTTTGACGGAGTGCTGTTTTTCTATACTCACGGTCATGCTTACCGTGTAAAATACGATTTGGATTATTTCACCAGTGTGGTGCAGACCAAGGGTGCGGATGTGGGGCTGTTCGGACACACCCATACTCCCCTGGTCCTCAACGAGGATGACCCGGAGCTTCCCACCCTTTTCAATCCGGGAAGTCTGGGATACGGAGCCAGCTACGGCGTGATCTGCTGCGACCGGGGCAAGGCCACCTTTGAGCACCGGCATGTGCAGGGCAGCTTCCTCTGATTCCCTTTAAAAAAGGAATCGCCCCACCGTTGCGGTCGGTGGGGCGCCTTGGGTCATTAGACCTGAGGAGGAATCATGTTCTCTGCAATCGGGAGCTGCGGCTTCTCCCTGACTGCAACTATAGTCTACCCCAGAGATAAGAAGAATTTATGTTCCAACTATGAACAATTTGTAAAAGGAATCCAAGTCGGAAATTTTTTCTTTCTCTGGTATATTTCCCCTCTGCGGGGGCTGAAAAAAGGAGAGATTGTTATGGAACCCAGTAAGGTTTACTACACTGACTTCCGGGTCCGGCCCGGAGACAGCCTGACTGCCAAGCTCACCCGGCTTATCAAGCGGGCCGGGATCGAGAGCATTGACATGGAGAAGAAGTTTGTGGCCATCAAGATCCATTTTGGAGAGCCGGGCAACATGAGCTACCTCCGCCCCAACTGGGCCAAGGCAGTGGCTGACCAGATCAAGGCTCAGGGCGGCCTGCCCTTCCTCACCGACTGCAACACCCTCTACCCCGGGCGGCGGAAGCACGCTCTGGAGCACATTGAATCCGCCTACGAAAACGGTTTCACCCCCTTCTCCACCGGCTGTCAGGTGATCATTGCCGACGGTCTGCGGGGCACCGAGGAGCGGGACGTTCCCGTTGTCAACGGCGAGTACATCAAGGAAGCCCACATTGGCGCCGCCATTATGGATGCCGATGTATTTATCAGCCTGAACCACTTCAAGGGCCATGAAAGCACCGGTTTCGGCGGCGCTTTGAAGAATATCGGCATGGGCTGCGGCAGCCGGGCCGGTAAGATGGATCAGCACAAGAGCGGCAAGCCGGTGGTCCAGGAAGGACTTTGCCGGGCCTGTCATCAGTGCGCCAAGGAGTGCGGCTCCGATGCCATTAAATTCGACACCGGAAAGGCCGTCATTGATCAGGATCTCTGCAAGGGCTGCGGCCGCTGCATTGGCCGGTGCAACTTTGACGCCATCTACAATGTAAACGACAGCGCCAACGCCGACCTTTGCCGGAAGATGGCCGAGTATGCCCAGGCTGTAGTCCATGGCCGTCCCTGCTTCCACATCAACCTGGTGCTGGACATCAGCCCCTACTGCGACTGCCATCCTGAGAACGACGCCCCCATCCTGCCGGACATCGGAATGTTCGCCAGCTTTGACCCGGTAGCCCTGGACCAGGCCTGTGCCGATGCCTGCATGAATGTTCTTCCCATGGAGAACAGTGTTCTGGGTGAGAACCGCCGGAACGGCCTGAACTGCTGCGGAGACCCCTTTGTGGATACCACTCCCGCCGCCACCTGGAAGGAATGCCTGGAGCACGCCGAGAAGATCGGAGTGGGTACCCGCCAGTACACCCTTCATCAGGTAAAGTGATTCCTGCATAAACGGAAACAAGAAAAGCCATCCTAACCTTGAATTCAAGGAAAGGATGGCTTTTTTTATGCGAGTTGCAATACTTCCCGGCTGCATTGGCTGCGGCCTTTGTGTCAACATCTGTCCCCATGTGTTCCAGTTTGGTCCGGAGGAGACCGCCCAGATCGCCCAGTCTCCCCACCCCCAGGATGAGGACCCGGTACGGGATGCCGCAAGTCAATGCCCCGTTGGGGTCATCAAGGTTGAAGAATAATGATCAAGGCCGTGCTGGCAACTTCAGCAGCGAAGTCGTCCTGAGGCATTTCCGGGCCTTTGCCCTTCTCAAAACGCTCGAACTTTGAAGAAGACTTTCCCGCTTCCGGGTCCCTGCATGGCTGTCCCGGGATTTCTCCCAAGTACCAAGAGGCCCCCGCTTTTGCGGGGGCCTCTCTGTTTCAGAAGGTCCGACCGATTGGTCTTACTTCTTTATGATTACTTGTACAGCTCGACCAGACGGCTCAGATGCTCGTAACGGGCCTTAGCAGCATTCTCGTTGTCAGCGAACAGCTTAGCAGCACGCTCGGGGAATGCACGGCTCAGGCGGCTGTAACGGGTCTCGTTAGCCATGAAGTCCTGATACTGGCTGTAATCGCCCTCCTTGGAGGTGAGGGTGAAGGGGTTCTTACCCTCGGCCTTGAGAGCGGGGTTGAAGCTGAACAGGTTCCAGTAGCCAGCGGCCACAGCCTTCTTCATCTCAACCTGGCAGTTGGTCATGCCGCCCTTGACACCGTGCAGCTCGCAGGGAGCGTAGCCGATGATGAGGGAGGGGCCGGGGTAAGCCTCGGCTTCCTGAATGACCTTCAGGGCCTGTGCGGGGTTGGCGCCCAGAGCGATCTGTGCAACGTAAACGTAGCCGTAGCTCATAGCGATCTCAGACAGGCTCTTCTTGCCGATTTCCTTACCGGCAGCAGCAAACTGGCAAACCTCGCCGATGTTGGAGGCCTTGGAAGCCTGTCCACCGGTGTTGGAGTACATCTCGGTGTCGAAGACCATTACATTGACATCCTCGCCGGAAGCCAGAACATGGTCCAGACCGCCGAAGCCGATGTCGTAAGCCCAGCCGTCACCACCGAAGATCCAGATGGACTTCTTGGCCAGGTACTGCTTGTTCTCCAGAACCTTGGCAGCAGTCTCGCAGCCTTCAGCAGCAGCCTTCTCAACCTCAGCCAGCAGGGCCTTGGTGTCGTCGCTGTTCTTCAGGGTGTTCTTGTAGGAAGCCTTGTAAGCATCCAGAGCAGCCTTGAAGGCATCGGAAGCCTTGTCGCTGGCAGCCATTTCGTCCAGCAGCTTCACGGTGTTCTCACGGATAGCCTTCTGGCCCAGGTACATACCGAAGCCATGCTCGGCGTTGTCCTCGAAGAGGGAGTTAGCCCAAGCGGGACCCTGTCCGGACACGTTGTTGACGGTGTAGGGAGAGGTAGCAGCGGGGCCGCCCCAGATGGAGGAGCATCCGGTAGCGTTGGAGATGAACATATGCTCGCCGAACAGCTGGGTGATCAGACGGCCGTAGCTGGTCTCAGCACAGCCTGCGCAGGAGCCGGAGAACTCCAGCAGGGGCTGACGGAACTGGCTGTTCTTCACATTGATGGGTTCAGCAGCAGTCTCGGGCTTCAGGTTGATGTTGGCAGCGCAGTAATCGAACACAGCCTGCTGAGCAGCCTGGCTCTCCTGGGGCTGCATGGAGATAGCCTTGGTGGGGCAGACAGTTACGCACTCGCCGCAGCCCATGCAATCCAGGGGAGATACGGCCAGGGTGTACTTATACTTGCCAGCCTTGGGCTTGGTGTCCACATAGGAGCCAGCGGCGGGAGCGGCAGCAACCTCTTCCTCGCTGAGCAGGTAGGGACGGATGGTAGCATGAGAGCAGACAAATGCACAGTTGTTGCACTGGATGCACTTGCTGGAATCCCACTGGGGAACGGTAACGGCAACGCCGCGCTTCTCGTAAGCGGAAGCGCCCTGCTCGAACTGACCGTTCTCACGGCCGGTGAATGCGGAAACAGGCAGGCTGTCGCCGTCCATCCGGGCGATGGGCTGCATGAGATCCTTGACCATCTTGACGGTCTCGGGACGGCCCTTCAGCTCAGCGGGAGCAGCATCGGGAGCGGGGTTCTTCCAGCTCTCGGGAACTTCTACCTTGTGGATGGCGTCTACACCGGCATCGATGGCCTTGTAGTTCATCTCAACAATGGCGTCGCCCTTCTTGCCGTAGCTCTTCTTGGCAGCCTGCTTCATGAAGTCGATGGCGTCCTCGATGGGCATTACGTCAGCCAGCTTGAAGAAAGCGGACTGCAGAATGGTGTTGGTGCGCTTGCCCATGCCGATCTCGATGGCCTTGTCAATGGCGTTGATGGTATACAGCTGGATGTTGTTGTCAGCGATATACTTCTTGGCCTCTGCGGGCAGCTTCTCTTCCAGTTCAGCGTCGCTCCACTGGCAGTTGATCATGAATACGCCGCCGGGCTTAACGTCCTGAACCATCTTCATGCCCTGGACAACATAGGCGGGGTTGTGGCAAGCCACAAAGTCAGCCTGGTTGATGTAGTAGGGAGCACGGATGGGCTTATCGCCGAAGCGCAGGTGGCTGATGGTCACGCCGCCGGTCTTCTTGGAGTCATACTGGAAGTATGCCTGGATATACTTGTCGGTGTGGTCACCGATGATCTTGGTGGAGTTCTTGTTAGCGCCAACGGTGCCGTCGCCGCCCAGACCCCAGAACTTGCACTCCTTGGTGCCGGGAGCAGCGGTGATAGGAGCGGGCTTGACCTCAGGCAGGCTCAGGTTGGTAACGTCGTCCACGATGCCGATGGTGAAGCGGCTCTTGGGAGCGTCCTTCTCCAGCTCGGTGTAGATGGCGAACACGCTGCTGGGAGGAGTATCCTTGCTGCCCAGACCGTAACGGCCGCCAACCAGAACGATGTCGTTCAGGCCAGCCTCACGCAGGGTGGTGGCAACGTCGGTGTAGAGGGGCTCGCCCAGGGAGCCGGGCTCCTTGGTACGGTCCATAACAGCGATCTTCTTAACAGTGGAGGGCAGAACCTTCAGCAGGTGAGCGCTGCTCCAGGGACGGTACAGACGAACCTTGATCATACCGACCTTCTCGCCCTTGGCGGTCAGGTAGTCGATAACTTCCTCGGCCACGTCGCACAGAGAGCCCATGCAGATGATGACACGGTCTGCATCGGGAGCGCCGTAGTAGTTGAACAGATCATAGTTGGTGCCCAGCTTGGCGTTGATCTTGCCCATGTACTTCTCTACGATGGCGGGCATAGCGTCATAGTAGGGGTTGCAGGACTCACGATGCTGGAAGAAGATATCGCCGTTCTCGTGAGAGCCGCGCATAGCGGGCTTCTCGGGGTTGAGAGCGCCGTCCCGGAATGCCTTGAGAGCGTCCCAGTTCATCATCTCAGCCAGATCGGCGTAGTCCCACTTCTCGATCTTCTGGATCTCGTGAGAGGTACGGAAGCCGTCGAAGAAGTTGATGAAGGGCACACGGCCTTCCACGGTAGCCAGATGGGCTACGGGAGCCAGGTCCATAACTTCCTGGGGGTTGGACTCAGCCAGCATGGCGAAGCCGGTCTGACGGCAGGCCATAACGTCGCTGTGGTCACCGAAGATGTTCAGAGCCTGGGTAGCAACGGTACGGGCAGACACATGGAACACGCTGGGCAGCAGCTCACCGGCAATCTTGTACATGTTGGGAATCATGAGCAGCAGGCCCTGGGAAGCGGTGAAGGTGGTGGTCATGGCACCTGCAGCCAGGGAGCCGTGTACGGCACCGGCAGCACCGGCCTCGGATTCCATCTCGGTCACGCGGACTTCGTTGCCGAAAATGTTCTTCTGGCCAGCGGCAGACCACTGGTCAATGGTGTCAGCCATGGGGCTGGACGGGGTGATGGGGTAGATGGCAGCTACATCAGTAAAAGCATACGCTACATGAGCCGCAGCGGTGTTGCCATCCATGGATTGTTTTGCTCTAGGCATTTTCTTTCCTCCATTTACTGTTTTTAAGCACCCGCACCCTCTCAATCTTGGACTGGTCAGGGTTAAACCGCTGATTCCTGGCGGTTGCCCTGGGAAAGGGTGCCACCATCTCAAAGGCGCTTTTGCTTACCATATATTTTATCAAATCAGTGATGGATTTTCAAAGTTTTTGCGCCACAATTCTGCACAGATTTTCCTCTGAAATACTGTGCATATTGCACTGTTTATTCCAATGTTTCCCTTTTATGAAATCTTCCCCGTCTTTTTACCTGCTTTTTACCGGTAAGATTTGACATTCCGTCCCCTGCGCTGTATCATTTGTTCCGTAGGCATCTGCCTGCATAAATGTAATTTTATAATATAATGTACAGGAGAAAATTATGGACCCGTATATATGGTTCCTTCTTTTGGCAGCAGCCCTGATCCTGGGGCTGGCCCTGGGCTGGATCGGAGGCAAGAAAATTCATCTGCCCGGCTGGCTGGACAAGGCACTGGCCCCCATGGGTCTGGGCAACGAGGACGCCCTTACCGGGGAAGAGCTGCTGGAGCAGCTGGACGAGGTGGAGAGCGAGGAGATCGCCGACCAGCAGAAGGAAATGATCGTAAACATTGTGGAGCTGGACCAGGTATCCGCCGGGGATATCATGACCCACCGCACCGACTTTGCCGCCCTGGAATCAGGGTCCACCTGCCGGGAGGCGGTGGAGCTGGCCATGGCCACCGGACACAGCCGTATTCCTGTTTACCAGAAGGACCTGGACCACATCGTGGGCATCCTTTACACCAAGGACCTGCTCCGTCTCATTCAGGACCCCCAGCGTCTGGAAGAGCCGGTCCATCATCTGGTCCATCCCGCCAGCTTTGTGCCTGAGAGCCGCCTGGCCCGGCAGCTGCTGGAGGATTTCCGGCTCCAGCACACCCAGATGGCGGTGGTGGTGGACGAGTACGGCGGCACCGCCGGACTGGTGAGCATGGAGGACATCCTGGAGGAAATCGTGGGCGACATCCAGGACGAGTACGACAACGAGACCG
>CALXGR010000025.1 GCA_944387885.1 uncultured Clostridia bacterium
CTGTAGCTCAGTCGGTAGAGCAGGGGACTGAAAATCCCCGTGTCATTGGTTCGATTCCGATCGGAGGCACCATTTTGCGGCTTTAGCTCATCTGGTAGAGCGCCACCTTGCCAAGGTGGAGGTAGCGAGTTCGAGCCTCGTAAGCCGCTCCAAACAAAAAACCGGCTCTTCTAACCAGCCGGTTTTTTCATAAGGTGCTGTGGCCAAGTGGTAAGGCAAAGGTCTGCAAAACCTTCATTCATCGGTTCAAATCCGATCAGCACCTCCAAGCAGCCAGGACATTTCGGTGTCCTGGCTTTTCTTTTGTCTTTTATGGCCCTTTGCCTGTTTTCCTGCATATAGTGTCTCAGTGGGGGGATGCTGTATGTTGAGAAAAGAATTCTGTCAACCCAGGCCAAGGAGGCGGCTTCCTGCAATCATGGCCGTGCTTATATTTCTGGTTGGACTTATTACCTACGGCATCAATGTAAATGTGCGTCCTGCGCTGTTGTCGGTTATGGAATATCAGTGCCACTCCCTCTCGGTAAAGGCGGTACAGGATACAGTTTTGGAGCTGTTAGAGGAAGAGCCCCAGCTCTTTGAAAAGCTCTACCGTTCCGAATATGACAGCGACGGAAATATCAATCTGATTCGGGCAGATTCCACTGCTATAAACCGAATGAAACTGACCCTTTGCCAGGCGGTGGAGGCAAAGTTGCTGAGTCAGGAGAGCGAGACCTACCGGATTCCGCTGGGAACTTTGCTGGGACTTTCCATTTTGGCTGAAGCTGGTCCCAGCTTTTCCATGCAGATTCTTCAGGAAAGCTATGTGGTAGCCGATGTGACCACCAGGTTGGAGACCACCGGTGTCAACCAGACAGAGTTTACCGTTTTGGTAGATTTCTCGGTGACCATGAGTGCCACCATAGGAGGCGATGCGCTTCCTATTACCACCCACCATCAGATTCCGGTGGTGCAGATGGTGATCATGGGAAAAGTTCCCCAATACTATTCCAACAACTGACCAGAATATGGCTGACGAACCGCCGGAAATGTGATATACTATGGGCAATCTCTAAAGATTGCTGAGGACAATTATGGAAGAAAAGAAAAAGAGAATCGAGGAACTGGTTGAACAACTCAACCAGGCCTCAGAGCAATATTACGGCGGCAAGGACGAGGGAATGTCCAATTATGAGTGGGATGCTCTCTTCGATGAACTGTCCGCTTTGGAACAGGAAACCGGGTATATTCTTCCGGAAAGCCCTACTCAGACCACCAGCACGGCTCAGGAAGAAGGAAAAGGGGAAAAGGAAGCCCACGAATATCCTGCTTTGTCTCTGGCAAAAACCAAGAAAATTGAGGACCTGCAGGAGTGGGCAGGAGATAAGAAGGTATGGGTCAGCTGGAAACTGGATGGACTCACCTTGGTATTGACCTATGATGATGGCACCCTGACCCGAATCCTCACCCGGGGAAACGGGACGGTGGGGACCAACATTACCTATATGGCTCCTGCACTGAAAGGAGTGCCTCAGAAAATTTCTTATAAGGGCCATTTGGTGGTACGTGGAGAAGCAACCATCTCCTACCAGGACTTTGAAGCCATCAACGATACCCTGGAAGATGAGGACGAAAAATACGCCAATCCCAGAAACCTGGCGGCAGGCACTCTGGGATTGGATAAAACCAACCTGGATAAGGTGGCCCAGAGAAATGTGACCCTGAATGCGTTTACTCTGGTCCATCTCGAGGAGGAGATCCTCTCCTGGGGTGAGCGGATGGACTGGCTTGACAAGCAGGGCTTCATCACGGTGGAACGGCAGGAGGCCTGGGCAGACACTTTGCCCCAGGTGATCGAAGCCTGGACCAAAAGGGTAGAAGAAGGCAAGATGGACCTGCCGGTAGATGGCCTGGTACTCTCCTATGATGACACGGAATATGCCGCCTCCGGTACTGTGACCGGTCACCACGCCACCCGTGGGGGGCTCGCCTTCAAGTGGCAGGACATGTCGGCAATCACCTGGCTGGATCATGTGGAGTGGTCCTGTGCGGCTTCTGCCATCACTCCCGTGGCGGTGTTTCAGCCGGTCCAGCTGGAAGGGACCACGGTCAGCAGAGCCTCCCTCTGCAACATCAGCGAGCTTGAACGGCTGGGAATAGGGGAAGACGGCAAGACCCTTTTGGAGGTCATTAAGGCCAACAAAATCATCCCCAAGTGCATTGCGGTAAAGGAGGCTCAAGGAACCTTCACCATCCCGGAAAGCTGTCCGGTCTGCCAGGCTCCCACCCGAATCTCCGTCAGCGCCAGCGGCACTAAAGTGCTACGCTGCACCAACCCGGAATGCCCGGCCAAGCATTTGAAGCGGTTTACCCGGTTTGTGAGCAAGGAGGGCCTTGAAATTGATGGACTGTCCATCCAGACCCTGCTGGCCTTCATCAATAAGGGGTTCATACACCGGTATCAGGATATCTTCCATCTAAGCCAATATGCGAACCAAATCCGGGAAATGGAAGGCTTCGGCCAAAAGTCCTGCGATAATCTGCTGGCGGCCATTGAAAAGAGCAGAAAGACCACCCCGGTCAAGTTTATTTACAGCCTTTGCATTCCTTTGATTGGAGTGGATGCGGGTAAAAAACTGGTGGCTCGGCTGGGAACCCAGGGACTGCTGGATAGAATGCGCTCCGGGGAAGGCTTTGAGGATGTGGATGGTATCGGTCCTGAAAAGTCCGGAGCCATTGTTCAGTGGTGCAGCCAGGAAGAGAATAAACGGGATTTTGAGGCCCTGCTGCAGGAACTGGAGGTAGAACAGCTCCAGCCTCAGGAAAAGGCTCAGGGAAGCTGCCAGGGGCTTACCTTCGTGATTACCGGCGATGTTCACCATTACAAGAACCGGGCTCAGCTCAAAGAGTATATCGAGTCCCAGGGAGGAACGGTGACCGGAAGCGTCTCCAAGAAAACTTCCTACCTTATTAATAATGATGCGGCCTCTCAGTCCGGTAAAAATAAGAAAGCCAAAGAACTGGGAATCCCCATCCTTTCGGAAGACGATTTTGTTGCCCAATTCGGATAAGAAACAAAGCCCACAGAGAAGACCTCTGTGGGCTTTGTTTTAGGTGTTTTTAATGCGGAGGGTACGGAGCAGTTCCTTCTGCTGAGCATCCAACCGGTAGCTTTCCAGGGCCTTCTGGATGGTTTTGTTGTGGGTCCAGGGGTCCAGGGTACGGCTGGTAAGATAGGGCAGGGTGGCTTCCCACTGCTTGGCCAGGGCGGTGGCAAAGTACCAGGCAATCATCATATTAAGATAGTATTCCTGGCTTCGGATGACCGAAACCCGCTGCAAAAACTGAGGGTCAAAATCTTCATCCAGGAAAAGGCGCATGAGCACGCCGATTCCGTATCGGGCCACAAAAGGCTTCTCGGATAAAAGCCAATTGTAAACATGGGGGAGCAGTTCTTCCTTGTGCTTGGAAAGGCAGCTGGGACAGGGCAGGTCACAGGTGGCCCAGTTGTCAATATAGGGAAGGAACTCCTCCAACGCCTCCAGACAGGAATCAAAATCCTTCATCTGCCCGATCAAAAGAAGATGAAGACAGTTCTCCTCAAAATACCGATGGGGCAGAGCTTCCAAAAAGAGGGGGACCAGATCACTGGAGCCAAATTCTTTGGCAAACTTCCGCAGCACCGGAGCTCTGATTCCGATAATCAGGTCCCGGGGCAGGGTGGGAATAAGCTTGCATTGAAAATCACGGAATCCCTGGTCCTGTAAACTGAAAAGCTGTATCTGAGTTTGAGCAACGGCCTGGTCCTGGGTCATGGATGGTCCCTTCCTTTTTCTTGATATTCAGCTGAGATTGGGACGGTCCTGGTCGCCGTCCGCCTTGAACATTACAAAATCCTGGGGAAGATTGGTAAAGTAGTAGTATTCTGTATTTTCGTATAAGGGAGGAGTCAGGTAATTGGGAATAATGACCGGGTCATCTTCGAGGCGCTGTGTCAGTCCGGCCTGCGCCCAGATTTCCGGGGAAATACCTGCATTATAGCAGTCCAGGTATTCGGCTCCGGTTTCCCTTAAAAGCTGATCCAGCGCCTTTCCCAGCCGGGGGAGAACATGATCCTCTCCAATGTAGTCCACCAGCCGCAGTACCGGAATTTCTCCATTTTCGCCGCTCTGGACTACTCTGGTGACCAGGTAAGCCAAAAGCTTTCCCTGGTCCTGGGCCGCCCAGACCTGATAATTTAAATGGGGAAAATGAAAATAGCGCCGCTTGATATACCAGAGGTCCTTTGCAGGAACATGGTGGGTGGCTGGCAGGCCAAGAGAGCTCAGCATGTCTTCTGTAACAGGAGTCATGGACAGATCTCCACTTACAGGCAGGATAACCGGGTCTGTTACCCTTGCCAAAGCATATTCTTTTCGGGGAGCAAGTCGGTAGTAATGGGGCAGTCTTTCTGCAGTCCAGCCGAGGAATCGGTAGAAGGCGCAGGTCTTGGGCCGGATGTTATTGCAGGCGACCACCCTGGCACCCAGCAGCTGGGGCAGGGCGTTCATCAATTCGAGGCCTACGCCGTTGTGGCCCTTTTTGGCAACCCAGACAGAGACCCAAACATCGGGAACAGGGGCCTGGTTGGCGGAAATATACCCGGCTACGCTGAGCCATTCCTCGCCCTGCTGAGCAATGGCAAAATGAAGTTTGCCGGAAGATACGTAGTAGTAATCAAACCACTCAGGACGGTTGATAAGGGGAAGCTTCCAATCAAAATGTTGGTTTACAAATTCCTTGATCTGGACTTCCTCACCGGGGTGAGCCAGACGAAACTCAACTTCACTCAATGGCGCTGCCTCCTGTCACAGGTAATGTAACTCCGGTAATGAACCGGGCCTCCTCACTGAGCAAAAATGCCATGGCGGGTACCACATCCTCTACCCGGGCGTTTCGGCCCATAGGATTGTCTGCGGCACTGGCCTGAACAACCAGGTCCGGGGTGTCGGTAAGGAAGCGGGTCTCCATCATGCTGGGAGCCACACAGTTTACGGTAACTCCAAAGCGGGCGTATTCCACGGCCAGGCTTTTTACCAGCCCGCCGATAGCGCTCTTGGCCATGACATAGGCGGCAGTGTTCTTGGGAGGTGCACCGATGGTGTAACTGGTCTGGATGAACAGCACTCGTCCAAACTTTGCCTTGGCCATACGGGGGAGAAGTGCCTTGCAGATTTTCACTGCACTCATCACCTGAACGTTCATGTCCAGGAGAAAACGAGACTCATCAAAATTCTTGAACTTTGCATTGACGACCCGCAGTGCCGGCAGGTGAACAAAGTGGGTGGGAAGAGGGTATTTTTCGCTGATCTCAGCCAGAAACCCATCCAATGCAGCCGGATCGGTCAGGTCCAGGTCGTAGGGAACAATCTGCCCCGGGTGGGCGGCAGAAAGCTCGTCCAGGAGATGAAGATCTCCCATCCCCTGAGCAATCACTAAATCATCGGGTCTCAACACCCGGCTGATGAGAGTCCGGCCCACGTCGCTGGTGGCTCCGGTAATCAGGTACACAGCCATTGATAAATCCTCCTTACTGAGCCAGTCCGGCCTTGATGGTGGCACGGACTACCTTCTTTCCGTCCTGGTTCAGAATCTCTCCCCGGATGGTGATTTCCCGGAAAGTTTCGTTTACCTCTGTCACTGTTCCAACCACGGTAAGAGTGTCTCCGATGAATACGGGCCGGGTAAACTTGCTGTCTACCTGGTGAAGGAGGCAATGCTCTCCGGGTAAGTATACCCCCGCCAGTGTGCTGAGCAGGGAAGCGGAGAGCATCCCGTATACCACCCGGCCCGGGTAACCCCGTCCGGCAGCGTATTCTGCATCCATGTGGATGGGGCTGCAGTCCCCGGTGATGGCATAGAACTGTTCCATCATTTCCGGGGTTACGGTAACGGTAAAGCATTCTTCCATCCCGGTATGGATTTGGTCAATGGTGTAATGATTCATATTTGCCGGCTCCTTTCCGGTATATAAACAGACTGCCGGGCAGCTGGGCCCGGCAGTCAGAAGGGAAAACATCAGGCGGACAGACGGGCGATCAGTTCCAGAATATCCCCTACATTATTCAGATTGCGAACATCCTCAAGCTTGAACTTGATTCCGAACTTCTTCTCCATGGCGGTAAGAAGGTTGATCTGCTCCAGGCTGTCCCAGTCTTCAATATCCTGGGCGCTGGTGGCGGGGGTGATCACCAGGGTGTCATCGTCAAAGTTGTCACGAAAAATGTTCTGGACAGCGTCCAGGATCTGATTTTTATCCATGGCTTACTCCTTGGTTGGATTGGTTTGAGACTGAATCACCTGACACAGGGGGATAAAAGCTTCCGGAATCCGGTAAAGATAGTGCTTGTTTCCCTGGTCATCACACTCGGTCTCCTCGAATCCGATTGTACCATAAAAATCCTGTACAAGCAAGTTTTTCGGGGTGGGGGAATAGTGCCCTGTAAGGGTGGTGATTCCGCTGTTCCGGCAGGCTTCCACCAGGTGGTCGAACATGGCAAACTCCATCTGCCGCTTGAAGGTCCGGCAACTCATGATCCACAGTTCAATATCCAGATTATTCTCCTTACGGTGACCGATAATGGCAGAGACGATCCCGTTGTCTCCGAATTTGTCAGCCAGCTGACCGTAAAGTGTGATGTATTCCGGATTCTGTATCATCCCTTCCACCTGGGCAGCGCTGTACCGTCTGGTGGTGAGATTGAACTGGTTGGTCTTGTTGATGAGCTGGGTGATCCGGGGAGCATGCTCCATGTCAAAGGGATAAAAGCCGCCGGTCATTTCCAGGCTTTTCAGGTACTCTTCATAGCTCCCGAAATTCTCCTGGGTGGCAGTCCGCTGATAATTCTCCTTGTACATTCTAGCCCGGTTCCGGTCATCTGCCGAAAGGGTGGTGACCTCAAAATACCGGTTCCGGTCCAGAATCCTGGCGTACTCCTCCGGTGCGGTCATCTCCGGCACAGCCACGCCGGGAAGCTGCTGGCGGACAATTTCCCGCTCAGCGGGGTTGTCATCCACAAAAACAAAGCTTTCGGGAAGAATATTGATTTCCTTTGCCATGGCGGACAGATTCTGGCTCTTGGGCTCCCAGTTGGCCTTGAAGCAGAGAAAATCCTCTTCCTTTAAGATACTGTCCTCACGGGCAAACCCTTCCTTGGCGTTGGCAGGTTCATTTTTGCTGTCTACATTGAGCAGAACACCCATCTGCCCCAGGTCTTTTATGTACTGCTGGAACTCAGAGTAGGCCATACCGGTAGGGGATTCGCTCCCCAGCTGGATTCCCTCGGGGCCGTCATCTCCGATGATGCCTCCCCAGAGGGTATTGTCCAGATCCAGAGCCAGCGCTTTCTTATTCAGGCCAAAGCAGCTTTTGATAATAGCCGCAAGGTTGCAACAGAGGTCAGGCAGCTTGTCAATGGCACAGCAGTATTTGTAACCGTACCAGGCGGTCTGGTCGCTGAAAGAGTCCATCCCGAACTGGGCCTGCAGATAGGCCAGATCCTGGAGATACAGGTTGGGAGTGCTGTCTGCCAGCTGTGCCAGTTTTTCGTTCAGCCGGCGGACAAAACGGACTTTGCCGGCAGGAGAACTGGCTTCATAGTTTCCCATGGGACGGGTGACGGGGAGATCAAAGTTGTTAAGGATTACCGGACAGCCAAAGCGGAGTCCGGCAAGGGTTGCTTTCTCAAAGCGGGAGTATTCGTCCTCCAGCAGGGCCTCCGCCTCCTGGGCAGAGGCGGCAGGGGAGGGCCAGTGACGGATATTTCTGCTGCTGGTGTGGATATATATAATGTCAGGGGCAAAGGCCTTCAGGGTGCCGTCATCAAAGACAAGCTCTTCATAGAACAAGGAATATTCTCCCTGATGAAAGACAGGACGGATACCGTTGTCCAGAAGGAACAGTTCCAGTAAGTTCTGGATTTCGCCGATGGTGCTCCCGCTGAGGATGGCAACCCGCTTTTCCAGCAGTCCTTCTTTCGCATTAAGCATCTTTTTCAGCCGGCGCTTTTTTTGCAGAATCTCTCCCGAATCAAAAGGGTAGGATAACAGATTCATATCAGGTCTCCTTGGGCAAAAATCATTTAATTATACAGAAATATTTTACCACAAGGAGCCAACTGTTACAAGCCGTAGTCCTCCAAAAGGCTTTCCAGCTCGGCGTCATTATAAACCGGCACTCCTTTTGCAAGAGCAGCCTGATCGCTTTCCGGAAGAAGACGGGTATAAACCTCATATTCTTCCATGAAGGTTCCGCCGTCAGGGGAATAGAGCGCAAGTTTTCCTCCCTGGTCCATGAGCAGATACCGGGGCTCGGGGACCTCAGGTTCCACAGCGGCGGGAACAAACATCCATACCAGCGCTGCTGCCAGGGCAGCCGCACAGAGCACGGCCAGTACCCCAAACCAGATTTTTTGTGCACGCATAATAAGAGCCTCCCTGCTTTTGGAAAAAGTATTACACGTTCTGCATCAGCTTATTCAGATAAGGAAAAACAGGTTCGGCAAACTCTTTGAATTTCTTTAAGATTATTTCAAACTGTTGAAATTTTGGTTTTTTGGGTGTACTTTTACAGTGGTGTTGTGCTATAATAGCAACTAGATAACTGCGTTTTGAGGCAATTCAATGTATCAACGCAATAATTGGCATGACCCCTTTTACGTATGACCCAAGGAGGATTTTTGGTTTGGACAACAATTCTCGTAAATTAAAGACAAGAGGAGCAGTGGGAAGCAGCTCTTCCCGGCAGGCTTCTGCCCCCAAGTCGGCGGAAACTCCGGCTCCCCGAAAGCCCAAGAAAAAGCGGCCGCTCTGGAAGCGGTTCCTGCGCTTCTGCGCTTATTGCTGTTGTGTAGGTGTCATTCTCTGCAGTATCCTTGCAGTTTTTGTGAGTAAATATGTAGTGGATGTAACCGAGGACGATGCTGAACTCCTCAACCTGGACAATCTGCGTCTTTCCATGAGTACCATCAACTATGACCGGTACGGTAACGAGTACAGCACCTTCAGCGGAAATAACCAGCGTATCTGGGTGGATGAGAGTGAAGTGCCCGAGTACCTGAAGTGGGCCATTATCTGTACTGAGGATAAGGACTTCTATCAGGAACGGTGGGGCGTAAACTTCAAGCGTACCATCGCAGCCTTCATCAACGAATATACTCCCATCAAGCTCTTTGATTCCCGGCAGGGTGCTTCCACTCTGGAGCAGCAGCTGATCAAAAACCTGACCAACGATGACGATGTGGATGCAATGCGTAAGGTCCGGGAGATCTTCCGTGCCATTGGTCTTTCCAACCGGTACTCCAAGCAGAAGATTCTGGAAGCCTACATGAACACCATCAGTCTGACCGGGACCATCGCAGGTGTGCAGGCAGGTGCCCAGGAATACTTTGGCAAGGATGTAAGTGACCTGACACTGGCCGAGTGTGCCGTTATTGCAGGAATCACCAAGAATCCTACCCGGTATAACCCCTTTACCAACCCGGAAGATGTGCTGACCCGTCGGAATGACATTCTCTACTTCATGTACACTCAGGGCAAGATCACGGAAGAGGAGTACACCTCCGCTTCTGCTGAGCCTCTGGTACTGGTGGAGAGCAAGAATGCTGCACAGACCTCTACTGCTACTTCCAATAACTCCTACTTTACTGATGCTCTCTACTATGAAGTGCTGTCTGATCTCCAGACTGAACTTGGTATGAGTGCAGATGAAGCACGGAATATGATTTACAACGGCGGTCTGCGTATCTACACCACTGTGGATACCGAACTGCAGCTGGCCGCTGAGCGGATCATGCTGGATGAGGACGGAACCCGATTCAAGCCCCTGTGGCATGAAGAAGAGGTTACCGAACTGGCCGAGGATGATATCCCTGTCTACGAGGAGGACGGAGTTACCCTCAAGACATCTGAAAATGAGAATGGGGAAACCGTCTACTACCGGAAAGTGCGTTCTCAGGGCTCCCTGGTGGTCGTGGACTATGATGGACAGGTCCAGGCTCTGGTAGGAGGTATTGGCGAAAAGACCAAGGATCTGGCCTTCAACCGTGCCATTGCTCCCCACCAGACAGGTTCTACCATGAAGCCTGTTGCCGCTTACAGCCTGGGCATTGAGTACAAGCTGATCAACTACGGTACCGTTATCCCGGATTCGCCTTTGTACACTGCAGCAGACCGTAAGGTGCTGAACACCGATTACTGCCTGAAGTATGGTTACTCTCTGAATACTTCTGACCCCCGGACTCTGGCTAATGATGCTTGCTGGCGTGATTGGCCCGTCAACTATTCTGGCTCCGGTTCCGGAAAGAATGTGACCGTTTCTTATGCAATTGCTCAGTCTCTCAATACCGTAGCAGCCTGGGTCGGCAGCTATGTGGGCATTGACAATATGTATAATTTTGTCACTGACACTTTGGGACTGGAATATATTACAGAGGCAGATAAGGATTACTCTCCTCTGGTCCTGGGCGGCCAGAGCAAGGGCCTTACCGCAGTGGAGCTGGCTGGCGTCTACACCATGTTTAATGACGGCAGCTACACCAAGCCTTATATGTACACTCGCATTGAAACCTATACCGGTGATGTTCTGATCGACAAGCAGAGCAATGTGACTACCATTCAGGCCATCAGCGAGGAAACAGCTACCATTATGAACCGGCTGTTGGCCAACGTTGTGCGTTCCGGCGGTACTGCTGCCGGCAAGAAGCCTGCAGGTCAGATGGATGCTGCCGCCAAGACCGGTACCACCAGCGACTTTAAGGACTTCACCTTTGTGGGTCTGACTCCCTATTATGTCACCGCTTTGTGGTGGGGCTTTGATACTCCTTACAGCTTCGATAACTTCGGAATCCGGAGCGGTACTCCCACCCAGCAGGCATGGAAAGACCTTATGGAGGAAGTCCAGGCTGATTTGGAATATAAGGAGTTCTTCTTCTCTGACAACGTGATCGTTCAGAACGGCGGGTATTACACCGCAGATAATGTCACGGTGAATACCGAGCCTGATACCGCCACTACTACCGAGACTGTGGAACCTGCTCCGGCAGCTTAAGAAAACTGTCCGCGGGAGGAAAACAAAAATGCTTAAAACCCCTGTATCTGTTTCTGATAAGCGGATACAGGGGTTTCTTTGTGCCGGAACAGTAGACAGAACAAGGAAAAAATTTACAATGCAAAAGTCTTATTGGGGAATAAAATTGTACAACAGTCCAAAATTTTTTCTGAATTAAAAAAACAAAGGAACAAACCTTGCACCGAAGGGCATAAAAGTGATATATTAAGCAAGACGAAAAACAAATGTGTGCGAGGTGAAAACAGTATGGAACGTCGGTTTCTTTTGGTAGACAGCAGTGTTCTGCCGGAAGTTTTCTTGAAGGTTCTGAAAGCTAAGGAACTGCTGGCCTCAGGTGCCGCCCGGAATATCTCTCTGGCCGCCAAGGAAGCAGGAATCTCCCGCAGTGCATTTTATAAGTATAAAGACAGTGTTTTTGACGCTGAAAGTTCCCGGGAAATTATCACGGTTCAAGCAGTTTTGCTGGATGAAACGGGGGCCCTTCAAAACCTGTTGGCGGGAATCAGCGCCGCCGGAGGCAGTATTGTTACCATTAACCAATCCACCCCTGAAAACGGAGCGGCACAGGTGGCAGTCAGTGTGCGGACCGCTACCATGCAGATGAGTGTTGAGGAAATGCTTCATCGTCTCAGCCGACAGAGAACCGTAGTGGAAGTCCGCAGAGGGGCGTAATTGATAGAGTGGGAGAGGAGCAAGATCATGGCAAAAATAGCGATTATGGGTTTTGGCACCGTTGGCAGCGGTGTGCTTGAAGTGATTCGCCGGAATGCCCAAAGCATCAGCCGCCGTGTGGGTGAACCGGTAGAAGTCAAATATATCTTGGACGTCCGGGATTTTTCCGGTCATCCGGATGCGGATCTCTTTGTGAATAACCTGGATGTGATTCTCCAGGACCCTGAAATCAAGGTGGTGGTGGAGACCATCGGCGGCACCAAGTTTGCCTATCCCTATGTGAAGGCTATTCTTGAGAGCGGAAGAAGTGTCTGCACCAGCAATAAGGAAATGGTTGCCACCTACGGTGCGGAATTGCTGGCACTGGCAAAGTCTCATGGTGCTGCTTTCCTGTTTGAGGCCAGTGTGGGCGGCGGGACTCCTATCATCACCCCCATGCATCAGTGTCTGGTGGCTAACAACATCAGCGAAGTGGAAGGCATTGTAAACGGCACCACCAATTTCATGCTGACAAAAATGAAGAATGAAAGCATGGGATTTGAGGAGGCTCTGAAAATCGCTCAGGACCTGGGATATGCAGAGACAAAGGATCCGGGGGATGACGTGGACGGCCGGGATGCCTGCCGGAAAATTGCAATTCTGGCCAGCCTTGCCTATGGTCAGCATGTTTATCCCGCCAATATTCCCACTCGTGGAATCAGAGATATTACGGTTCTGGATATCAAAGCCGCCGAAAAGTTGGATTGTGCCATTAAGCTGATCGCCTGGGCCCGCCGGGATGAAGCCGGAAACATTGCAGCCGGTGTGGAGCCGATGCTGGTTCCCAGTGAAAATCAGCTGGCTGGTGTGGATGATGTTTTCAACGCTGTCCTCATGAAGGGCGATATGCTTGGTGATGTGGTCTTCTACGGCAAGGGAGCGGGAAAACTGCCCACTGCCAGTGCCGTGGTGGCTGATGTAATTGATGCCCTGAAGAACGGCGCAAAAGTTCATGACAGCCTCTTCTGGCAGCCCAGCATCCCCTATGAAGGGCTGCTGGAAGATTCCTCCGCTTCCGTTACCTACCTGAGGACTAAAGGTCTTGCCCCCGAAGTGATGAACACTCTCTTTGGGGAAGGGGAAGTGGTTCTGCGGCAGGAAGATCAGGTATGTTATCTGGCCCAGTCAATGACCCTCAAAGAACTGGAGGATGTCAAGCCTAAGGTCAGCGCCCTGGGCGGAGAGATCCAGCTGTTTATGCGTCAGCTGGAACAGTAAGGAGGATTTCCCAATGATTCGGGTAAAGGTACCTGCAACCAGCGCCAATGTGGGCGCCGGGTTTGACTCTTTGGGACTGGCAGTTTCCCTTTATAATGAGTTTACGTTTGAAGAGGCGGAGCGGTTGGAAATTGTTTCCCTGGATGAAACCCTCATTCCCACCGGCCCTTCCAACCTGGTTTACCGCAGTGCCAAAGCGGTATATGATCAGCTGTCCATCCCCATGCCGGGACTGAAGATTACCCAGAAAAATGTCATTCCCATGGCGCGGGGACTGGGGTCCAGCTCCAGCTGTATTGTAGCCGGTATCCTGGGCGCCAATGCTCTTTTGGGCAATAAGCTGACCAGCCGTCAGATGCTGACCATGGCTACTGCTATTGAAGGACACCCTGACAACGTGGCCCCGGCTATGCTGGGCGGTTTCGTTACTAGTGTCTTTGACGAGGGGCAGGTATACAGTGTAAAGAAAAACATTGATTCCGGGCTCGCTTTTGCCGCTTTCATTCCGGATTTTAAGCTCCTGACCGAAAAAGCCCGTGCGGCTCTTCCCAAGACGGTTGCCCATAAGGATGCGGTTTATAACCTGTCCCGTGCGGCTTTGGCTACAGCAGCTTTTTGTGACGGCAACTATGAGCTTCTCAGCATCGCTACCAAGGATGTGCTCCATCAGCCCTACCGGCTGCCCCTGATTGAGGGGGGAGAGGAACTGTTCTCCACCATGCATGACTTGGGAGCACTGGCAGTATACATTTCCGGGGCAGGCCCCACCATTATGGCGGTGGTTCCCAAGGAGGACCATACCTTCTTTATTCAGGCTCAGAAAGCTCTGGACACGGTTCCTGAACTGAAAAGATTCAGCTTGTATGCCCTGTCTGCAGATAACATTGGAGCCACAGTGGAATAAAATAAGGATACAACCAGACAAAAGGCGGCAGGCGCCGCTTTTGAATAGGCCGGCGGCGCCGGTGTAAGGAGGAATTAAAATGGCTTTGATCGTGCAGAAATTCGGCGGCACTTCCGTAAAGGACCGCAGCCGGATTTATAATGTGGCACGGATTGTTGCCGACACCCGCAATGCGGGAAACGATGTTGTGGTAGTGGTAAGCGCCCAGGGCGACACCACTGACGATCTGATTGAGAAGGCTGCTGAAATTACCAGCAACCCTTCCGCCCGGGAAATGGATATGCTGCTGGCTACCGGTGAGCAGATTTCTATCGCCCTGCTGACGATGGCTCTCAATGAGATCGGCTGCCCGGCTATCAGCCTGACTGGCTGGCAGGCCGGCTTTAAGACCGACCGGGCCTACACCAAGGCACGGATTCATCGGATGGATACCGAGCGCCTGGAAAGCGAATTGGGCAGAGGCCGTGTGGTGGTTTGCGCCGGCTTCCAGGGAATCAACCGGATGGATGACATTACCACTCTGGGCCGAGGCGGAAGCGATACCAGTGCTGTAGCCATTGCGGCGGCTCTGCACGCAGACCGGTGCCAGATTTTTACTGATGTGGAAGGCGTTTATACTGCCGATCCCCGTAAAATTCCCAATGCTAAAAAACTGAAAGAAATCACTTTTGACGAAATGCTGGAGCTGGCCTCCCTGGGAGCCCAGGTCCTGAATAACCGCAGCGTTGAGCTTGGCAAAAAATACGGAGTGGAGATGGAAGTGCTGTCCAGCCTGAATCCCATGCCCGGTACTATTGTTAGGGAGGTTTGCAAAGATATGGAAGGTATGTTGATCAAGGGCGTTGCCCGGGACGATGATGTAGCTGTAATCTCTATTCTGGAGGTGCCGGACCGTCCCGGTATGTCCTTTAAGGTGTTTGGTTCTCTGGCTCAGAAGAAAATTAACGTGGATATTATCCTCCAGTCTACCGGCCGGAACGGAAACAAGGACCTGACCTTTACCGTCCCTGCCAAGGATGCCGAACTGGCTGTAGCCTGCCTGAAGGAAAACAGCGGCCGTATTGGCAGCAGCGACATTCATGTGAACCGTGATGTCGCCAAGGTCTCCATTGTGGGTGCCGGTATGCAGAGCCACGCAGGCGTAGCTTCCACTATGTTTGAAGCCCTCTATGAGGCAAACATCAATATTATGATGATTTCCACCAGCGAAATCAAAATCAGCGTGATTCTGGATAAGAAGGATGCTGAGCATGCTGTCCGCGCCATTCACAGCGCATTTGTTCACTAATTACCAGAGGGGTTTTTATACGGGAGGCAGAGCGATAGGCTCTGTCTCCCGCTTTTTTAAAAGTAAAAGGGTTCGGGTTTACTTTGGGAATACAAAAGCGTATAATAGATAACGTATTTAAATTGGTGGTTTCTGCTCTTTGGCAGACAGAAAGGGAAAACGTATATGCAGAAACGAGAGATGCCCGCATCTTCCCGGCGCCGGTTTACCCGCAGGCAGATTATGCGCAACCGGATTATTTTTGCACTTATATGTGTAGCAATCATTGTGCTGGTCGCTTCATTTATCGCCCGGCTGGTGGGAGGAAAGAATAATGACTCCTCCGTGCAGAATGATGGTGAGGCGCTTTCCGGGGAACTGTCCTCTCCGGCTCCGGACGCCACCGCAACCCCCAAGCCTTATCCGGTGGATATGACTGACTGGCGGATGATTCTGGTCAATGGTTCTAACCCTGTGCCGGACGGGTACACGGTAGAAACCCAGCTGGCGGATTCCTACACCGGTAAAGAGCTGCAGAAGGAAGCAGCGGAACAGTATGCCGCTATGAAAGAGGCGGCTCAGGCAGAGGGTATCCAGCTGATTCTCTGCTCTGCCTATCGCAGTGTAGACTACCAGACCGGTCTTTTCGAAAATGAAAAGGCAGAGTGGCTGGCGCAAGGGTATTCTGAAGAGGAAGCCTATAACAAAGCTGCCACGGTGGTTGCCATCCCCGGCTACTCTGAGCATAATACCGGTCTGGCAGCTGATATTGTTACTCCGGAATACCAAGACCTCAGCGAGGGCTTTGAGGATACACCTGCTTTTGAATGGCTCAGTCAGCATGCAGGGGAGTATGGCTTCATTCTCAGATATCCGGAAGGGCTGCAGGATGTGACAGGGATTATTTATGAGCCCTGGCATTATCGGTATGTTGGGGTTGAGAACGCAAAGTATATTCAGGAATCCGGCCTTTGCCTGGAACAGTTTGTAGAGCTTATGGCCGAATAATTTTGGAGGAAACCATTGGAACGAGTCAATATAGCACCTGGTGTTTATCTCACCAGGCTTGAAGCAGAAAAATTCAACAGACAAAGAATCAGTATCCATTTCCAGTTTCCCAATCAGCGGGAGGACGCCACTGCTGCAGCAGTCCTTCCTCTGGTTCTGGAGCGTGGATGGGCAGAGTGCCCTGATATGACCCAACTCAGCCGTCAGCTGGCCCGTCTTTACGGGGCTAATCTGGGGGTGGATGCTACCCTGAACGGCGGGAATCGTGTAATCACAGTAGACATTTCCGGTATTAAAAATGAATTTGCCTTGAATGGCGAGGACTTGTCCGCAGAATATGCCAAAATTGCCCTGGGGGTTGCCTTTCAGCCCTATCTGATCCAGGGAGAATTTGACCCTGAAGCGGTGGAAATTGAAAAGCAGAAGCTGGCCCAGCGGCTGGAAACCGAAATCAATGACAAACGCCTTTACTGCGTGCGTCAGGCACGCCGCATCTTCTTTGCGGGAAGTCCTGCCGCAGTGGAGCGGGACGGTTATCTGGAGGAGGTCCCTCAAGTCACAGCCCATACTTTGAAGCAGGTCTATGACAGAATGATTTCTACCGCTACCATTGATGTGATGGTTCAGGGCGGAGATGCAGATAAGGTGCAAGAGCAGCTGGAAAGCTGCCTGAAAGGTCTGAACCGTCAGCCGGCCAAACTGGTAGAAAACCTGGCTATGCCTGTGACGGAGCTCCGTCATAAGGAAGAGTATTTCGATATGGTTCAGGCAAAACTCTGCATGATGTTTACCTGGGAATCTCCCATGACCTCTGCAGACCTGAATGCTGCCCGGCTGGCCATGTCCCTGTTTGGGGGAAGTGTCAGCAGCCGCCTGTTCCTGAATGTGCGGGAAAAGCAGAGTCTTTGTTACTATTGCGCCAGCACCTGCTCTACCATGACCGGAGCCATGGTGGTGGACAGCGGAGTGGAGCCGGCCAATGCCAAGAAAGCTGAGGCGGCCATCCTTAAGGAATGGGAAAATCTGAAAACCGGAGAAATCACCGATGCAGAGCTGGAGGACTGCCGTCGCAGCCTTTTGTCCGGAATGGATGCAGTGGGGGATTCTCTGGAAGGGGAAGAGAACTGGTATTATATGCAGATTTGCCGGGGAGAACCGCTTGTGTCTCCCAGCAAGGGAAAAGAGGCTTTGTTGGCCGTGACCCGGGAGGATGTACGGAGAATCCTGAAAGGGTTCCATTACTCTCTGGGATATCTGCTGACCCGAAAGGAGAACGGATATGAAACCTTATGAGCAGGCGGCTAGGACCGTCGAATACAAGACGCTGACTCTCCCCAGCGGTCTTACCGTTCTTGTCCGTCCTATGCCGGGGTACAGTGCGGTTCATGCCATTTATGCAACCAAGTTCGGAGCCATTGACCGGGATTTCAAACTGGATGGAAAAGAAGTTCATCTCCCGGCAGGCGTTGCCCATTTTCTGGAACACAAAATGTTCGAGAGCGAGGATGGGGATGCATTTGCAAAGTACGCCAAGACCGGAGCAAACGCCAACGCCTACACGGGCTTTGACCGTACCGCCTATATTTTTACGGCCAGCAGTAAAATAGACGAAAGTCTGGATGTGCTTTTGGGAATGGTGGGCAACCCTTACTTTACAGCTCAGACCATTCAGAAGGAGCAGGGAATCATCGGACAGGAAATCAAAATGTACGACGACAGCGTGGACTGGCGGCTTATGATGGCAATGTTCCAGTCCATGTACGAGAAGCATCCTCTTCGGGATGATATCGCAGGCAGTGTTGAGAGCATTGCTCAGATCACCCCTGAAATGCTTTATGATTGTTGTAAAGCATTTTATCGCCCTGAAAATATGGTTCTCGCCCTGGCCGGAAATATCACGGAAGAACAGGTGATGGATGCTTGCCGGCGGGCAGGCTTGGATAAACCCTCTGCCCCTGTAAAGGTGGAACGGCTTATGCCTGAGGAATCTGCCTTGCCCTGGAGAAGGGAATACGAGATTTCCATGCCCATTGTGCAGACTGGCTTTGGACTTGCGTTCAAAGAACAGCCGGTGGAGAAGGGCAACCTGAAACGGGAAATCATCTATGATTTGCTGCCCGATTTGATTTGCGGAGGAATGACTCCTCTTTACCGCCGTCTTTACGATGAAGGGCTGGTAAATCCGGAATTTGATGGGGAGACCCTCATGGTAGACGGTGCGACCTGCGTTCTGTTTACCGGTGAAAGCAATCAATGTGACCGGGTGTTGGAACTTCTCCGGGAGGAAATCCAGAGAATCAAAGCCCAGGGCGTTGAGGAAGAGCTCTTTACCTTGGTGAAAAACCAGCTCTATGGAGAAGCCATTGTAGATATGGAAAGCGTGGTGGATGCTGCCAGCAGCATGGCCAGCGCTCACCAGCATGGGCGGACCCTGTACGATGGAATTCAGACCTTGGCTGCTCTGACCAAGGAAGATGTGGACAGGGAACTGGCCACCATGCTGGACCCCGATACCTCAGTAGTGGTAAAGGTACAGCCTCAGAAATCCTGAAAGGAATGTAAAAGATATGAACGTGATTCAATTTCCGGCATTGGGCCTGGAGTTTACCACAAACCGAGTCGCTTTTACCCTTTTGGGAGTGGATGTGTATTGGTATGGAATCATTCTGGCTACCGGGTTGCTTTTGGGGATGGTTTTTGCCTTCCATTATGCACCTGATTTTGGCATCGACAGTGACCGGCTGGTAGACGTTGTCTTTATCGGTACCATTATGGCCATTATCTGCGCCCGAATTTATTATGTGGCGTTTGTGCCCTATGACTATTCCAGTATCTGGGAGATGCTGGATATTCGGGATGGCGGGATCGGCATTTATGGCGCCTTGGTGGGAGCCTTTGTCTTTGGAGGGCTGGCCTGCCGCTGGAGGAAAATCCCTCTCCTGGCTACTTTTGACCTGGTATCCATGGGGTTTCTCATTGGACAGGGAATTGGCCGCTGGGGTAATTTTGTGAACCAGGAAGCTTTTGGAACCAATACTACCCTTCCCTGGGGAATGTACAGCCAAGCCACCGCTTCCTACCTTGCCTCCCACCAGGAACTTCTGGCAAAAGAAGGGATGATTGTGGATCCCTCTCTGCCGGTCCATCCTACTTTCCTTTATGAAAGCATTACCTGCTTGGTAGGGCTTTTGATTTTCTGGGCACTGATGAAAAAGCGCCAGTATGACGGCCAGCTCTTTGTCTGGTATCTTATCTGGAACGGAGCCAACCGGTTCTGGATTGAGGGCCTGAGGACAGACAGCCTTATGTTCAGCGTGGAGCTGAATCTCCGGTCCAGCCAGGTGCTGGCACTGGGGATGGTGCTTTTCGGAATTGTAGTGGAGATTTATATGCGTCGGAAGGGGAAGAGTCAGCTTCAGGTTCCCTTAGCCATTTCCAGTGCAGCTCTCAAAAAACTGGCAGGAAAAGAGGAAGCCGCAGAGTTTGTTCATGCCACTCTTCCGGCCAGCGCCAGCCATAAAGAATTTGTGAGCGCAACTGCGGAGATGAATGAGTCTATCCTGAAAAACAATACTGAACAGGAGGAAGCGGACGATGGCAGCAGTGAAGATTGACGGAAAGGTATTGGCAGCCCAGGTAAAAGAGGAAGTGGCTCAGGAAGTGAGCCGCCTGAAAGCCCGGGGTATTGAGCCCTGTCTGGCAGTTATCCAGGTAGGAAACAATCCCGCCAGCACCGCCTATGTGAATGGCAAAGAACGGGACTGCGGCGAGTGTGGAATCAAGAGCCTTGTTCTCCGCCTGCCCGAGGAGACCACCCAGGAACAGCTTCTGGATACTATGACCAAGTTGACTGCAGATCCTACGGTTCATGGTCTGCTGGTGCAGTTGCCTTTGCCCAGGCATATTTCAGAGGAGGCAGTTATCGAAGCCATCCCTCCTGAAAAAGATGTGGACGGATTTACTCCCATCAATGTGGGAAACATGACCATTGGCAAACCCTGCTTTTTGCCCTGCACTCCTGCCGGGTGCATTCGGATGATTCAGTCTACCGGAGTGCTCATGGCAGGGAAGCGGGCGGTGGTGCTTGGCCGGAGCAATATTGTAGGCAAACCTGCTGCTCTGCTGCTGCTCCGGGAAAATGCTACCGTCACCATCTGCCACAGCAAAACCCAAGACCTGAAAGACATCTGCCGACAAGCGGATATTCTGGTGGCAGCCATTGGAAAAGAAGCTTTCGTTACCGGAGATATGATCAAGGAAGGCGCTGTGGTCATCGACGTGGGGATCAACCGTGGCGCAGATGGAAAGCTTCATGGGGATGTGGATTTCGCAGCAGCTATGGAAAAAGCGGCATACGTTACACCCGTTCCCGGTGGGGTAGGGCTTATGACCCGGGCTATGCTGATGGTAAATACTTTGCAGGCTGCAAAGCTGCAAAACAGCATGAAATAAAATATCAAAAAAAGAGGAAATATCCTCTTGCTTTTTGACAATACTTATGGTATAGTATTAGGGCCGCATGGTGTGGGCAGATAAGAGCTGTGGAACATTCAGCCGCCAAAACCAGCGAGACTTATTTAAGTGAGGAATGCACAATGTACGCAGTTATCGTTACCGGTGGCAAACAGTACCGGGTACAGGAAGGCGATACCATCTACGTCGAGAAGCTGTCTGTTGAGGACGGCGCAGCTGTGAGCTTCGATCAGGTTCTGGCTGTTGGCGAGGATGGCAACGTGAAGTTCGGCACCCCCGTTGTTGAAGGCGCTGCTGTTGAAGGCAAGGCCGTCAAGACCGGCAAGGGCAAGAAGCTGAACATCATCACCTATCGGCCCAAGAAGGGCAGCATGGTTCGCAAGGGCCATCGTCAGCCTTTCACCAAGGTCGAGATTACCAGCATTAAGGCATAAGGAGGAAGCGAACAATGGCACATAAAAAGGGCGTAGGTTCTACTAAGAACGGTCGTGACTCCGAGTCCAAGCGTCTTGGCGTCAAGCGCGCAGACGGACAGTTTGTCAAGGCTGGCAACATCCTGGTTCGTCAGCGTGGCACTCACATCCATCCCGGCGAGAATGTCGGCATTGGCAGCGATGATACCCTCTTTGCTCTGACTGACGGTCGTGTCAGCTTCGAGCGTTGGGGCCGTGATCGCAAGAAGTGCAGCGTGCGGTAAGCACCAACCAAGAACAAAGCCGGGCCGTTTTGGCTCGGCTTTTTCTGTATCAAAACAGGAGGAACTTTCTGTATGGCAGGAAATTTTGTAGATGTAGCTACCATCTGGCTTCACGCCGGAAAAGGCGGAGATGGAGCAGTTAGCTTCCATCGTGAGAAGTTTGTGGCAGCCGGCGGTCCCGATGGCGGTGACGGCGGTCGTGGTGCAGACATTATGTTCCAGGCAGACGATAACCTTTCCACACTGATGGACTTCCGGTATAAGCGGAAGTATACCGCTGAAAACGGTCAGAACGGCGGCGGTAAAAACTGCACAGGACGGAAAGCGGATCCTATGATTATCCGGGTGCCTCGGGGCACTGTGGTGAAGGATGCCGAGACCGGCCAGATTATTGCAGATATCTCCGGTGATGAACCGGTAGTCATTGCAAAGGGCGGCCGTGGTGGCTGGGGAAATCTCCATTTTGCCACTCCCACCCGGCAGATTCCCAAATTTGCCAAGCCCGGTATGCCTGGGGAAAGTCTGCATGTTACCCTGGAACTGAAGGTTATTGCAGATGTGGGACTGATTGGATTCCCAAACGTGGGCAAATCCACTTTAATCAGCGCCATCAGCGCAGCCAAACCCAAGATTGCAAATTATCATTTCACCACCCTCAGTCCCGTACTGGGTGTGGTTGCAGTAGGCCCTGAGGCCAGCTTTGTGGCTGCAGATATTCCCGGCCTGATTGAAGGCGCCAGCGAAGGCGTTGGCCTGGGGCATGACTTCCTGCGCCATGTAGAGCGGTGCAGACTTCTCCTTCATGTGGTGGATGTGTCTGCCAGCGAATGCCGGGACCCCAAGGAAGATTTTGAAAAAATCAATCATGAGCTGAAGAATTTTAGCGCCCAGCTCTCCCAGTGTCCTCAGATCGTGCTGGGCAACAAGTGCGATATTGCCACCCCCGAACAAATTCAGGAATTCCGAGAGTATATCGAGGGACAGGGCCTTACCTTCCTGCCCATTTCTGCAGCCACCCGCCAGGGACTGGATGAACTGCCCGGACTGGTGTATCAGCGGCTGAAGGATCTGCCTCCCGTGCAGGTCTTTGAACCCACTTATGTGAAGCCTCAGCCTGAACAGAACAGCCGTGCCTTCAAGGTAGAGAAGCTGGAAGACCATGTGTTCAGCGTGGATGCTCCCTGGCTGGAGCGGATCCTTGCAGGCAGCGATGTGGAGGACTACGAGAGCCTTCAGTACTTCCAGATTCAGCTGGGCGAAAGCGGAATCCTGGACAAGCTGGTTGAGATGGGAGTAGAGGAAGAGGACACCATCATTATCGGAGAATATCAGTTTGACTATGTATTCTGATAAAGGAGTGTGTTCCCTTGATTGATTTGGAATATCAGGTCCCCATCCAGGAACAGTCGCCCCTCAATTTGGCTTTCGTGGGGGACAGCGTTCTGGAATTGCTGGTTCGCCATCGGCTGGCAGCCCACAGCCGCCTTCCGGTTGGAAAGCTGAATGCTTTGAAGGTGCCCATGGTCAGCGCTCACGGCCAGCACAAGGCCGTGGAGGCTATTCTTCCTGCTCTTACCGAGGAGGAAACAGGAGTGCTTCATCGAGGCAGAAATGCCAGCAAAGCTACTGTTGCAAAACATGCCACAGTGGAGGAGTACCGTAGTTCTACCGGACTTGAAGCGCTTTTGGGATGGCTCTTTCTCCAGGGCCGTCAGGAGCGGATTCAGGAGCTGTTTGAGATAATTTGGGCAGCTCAGCAGCAGGAGTAAGATAATATAGAAAAGGCTGCACCAAAGAAAAATCTTTGGTACAGCCTTTTCCTGTAAAGAAGAATTACTTGCTGTTGGTGGTCTTGTTCATGGTGCGGTTGGAAGCACTCTGGACTTTGTTGGAGGCCTTATTGGTGGTCTTGTTGCTGGTCTTGCAGGCCTTGCTGGTAGTCTTGTTGGTGGTCTTCAGGTTGTCAGTACGGTTTTCCATAATACAAATTCTCCTTTCACGGCGGCTTGACCGCCTGTACACTCATTTTTCCCGGCCAGCCCGGGTTTATTCAAAAGCAGGTGACGAAGATGGGAATGGAATTTTTTACACAGCGGGAACGGGAACTTTTAGGAGACAGGTTTGAAAGCCTGTATGCCTATCCCGAGGATACTCCTGCCCGGGGAATCACTCCTAATTTTCTGCGCTCTCAGTCGGAGAACGCTCTGGACCGGGCCTTTCCCGGACTATTGAAAAATCCTTTCAATGAAAAATGCCGGCTTTTGACAGGAGAGCAGGAACGGCCAGGGACCCATCCTTACCACCATGCAGGGGTATACTATGTTCAGGAACCCAGTGCGGCCAGTGTGGCCCCTTTGCTGGAAGTGGAGCAGGGAATGAAGGTGCTGGACCTGTGCGCCGCCCCCGGGGGTAAAACCAGCCAGCTTGCCGGAGCATTGCAGGGAAAAGGGCTTTTAGTGGCCAATGAATATATGCCCCAGCGGGCCGAAATCCTGAAGGGTAATCTGGAACGGATGGGTGTGCCCAACGCATTGATTTTAAACGAGGATACATCCCGCATTGCTGCCCAGTTCCCGGGATATTTTGACCGGGTACTCGTAGATGCCCCTTGCAGTGGGGAAGGAATGTTCCGAAAAGAACATCAGGCTATGGCACAGCATAACCAGGGACTGGTGGATCAATGCGCCGGACTGGGAAAAGAAATCCTGGAAGCGGCTGCGGCTTGTCTGGCACCGGGAGGAATTCTGGTCTACTCCACCTGTACCTTTTCTCCCCAGGAAGATGAGGGTCAAATTGCAGCATTTCTGGATCGCCATCCGGAGTTTTCGCTGATGGAACTTCCCGGAAATTGGGGAAGTGCCGGAGAAAGCAACCGCACTGGCGGGCTGCCTTTGGACTGCAGCAAAGTTCGCCGTATCTGGCCCTGCCAGGGCGGGGAAGGCCATTTCATGGCAAAACTGAAAAAAGAAGAGGGAAGTCGTTGGGAAGACGCCCGCCCCCAAAAGAAAAAAGCCGAAAAGCAGGTTTCCCTTTGGGCGGAGTTTGCTGCCCGGTATTTCCCGGATATAAAAGGCTGTCAGACACAGCTTTTGGGGGATTTGGTGCTGCTTCCCCCCGTTGGGCTTCCTCCAGTAGGAAAGCTGCACATTGTCCGCAGCGGTGTGGCCGCCGGACAGCTGCTCAAGGGCCGGTTCCAGCCCAACCATCATCTGTTTATGGTATTCGGAAATAAATGCACCAACCGGGAAAACCTTACCCTTGGGGAAGATCGCCTGTATGCCTGGCTGCGGGGGGAGGAAATACCGGCCTCTCAGGCAGAAAATGGCTGGTGTGCCGTTCTGGTGGATGGATATCCCCTGGGAATGGGAAAGGTGAGCGGGGGAAGGATCAAAAATCATTACCCCAAAGCCCTGAGAAATCTTAAATAATCCTGAAACAATTTGAAATTATCCATTAAATGTGATATAATGGTACGGCTTGATAGTGTGTTTCTATATCTTGCCGCACTAAAGACAAAATTTGACATATAAGTGCCAAGTTAAAATACAAAACAGGAGGAACCCCCATGTCCGGACATAGCAAGTGGAACAACATTAAAAAGAAAAAGGAAAAAACCGACGGTCAGAAAGCCAAAATCTTTACCAAGATTGGCCGTGAGATCAGTGTTGCCGTTAAGGAGGGCGGTCCTGACCCTGCTTCCAACGGTAAGCTGCGGGATCTGATCGCCAAGGCCAAGAGCCTGAACGTTCCCAATGACAACATTAAGCGTTGCATCCAGCGGGCTGAGGGAGGCGAGAAGGACAACTACGAATCCATCACCTACGAAGGTTACGGCCCCAACGGCATTGCCATGATGGTGGAAACCCTTACCGATAACCGGAACCGTACAGCTGCCAACCTGCGCCATTACTTTGACAAGTTTGGCGGAAACCTGGGCAACATGGGCTGCGTTGGCTTCCTGTTCAGTGAGCAGGGCGTTATCGTTCTGGACGCCGAAGGTCAGGACCCTGATGCAATGATGGAGGCCGCCCTGGAGGCCGGTGCAGATGACTTTGATGCCGGCGATGATGTGGCTCAGATCACCACCAGCCCTGATGCTTTCAGCGAGGTTCGTCAGGTTCTGGAAGATGCCGGCTATACTTTCCTCTCTGCTGACGTAGAGATGGTCCCCAGCACCACCACCGCCCTTACCGACCCGGATCAGATGGTTCAGATGGCCAAGCTGCTGGACGCTCTGGACGACGATGATGACGTGCAGAATGTTTGGCATAACCTGGAAAACGAGGAAGACCTGGACCGCTAAGCCCGGAAAATCCCCATTTTCATGGAAGGAGTAACACAATGAGCATAGCATCTTTATGCCCCTATTGCCTGGGAGAGATTGAACTGCCCCGGGAACAGTGTCCCTTCTGCGGAAAGGATTTACAGAATCATAATCCCACCGGTGCGTTGGCTCTTGGAACTCAGTTGTCCGATGGCCGCTACACCATCGGTGAGTATGTATCAGCGGACGGCGAAGGCCTGCTCTACCGGGGTGTAGATAACCAGGCGGCCGTTTTCCTGACCATTAAGGAATATTTTCCGGTCACACTTTCCAGCGGCAGAACCAGGGCGGGAAGCATTCAGCCCAAGGCAGGGGCAGAAGTTCTCTTTAAGACCATCCGGATGGATTTCGAGGACCTCTATAGCACCCTGCAAAAGATCACCCCTGCTACCGGATTGGTAAACGTGGTGGATGTGGTGGAAGCCAACAACACTGTTTACGCAGTTATGGAAAGCGCCCGGGGGGTCACCCTGACCCGGTATATGGAGCTGCATGCCAAAAAGCCCTTGTCTGCCCGGGAAAATGCAGAACTGCTCCGCCCTGTTATGGAAGGCGTAGCATATCTTCACAAGCATGGAATCATGCACCGGGGAATCTGCCCTGACAACATTCTTCTCCCCATTGACGGCTCCGCTTGCCTGACCGGGTATGCAACCCAGGGACTGCGGACGGCCGGGGGAGAGCTTCGCCCCAAACTGTATTCCGGCTACTCTGCGCCGGAACAGTATTCGGCTAACGAATTTGAGGGTTTCTTTACGGATGTGTATGCCTTGGCGGCCGTTCTTTACCGGATGGTTACCGGGCGGGTTCCGGTACCGGTTCCTCAGCGGGAAACCGGAGAGGAAATGCCGGAGCCTAACTTTATAAATCCTTCGGTTCCGGCTTACATCTCCAGGGTCATTTCCTGTGGACTGCGAATGAATACCCAGTCCAGAATGCAGACGGTAGAAGAATTTATGGCTGCCCTCAGCGACCAGTCAGAAGCCAATGCCATGCTGGGAAAGTCGCCTCAAAAGGGAAAGAAGCAGAAGCTGACCGGTTCTATCCGCTCTGCCGGAAGACTTTTCACCGTGTTTGCAGTGCTTTTGGTTGTGCTGGTTATTCTGGTGTTCTGGATTGTCCTTCGGATAGGGGGCAACGGAGGGGATTCTGATCCGGTTTCCACTCCGCAGCAGACCTCTCAGCCTCAGACCCAGACGATTCGGGTTCCGGATTTTGTAGGAATGTCCTATTCGGATATCCGGGCCAATGAGGAGTATCTGGCCAACTTCCGGTTTGCCATTACAGAGGCATACAGTGATACCCAGGAAGAGGGAACTGTTCTCATGCAGGACCCTGTTGCCGGTTCCAGCGTGGACACCGAGACAAAAGCGGTGATTCGCCTGACCATCAGCAAGGGAATCACCCAGATTACCATGCCAGATATCACAGGGTATTCTCAGGCCGATGCCGAGCAGCTTCTTTATGAAAGCGGTATCTCCTTCCGGGTAGTGGAAGTGGAGAACAACGGAGAATATGCTCAAGGATGCGTAGCTTACTGCGATAAAGACCCTGGCGAAACCTTTGATAAGGAAACGACCGTCACCGTATATATCGCTGGTGAGCGTACCCAGAGTGCAGAAACAGCTGAATAAATGATAAGAACTGAAAAGGTCCGCAGCTTTACAAAGCTGCGGGCCTTTTTTCTTTTCCGTCAAACCCGTTCTAGGAGAAAAGGCCGGGTCATATCCTATAACCATGGGGAGGGATAAGCCTATGAACGAACCCTATACCAAAATCGTTTCCCAATTACCGCCCTGGGCTGCGGAGGTGTTGCCTTCTCATGGCGACGAAGTTCAGGAGATTCGCCTTACAGTAGGGGCTCCCGTTTCTGGGCTGGAAAAAGGAAGAAGCAAAATTTGGGGGAGCCACTTGCTGACCGAAAAAGAAATTCGGGAAAGTCTTTATCTGCTCTGCAATCACGCATTGCCTGCCTATGAGGGCCAGTTGGCAGAAGGATATTTTACGGTAAACGGTTGCCGTGTGGGAGTATCAGGTCAGCTTCGGTATGAGGAAGGACAGGTCCGGGGCTATGGCCGGATTCAAAGCCTGAATATACGAATCCCTTGCTCTTTTTCAGTATCACTTCCCCAGAAAGTAATCGAATACATAGAAGAACCGGATTTGGGCGGAATTCTGGTTGCAGGCCCACCAGGAAGCGGTAAAACCACCTTGCTGGGAGCATTGGGAAGATATCTGGCAGAGAAGAATAAAAGAACGGTTGTTGTAGATGAAAAGCAGGAACTGAATTGGCTGACAGAATTGAATGCTCCTTTCCTCATGGGGTTTAGCCAGTGTCGCCGGGCAGACGGAATTCTGTACGGATTGCGAGGCTGTAACCCGGAATTTATTCTCTGTGATGAAATCGCAACAGAAGAGGATGTAGTGGCTGTCACCCTGGGAATTGGTGCGGGTGTCCGCTTTCTGGCGACTGTTCATGCACTGGGAATTTCTCAGCTTGAAAAACGCTTTTGCTACAGAGCGCTTCAGCCGGGATGCTTTGGCATGCTGGTTCTTCTGGGGCGTTATCCGGGGGAAACGGTACAGGTGATGCGGGTATGATAAGATTAATTGGATTTATTATTCTCTGCTGCACCGGAGGACTATGGGGGGCTTATCTTTTGGAAGGAAAGAAAAGACAACTTACCCATATTCAGGACGGAATACAGCTTCTCCGTTTCCTGGAATGGGAGCTGGAAAATTATCCAGATCAGGCTCGGGAACTTCC
>CALXGR010000026.1 GCA_944387885.1 uncultured Clostridia bacterium
CCATAAAGGGATAACTGCAGGCCAGGATTCGGAAATAAAGGAGGGCTGCCGCCATGACATCCTCCTCAATGCTGCCGAAAAAGAGCCGGAGCATGGGCTTTGCCAGCAGCAGGCAGACTGCCATCAGTCCGATGCCAAACAAGCCTGCCAGCAAAACCAGCTGGTTGACGCTTTTGTGGGCCTGGTCTTCCAGCCGAGCCCCCAGATACTGGCTGGTAACTACTGCACCGCCGGTGGCCAGGGCCGCCAGCAGGGTGATGACCAGCTGGTTGATCATGTCCACCAGGGAGACCCCGGAAACGGCTGCCTCCCCGGCGTAGGAGACCATCATGGTATCCGCCATGCCTACCAGGCGGGCCAGAAATTGTTCAATCACCAGGGGAATCATCAGTGCCATCAAAGCCTGACGGCTGAACATGGTCCCCTTTACGGTTTTGACTTTCACTCTCGTTCCTTCTTTCCTGTTACAGGCAGCCCTTCTTTTCAGTCAAGAGCACCTCTCCGCTTCGTTTAACCCATTCGAAGCCAATTATACCATTCCAAAATTTGAAAAACAATACTCCCCCCTCTTTTGATTTCCGGCCAAAAGTGGTATACTGATTTAGTACGTCACTGAAGAGAGGAAGTGTTTTATGAAGCTGCTGGTTTTGGACGGCAACAGTATCGTCAACCGTGCCTACTACGGCATTAAGCTGCTGACCACCAAGGACGGAATCTACACCAACGGAATCTTTGGATTTCTCAATATACTGAATACACTGCTGCGGGATTACCAGCCCGACGAGGTAGCCATTGCCTTTGATGTAAAGCAGCCCACCTTCCGCCATAAAATGTATGACGGCTACAAAGCCACCCGACACGGCATGCCCCAGGAGCTGGCCCAGCAGATGCCCATCCTGAAAGAGCTTTTGGAGGACCTGGGCTTTGTGCTGGTGGAATGTCCCGGCTGGGAAGCCGATGATATTCTGGGCACCCTGGCTGCCGCCTGCGCCGCCCGGAAAGACGACTGCCTTCTCTCCACCGGAGACCGGGACAGTCTCCAGCTGGTAAGCGACACCACCACCGTTCTGCTGGCCAGCACCCGGATGGGTAAGAGCGAGACCGTGGTCATGGATGTGGATGCCGTTCAGGAAAAATACGGCCTGTCTCCCAAACAGCTCATTGATGTAAAAAGCCTCATGGGCGATACCAGCGATAATATTCCCGGTGTGGCCGGAATCGGAGAAAAGACTGCCCTCTCCCTTATCCAGAAGTTCGGCAGTCTGGACGGGGTATATGCCCATCTGGAGGATTCCTTTATCAAGCCCGGCCAGCGGGCCAAGCTGACCGCCGGGGAGGAAAGCGCCCGGCTCAGCTATACTTTGGGAACTATTGCTACCGATGCCCCCATTCCCACTGAGGAGGGCAGTTATCTCCGCCGCCCCGGCAACCCTGCCGCAGCCGCCCAGCTGCTGGCCCGGCTGGAAATGCACACCATGGTCACCCGGTGGGGGCTGGACCAGGAGGCTGCTTCCCTTCCTCAGGACCAGGAGGAAGAACTTCCCCATGTGTCCTGCTGCACCCTGGATTCTTTCCAGGGGGAGTGGTGCCTAGCCCGGCAGGATGACCGGTGGTTTGCCGTCCAGGGACAGACCCTGGTGGAACTGGACCGGGATTGTCTCCCTGCCCTGCTGGACAGTTCCTGCAAGCTGCGGGTGTTTGATTCCAAACCCCTCTACCGGATGGCCCTTGAGGCCGGCGGCATTGGCGAGAGCATTCTTTTTGACGGAAAGCTGGCCGCCTATCTGCTCAACCCCAGCGCCGCCGGGTATCAGCCCGACCAGCTGGCTGCAGAATACGGGGTCAAGGCCCGGTTTGTCTCGGAGGAATATCCTCTGGCCGGCTGCCTGGAAGAACTTTTGGATGTGCTGGATTCCAAGCTGAAGGAATGCGGCATGGAGGAACTTCTCCATACCATTGAATTGCCCCTGGCCCGGGTCCTGGCCGACATGGAGCGGCTGGGCTTCCTGGTGGATGCCCAGGGTATCCGGGATTTCGGAAAGGTGCTGGAAGGAGAGATTCAGGCCAGCCTGGACCGAATTTACCAGGCTGTTGGGTACTCCTTCAACGTGAACAGTCCCATTCAGCTGGGCAAAGCCCTGTTTGAAGATTTGGGGCTCCCTCCCCGGAAAAAGACCAAGCGGGGATACAGCACCGACGCCGAGACTTTGGAAAGTCTCCTCCCCTACAGTCAGGTGGTGGAGGACATTCTCCATTACCGGGCCTGCGCCAAACTGAACAGCACCTATGTGGAGGGGCTTTTGAAACAGATCGAGCCGGACGGACGGGTCCACAGTGAATTCATCCAGACCGAGACCCGCACCGGCCGTATCAGCAGCATTGAGCCCAACCTGCAGAACATCCCCATCCGGACTCCCCTGGGCAGTCAGATGCGGGGATTCTTCCTGGCCCGGGAAGGCTGTCTCCTGGCCGATGCAGACTACAGCCAGATCGAGCTTCGCATTCTGGCCCATGTAAGCGGGGACGAGAGTATGCGGCAGGCCTTTTTGTCCGGAGCGGACATTCACCGGAGCACCGCCGCCAAGATTTACCACATTCCTCCCGAGGAGGTCACCCCTGACCTCCGTTCGGGGGCCAAGGCCATCAACTTCGGAATCATGTACGGAAAAGGCGCGTTCAGCCTTTCCAAGGACCTGAATGTTTCCGTGAAGGAAGCGGATGCCTTTTTGAAGGAGTATCTGGCCACCTTCCCCCGGATCGATGCCTATATGAACGAGACCATCCAGCAGGGCCGGGAGCAGGGATATGTTTCCACCCTGTTCGGCCGGAGACGGTATCTTCCCGAACTGACCAGCAAGAACTTCCAGGTCCGTTCCAGCGGAGAGCGGATGGCCCGGAACACCCCCATTCAGGGGACAGCCGCCGATATCATCAAGCTGGCCATGGTCCGGGTCTGGGAGCGGCTGCGCCGGGAAAAGCTGGAAGCACGGCTCATCCTGCAGGTCCACGACGAACTGATCGTGGAAGCCCCCGAAGCCGAGGTGGAACAGGTTGCCCGCATCCTCCAGGAAGAAATGCAGGGGGCAGTGGAGTTCTCCGTTCCTCTGACCGTGGATGTCCACACCGGAAAAACCTGGAAGGAGGCACACTGATGAAGGTCCGTCCCCTGCTTCCTGCCCAGTGCGATCAGGCTGCCCGGGTGACTGCCACTGCCACCGAAGGCTGGAGCAGCGCCGCTTTGGAGGAGACCCTTGCCCACGGGACCGGTCAGGTATTTGGGCTGTGGGAGGATGAAGCTCTTCTGGGTGTAGCCGTCTTTCAGCTGGTGCTGGAGGAAGCCAGCCTGGAGGGAATCACCCTCCTGCCCGACTGCCGGGGCAAAGGCTTGGGAAAGCTGTTCCTGGCCCGCTGCCTGGAACAGCTCAAGGCCGGCGGTGCCGAGACCTGCTTTCTGGAAGTCCGTGCCCAGAATCAGCCCGCCATTGCCCTGTACGAGGGGATGGGCTTTCTGAAAATGGGGATGCGGAAAAACTTCTACCGCAATCCTCCTGACCACGCCCTGACCTATCGGCTGGACTTTTGAATATTTCTGCCGGAGTTTCCGGTGAAAGAGGAGAATCTTTCATGTACATATTAGGAATCGAATCCACCTGCGACGAAACCGCCGCAGCGGTGGTGGAGGATGGCCGCCGGGTGGTCAGCAATGTGATTGCCACCAGTGTGGAAGAACAGGCCCTTTACGGGGGCGTCGTTCCCGAAATTGCCAGCCGCCGCCACATTGAATCCATCAGCGCCGTGGTGGACCAGGCCTTGGAAAAGGCAGGGCTTACCGCCTCCCAGCTGGACGGCATTGCCGTCAGCTTTGCACCCGGCCTCATCGGGGCGGTACTGGTGGGGGTGAACTACGCCAAGGGCCTGAGCCTGGCCACCGGGGTTCCCCTGGTGCCGGTCCATCATCTCCGGGGACATATTGCCGCCAATTATCTCACCTGCCCCAATCTGGAGCCACCTTTCCTCTGTATGGTAGCCAGCGGCGGGCACAGCCACATTGTCCAGGTGGAGAGCTACACCCGGTACAAAATCCTGGGTCGGACGGTGGATGATGCCGCCGGGGAAGCCTTTGACAAGGTAGCCCGGACCCTGGGGCTTCCCTATCCCGGAGGCCCCAGCGTGAGCCAGGCCGCCAAAACAGGCAACCCCAAAGCCTACAAGCTGCCTGTACCCCATGTGGAAGGGCCTTACAATGTAAGTTTCAGCGGCCTGAAAACCGCCGTTCTCAATGAGGTGAACCAGGCCAACATGAAGGGGCAGCCGGTGAATGTTCCCGACATGGCCGCCAGTTTCCAGGAGCGGATCGCCCAGATCCTGGCCCAGAAGCTGCTGGATGCTGCCCGGGACACCGAAGCGAAAACCATCTGCCTTGCCGGAGGGGTAGCCGCCAACGGGCGGCTTCGCCAGCTGGTCAACGACGGAGCCCAGAAGCTGGGCGCAAAGGTGCACTTGCCCCAGCTGCGGTACTGCGGCGACAACGGTGCCATGATTGCCGCCCAGGGATATTATGAATTGCAGGCCGGGCATACTGCCGGGCTGGACCTGAACGGTCTGCCCACCCTGCCCATAGATTATCAAGACTAATACAGCAAAAAAGAGGGAAAAAGGAAATGGAATTCAGCAAGCGTTTGGATCTGTTTGGGGAGGAGATCTTCTCCAGCCTTAACGACAAGAAAGTGGAACTGGAACAGCAGGGCCGCACACTCTACAACCTGTCGGTGGGAACTCCTGATTTTCAGGCTGCTCCCCACATCAAGCAGGCTCTCATTGATGCCGCCGCCGACCAGGAGAACTGGAAGTACAGTCTGCGGGACATTCCCGAAATGCAGCAGGCTGTGGTGGACTACTATGCCCGCCGGTACGGGGTCAAGGACCTGACCCGGGAAATGGTCATGAGCTGCAACGGCAGCCAGGAAGGAATGGGTCACATTTTCATGGCCCTGTGCAATCCCGGCGACCTGGTGCTTCTCCCCGACCCCGGTTATCCGGTTTTCACCGCCGGCACCCTTCTGGGGGAAGCCACGCCCTGGTACTACCCCCTCAAGGCAGAGCATGATTTTCTTCCCTGCGTAAAGGAGATTCCCGCTGACATTGCCCAAAAAGCCAAGGCCATGGTGGTCAGCCTTCCCGCCAACCCGGTGGGCAGCGTGGGCACTCCCCAGGTCTACAACGAAATCATTGCCTGGGCCAAGGAGAACGATGTTCTGATCATTCATGACAATGCCTACAGTGACATTATTTTTGACGGCGTTGTGGGAGGCAGCTTCCTGAGCTATCCCGGCGCCCGGGAAGTGGGCGTTGAGTTTTTCAGCCTGTCCAAGAGCTTCAACGTGACCGGCGCCCGGATCAGTTTCCTGGTAGGCCGTCCCGATGTGGTGGCTGCCGTGCATAAGCTCCGCAGCCAGATCGACTTCGGTATGTTCCTCTGCCTGCAGAAGGTAGCCATCGCCGCCCTCACCGGCCCCACCGACATGGTGAAGGCCCAGTGTCAGGAGTATCAGGCCCGCCGGGATGCCCTTTGCGGTGGTCTGCGGAGCCTGGGCTGGAATGTACCGGACAGCAAGGGCAGCATGTTTGTATGGGCCAAGATTCCCGAGGGGTATGCTTCCAGCATGGAGTTCTGCCTGGAACTTATGGACCGGACCGGAGTCATCTGCACTCCCGGCAGCAGCTTTGGTCCTCACGGAGAGGGGTATGTCCGTTTTGCCCTGGTCCTGCCCGTGGAGAAGATTCAGGCCGCAGTCAGCGCCATTGGAAACAGCGGCCTTCTGGGTTGATTTTTCTATAAATTTTGATTCAGAGGTCATCTGTTTATGTCCCAGTCTAATACTCAGCCACGGTTTACCAACCGGGCCCTGTTTGCATTGATTCTGCCCCTGATTCTGGAGCAGACCTTTGCCGTCACCATCGGTATGGCAGATACCCTGATGGTTTCCAGCGTAGGGGAAGCGGCTGTTTCCGGCGTTTCCCTGGTGGACACCATCAACACACTTTTCATCCAGATTCTTTCCGCTCTTTCTGCCGGCGGTGCCGTGGTCACCAGCCAGTATCTGGGCCGGAAAGATTATTCCAGCGCCCAGAAAAGCGGCGGACAGCTCTTTATGGTATCGGGGCTGTTTTCCCTTTTTCTCTCCGTCCCCATTATCCTGCTGAAAACCCAGATCCTTACAGGAATTTACGGCAGCATCGAGCCGGATGTAATGGCCGCTGCCGACACCTACTTTTTCCTCAGTGCTCTCAGCTATCCCTTTATTGCCCTGTTTTACAGCGGCACTGCTCTTTTCCGCAGCCAGGGCAACAGCAAGGTGAGCATGATCATCAGTCTGGTCATGAATGTCACCAATATTGGCGGAAATGCCATCCTTATTTACGGTTTCGGCATGGGAGTCAAGGGCGCTGCCATTGCATCCCTGGTCAGCCGGATGGCCGCCGCCTTCGCGGTGATATTCCTTCATCAGGGTCACCATAATCCTCTGCGCCTGGAGCGGTTTTCTCTCCTGATTCCCGACCGGGAAATGTCCAGCCGTATCCTGAAGGTAGGTATTCCCACCGGAACCGAAAATGGAATGTTCCAGTTCGGCAAGCTGGCGGTCAGCCATCTTACTGCCACCCTGGGCACCGCCGCCATTGCAGCCAATGCCGTGGCCAACAGTACCTCCAGCTTTCTGAACATTCCCGGCAACGCCATGGGCCTGGCCATGATCACCGTTTTAGGTCAGACTTTGGGGGCTGGGGACAAGGAGGAAGCCAAGCGGTACGCCCGGAAGCTGATGATCTTTGCTTATGCCGGAAACGCCATTATGAACCTGGCCATGCTTCTGGCAGGGCGGCAGTACATTATTCCCCTTTTCAATCTCAGCGACGAGGCCATTGCCCTGTGCAGTCAGGTGGTCTTGCACTTCAACATTATTTCCATCCTCTGCTGGCCTCTCAGCTTTACCCTTCCCAACGGACTGCGGGCCGGAGGGGACAGCAAGTACACCATGAAAGTGGGAGTCCTCTCCATGTGGCTCTGCCGGGTAGGTGCCAGCTATCTTTTGGGCGGCTACCTGGGCTTTGGTCTCCTGGGCATCTGGTGGGGCATGTTCCTGGATTGGTTTTTCCGGAGCAGTTTCTTCCTGGCCCGCTTTTTCTCCGGGAAATGGTACGAGCACAAGGTCATTTGATTTTTCGCAAAAAAACAGCAGACACAAATTGTGTCTGCTGTTTTTATTTTATATCAGTGTTTAGGCGCGTTGTCCCCTGTCTGTTCCCGAAGACTGGCCAGCTGCTCCTCAGCAGCATGAGCCCGCTTTTCCCAGGCTTTGGCCCATTTCCGGGCCTGTTCCATCTGCCGCAGGGTCCGCTGCTCCTCCCGCAGCTGTCCCAGCTGGAACCGCATTTTTTCGTTTTCCCGTCGGAGCTGGCCCACGATCTGCTCCGACTGTTTCAAGGCATTCTGCAGTCCCTCTTCCCGCACGGTAGACTCATAAAAAGCATTGTGCACCAGAGGACGGTACTTAAGTTCATCTTCCCAGCGCACCTGATGGTATTCCACCGATACGGGGACACCATCCTGGTACTGGATACACCTGTAGGCATCCCCTGCATGGAGTTCTTCTCCCGAAATCAGATAATTTACCGAGTCAGGCCGGGCAATGCAGTCCTGCCAGATATAGAGGGCTTCCCCGCCCGGGACAGGCTTTGCGGCAGCCTTTTGCCACCTATATGCGGTATTTCTTCCCGCATGGGCCATCATGACCACCAAAGGCTGCTCCCCTTCGGTTCCCTCCAGGTGGCAGACCTGCAGGGGCTGACAGGGCAAGCCGTCCATATTCACCTGAGTATTCTGGGTCTCCCAGGGCTGGATATTTTCCTGATCGTTCACTAAGGACTCCTCCTTCAAAGGACGCTGCGGCTCACTGTTTATGAAATGTCGCTCTTTATTATTACTGACTTAGTATAACACAAAGAGGGCGCAACATTCAATCATTCAGATTTTTCTTCCAGAACATCCTGTGCTGCCGCCAGAGCCTTTACCAGAAAACCGGGGAGGGGCGCTCCCAGAGCATTGGCATTTTCCAGGATGCTGCCCAGTTCGGTAAGAATGTACCATCCCAGGGTCATGGGCAGAAGCATTCCTGCATATTCCACACTACCCTCCAGAATGGGCAGGTTGTTCAGGGTATTTCCCAGCACCCCGTCTGCCACAGCAGCCACGGCCACCACCACGATCATTCCGGCTTTGTGCCACAGTCCTGCCCGGGCCTGGGCGCTGGACCACTTTCCCTCTTTGCAGGCAGCAGCACTGCCGCTGAGATAATCAGCTCCCATGCAGATGACCCATGCTGCCACCAGCCAGCCCAGCCAGCCAAAGGCTTCCGAGAAGGCCCACACTGCCCCCACGGCCAGCACCTTGATCCACAGAAAGATATTGTTGTTCTCCACTTTTTCCTCCTTACTCCAAGGCGTTTCCGGCAGCAGCCAGCTTATCCAGGAGCTGTACCATCTGGTCAGCCATGGATCTCTGGGCCGTCAAAACCTCTGCCATTCCCTCTTCCAGCTCCGACAGCTTGTCCATTACCGGGGACAGATCAGCCTGGGCAGAAGCCATATAGTCAGCACAGCCCAGGGACAATTTCCGGGCCTTGGCTGCCATGGCATCCCGGACCTTCTCGCTCATGGGTCCTGCCACCAGATAGTCTCCCTCATCCCGTACAGCTGCCCCCAACCGGCCGGCATACTCGGTCATGGTCTTCCGGTCCCCGGTACTTACCGGGCCGATTTTCAGGGTATCACTGGTAAAAGTCATATTGGTCTCCTCCTTTTTTTGTTCCACCGGTCCTTCCCCGGGACCATAGGTATAAACGGTGTTCCAGGCTGTGGTAAAGTCTCCGTCCAGCCAGACCAGGGGATTTCGCCGGACTCCGCCCAGAATCACCTCAAAGTGCAGATGGGCGCCGCTGCTTTTGCCCGTGTTTCCGGTATACCCGATGAGCTGACCTTCCTCCACAGCCTGGCCGTTCTTTACCACATAGCTGGAAAGATGTGCATACCGGGTTTCCAGGGTCTGGCCGTTGTAATCTGCGTGGCGAATTTTCACCCCATTGCCGTAGGATTGATTGCCTGCCGTGGACTTTCCGTCCCAGGTCTGGACCCAGTTGACTGTTCCCGCCTCTGCCGCATACACCGGCTGTTCCGTGGTTCCGTCCCAGGTACAGCGCATATCAATGGCCCCGTGCCAGACCCCTTTGGAAGAATACATTCCTTGGGTCAACGTATGGAGTTCCAGAGGCCAAAGCAGCAGCACCGTTCCATTTTCAATTCTCATGACTTTCTCCTCACTTCATCTCATAGACAACCAAAGAAAGAGAGGATACGTTTCCTACTGCCGCTTTCAGCGTGATGGTTTGTCCCTTTTTCAGCGGAACGGGAACCTGAACTCTGATTCTGTCGGACGGTGTGGCGTTAAAGCATGCCGCCACCTGTGCTTCGTCTACCGTTACGGTAATGTTCGTTTGAACGCCTGATGACCCATAGTTCATATCGCAGATGGCCCAGCAGTTCTGTTGGGCGGTATAGCTGATATTTGAGCCACTTTGGGAATAAAGCTGCTTTTCCGTATGAATGAATCCCAGTCCGGCTGAACAGTTTGTAATAACACTGGCTGCCATGTTACATCACCCCCGGAATTTTCAAAGTCATATCCACCTGCGGTTTTTCCTCCGGACAGGTAAAGGTCAACGTTCCTTCTCCGCTTTCGATTCTTCCGATATATCCGCAGGCTTCCCGCAGGGATATCAGTTCATCGTTGTCCGGTTTTTCCGGCACCGCCAAAGGCGGTCCGGGAATCCATTCTTCTGTCATTTTCTCCACCGCAACGGTCTGGGTATAGGGGGCTTCTCCCCCCTGCCACCCGGAAGCCGGCAGGCTGACCGTAACAGAACCCAGGGCATTTGTCTTTTTCCCCAGTGCAGCCAAAGCCTGATTTACGGTAGGGTCCTCCACCTCAGGGAGAATCAGATTCCCTGTGGCATCGTCCAGCAGGTTGGCTTTGGACAAAGGAGTTCCCTCCACAAGAGGGTTATCTGCATACTCCCAGGTCACAATCTCCTGACTTCCATCCTCCTTGGTAACCTGCACCCTGTGGGGATAGGTAGGTTTTCGATCTGTCATGATTTATCCTCCCGCCTGCGTTTCCCCGCAATAAAGAAACGCTTTTTCTGTATTTTCCATGCAGAGCGCCAAAGACTCCAGCGCTTTCTCAATGTTATTGGCTCCTTCCAGAGTAAGCCGGTCCATGGATCCCGGCAGTTCCGGAGCCAGCCCGTAGGCAGCGGATACCGTTCTCACATTTTCCAGATACCGTTCCATCTGTTCCTGAACCGGCCAGGTTGCAGGAGAAAAAAGTTCCTCCAACTTCCAGTCCAGTTTAGAAGCGAAGTCCGGACAGGCGTATCCCATTCCCCGGATTTTTTGGGCAAGTTCCCTGGTATTTGTTTCTACCCGGTTGAGGTCCTGAGCCTGGTAACAGCCCTTGGAGGTTCCTTCCAAAAGATCCCTCTCACTTCTGTCTGTTACAAACTCCATTTTCATCCCTCCCCTGCAAATATGGTTCCGCAGAGAACTGCTTCCGGTTCCAGCTCCACGTTCCGGCCCAGAATTTCCAGCTCTGCCACTGCCTTCCCCGTAAAATGGGTGGTCATAGAGAGAACATATCCCACCAGCTGCCCATCAAAAGCTTTCTCAGTGGTCACATAATCCCCCGGACTCAGATTTTCCGGCAGGACAGTCTGCTGCACCGTCTGGGTTTGCCCGGCATATTCCACCAGCCGCTGCAAAACATCCATAGCCCGATCGGGAGACACCATGGTGCTTTCTGCCTCCAGCAGATTCACCCCCAGACTTTCCTCCACATCGGGCAGGCTGGTCTGGTACCTTGTCTGCCTGCAGTCCAGCTTCACGCCGGTGATCACCACCTTGCCGGGCGTTTCAGTCTGAAAAATCAGATAGTTTGCGCCGCTGCTCAGAATTTTTCCGCCGGCGATTTCATATTCCAGGCAGGGCTCCTCCGGCATGATCAAGTGTTCTCCTGGCTGGGTATCCCCGCTGTAAACTTCCACGGTTTCGCCCGCCAGATACTCACTGGCTGTAAGGGCCACCTGGGTATAGGGATTCTTTGTGGTAACACTTCCGCCCTGAAAGATGGTCTGTTTTTTCTGGACTTTGTCCGCCGCTTTGGGAAGAGATTTCAGCCAGATGGTTCCTTCCGCATCCACCGTCACCAGTGCACAGGCTCCAAAGGCTGCCTGAAGCAGGGCATCCCGCTTTGTTCCCGCAGCGATCCATCCCGAGAGGGTTACCCCTTTCAATTCCGGGGCCACCTGGCAAGGCAATTCTCCCTTGATGATTTCCTCTGCGATTTCCTCAAAGGGAGATTCACTGTAAAGCCCTCCCAGGGTCTGACTGGCCGCCAAAATGCTGATGCCGTCCACACATTCCACCTGATACTGCCCGGGGCCGGTTTTCTCCGCCTGGTCCAGGTAATAAAACCCCACCGGGCTGCCCTTCTGGAATATGCGAAGGGTCTGATTTTTCTGGAAGATCAGCTGCTTTTCATCCTCCAGAACCAGTTCAAACCGGGCGGTTCCTCCCGGCAGGGTCAGGCCGCTGATGTCCACCTGGGTATGGGTCTCCAGGTTTTTCAGCTGGGAGGAATCAAAGGTTCTCTCACTGCCTATCATCAGCCGGTCAAGCCGCAAAAAACGAAAAGGCTTGCTGGTGGAATAAAAGAACAGCTTCACCTTGTCAAAGGCAGTTACGTTTTGTTCTATGGTCCAGTTCCAGTGGCCGGGGAAAGCGGTTGTCTCGGCCAGAAGCCGTGTATCCCGGAGCCACTGCACCTTCATCCGGGTGCACCACTCCTGGCCACTACTGTCAAACTCCAGGGTGAGACTGGTCGCCGTATAGGTTTTGTCCAGCGTTACCGTCAGCTCCACCGGCTGCTGAAACTCTCCTTTTTCATCGCTGTAAACACAGCTGCAATATCCTTCTCCTTCCGGATTTCCGGACAAAATCCTGCGGCTTCCGTCCAGCTTCCAGTATCCCGGTTCCAGGGTCGCATAACCCGACCTTTTCTCCTTCCGATTCAGGGCATTGTCCCAATAAGGCTGGGCCTCTCCCTGGGCCTGAGCGCCCTCGTTGGCGCCGGGGGGAATATCCCGGTATAAAATTTCAGGCATATCTTCCCCCTTATTCCGGCACCCGGGCCGCCCGGGTAGCCACATAACTGATGGTCAGACCGTCCCAGAAATTCTTTCCGTTTTCCTGTCTTACCAGGTCATCCTTTCCGGCAGTCACATACATTTTCTGGGTGATGGCTCCCTCCCGTCCGTAAGGCAGGGTGATGATGTGGCTTTCCTGGGGGCTGCTGATGGCCTGGTAGAACGCATCGTAATCCTGGGGTGCCCGGTTAGAAGGCTTCACCTTCAACTCGTAGTTGTAAAAAGTACCAACCACGTCCCGGTACATTTGCCCTGCTTCAATGACCCGCCCCGAGTAGTCGGTGTCCAGCACCTGAAAACTTCTCTTAAGGCTGACGATCTGGAGATCATAGGCTACACCATCCAGAATCATTACATTCTGTTTCATAAAGTACCTCCCTTGGCAAGACTGGTGCCCAACCGTTTGCCTTCCTTTTCCAGCACCGGATAAAGCACCCGTCCCAGCTGAGCCAGGTTTCCCGCCAATCGAATCGTCACATTCTGCCCAGTCTGGGCAGCCCGGAAGGCCTCCACCATGGTTTCCAAAGGTGCCTCAATGTTGACCCCCTGTTTCTGGTCTCCCAGTACTGCCAGGAAGGGGCTGTTTGCCGGAATCACTGCGCCGGTAGCCAGATACGGGATCTGGGGGGTGGGCAGCTCACTCAGATTGAAGCCCAGGCTTTCTCCTCCATAAATGGGGGACCAATCCGGGATCTCAATATGCAGGCTGTTGATGGCCCGGATCATCTGGTTCAGTGCTGCGGTCACCCCCTGGATCAGACCGTTCACCGCTCCAATGATTCCATTGATGGCTCCCACTATAAACTCCCATACCTGCTGGAAAACCGACTTCATGGTCTCTCCTACCCCCTGCCAGACAATACCCAGGGTTTCGGCAATAACCTGCGCCTGTTCCAGGAACTTACGCAGAATAATCAGTCCCAGATTTGCAAAGTCTGTCAGGGCAGAAAGGGCGGCAAAAAAGGTATTCACCAGAAAGGTTCCCACCTGCCCGATAATGGGGCCAAAGGTCTCCGCCATCCACTGGAGCAGGGGCAGCAGCAGACTGTTCCAGACCTCCAGCACGGTCAGGGTAAGCTGCCCGAAAAAGAGGGTCAGGTTCTCCCAGAGGGGGAGGAAGTGTTCCTGCCAGAAGGTAGTCAATCCCTGGATGACAGCCTGCCCAATGGGGACCAGAATGGTGTCGTGGAGCGTCTGGAGCAGCACTCCCAAGCCGGAGAAGGCCTGAGAAAGCTGTTCCATAATGGGTGCGCCATATTCCGCCCAGGCATTTTGCAGGCCGGCAAAAAGCTGTTGCCCCAAGCCCGCAAAGAAAGCGATCACCTGGGCAGCCATGGTCCGCAGCTTTTCCAAAAGCCGCTCCAACCAATCCACCCACCCCTGGGTTTTCTCAATGGTTTCTTCCGTTTCCTTGTCTGCTTTGCTGCTCCCCCCTCCGGAGGAAGCGCTCTGGGTTTTGAGCCTCTCAATGGTATCGAAGGAGGCCAGGCTCCGGGCGTTGGCTTTGGCCGCAGACTGGGCTGCCTTTGCCTGCTTTTTCTGACTGGCGGTAAGTCTGTCCACCGCCTTGGCCGCCTCGTCAGCCTGAGTGATCAGGGCAGGAGGGTCGATCCGTACTTCAATGGCCATATCCTTCTCCTTTCTTAATCAGAATCCATAAGTTCCTTCATCCACACCTCTTCCTCCCGGCTGAGCCTGGGCCTGAGCCGGATGAGATTGTCATTGGCACGGGCAAAGGCTTCCTGCTGGGGCGAGAGTTTTTTTCCCTTTGCCCTTTGACGGCGGATGGCCACCACCTGGGCAAAGAGGCCGTCCCCCACCTCCCGGAAGGCTCCCAGATACTCCCACCAGTGGAGATAGGGACAGCTGCGGCTGGAATATCCCAGCACCCGGTCGATGGCCGGTGCCAGGATAGGGTAATCCTGCTCCCAGTCCATGAGCCGGGGACCGGGACGGCCCCCGGCTCCGCAGTCTGCAAAACCTGCAAAGGCAGCAAGAGCTTCTTCCGGGTTCCGGATTTTCTCCGGATTTTTGTAAAATCGTTTCAGGACCACCCAGCTTTTTTCCTGCTCCGTCAGTTGGGGGTCCTGAAGGGCGGCAAAGATGGTCAGCATGACCCGGTAGTCGGTGTTTACTTCCAGCTCTTCCTCCCCCACCCTCACCGCCCTGGGCAGGCCCCATTCCAGCTTTTGGTCAGGAGAGATATTTCTGCAGGTGCTCATGGCTCTTTTGGGCTTTCTCCCGGATGCACTGCTCCATCACCGGCAGCATGGCATCCAGAAGGCTCTCATAAAAACAACGTCCGTCCTCCATGAGAGCCAGGGGGGAGATGTTCTCAAACACTGTCTCGGAGAAGGGGCAGGCAAAGATTTTATCAAAGAGGGTCCGGACCTCCTGCTCCAGGGCAGCCAGGTCAGGCTCCTCCCCTTTCTTGTCCTTCCAACGCTTCTCCAAAGCGTCCATCTCAGCCCTGGCCCGGGAAGCGATTCCCATATCGGTGGGATTGAACCACACGGTTGCCAGAAGACGGCCCAGCTCATCCCGGAACTGGATTTCCTCCAGGCCGGTGTCCAGCTGCAATTCTCTCACGCTCATGCTGCCTCCTTAGGCCGGGGTAAAGGTGGGAGACTTGGTAAGTCCGTCCACCGTACCCAGGGTTTTGTTGTTGCTGAAATAGATGGAGATGGGCATATCCACCGAACCGCTGCCTCCCTTGCTTTCCACCTCAATGGTGCAGCCGGAGTGGACCTCTGCGGCCAGACTGCCTTCCTCTCCCATGTAGCCTTCCACCACCATCACCTCAAAGAGGCTCAGTTCGCTGAGGGCGTTTCTCCGGAGAATATCCAGCAGCTTCTGGTGCACCATGCTGCCGCCCCGGATGGTAAAGGGTTCCAGGCTCTGCTTGGGAGCGTTTTTGGAGATGTCGGTCTCGGTGATTCCCAGAATGTCGGTGACGGAATTCACCTCGTTGTTGTATTCGATGGCGCTTTCTTCCACGCCTGCGCCGATCACTTCCCACTGGGGAGAATCACTTTCCCCCACATTCACATAGGTAGCCAGCAGCCGGCGCTGGGCCTTTTGGTTTTCTTTCAGATTCAGTTCCATTCATCTTCCTCCAATTCAAAGGTGGTGGTCAGAAGGACGGAGGCGCTGTAAATCCCCACGCCCTCCCGCTGTTCTTCCAGGCGGGGATACCCCATGACCACCTGAGTTTCCCTGCCCAGGGAATCGGGAAGTTCCTCCCCGCCCCGGGCGCAGACCCAGGCGGTGGTCTCATCCAGAGCCGCCCGGTTTTCCTGCACCCCGGCAGGACACTCCCGTTCCATGGGCAGCACCAGTCTCAGGGAATATTCCAGCTCCGCCTTGAAGCATATTTCTCCCAGAATATCCCTGACCTGTTCCAGCTTTTTCACGCTGTTCAGGGTCAGGGCCAGACTGCCGGGAGCATCGCAAATCAGTTCATTGTCCAGCTTTTCCAGGCCGGGCGCCTGCCGGAGCCACTCCGTCAGGGCTTGGGTCACCTGCTTCATGCTCACTCACCCTTTCCTTCCACCAGAAGGACCTTCTTTCCCACCTGGTAGGGAGTGATCTGGCGCAGGACCATCAGCCCTGGAGTCAGGGAAGGCACCAGCTTTGCCCACTCTTCCCGTGTCTTGATTTCAGGGCCTTCCCCGGGAATGACCTTGTCCCCTATCTCCAGGGTAAACTCTCCTTCCCCCGGCTGGGCAGGAGGTTCTTTCCAGGCAAGGTTCTTGCAGACCACCCGCAGCTCTCCCACGCCGGCCAGGCTTTCCCCCATCAGGGCTCTGCCGGTCCGGCTTTTTCCCAGGGAATCCAGGGTGGAGGTTCTGCTCCACTGGTAGGACACCCCCTTGAGAATTTGCCGGGTACAGGTAAACTCCGGCTGGAAAACGGGATGGTATACGGTCACCGTCTGGTCAAACAGTGCTGCCAGCACAGAATTTTCCCACATCAGTAAGCCCCCCTGTAAATGTCCAGATACCGGCCGGCGGCAGCATACTGGGCAGCGGCCTGGGTCACCGCCACCGAAGGGGGAATCTGCCCCCGGGTGGTGGAATAGCTTACCGAGCCCACAGTGGCCGACTGGCTTTCCCCGGCCTGGGCCGCCTTGTCGTAAAAATACAGCACATCCGCCACGCTGCAATAAGCCATGGCATAGAGCTGGTCCCGGGAATACCGCTGGAGAAGGGCGGCTGCGGGAGCCACCGTGTAGATACGCTCGTACCGGTCGATGACTCCCACAGCCCGGGCAGCCCAGGCGCTGAATTCCTCCTGGGGAATTTTTCTTCCCCGGTAGGTCTCCTGGTAAAAATCAAAGTCAGGAATCATGGGCACGCCCTCTCCCCCTCTCTTTACTCAGCAGTGTGTACGTACACGCCCGCAGACTTGGCGGGGCTTACCTGGGCAATACCCACCTGACGATAGCCAAACTTCCAGGCATCGGCGTCGGGGTTCTCCTCAGGAGCCACGATTTTGGGGGCAATGTGCTTGGGATACTGGATGACCGCACTCTTTTCCAGAATCATAAAGTTGATGTTCTTGCCTCCGCTTGCCTTGGAATAGCCGCCTGCGCCGTCTGCTGCCTGGTCAATGGCGGTGTAGAACCGGCTCTGGGGGACACAGATCACCCCGGCGAAGCCATCCATGACCTGACGGCTCTGGGTGGTCTCCATGTCCTCAATCATTCCCTTGAGGGTGGGAGTGATAAAGAGGTACCGGCTTTCGGGGTTCACCTCGTCCTCGTCCATCTTGGTGACGGCGGTACGGAGAGCAGCCACCACGTCAGCGCCGGAGGCCAGAGCTCCGGAAGCAGTGGATACTCCCTCGGCGGAGGCATAGCTGGCAAACCGGAAGGCATCCAGTTCGGGAGCCACCTTGGTCCGGATAAACTCACCGCTGAGCTGGCCGAATGCGATACCGGCAGATTCCGCATCATCCATGGCGTCCACGGTGAACATCCGGCCCCGGTCAAAGTTGCATTCCACGGTCTGATAGGTCAGGGTCACATCCCCGGCTGCGTAACCGCTGTTTCGGCTGTAATCTCCCAGGCCATCCATTTCCAGGGTAGGGATGACCAGCTCATGGGCGGTAGCGCCCTGCTTGGCCAGCTCGGAATTGCCGTCCAGAACGGCGGTGAGACAGGCGACCTTGTATACCTTGTCCAGTACAGGGACAAACTGCTGTGCAAGCTGAATAGAATTAGCCATTTTGTTTCTCCTTTTCTCTTGTTCTGTTGGGTGGATCAGACACCGGCTGCGGCGTAGATGGCAGCCATGGGATCAGGGGCGGTGCCGGGGTTCACGCTGCCGGCGCCTGCCGCAAAGACCGGGAACCCGGCAAAAAGGTATCCATCGCTGACCTTCAGGGCAGCCAGGGCGGCATCCACAGCGCCGGCGGTAGGCTCCTTGGCCAGAGCCTCCAGATCCAGCAGAGCCCGCACCGCCTTGGGACTGCGCACCCCTGCGGCAGCCATCCGGGCCTCCACCAGAGCGCTGAACTGCTGGGCCTGAAGCTGCTGCTGGTGTTCCTCCAGGGTCATGTAACTCTGGGCCACTGCCTGGGCCAGGGCCTCCTTCTTTTCCTGGGGCACGGACATACCCAGCCCGGCCAGAATTTCTTCCATAGTCATTTTTTCTCCTCCTTTTGTTCAGGCATAAAGCGCTGACGGATCTCCGCCAGCTGTTGGGGGGTCTGATGGGGCAGACCATACTTCCAGGCCAGAAGCAACTCGGGCTTGAGCACCCCGCTGCCGGCCATCTGGATCAGCTGCTGCCAATCCTTTTCCTGGTCGTAGAGCAGACCATTTCCCCAGTCCACCGCCAGTTCCCCTTCCCGGTACTCCTGACTGGTATATCCGTAGGCTTTCCCCAGCCATCCGGCCAGCTTGAGCCCTTCCTCCAGGGCTTTCTGCCAGACTTCCTGGTAATCCTGGGCGGTCAGGGCGTACTCAGCCCGGCTGTCAGCGATTTCGGTGGCGGTGCGCTGGGTCTGCTCCACATCGCTGAGGGTCCCCCGGGCCAGGCCAATGAGACTTTCAATGCTCCGCAAAGCATCCCGCTTCCGGGCGAGGTAACTCTCATGGCGAAGCTGGGGGCTGAACACAGTGATGGGTACCTCCTCGGGGGCTTCGTCCAGGGCGGTGAATACGGTGTCCTGCAGCCGCTTGACTGCACGTCCGGCACTGTCCCGGCGAACGGTGAGCAGGTCGGCGCTGACCAGGATTCTGCTGGCGCCGTTCTCAAACTCGTTGTTCATCTGGGCCTCGTTCCGGTCTACTGCCCGAATGAGATCCACCGCCGGGGCGTACACCGACACTCCCTCACAGCTGAAATCCACACAGTTGAGAAGGGGGCTTTTCAGCTGCACCATTCCCAGCCCCTTGAGGGGAGCAGGACAGGTGTACTGAGGTTCCAGTCCCCGGTAACAGTCCAGGGTGTCCAGAGCCACCTGTACTCCGTAACGCCCCCGTTCCCGGGAGCGGAAAAGCCGGTTTTCCACCTTCATCATCCCCTGCCCGGTGAGGGTCCTTCGTTCCAGCAGACGGTAAATGTACCCGCCTTCCTCCCGCTGTTCCACCGTGCCCAGGTCCAGGATTTTCCCCTGGCAGTCCCGCCCCAAAGGAATATAATTGCACCGGGGCAGCACTACCCAGTCAAGGCCTTCCACCCCCGGCACCGGCTTGAGCAGGACTTCTCCTCCCACCAGCAGCTGCTGCACTGCCTGGCGGCGGATGCTTTCCAGCCCTGCCAGGGTGTGGGTGTAAAAAGGCTGGGCGCTCTGGGAAAGCTGGGCCCGGTATTCCCCGAAAATCACCCGTTCCAGCTTGGCCACAATGGCACAGGCCAGCCGCTGACTGGGGTCAGTGCCCGGATAGGGGTCCCCGAAATAGAGCCGGTACCATTCCCGGATGGCCCGGGCCATGGCAGTGCTGGTCATATCCCGCACCCCCATGGCTTGCTCAAATCCCTCTGCGGGGCCGGGCGGTCTGGCCACCGCCCTGATCTGTTGTTCTTCCAAAACTTGCAGGCTCCTTTCTTTTTGATGTCTTCATTCTACCCTCTGCTGCCCCCTCTCCCACCTGTCCTTCATTTTTTCAGAATTTCCAATGTTATAATGCTTTATTTTTGCGTTCCAAAAATCACTTTTTTCTTATCTGTCCCCTTTTGGGCGCAAAAAAACTGCCCCGCCTTCTCACTTGGAAAAGGCGGGGCAGTCCCCTTGTTATATTATTTGCCGGAATTTCTCTGCCAGAAGATTCCGTTCCGGTAACCCTGAATCTCCTTTTGGGTCTCGGCCATTTCCAGCCGCTGCTGGGCCCAGACGCAATATTGGCCGCTGGCCTCAATGCCCAGGTATTTTCGCCCCAGCTTTTTGGCGGTAACGGCAGTGGTGCCGCTGCCCAGGAAGGGGTCAAAGACCAGCTCCCCGGGCCGGGAGCTGGCTAAAATCAGTTTGGCCATCAGCTTTTCTGGCTTTTGGGTGGGGTGGGGGGTGTTCTCCGGCATGGACCAGAAAGGCACCGTAATATCGTCCCAGAAATTGCTGGGGCAGGTATCCCGGTAATTACCTTCCTCATTCTCCACCCAGTCCTTGGGCTTTCCTCCTGCACGGTAGGGCGCCATCACCTTCCGGCGGAGCTTCACCTGGTCCAGGCAGAAGGTATATCCGTCGCCCTTGGTGGCAAACCAGATATCCTCCATCCCGTTTTTCCAGTTGGCCCGGGCTCCCCGGCCTTTTTCCCTCTGCCAGGTGATTCGGTTCCGGAGGGTAAAGAACTCCCGGAGCACCGGGGCAATGACCAGACTGCTTTTCCAGTCGCAGCAGACATAGATGGTCCCCCCCGTCTTGAGGAGGGGCGCAGCCAACTCCATCCAGCTGCGGGTGTATTTTTGGTACTCTTCCTCTTTCCGCCGGTTGAAGGTGCCGCTGTCATACTGCTTGGTCAGATTGTAGGGCGGGTCCACGATCATCAGGTCCACCGACTCTGGCGGGAGCAAAGGCAGTGTGTTGAAGGTGTCTCCCCAGATGATGCTATTCTCCAGCTGGGAGATGTCCTGAACCGGGAGGGAAACCTGTCTGCACCGGGAGAGATAGTCTCCCCCCTGCTCCAGGGAAGTATCTATGGTACGGTTGTTGGGGGCTTTTGCTTTGGGCATGAACAAGCCACTCCTTCTTTTTGGTGTCTCCAACAGTGTAGCATAAAAACTCCCAAAGCTCAAACCTTATCCACCCTTTCTCATAATGGTTCTCACAAAATACCGCATATCGTCCATGGCATGGTCGTTTTCCTTGATAACCCGGTCCTCGGCGGCCTTATCATCCCACCGGTAGCTGGCAAACTCCCGGAGGCAGTCGGTGCAGCTTTCATGGATCTTGATTTTCCCCTGACTCAACAGCCGGGTCACATCGGCGATTCCCTCCGCCACCTGATTCCGGGCCGCCCGGACCCGGAACCGTCCGTGACGGCGGATGGTCTCGATCATGCTGGCGGCGCTGGGGTCAATGACCAGCTTATCCACCGGATACTCCCCGGCCAGCTCTTCCAGGGCCTTGTAATGTTCCTCGTCGGTGCGAGGGTCTTTTTTCCGTCCGTCGTAGTAGTACTCCCGAATCCGGGTAGCCGTCCCCTCGTAGAGACACCAAAGCCCGGCGCTGAAAGGGTTCCGGGTACCATAGTCGATGCTGATGTAATATTGTCCCCCTCCCAGCTTGGGCTGGGCACAGCAGTCCGGCAGTCGGGCCACCACATTCTTTTCCCGGTCAAAGTGGTGGTAGACCAGACCTTCGGCGGCGGCCCACTGCCCCAATATGTACCGGCGATAAAATACCCCGGTGTACTGGCGGCGGTACCGGGCCTTCACCTCCTCGCTGAGGGAAAGATTATCCTCCATGGTAAAGTGAAGGTAAACCAGGTGCAGGCGGCGGCACTGGGTCACCCAGCTCCGGTAAAACCAGTGATAGGGGCCGTCCGGGTTGCAGTTGAACCAGAGCTTGCTTCCCTCCACACTGCACCGGGCGGTGGCCTGGCTTACAAAGCTCTGGGGCATAAGGGCCACCTCGTCAAAAAAGACTCCTGCCAGGGTGATGCCCTGGATAAAGTCCTGGCTCCGCTCGTCCTTTCCTCCAAAGAGATAGAACCGGTTGGTTCTTCCCATCCCGGAAATATCCAGCCGATTGTCAGTACGATGGTCGGTCACCGACAGATTCCTCCCCTGGAGCATGCTGGTCAGGGGTGCGATCACATTCCGCCGCAGACTGCCCAGGGTCTTTCCGCAGATGGCAAAGCTCTGCCCTTCAAAGCCTTCCATGGCCCAGAGCACAAAGCTGAGACTCATGCAGACGGTTTTTCCGCTTCGGATAGCCCCGTCTGCAATGATACCGTCATAGTCGGCCACCGGACTGCCCGGCCTCCACCAGGAAAGCACCTGTTTCTGCCGCCGGCTGAGGGGTCCCCACTGAAAGGCTGCCATCACTCCACCTCCCAGTCTCCGGCATCATCCCCTCCCTCAAAGCCGTTCTTGGCAAAGCCGTCCAGGGCGGCCAGAAGTCCGTCCTGCTCCGGGGGCGGTCCTGTCTGGATGAGACTTCCCCACTGCTGGGGCAGCCGGTTTTTCAACCAAAAGAAAAGTGCGGAGGTATTGGGAGCCATCTGTTTCCGGACCCGCTTGGTCACCACCATGGCATACTGTCCGGTGGCAGGGTCCTTCACTCGTTCCCGGGTCTCCTCGGTGTACCGGTATCCCAGGGCCCGCTCCAAAAGTGCCTGCTCCACCAGCATATCCGCCTGGGGAGGAATAGGTTTCGGCTTTTTGTTCATGCTCTGGCCTCCCTCTGGGGGAAACAGTGCATCCGGCATTTCTCCGCCTTGAGATGATAGGCTCTTTTCCGTCCCTTACATTCTATGGCCTCCAATGCCTGTTTATGCAGCTTGTAAATGTATCGGGGACTGTATTCCATCCGGCAGGCCACCTGCTGCCAGGTCCATCCTTCCAGATAATGATACTCCAGCAATCGGCGGAACCGCTCTTCCTCCACCTTTTCAATGGCCAGGGCGATTTCTTTCCGGTCCTCCTCCAGACTGGCCAGTTCCCGCTTCAGGGCTTCCATTTCCCGGCCTGTTCTGGCCTTCACCTGCTCCAGCTGACGGCGCTGGGTGGGATGACAGGGCTGCTGTCCCATCCGCTTCATTTCCTCCCAGGCCACTCCTTTCTGAGCCAGCTTGCCCTGAATCTGGTCCATTCTGGGCCGGGCTTTCTGATATCGCCAGAGCCATGCCTGCTTTTCGGTCACTGTCATAACTTCACTCCCCCTTTCAGTCCGGGATGTACTCCGGACAGCTATATATAAAATAGGACTCTGTCATAACCAGTCCCTGGGGAGTGATGTCCAGCTGACAGGTAGGCAGGGCCATCCACCCCTCCACCGGCCGGAATTCTCCCGAGGACCAGCTGCACCCGCCCAGGGCCTTGGCGCATCCCCAGCACAAAGTCTCAGGTTCGCATTTTACCATCTGTTCCTCACCTCGCTCTCGTCCTCTTCCGTTTCCTCTTCTCCGGGAATAAATCCCGCATAGGCAGGAGGATATTCCCCATACTGCCATTCCTCTCCCCGGCAGCTGTACCCCAGCCCGGAACGGGAAGAATTCATCCATAAGTCCGTTCTATCGCCCTCTTTCTTTTATATGATTCTATTGCAGGAGGAACTTCCCCCTTTTTGTATTCCTGCGCCCCAACTTCACCCTTCCAAGCCTTTCTTTTTTCAGAAACTGAAAATTCGTTTTCACAACCTTTGGTTGTTGCGTGGCGCAATTTTATTCTAACACGCTTTTTTTGAATGTCAACCGCTTTACGCAATTTTTGCAAAATTTTTCATTGCGTGAAGCAATTTTCCGTGATATACTCCCTTTAGAATCCTTCAGGAGGTATGCTTATGTTCACTCCCCAGGAGATTGGCAGCCGGATGACCGCCCGCCGCAAGGAACTGAAACTCAGTCAAAAAGAGATCGCCGCCCGGGTGCAGCTGAACCCCTCCACCATTATGCGGTATGAGAAAGGGCAGTTTTCCTCCCCAAAACCGGCGGTGCTCTGCGCCATCGCCGCTGCGCTGGAAATTCCCCCCGTCCAGCTCTGCGGAGAGGAACTTCTTCCCGTTCCCCAGCTTTCTCCCTACCAGCCTTCGGGGGTAATGCCCATTCTGGGTCGGGTATCGGCGGGACTGCCTCTTCTGGCTGCTGAAAATATTGAGGGATATACTGCCTGCGATTACCGGGACGGGGAAAATTATTTTTCTCTCCGTGTGTCCGGAGACAGCATGAACGCCGCCGGCATCGGGGACGGGGACCTGGTGGTGGTCCGCCAGCAGTCTTCCGTGGACCAGGGAGAGATTGCCGTAGTTCTGGTGAACGGGGACGACGCCACCGTCAAGCGGTTTTATTCCAGCGGAGATACGGTGACCCTTATGCCCCAGAGCAATAATCCCGTCCACCAGATTCAGACATATGATCCCCGCCAGACTCCCATCCGGGTGATTGGCCGAGTCATGGAGGTTCGGAAACGGTTCTGAGTTTCTGTATAAAACGCTGTTCCCGGGGCAATCCTGAGAGTATAGGAAGGAGGGTTTGCCCTATGGGAGAAAAACAGCGTTATCTGCCTGACTCCTCTACCCAGCAGGTGGAGGTCCCTGAGCCACACACTCCCGCCTCCACCCCCGAGGTGGTGTTTGGGATGGACCAGGAAATTCTCAGTCAGGATCTCTTCCCTCTCGAGGAAGAGAATTTTGAAACCCATATTCCCCAGAATCAGTAAGGGAAACGATCTGTAAAAATTTCTCTTCGAAAAAAGGGAATATAAAAAGCCAGACCGAGCTTTGCCGCTTGGTCTGGCTTTTCTTGTTTCATGGGTTCAAGAACCGCTGTTTTCTTATGTTGCCCCGGATTTATCCCTTTTTACTTGAGGGGACGGTTTTTGATGCGTTCCCAGTAGGCCCGGGCGGCCTGTTCTGTTTTGTTATCCCCAAAGGAATAATAATGGGTGTTCTTCAGCGCATCGGGCAGATACTGCTGGTCCACCCAATGCCCCGGAAAATCATGGGCATACTGGTAGAACTGTCCCTTGACGGCGGCATCCTCCCCGTCAAAATGCTTGTTCTGCAGATGGCGGGGAATGGGGCCGCTCTTTCCTGCCCGCAGGTCGGCAGCAGCAGCGTCATAGGCCTTTTCTCCGCTGTTGCTTTTGGGGCTGGTGGCCACCAGAATCACTGCATCTGCCAGCGGGATTCGAGCCTCCGGCATTCCCAGCATATTGGCTGCATCCACTGCGGCCTTCACAATGGGAATGATCTGGGGATAAGCCAGCCCCACATCCTCACAGGCGCAGACCATAAGGCGGCGGCAGGCGGAGACCATGTCCCCTGCTTCCAGAAGCCGTGCCAGGTAATGAAGTGCTGCGTCCGGGTCGCTTCCCCGCATGGATTTCTGGAATGCGGAGAGGATGTCGTAGTGGTCGTCCCCTTCCCGGTCATACCGCATGGCGGTACGGCGGCTTACCTGCTGGACCATGTCCAGGGTCAGATTTCCCGACTCCCCGCTGGCGCTGACCAGAAATTCCAGACAGCCCAAGGCCTTCCGCATATCTCCCCCGCTGGCCCGGCTGAGATACTCCCGGGCCTCTGGGTCAATGGTATATTTTCCACCCAGCTTTTCCAGAGCCCGGTCAATTCCCTGGGCAATGTCCTCAGGCTGAAGGGCCTTGAATTCAAAGACGGTGCACCGGCTGAGCAGGGCGTTATAGATGTAGAAATAGGGGTTCTCGGTGGTGGAGGCAATGAGGGTGACTGTTCCCTCCTCAATGCATTCCAGAAGGCTCTGCTGCTGCTTTTTGTTGAGATACTGGATTTCGTCCAGATAAAGCAGAATCCCCCCCGCCGCTCCCAGGGTCCCGATTTCGCCCAGCACTGCCTTGATATCCCCGGTGCCGCAGCTGGTGCCGTTGAGCTTGTGAAGGGCCATACCGCTGCTGTCCGCAATGATTCGGGCCACTGTGGTTTTGCCGCAGCCGCTGGGTCCGTAAAATACCATATTGGGGATTTTACCGCTGGCTATGGTGCGGTAAAATACCTGATTTTTTCCCAGAAGGTGCCGCTGTCCGCATACATCTTCCAGACTGCTGGGCCGCAGTTTCTGGGCCAGTGGCTCTGCCATAGTTTCCTCTTTCTTACTGATACAGGGGGAAGCGGCTGTTCAGCTCCTCCACCCGGCGGATGATTTCATCCTTCTTGTTTTCAAAATCAAAAATGCAGTCGGCAATGCACTGGGCGATAACATCCATCTCCTCCTTGCCGAAACCGCGGGTGGTAACGGCGGGAGTTCCCACCCGAACACCGCTGGTCACGAAGGGGCTCCGCTTTTCACCGGGAACGGTATTCTTGTTGGCGGTAATGTTCACCTCGTCCAGCCGGTGCTCCAGCTCCTTGCCGGTAATGTCCAGATCGGTCAGGTCAATGAGCATAAGGTGGTTGTCGGTACCGCCGGAGACCAGCTTGATACCACGGTCCTGAAGTCCCTTGGCCAGTGCCTGAGCATTCTCTACGATTTTGTGGGCGTAGTCCTTGAAGGAGGGCTGGAGGGCTTCCCCGAAGCAGACAGCCTTGGCGGCGATCACATGCTCCAGAGGACCGCCCTGGGTGCCGGGGAAGATGGCGCTGTTGATTCTCTTGATGAGGTACTCATTGTTGGTCAGAATGAGACCGCCCCGGGGACCACGGAGGGTCTTGTGGGTAGTGGTGGTCACAACGTCGGCGTAGGGCACCGGATTCTGATGGGCGCCGCCTGCTACCAGACCGGCAATGTGGGCCATATCCACCATGAGCATGGCGCCATAGCCGTGGGCGATTTCAGCCAGCTTTTCAAAGTCCAGGGCACGGGGATAGGCGGAAGCACCTGCCACCAGCAGCTTGGGCCGGACCTTGGCCACCTGCTTGGCCAGGGCGTCATAGTCCAGATACCCTTCCTCGTTTACTCCGTAAGAGACAAAGTTGTAGTTCTTGCCGCTCATGTTGGCGGGGCTGCCGTGGGTCAGATGGCCACCCTGAGACAGGTCCATACCCATAACGGTATCCCCCACGTTGAGAAGAGCAAAATATACGGCCAGGTTTGCCTGGGCGCCGCTGTGAGGCTGTACGTTGGCATACTTGGCGCCGAATAGCTTACAGGCCCGCTCAATGGCCAGGTCCTCCACTTCGTCCACATGAACACAGCCGCCATAATACCGATGACGGGGATATCCCTCTGCGTACTTGTTGGTGAGTACACTGCCCATGGCTGCCATAACAGCGGGGCTGACAATGTTCTCACTGGCAATCAGCTCAATGTTCCGGCGCTGGCGGGCCAGCTCACGGTCCATGGCGGCCCCCACTTCGGGGTCAGCCTTGGTCACCAGACCGATGGTATCCATCATTTCTCCGTACATAACCTTTTCCTCCCATCTTTACCCGGAAAGTTTAAAATAAAAACATCTTCATTATACCGGTTATTCCCCGGCCTTTCAACCCTTTACCTTGCAAAAGCAGGTAAAACCCCGTATAATGGTTCCAAGTACTATGAGAAGGCAGGTTTTTCCCATGACCAAATCCGAACTGGCCCTGGAATGTATCCGGCGGCTGAAAGAAGAATACCCTCTGGCCGACTGCACCCTGGACTATGACCACGCCTGGCAGCTGCTGGTGGAGGTGCGCCTGGCCGCCCAGTGCACCGATGCCCGGGTGAATGTGGTGGTGAAGGACCTGTTTGCCAGATATCCCACCCCTGCCGCTCTGGCAGCCGCCGGGGAGGATGCCGTGGAGGAGGTAGTCCGCCCCTGCGGCCTGGGGCGGAGCAAAGCCCGGGACATTGTAGCCTGCATGGAAATTATCGCCAATCAATATGGTGGCAGGGTCCCTGAGGACTTTGATGCCCTGCTGGCTCTGCCCGGGGTAGGCCGGAAAAGCGCCAACCTGATTATGGGGGACGTATTTGGCAAGCCCGCCATTGTCACCGACACTCACTGTATCCGCCTTTGCAACCGGATCGGCCTGGTGGACGGGATCAAAGACCCGAAACGGGTGGAGATGGCACTCTGGAAAATCATTCCCCCGGAGGAAGGCAGCGATTTCTGCCACCGGCTGGTCTATCACGGTCGGGAAGTCTGCACCGCCCGGACCAAACCCTACTGCGACAAATGCTGCCTGGCGGATATCTGCCAGAAAAACCTGTAAAAAAGATTCAGGATTTTTTCTTGACAATTTATTCTTCCTGCGCTATCATACCCACAGACATAAAAACAGGGGCGCTGAGGG
>CALXGR010000027.1 GCA_944387885.1 uncultured Clostridia bacterium
TTAAGGGAAACAAATTCAGGGCCGGGGGCTGGTTTTGACCCGGCTGAGAGGGATATGTATGGTGTACTCCACATAGTCCTCCCGTTCCACCCGGCTGGTGGTGGCGGCGATGCCGTTCTGTCCCATCACCTGCACCGCATGCTCAATGGTATTGTAAAAGAGCTTCATCTCCCGGACCACCGGGGCGGGGATGGTTTTCTTGGGGGTGGGAGGATTCAATAGCCGTTCCACCAGGGTGTCCGCCTGGCGGACGCTCATTTTCCGGGCAGCCATCTCCTCCAAAGCGGAGGTCCGCTGGGGTTCGGGAAGCCGGAGAACGCTCCGGGCGTGGCGCTCGGTCAGCCCCCCTTTCAGGCATATCTCCTCCTGCTGGGGGGTGAGGGTGAGGAGCCGCAGCTTATTGGCCAGGGCGGGCTGGGAAAGGCCCAGCCGTTTGGCCGCCTCTGCCTGGGTGCAGCCCCAGAGGAGTATCACCTCCCGGATGCCCCGGGCGGCATCAAAGGGGTTGAGCTGGCTCCGCTGGATATTTTCCAGCAGGCTCAAAGCCGCCGCCTGCTGGTCCCGATAACTGGTGATGATGGCGGGGATGGTTTTCAGCCCGGCCTGACGGCAGGCCCGCCACCGGCGTTCCCCGGCAATGAGCTGATACCGTCCGTCGGGAGTCCGCCGGACCGACACCGGCTGCAAGAGACCGTTCTGGAGGATACTCACCGCCAGGGCGGAAATCTCTTCCGGGTTAAAGACGGTCCGGGCCTGGTAAGGGGAAGGGTCTATCTGGTCCACCGGTATCTGGACCACCTTGCCGGTGGTCTTGGGTTTATGGAGCATTCTGTTCTCTCCCCTTTCCTTTTTAAAAGAGAAGCCGCCTTTGGCAGCTCCGGGCTTTCTGGACCCAGTGTACCACAGGCGGCAGGTTGTTTTTGGGAGAATCCTGTCAAACCTTACAAAGGTTTTTTGGCGATTTTTCCTCCATTCCGGGGATAGGCCCCGGGAGTGGGGACAATTTTGGGGATTTGAATGAGGCACCGCTGGTCCCCCCCGGGAAGAAGCGCAGAGGTGATGTTCCCCTTTCCTCCTCCCAGGAGAGTGATGGCCCGGTGGGCGGCGGCAAGCTCCTGCTCCCCGTCGGGGCCTTTCATGGCCAGGAATATCCCTCCCACCCTGACCAGGGGCAGGCAGTACTCCGACAGGACCGGGAGGGCGGCTACCGCCCGGGCGGTGGCTACATCAAAGACTTCCCGCCACTGTTTCCGGGCGGCTTCCTCCGCCCGTTCCTTGGCCAACTCCACCCCGGTCAGGCCCAGCTGGCCGCAGAGGTATTTCAGGAACTCTACCCGTTTTCCGGTAGGTTCCATGAGGGTCAGTTCCAGTTCCGGCTTGTAGATTTTGGCTACCACCCCGGGAAATCCTGCCCCGGTGCCCACATCCACCATCTTCCCTGCTACCTGGGGGTGACGGGCAAAGAGAAGGCTGTCCACAAAATGCTTGTCCTCGATGCCTTCCGGGTTGGTGATGGCGGTAAGGTTCACCTTCTGGTTATACTCCACCAGCAGCTGGGCGTACTTGTCCAGCAAATCCAGCTGGGCGCCGGTCAGGGGTATGTCCAGGGCGGCGGCTTTCCCTTCCAAACGGGATTTATCGATCATGCGGTTCTTCCTCCTTCTTCCAGGTGAGCAGGGCCAGGCTGAGCTGGGCCAGGTCGCTGGGGCTTACCCCGGGGATTCGGCCTGCCTGGGCCAGGGTGGCGGGGCGTATCTTTTCCAGCTTTTCCCGGGCTTCCAGGGTAAGTCCCTGTAGGTTGGCGTAGGAGAACTCTTCCGGGATGGGGGTGTTCTCATGGCGGGCCACCTCCCGGATGGTCCGCTGCTGCCGCTGGATATACCCTGCATACTTGATTTCCGTTTCGATTTTCTGGGCCAGCATGGGGGTGATACCCTCCCCCGGCCCGATGATTCTGGCTACCATGGCATAGGTTACCCCGGGACGGCGGAGGATCTGGGCGGCGGTGCCTCCTGTCTCCCCCGGGTCCACCCCTTCCTCCAGGGCCACCTGACGAAGCTGGGCGGCTTTGATGGAGGTGTTTTCCAACCGGGACAGTTCCTTTTCCTTGGCGGCTTTGGCGGCGGTGAACCGCTCCCACCGGGCATCGTCCACCAGACCGTACTCCCGGCCAATGGGGGTAAGCCGGTCATCGGCGTTGTCCTGGCGGAGGGTAAGCCGGTACTCGCTCCGGCTGGTCATCATCCGGTAGGGGTCCAGGACCCCCTTGGTCACCAGGTCATCCACCAGAGTTCCCAGGTAGCTGGTATGCCGGGGAAGGATCAGCTCTTTTCTGCCCAGCGCATGGCAGGCGGCATTGATTCCTGCCAGCAATCCCTGGGCGGCGGCTTCCTCATACCCGGAAGTGCCGTTGAACTGTCCTGCCCCGTATACCCCGGACAGGTCCTTCATTTCCAGGGTGGCTTTCATGGCGGTGGGGTCCACACAGTCATACTCAATGGCGTAGGCAGGCCGCATCAGCTCCAGGTGTTCCAGTCCCTCAATGGTCCGGTACATGGCGTTCTGCACATCCTCCGGGAGACTGCTGGACATTCCCTGGAGATACATCTCTTCCGTGTTCTCCCCGCAGGGCTCCACGAAAATCTGGTGCCGGTCCTTCTCCCCGAACCGCATGACCTTGTCCTCAATGCTGGGGCAGTACCGGGGCCCCACCCCCTGGATCATCCCGCCATAGAGGGGGGACCGGTGGATGTTGGCCCGGATAATGTCGTGGGTCCTGGGATTGGTGTAGGCAATGTAGCAGTCCACCTTGTTGTGAAGAGGGAAATCCGTCATAAAGCTGAAAGGCTGCAGCTCCTCTTCCGGGTCCCCGGGCTGGACGGTCAGCTTGGAAAAATCAATGCTCCGGCGATGGACCCGGGCGGGAGTCCCGGTCTTGAACCGGCGGATGGGCAGACCCGCCTCCATCAAATCCCGGGTAAGGGCGGTGGCGGCGTGCTGACCGTCGGGGCCGCTCTCGTAGTTTGCCTCTCCCACAAAGATTTTTCCTCCCAGGCTGGTGCCGGTGGCAATGACCACCGCCCCCGCCTCATAATATCCTCCCAGCTGGGTATATACCCCGGTGACCCTTCCCTCTTTCCGTTCCAGTCCGGTGATCTCTCCCTGATGGATGTAGAGGTTCGGGGTCTTTTCCAGGGCTTCCTTCATGGCCATGTGATACTGCTTCCGGTCGGTCTGGACCCGAAGGCTGTGGACAGCCGGGCCTTTGCCCCGGTTGAGCATCCGGCTTTGAAGGAAGGTTTTGTCCGCCATGATTCCCATAAGCCCTCCCAGGGCGTCCACCTCCCGGACCAGGTGTCCCTTGGCGGTTCCTCCAATGCTGGGATTGCAGGGCATATTGGCGATAAAATCCAGACTGATGGTGAACAGGGCGGTCCTGGCCCCCAGCCGGGCGGCGGCGTGGGCCGCTTCGATTCCGGCGTGGCCTGCCCCGATGACCACCACGTCATAGCTTCCTAACTTGTGATATTCCATGGTTTCTCCTATTGTTCCATGTGGAACATTATTAGGCAGCGCCGCATAATTCCAGGTGGTGCAGCACACCGAAAAATTTTTCGTCAGATGAACCAAAAAGCGCAGTCAATCCTTTCTGGATTGGCGAGCATTTTTGGAAAATATCACGGAAAATTTTGGCGGGTTGTGCCGCCTGAGGCTTTAGCCGTGAATTGTGCGGCGGTGCCTTGGGTTATTTTCCCACGCAGAACTTGCTGAACACTTCCTCAATTACATCTGCGGTGGGGTTCTCCCCCTTCAGGTCATAGAGGGCTTCCAGAGCATCGTCCAGGCAGACCGACACCGCATCCAGACCCAGGGCGGCGGCGTTCATCCCCTCCTCCAGGGCTTCCCTGGCCCGGAGAGCGGATTCCAGCTGCCGGCGGCTGGTGAGGGCGGCGGCGTAAGGGTCTATCCGGGTCAGCCCCAGCACCCGGCGAATCAGGTCGGTGACCAGTTCCAGGGCTCCCTCCTGGTGAAAGCTCACCGGCAGGGCTGCTTTGAAGTACTGGCCCAGAATCTCCGTATCCAGCCGGGGGTCCAGGTCCTCCTTATTGAAGATGGCAATGGCCGGGCGGCCCTGACACCGGCGGGCCAGTTCCAGGTCTTCCCCGGTCAGTTCCCGGCTCAAATCAAAGACCGCCAGAATAAGCCCCGCCTGTTCCAGTTTCAGGTAGCTGCGGCGGATACCCTCCGCCTCCACCAAATCCTGGGTCTCATGGATACCCGCCGTATCAAACAGGTTGAGCCGAATCCCGCTGCTCCCCAGCATGACCTTTTCCTCCACCAGGTCCCGGGTGGTCCCGGCAATGGGGGTGACGATGGCCCGGTCATACCCGGCCAGCAGGTTGAGCAGGGTGGACTTGCCCACATTGGGACGGCCCACTATGACCGCATCCACCCCCTGCCGGAGGATGGCTCCCCCCTGATAGTCCCGAATCAGCCGGTCCAGTTCCCCTTTCTGGGTCTCCAGGGTATGGATGAGGGTCTCCTCCTCTAGTTCGGGCACATCCTCCTCCGGGTAATCCACCCAGGCGGCCAGATGTCCCCGCAGGGCCAGAAGCACCCCGGTGATTTCATCGATTTTCCGGGAAAGGGTCCCCTCCAGAGCGGCCCCGGCCAGGGCGGCTCCCTGACGGCCGGCGGCGGAGATGACCTCCATCACCGATTCCGCCTGGGCCAGGTCCATCTTTCCGTTTTCCAGAGCACGGCGGGTGAACTCCCCTGCCCCGGCCGGGGAAGCCCCCGCTGTCAGAAGGGCTTCCATGAGACCCTGGGCCATGGCAGAGCCACCGTGGACCGACAGCTCCACCACGTCCTCCCCGGTGTAGCTGTGGGGGGCACGGTAAAAGAGGGCTACCGTCTGGTCCATGGGCCGGCCTTCCAGAAGGTAGTGGCCGAAAAGGGCGGTATACCCCTTGGCCTGTTCCACCTTTTTGTCCGGGTTGATGGGCCGGAACACCTTAGCGGCAATGGGATAGGCCTGGGGCCCCGACATCCGGATGACGGCGATCCCTCCCTCTCCGGGAGGGGTGGCAATGGCGCAGATGGTCTTGGTAAATTCTTTCATACAGAAATGCCTCGTTCCTGAAAAAAGGCTGCTGGTGGAATCAGTCAGCAGCCTTTTTTTCAGAGGTTATGGTTTAGGTTTCTTCCGGGTCCTGGGGTGCCTGGGCAGCATCGGCGGCAGCCTGTGCTTCCTCGGCAGCTTCCAGGGCGGCGATTTCGGCGGCGGAAAGTTCCTCGGCAGCTTCCTCCTCCGGCTTTTCGGTGGGTTCCTCGCTCCGTTCGGTCCGGGCCACGGTGGCTACCTGGTCCTCCTCCATCAGCTTCATTACCCGGACACCGCTGCCGTACCGGCTCTGGATGTTGATGTCGCTGGCGTGCATCCGGATGATGATGCCATCCCGGCTGATCATGATCAGGTCGTCCCCGTCGTCCACCATCTTGGTGGCGGCCACTTCCCCGGCCCGGTAGTTCAGGATACCCTTGCCTCCACGGCTCTGGAGACGGTATTCCTCAATGCGGGTCCGGCGGCCCTTGCCGGCGGTGGTAACGGTAAAGAGGGATGCGCCGGGGCGGCACTTGCCTACCCCGACTACCCGGTCTCCTTCCTGGAGACGGATGGCCCGGACACCGTGTCCGGTACGGCCCATGGGACGGGCCTGGCTTTCCTCAAACCGGATGGCGTACCCCAGCCTGGTGGTGACGATAAGCTGGTCCTCCCCGGTGGTAAGCCGGCTCCAGGCCAGCTGGTCCCCGGGATTCAGGCTGATGGCGTTCAGGCCGCTCTTCCGGATGTTTCCGTACTGTTCCAGGGGGGTCCGCTTGATGAGACCCTGTTCGGTGACCATGGTGACGAACTTTCCTTCGCTGGATTCCTTCATCATGTTGGTCACCCGCTCCCCTTCCTGGAGCTGGAGCAGGTTGACAATGTTGGTGCCCTTGCTGGTCCGGCTGCCCTCGGCGATCTGATAGCCTTTCAGCCGGAAGATACGGCCCTTGTTGGTCACAAAGAAGATATGGTCATGGGAGGAGCCCACGAACATCTCCTGGACCTGGTCCTCCTCCTTCCGGGTCATGCCGCTGATGCCACGGCCGCCCCGCTTCTGTACCTGGTAGGTATCCTGGTCCTGGCGCTTGATATATCCGTCCCCGGTGAGGGTGTAGACACAGGTGACCTGGGGAATCAGGTCCTCAATGTCCACTTCCCCGGAAACGGCCTGGATTTCGGTGCGGCGGTCATCCCCATACTTTTCCTTGATGGCGGTAAGCTCCTCCTTCACCTTTTCCAGCACCAGACGGTCGTCCGAGAGAAGGGTCTTCCAGGCTTCGATTTTAGCGTTCAGTTCTCCCAACTCGTTCTCGATTTTCAGGATTTCCAGACCGGCCAACTGGCCCAGCTGGAAGTTTACAATGGCGGTGGCCTGGGGGTCGTCAAAGCCGAACTGTTCCATAATGGCAACCTTGGCTTCGGCCTTCCCTCCCTTGGTGGCCCGGATGGTGGCGATGATTTCGTCCACAATGTCGGTGGCCCGTTTCAGGCCTTCCAGAATGTGGGCCCGCTCCTCTGCCTTTTTCAGGTCATAGTTGGTCCGGCGGCGGATGATTTCATCCTGGAACTCCACATACCGGGCAATCATGGTTTTCAGGTCCATGATGCGGGGAATCTTTTTGTCCAGGGCCAGCAGGATAACGCCCACGGTGTCCTGGAGCTGGGTGTACCGGTAAAGCTGATTCAGGATGACCTGGGCATTGGCTCCCTTTTTCAGCTCTACTACCACCCGCATTCCCTTCCGGCTGGTCAGGTCCTTGATGTCCCGGATGCCTTCCACCCGCTTGTCCTTGACCAGGTCGGCCATGGAGGAAATCATCCGGGCCTTGTTTACCATGTAGGGAATCTCGGTAATGACGATTTCCTGGCTCCCGTCCTTCTTCTCCTCAATGGTGCACCGGCCCCGAAGGGTGATTTTGCCCCGTCCGGTGGCATAGGCGGCCCGGATGCCGGAGTAGCCCATAATGACCCCTCCGGTGGGGAAGTCGGGACCCTTGACACACTCCATCAGCTGAGCCAGGGTCAGGTCAGGGTTATCAATGTAGGCGATGCAGCCGTCAATCACCTCTCCCAGGTTATGGGGGGGAATGTTGGTGGCCATACCTACCGCAATGCCGTTGGAACCGTTCACCAGCAGGTTGGGGAACCGGCTGGGCAGAACACTGGGCTCCTTCTTGGTCTCGTCAAAGTTGGGGTCCCAGTCAATGGTCTCCTTGTCAATGTCGGTGAGCATATCGCTGGCCATCCGGCTCATCCGGGCTTCGGTGTACCGGTAGGCAGCGGCGGGGTCTCCGTCCACGCTGCCGAAGTTGCCCTGGCCGTCTACCAGGGGATACCGGAGACTGAAATCCTGGGCCAGACGGACCATGGCATCATAGACCGAGGCATCACCGTGGGGATGGTAGGAACCCAGCACGGCGCCTACCGTGTCCGCAGACTTCCGGTAGGGATGATGATGGTCGTTTCCCCGCTCGTACATGGTGTAGAGGATTCGGCGGTGCACCGGCTTAAGGCCGTCCCGCACATCGGGCAGTGCCCGGCTCACGATGACGGACATGGAGTAATCCAGAAAATCCTGCTCGATTTCCTGCTTTACGTCCCGCACAATGACCTTGGTACCGCCATCCATATAAATCTCGTCAGCCATTCTTCTTCCTCACAATTCAAATGTTTACGATATATCGTTAATTATTATATCAAACATCCAGGTTTGCATACTTGGCGTTGGTTTCAATGAACTGGCGCCGGGGTTCTACCTGGTCACCCATCAGGATGGTAAAGGCTTCGTCGGCCCGCTCTGCATCCTCGATGCGGATTTTTACAATGACCCGGTTTTCCGGGTTCATGGTGGTCTCCCAAAGCTGATCCGGATTCATTTCGCCCAGACCTTTGTACCGGTTGATTTTGGCACCCGGCATCTCGGCGCTGTACTGGGCCATCTCGGCATCATTGTAGGCGTACTTGACCACGCTCCCCTTCTGGAGTTTGAAGAGAGGGGGCTGGGCCACATACACATACCCGTGTTCAATGAGGGGCCGCATATACCGGAAGAAGAAGGTGAGCATCAGGGTGGCAATATGGCTGCCGTCCACGTCCGCATCGGCCATAATGAAGATTTTGTGGTACCGCAGCTTGGACAGGTCAAAGTCCTCCCCGATGCCGCAGCCCAGGGCCATGATGACAGGGGTCAGCTTATCGTTGCCGTACACCTTATCCACCCGGGCCTTCTCCACATTGAGCATTTTACCCCAGAGACTGAGGATGGCCTGGGTGTTGCTGTCCCGGCCCAGCTTGGCGCTGCCCCCTGCAGAATCACCCTCCACGATGAAGAGTTCGCACTTTTCCGGGTCCTTCTCATGGCAGTCTGCCAGCTTTTCAGGCATCCGGACACTGTCCAGCACGCTCTTCCGGCGGACCATGTCCCGGGCACGCTTGGCAGCGGCTCTGGCCCGGGCGGCCTGGGTGGCCTTCTCAAAGATGGCCTTGGCCACGGCGGGGTTCTCTTCCAAAAATTCTTTCAGTTTATCGTAAACCAGCCCCGATACCAGGGTGCGGATGTCGGTGTTGCCCAGCTTGGCCTTGGTCTGGCTCTCAAACTGAGCGTCCTGGAGTTTCACGCTGATGATACAGGTCAGGCCCTCCCGGCAGTCGCTGCCGGACAGGTTCTCGTCCTTGTCCTTCAGGTATCCCTTTTCCCGGCCGAAGTCGTTGAGGGCACGGGTCAAGGCCATCCGGAACCCTTCCTCGTGGGTGCCGCCGTCGGGGGTATGGACATTGTTGGCAAAGCTGAGGAGCAGTTCATTGAAGCTCTCGTTGTACTGCATGGCCACTTCCGCCACACTGCCGTTCCGCTCCCCTTTCAGGTAGATGACCTGGGGATGAAGGACCGCCAGGTCCCGTTTCCGGTGGATGAACTCCACAAAGCTCCGGATGCCGCCCTCATAGCAGTAGGTCTCGCTCCGCTCCTGGCCTTCCCGCTGGTCGGTGAGGGTGATGGAGATGCCTCCGTTCAGGAAGGCCTCCTCCCGCAGCCGCTGCTGAAGGGTCTCAAAGTTGTATTCGGTGGTGTCGGTGAACACCTGAGGATCGGGCTTGAAGGTGACGGTGGTGCCGTTCTGGGCATCGGGAGCCAGATTTCCCATCAGCTGCAGGTCTCCGTCCTGTTTGCCGTAGGAGAACTTCTGCCGGTATTCCTTGCCGTCCCGGCGCACGGTGACCTCTAGCCATTCGCTGAGGGCGTTTACCACCGAGGCGCCTACGCCGTGAAGGCCGCCGGCCACTTTATAGCCGCTGTTCTCTCCTCCGAACTTGCCGCCGGCATGGAGGACCGTGAATACTACCGTTACAGCGGGGATTCCCAGCTTGGGCTGGATGTCCACCGGGATGCCGCGGCCGTTGTCCACTACCTGAATGGTATTGTCCGGGCGGATGATGACCTGGATATGGGTGCAGTACCCGGCCAGAGCCTCGTCGATGGAGTTATCTACGATCTCATAGACCAGGTGATGAAGTCCCCGCTCGCCGGTGGAGCCAATGTACATACCGGGACGCTTCCGCACAGCCTCCAGACCTTCCAGGACCTGGATCTGGGCGCCGTCATATTCGTGCTCAGTGGCCGTTTCGGTATTGAGTTTCAGTTGATCAGACATATTCTTCCTCCATTGGGTCGCATTTACAAAAATCTATCTCAGAGTCTGTTCACTTCTGGCCTTGAGGGTGGCGGGGGCCAGAGGACTGATATACAAAATATTGTCCGGGAAATCCACCAGCACAAAGCTTTTGGGAATCATCCCGGGCTGTAAGGTGACCACTGCCCCTTCCTGCTCCACCCGCTTGAGAAAATCCCGGGTGTTTTTCTGGGCCGTGGCTGTGTCCATATCAAAAATTCCAATGATATTTCGGGAATCTACCAGGTGGTCCTGGCCAATATGCAGGTACATATCACGCCTCCCTGATGCTTCCCTGCTCCACCAGGAACAGGGCTCCCTGTGTCCGGGAGAAGGCGGAGGGGTCGCAGGTGGTCACAAAGGTCTGCTTTTCCTCCATCCGGGTAAGCAGATAACTCTGCCGTCCCTCGTCCAGCTCGCTGAGCACATCGTCCAGAAGCATGACCGGGTGTTCCCCGGTGACCTTGGCGGCCATGGCAGCCTCCCCCAGTTTCAAAGCCAGCACGGCGCTCCGCTGCTGGCCCTGGCTGGCGTACACCTTGGCAGGCTGCCCCGACAGAAGGAATTCCATATCCTCCCGGTGAGGTCCCGCCAGGCTGCACCGGGCTCCCAGTTCCCTGTCCCGAAGCCCGGTCATGGTGTCGTACAGCTTTCCCGGCTGGAAGGATGGAAGATACTGTATCTCCAGACTTTCCCGTCCCCCGGATAAATCCCGGTAGTTGGCCCCAGCCACCATCCGCAGCTGGTCCAGATACTCCATCCGGCGCAGGGTCAGCTCCTCCCCCCACTGGGCCAGGGACCGGTTGAACACATCCAGCAGGTTCCCGGCATCGGGGGTGATTTCGTATTGTTTCAAAAGGGCGTTTTTCTGGGTCATGGTCCGGGTATACCGGCGCAGGGTGGCCAGATACCCGGGATAAAGCTGGCAGAGAGCCACATCCAGGAACTTCCGCCGTCCCTCAGGGCTTCCCTTTACCAGCCGGAGATGTTCCGGGCAGAAAACCACCGCCGTGAATATCCCCGCCACCGAGGCCGCCCTGCCCCGGTCCACTCCGTTCAGGACGGCCCGCCGTCCGGGACGGGGGGATTCCTTTCCTCCGATGGTCAGCCGCAGCTGCTGGTCCCGGCCCTGGGCATGGAAAGAGGCCTCTATCACCCCGAAGGATTCCCCCCTGAGGATAAGCTCCTGGTCCTTGCTTCCCCGGAAGCTCTTTCCCCCCGTAAGAAGCCAGATGCTTTCCAGGAGATTGGTTTTTCCCTGGCCGTTCTCCCCCCACAGCACCGTCAGCTGGTCCTTGGGTTCCAGCACCGCCTGGGGTATGTTCCGGTAATGGGTGACCTGGATACGGTCCAGCCTCATCGGCCCTGTCCCAGCTCCAGGGTCTGGCCCTCCAGCTCAATGATATCTCCGGCCCGGCACTGTTTCCCCCGCATGGTGCATACTTCCCCGTTCAGGGTCACCTGCCCGGCCTGGATCAGCTCCTTGGCCTCTCCTCCGGTCTCCACCAGTCCGGCAAATTTCAGAAGGTCTCCCAGCCGGATGGTCTCGGTATAAATCTGAATCTTCATAGTCTTATCCTTAATCGTTCTTGAACCGGACGGGCAGGACCAGATAGGTAAAGTCGTCCCCGTCGGCGCTCAGCATTTTTACGGGAGAGAGAGGTCCGTTCATTTCCAGGACCACCTTCTCGGCCCGGCTGTTCCGGAGCGCATCCAGCAGATACCGGTTGTTGAAGCCGATTTCTACATTATCCCCCTGGATGTCCGCTTCAAATTCATCCTGGACCTTGCCCAGGTTGGTCTGGCACCGGACCACCACCATCCCGTCCACAAACTGGACCCGGAGGGGGTTCTTGAGCCGCTCGGTAATAATGAGGCTGGCGCGCTCGATGGTCTCAATGAAGGTACGGGCATCCACCACCGCCCGGGTCTTGAACCCGTCGGGGATGACCCGCTGATAGTTGAGGAACTCCCCGCTGATGAGCCGGCTCATAATTTGGTAGCCGTTTACATGGAACACAGCGAAGTGACGGTTGGCGAACACGTCCACCATCTGTTCCCCGTCCTCCCCCATCAGCTTGTTCAGCTCGTTCATGGTCTTGGCGGGAACAATGACCCGGATGTCCTTGGTGCAGGGAATGTCCCGCTTCACAATGGCCAGACGGTAACCGTCCAGACAGACAAAGGTGAGGGCATCGGGCTGGATCACAAAGAGGACGCCGGTGTGGGCAGGCTTCTTGTCGTCGGTGCTGACGGCAAAGATGGTCTTTTCGATCATCTCCCGCATGGTGGAAACCGGCATCTTGCAGGTGTGGCTGGCGTCAGGCACCGGCAGCTCCGGGTAATCGTTGGGGAGCATGGCGGCCATCTCAAACTCAGCCACGCCGCCCTTGATAATGGCTACCCCCCGGTCGGTCAGCTCCACCGATACCTGGCTGCTGTTCATCCGGGAGACAATGTCTCCCAGCAGCTTGGCGTTGAGAACGGTCTCGCCGGGTACCAGCACATTGCATTCAATGGTGGTCTTAATGGCCAGTTCCATATTGTAACCGGTCAGGGTCAGGTTGAATCCCTCGGCTTTCAGCAAAAGACCTTCCAGTACAGGGATGGGTGCCTTGCCGTTGTTGGCTTTGCTCACACCGCTGATGGCATTGGATAAAAGGGTTCTCTCACATACAAATTTCATAAGGCTTCCTCTTTGATCTTGTTCTTGGTAATATCTCTCTTTCTGCTTTAAACATACGTAAGAGTAGTCGTAGTAGTAGAGGGTGTGAAAACTGTGGAAAATCCCGGTTTTCCCTTTTTCTCCCCAGAAAACCCTTTGGGGAAAGTTTTCCGGAAGTTGTTAGCGGACTGTGGAAAACCCGGGGAAAGACAATTCTCTCCACAAAGGCTGTGGAAACCGGATTGTGGAATGTGTAAAAACTTGTTAGAAAAGTGGAGAAGCTCAGCTCCGCACATTCTCAATAATATCGGCCACTGTTTCCCGGAGATGGCTGTCCTTGGCCATGTCCTTGGAGGCGGTGTCCAGGTTGTAAATGATGGTGGAATGGTCCCGGCCGAACTCCTTGCCGATGTTCTCCATGCTCATGCCGGTGATTTCCCGGATGCAGTAGATGGCCACACGGCGGGCGCTGCTGATGTTGGCATTCCGCTTGGTGGACCGGATGTCCTGGGCGCTTACGTCGAAGGTCCGTGCCACCTCGTTGATGATACGCTCCACCGTCACCGGGATGGGCTGTACCTCTCCCATAATGTCCTTGACGGCGGTCTGGGCCACGGTGACACAGGGGTCAATGCCCTCCAGCATGTAGTAGGCATTCAGCTTCTTGACGGTGCCTTCCAGCTGCCGGATGTTGTTTTTCAGGTTGTTGGCAATGTACTCCGCCACATCGTAGGGCAGGTCCATGTGGAGCAGCTCTGCCTTCCGCTTGATGATGGCCACCCGGGTCTCGTAGTTTGGGGGCTGGATGTCGGCGGTCAGGCCCCACTCAAACCGGGTCCGAAGCCGCTCCTCCAGGCTCTTGATTTCCTTGGCGGGACGGTCGCAGGCCAGAACGATCTGCTTGCCGGCGCTGTGGAGGGTGTTGAAGGTGTGGAAGAACTCTTCCTGGGTACTCTCCTTGCCTGCAATAAACTGGATATCGTCCACCAGCAGCAGGTCCGCTGCCCGGTACTTCATCCGGAAGTTCTCGGTGGTGCCGGTGCGGATGGCGGTGATGATGTCGTTGGTGAAGGTTTCACAATCCACATAGACAATGTTGAAATCGGGATGGTTCTTCCGAATCTCGATTTCAATGGCCTTGAGCAGATGGGTCTTTCCCAGACCGCTGGGCCCGTAGATGAACAGAGGGTTGTAGGCTCCGCTGGGGTTGGCGGCCACCGCCTGGGCGGCGGCGTAGGCAAACTGGTTGCTGGGCCCCTTGATGAAGTTTTCAAAGGTGAACTCGTAGTTGCCCTGGTCCAGACTGTCGGTGAGGGCGGGGTCGTCGCTGGGGCGGGGCTCCTTCTCCTCCACCACCAGCTCTATCTCAATGGGAAAGCCCAGGGTGGCCTTGAAGGCTTCCCCCAGAAGGCCCAGATACCGGTCCTGAAGGATCTTGCAGATAAAGTCGCTGCGGACCCCCAGCACCATGTGGTTGGAATTTTCAAAGGATCGAGGGACCAGCCCGTCAATGTACAGGTTATAAGTGGCTTCCACCATGTTCTGGCGGCAGTAGAGCTTTACCTGCTCAAACAGGTCGTTCAGTGAATCCATAGTTGGTCAATACTCCTTAAAGAGGGATTATTTTTTTGGTTAAAATCACACATTAACACACAGTGCTAGTATACCACAAAATTCTCCCCAGTGCAATTATATATATTGTAATATATAAAATATTTACTATAATAAAAGAGATTAGACGAAAGAAGGAAAGTTCAGTCCCCTTCCGGAAAAAATATTTTTAAAATGCAAAAAAGTGTTGACAAAACCCCCTTCCCTGTCCTATAATTTTATCTTGCAAGCCTGTCTGTTTGGATGGGCAATCAGATTATGCCCCTCGGGGCCGATATGGAGGGAATACAGATGAAGCGTACCTATCAGCCCAAGAAGCGTCAGCGTCACACCACTCACGGTTTCCTGCAGCGGATGTCCACCAAGAACGGCCGCAAAGTGATCGCTGCCCGCCGCGCTAAGGGCCGCAAGAGCCTGACTGTCTGATCGGTCATAAGCTCCTTGCCCAAACAAATTGCATAAGCAATGAAGAAAAGGTCACTCGCCTTGCAATGCTGCATGGGGTGGCCTTATTTTTCAATTTACGGGAAATTCACCAAAAAAGCAGCTGTCCTTTTGTGATTCCCTCATCTTGTGGAAACCAGGGCAGTTCTAGTATAATAGTAAGGTGGCTTTTTGCCCATCTTTCATCAGAGAGCCGAGGAACGGGTATGCGATACCGGGTCATCAATAAGAATAAGGAATTTCTCCGGGTCTACGGAAAAGGAAAAGCCCAGGTCCATCCCCAGGTGGTGGTCTATGTGCTGAAAAACCGTCTGGGATATACCCGGGTAGGATTCACCGCCACCAAGAAGGTGGGCAAGGCCGTGAAACGCAACCGGGCCCGCCGTGTCATGCGGGCGGCCCTTTGCCAGGTCATGCCCTACGATGTGGGCTCCTGGGATGTGATTTTGGTGGCCCGGGCACAGACCCCCGGCCTGAAAAGCACCCAGCTGGAAAAGACCCTGCGAAAACTCCTTACCCGGGCGGGACTTCTGGAGAAGGAATCATGATGGTCCGGCTCCTCTCCTTCCTCATCCGGGGCTACCAGCGCTTTATAAGCCCCTGCCTTGGCCCCAGATGCCGTTTTACCCCTACCTGCAGTGAGTATGCCCTCCAGGCCCTGAAAGTCCACGGAGCGGCCAAGGGGAGCCTTCTGGCGGCCTTGCGGATCCTCCGGTGCAATCCCCTCTTTCCCTGGGGATATGACCCGGTCCCTCCCAAGGGAAAATGGACAAGCCCTGACCGGAAGCTGATCCGGAAAAACAAATGAATCAAGGGTCTGCCTTTTGTAAGGCACTCCCCTGCCCCGGCCAAAAGGCCGGGAGATAAAAATTGCTTCTTGTGACTTCCTGCTGTGCGGGGGGAGTCCTTCGCATAAAAAATAAACCGCTTCGGGCGCACAGTCGGAGCAGAAGGAACTGTCTATGCAAATTTTCGCTATCCTCAGCGGTCCCCTGGGCTGGATCCTGAAATGGGTCTACACCTTTGTGGGAAACTACGGCATTGCCATCATCCTGTTTACCATTCTCATCCGGATGGCCAGCATGCCTCTCCAGCTTTACCAGCAGAAATCCATGGCCAAGCTGGCGGTTTTCCAGCCCCTCATGCAGGAGGTCCAGAACAAGTACAAGAACAACAAGGAAAAGCAGAATGAAGAGCTGATGAAGCTCCAGCAGGAGTACGGGTACAACCCCACCGCCGGCTGTCTGCCCATGGTCCTGAACATGTTCGTACTGTTCGGCGTTATGTACGCCGTCTACTACCCCCTCCAGTACATCCTGGGCATCCCCAAAGAGACCATCACTTCCCTGATGCAGACCCTGGGCCTGACCAACCAGATCACCGCCGAGACCACCATCATCCAGATGGCTCACGACGGCGCCCAGCTGGCCGGACTGACTGCCGACCAGTATGCCGCTGCCGCCAGCTTCAATGTGGACTTCTTCGGCATCAACCTGTGCAATATGCCCCAGATCGGCTTTAACCTGGGAATCATCCTGCCGGTGCTGGCCTGCCTGACCATGATCGTCAGCAACATCATCACCATGTCTGCTTCCGGTCAGCAGATGCAGGGCTCCATGAAGATGATGCCCTGGGTCATGAGCCTCTTCTTTGCCTGGTTCTGCTTCACCGTTCCCCTGGCCTTCTCCCTCTACTACTGCGTGTCCAACGTGCTCATGCTGGGCCAGACCCTCATCAGCAAGAAGATTTATAACCCGGAAAAAATGCGGGAACAGGCCAAGGCCGAGCTGGAAGCCAAGCGGAAAGCCAACCGGGCCAAGAAGACCTACACCTATACCGACGCCGCTACCGGCGAGACCAAGCAGAAGACCGTCTCCTCCAACGAGATGGCCAAGCTCCGTTTGGAAAAAGCCCGTGAGCTGGACGCTCAGCGGTATGCCGATGAGCGGACCGAGCCCCTGAAAAAGGAGGAGTAATCCATGAGAGAAGAGATTGCCGTAGGCAAGACCATTGAAGAAGCCAGAGCTGCTGCCATTGCCGCTCTGGGAGTGGACCCTTCCGACCCCAACCTGACCACCGAGGTGCTGGAAACTCCCGTCAAGAAGCTGTTCCGCACCACCCCCGCCAAGGTAAAGGTCACCTGGCAGGAGCCTGCCGCTCCCGCTCAGGAACAGGCCCCTGCTGCCGCCCCCGCCCCTGTGGAGGAGGCCCCCGCAGCCCAGGAGCCCAAGGAAGAGCCCAAGAAGGAAAAGCCCAAAAAGAAGAAGGAATCCGAGGCCGAGGAACCCATTGACATTGAGACCCATGTAAAGGTCAAGGCCGCTGTGGAATACCTGCGGGAAGTGTTCGCCGCCATGGGCGCCGGAGAAGTAGAGTTCTCCGCCGTCCAGAAGGGGGAGGCCACCATCATCAAGGTATCCGGGGACAAGCTCCAGGTCCTCATCGGACGCCGGGGCGAGACCATGGAAAGCCTCAGCTACCTGGCCAGCCTGGTGGCCAACCGCCAGGAAGGGGAGTACATCAAGCTGGGCCTGGATGTGGGCGGCTACCGTGGCAAGCGGGAAGCAGACCTGCAGCAGATGGCCCGCCGGCTGGGGGCCAAGGTCCGAAAATCCGGCCTGTCCCATGCCATGGAGCCCATGAACCCCTACGAGCGCCGGATCATCCACTCCGCCATCAGCCAGATGGAGGGTGTCCGGAGCGAGAGCAGCGGGGAAGGCACCAACCGTCATGTGGTCATCTACTCCACCGACCCCAATGCCAGCAACCTGCCTGACCGGTCTCAGCGCCGTGGCGGCCGTGGCGGACGGGATAACCGTGGCCGTCGGGATGGCCGCCGTGAGGGTGGCCGGGGCCAGGGCCGTGGCGGCTATGGCCGTCGGGACGATCGCCGGGGACCCAAGAAATCCACCGTTCCCCAGCGGGAGTTTGACGAGCGTATCTGGGACGATACCGTTCCCATGGCTCCTGCCCGCACCGAAAAGATCAACGATGCCGACGGCTTCGCCCTTTACGGAAAAATCGAACTGTAATCATGCAAAAATGCCGGACCCGGGAATTTCCCGGGTCCGGTTTTTTCCTTTTTAAAACAAAAAAAGCCCTTCTTCGCCCCCGGCCGAAAAGGGGAGAGAAAGTCCCGATTTTGTCCCTTGTGAAAAGATTGTGGAATAAAAACCCTTGTCCTATAAGGTTTTCAAGAATTTCCACCGAGTTTTCCACAATGATTGGGAAAAATCCACTGTCCCTCTGGGAAAAACAATAGTGTACAAGGGAAAAACATTCCAATTTTCCGTTGACAGATACCCCCAGGGGGTATATACTGAGGAAAAAGCAATCAGGAGGGAAAGACTATGGAGGAGTGTTGTGTCACCCATCGCAGCCCGGAGGAGCAGAAGAAACTGATCCAGCGGCTCAACCGAATCGCCGGGCAGGTGGGGGGAGTGTCCCGGATGGTGGAGAAGGACGCCTACTGTGTGGATATCCTCAACCAGGTGGCTGCCATCCAGGCTGCCCTCACAGGATTCAGCCGGGAACTGCTGGGTCAGCATATCCGGACCTGCGTGGCCCAGGATATGCGCCAGGGAAAACCGGAAAAAACCGAGGAGCTGGTCCAGCTGCTGGGCCAGATGATCAAATAAGAGGTGGAAAAAGTGGAAAAGTTTCTTGTATCGGGAATGAGTTGTGCCGCCTGCAGCGCCCATGTGGAAAAGGCGGTACGGGAACTGCCCGGGGTGAAGGAGGTGTCGGTGAGCCTCCTCACCGGGAGCATGCAGGTGGAATACGGGGAGCCTGCCACCAGCCAGGCCATCTGCCGGGCGGTGGAGGGGGCCGGGTACGGCGCCCGTCCCGCACCCAAGAGCCAGTCTTTGGAGGAACAGCTTCGGGACACCGAGACCCCCCGGCTGAAAAAACGGCTGATACACAGCCTGGCCTTTCTGATTCCTCTCATGTATATCTCCATGGGAAGCATGGTGGACCTGCCCCTGCCCTGGCTGGGCCGGACGGAAAATGCCCTCTGGTTTGCCCTGGCTCAGCTGGTGTTCACCCTGCCGGTGGTCTGGATCAACCGGGAGTTTTTCCGGAATGGATGGGTCACCCTTACCAATAAGGCCCCGGGAATGGACACCCTGGTATCCCTGGGCAGCGGCGCTTCCCTGGTGTACGGTCTGGTCCAGTTGGCAGGGATGGTCCCTGCCACCCTGGCCGGGGACCTGGAAGCCCTGATGCACTACAAGCATGACCTTTACTTTGAGGGTGCGGCCATGATCCTCACCCTCATTACCCTGGGCAAGACCCTGGAAGCCGCCAGCAAGGGGAAGACCACCCAGGCTTTGAAGGGGCTGCTCCAGCTGGCCCCTCCCACCGCCACCGTGGTCCGGCAGGGAAAGCCGGTCCAGGTGCCCACCCAGGAGGTGGAAGTGGGGGAACAGTTCATTGTCCGCCCCGGGGAGAGCATCCCGGTGGACGGCGTTATCCTGAAAGGTCATTCCTGGGCGGATGAAAGCGCCCTCACCGGAGAGAGCATTCCGGTGGAAAAGCAGGAGGGAGACCCGGTAAGCGCCGCCACCCTGAACCAGAACGGCAACCTGCTCTGCAAGGCCACCCGGGTAGGGGAGGATACCACCCTGAGCCAGATCATCCGCCTGGTGGAGGAGGCCGCCGCCAGCAAAGCCCCCCTCTCCAAAATCGCAGACCGGGTATCCGGCATCTTTGTGCCGGTGGTCACGGTCATTGCCCTGATTACCCTGGCCGTCTGGCTGGGGCTGGGGGAGAGCTTCAGCTATGCCCTCTCCCGGGCCATCAGCGTGCTGGTCATCAGCTGCCCCTGCGCCCTGGGCCTGGCCACCCCTGTGGCGGTGATGGTGGGCAGCGGCATGGGGGCCAAAAGCGGAGTCCTCTTCAAAACCGCTTCCGCCCTGGAAATCACCGGCCGGTGCGATACGGTGGTGCTGGATAAGACCGGCACCGTCACCCAGGGCAAGCCCCGGGTGGTCAGCCTCACCGCCCAGAAGGAAGTCCCTGAAAAGTTCCTGGTCAACCTGGCCGCCGGCCTGGAATCGGGGAGCGAGCATCCTCTGGCCAAAGCCATTCTGGAAAAGGCCCGGGAGATGGGCCTGCGGGTCACCCCCATGAAGGAGATCCAGGCGGTGCCGGGACGGGGAATCCGGGGAATGCTCCTGGACTGCCCCGTCTATGGGGGAAACCTGGACTATGTAAAGGAATACTCCGCCATCTCCCCTGAGATGGAAAAATCCGGCCAGGAGATGGCCGCCCAGGGCCAGACCCCCATGTACTTTGCCATGGACGGGAAGCTGGTGGGAATCATTGGGGTGGCAGACATTCCCAAACCCACCAGCGCCCAGGCCATTGCCCAGCTGAAAGCCCTGGGCTGCCAGGTGGTCCTTCTTACCGGGGACCATCCCGCCACCGCCAAAGCTGTGGCTGACCAGGTGGGGATAGACCAGGTGGTGGCCCAGGTGCTGCCCCAGGAGAAGGAAGCCCAGGTCCGCCGGCTTCAGAAGGAAGGCCGTCGGGTCATGATGGTGGGGGACGGCATCAACGACGCCCCCGCCCTCACCCGGGCGGATGTGGGGGCCGCCATTGGGGCGGGCACCCATATTGCCATGGATGCCGCCGACCTGGTCCTGGTAAAAAGCGACCTGCTGGATGCCGCCGCAGCCATCCGGCTCTCCCGTCGGGTCATCCGGACCATCCACCAGAACCTGTTCTGGGCCTTCTTCTACAATGCGGTCTGTATTCCCCTGGCCGCCGGCTGCTATGCAGGGCTGGGGCTGGTCCTCAACCCCATGGTGGCTTCCGCAGCCATGGGCCTGTCCAGCTTCTGTGTGGTCACCAACGCCCTCCGGCTGAATCTGGTCAAGGTGTATGACCCCTCCCACGATAAACCCCTGGGAAAGGCCGCCCGGCTGGAAAGCGCTCTTCTGGTCCAGGAGCAGGAGGAAGAATCCTGCCCCACCGGAGCCTGTCCCTTTGCTCAGCAGGAGCAGGCTGAGGAACCGGAAAAGGCCGCCGAGACCCTCGTTCTGAATATTGAGGGAATGATGTGTACCCACTGCCAGGGCCGGGTGGAAAAAGCCCTCAACGCCCTGGAGGGGGTGACTGCCTCCGCCGACTGGGAGAAGGGGACTGCCACCGTCACCCTGTCCGCCCCGGTGGACCGGGAGACCCTGGAAAAGGCGGTGGCCGACAGCGGCTATCAGGTCACCGGCATCTCCCGTCCCGGAGAGAAAAAGACTCTCACCCTGACCATTGAGGGGATGATGTGTACCCACTGCCAGAGCCGGGTGGAGAAAGCCCTCAACGCCCTGGAGGGGGTGACTGCCTCCGCTGACTGGGAGAAGGGGACTGCCACCGTCACCCTGTCCGCTCCGGTGGACCGGGAAATTCTGAAAAAAGCGGTGGCCGACAGCGGCTACACGGTGACAGAAATCCGGGAGGAGGAATCCTGATGGAAGAAAAAATCATTCGGCGGCATTATCTCTTCTCCGGCCGGGTCCAGGGAGTGGGATTCCGGTTCCGGGCCCAGTGGGAAGCCCAGAAGCTGGGCATCACCGGCTGGGTTATGAACAGGGCCGACGGACGGGTGGAGATGGTGGCCCAGGGGACCCCTCTGGCCCTGGCCAGACTTATCCCCCAAATGCGCCAGAGCGACTGGATCTTTATTGAATCGGTGGAGGAATGGCCGGAGGAGGTAAAGCCGGAGGAGACCGACTTCCGGATACACTCCGGACGATACTGAAAAAAATGAAACACCACAGCCCCTACGCTGTAAAAGCGTAGGGGTATTTTTGTACCTTCCGGGAAAAGTCGGGCCGGACCCTCCGGCAGCAGGGCCGGGGCGGGCAGCCGGGGCGGATTTCCCGGCCGACAGCGGGAAAAGCACCGGGGCGCCCAGGCCCCTGGCAATACCCGGAAAAGGGCAGGCCGGGGGCGGCGGGACAGTTTCCAACAAAAGGGAATGAAAATGTGGAAAAATCAAAAAGGGAAGATTAAGTAAAAGGGTTCAGGGACCAGCCCGGGAAGAAAAGACCGGGCAGGGGCCGGCCCGGGGAAGGGAACCGGTGGTAATAAAGAAAGGAGAACTTCCTTTCTCCATCCCATCCCGGCAGCAGGAGGAAGGGGCAGGGAAGAGGGCAAGGGGAATCATCCCCACGACCGGCCCGGCCAGGACCGGGGAAACCAGACAGAAGAGGAACCAGACCAGAGAGCTTGTCCAACTGAAAATCATGTACAAAGACCTCCTTATGAAAACCCTTGCGCGCGCTTTGGCACCATTATATGAACCGGGAACCCCGCCTAGAACCCCGGAAGATAAAAATTTTCTCTATTGCAGGAAATAGAGATGTTTTTTATAATAAAATCAAGGCTCTTTACAAAAACTTTACTTAAATTTGATAGCGGATTTTACACAGGTCCCATTACACTCAAGATAACCCCAGGAGAAGAATTAAAAGTAAAAGGAAATGAAGAGATGAGTATATTTAATGTAACAGCTCTGCTTGGCGGTCTGGCCCTGTTCCTCTTTGGTATGGACGTAATGGGCAAGGCCCTGGAGCGTCAGGCCGGAGGAAAACTCCAGACTCTGCTGGCCCGCCTCACCGACCGTCCCATCAAGGGACTGCTTATGGGTCTGCTGGTCACTGCCGTCATCCAGTCCAGCTCCGCCACCACTGTTATGGTGGTAGGCTTTGTAAACAGCGGCATCATCCAGCTGCATCAGGCAGTGGGCATCATTATGGGCAGCAACATCGGTACTACCGTCACTGCCTGGATCCTCAGCCTTACCGGCGTACAGGGCGACAGCCTCCTGATCCAGCTCTGCAAGCCTGCCAACTTCAGTCCCATCCTGGCCGCCATCGGCGTGGTCCTTTACATGGGAGGCAACGAGAAACGGAAGGGCATCGGCACCATTATGCTGGGCTTCACCGTTCTCATGACCGGTATGGAAGCCATGTCCTCCGCCATGGAGCCCCTGGCTGATGAACCCTGGTTTGCGGACCTTTTCCTGAAATTCTCCAACCCTGTGCTGGGTGTTCTGGCAGGCGCCGTCCTTACCGGCATCATCCAGTCCAGCTCTGCCAGCGTGGGCATCCTCCAGGCCCTTTCTGCCACCGGCAGCGTCACCATGGGGGCCGCTCTCCCCATCATCATGGGTCAGAACATCGGTACCTGTGTCACCGCCCTGATCAGCTCGGTGGGCGCCACCAAGAACGCCCGGCGTGCTGCCATGATCCATCTCTATTTCAATATCATCGGTGTGATCATCTTCCTCACCGCCACCTATACCCTCAACTTCATCTGGCCCATTGAGGCCATGAACGAGCCTATCCAGGCGGTGGGCATCGCCACCATCCACACCCTCTTCAACGTCAGCGTCACCCTGATCCTGCTGCCTTTCAGCCGGGGTCTGGAAAAGCTGGCCATCCTGTCTGTCCCTGACGACAAGGACAAGGGAAAGGAGAAGGAAGAGGTCCAGCTGCTGGACCCCCGTCTCCTGAACACCCCCGCCGTGGCTGTGGCTCAGGCTCACATTACCACCGTGGATATGGCCAACCTGGCCCGGAGCGCTCTCCAGAAGGGAATGGCCGTCACCCATCAGTGGGACGAAGGCCTTTTTGCCAGCATCACCCGGGAAGAGGATGCTGTAGACCAGTATGAGGACCTGCTGGGCAGCTACCTGGTCCAGCTCTCCACCCGCGCCATGAACCTGCAGGACAGCCGGAAGGTAAATACCCTTCTCCACTGTATCAGCGACTTTGAGCGGGTGTCCGACCATGCCTTCTCCCTGGCTCAGACCGCCAAGGAAATGCATGAAAGTGAAGTGACCTTCTCCGCTCCCGCCATGGAGGAGCTGAAGGTGCTGGAAAATGCTGTCCAGGATCTGCTGGACAAGACCATCCGCAGCTTTGAGGAATGGGACCTGGAGGCCGCCCATAAGGTGGAGCCTCTCCAGCAGGTAGTAGACAGCCTGATCCGTCAGCTGAAGGAGCGGCACATTGCCCGTCTTCAGGGCGGCGAATGCGACCAGGCCAACAGCTATCGGTTTGGAAATGTATTGAACAATTATCAGCGGGTGGCAGGCCACTGCAGCAATGTGGCTGTGGATATGATCGAGGTCTCTGCCGGCAGCTTTGATACCCACGAGTATCTGGATAAGCTGAAGGCAGGCAGCGACCCTGACTTTGACCGTCGGTACAGCCGGTATGCCGACCGCTACGCAATTCCGGAGGAACAGGAATGATTTATCTGGTAGAAGACGACGCTTCCATCGGGGAAGTGGAAGCATACGCCCTGAAAAGCGCCGGGTATGAGACCCTTCTCTGCCCGGACGGGGCAGCCTTCCGGGCAGCCATGGCCAAACAGCTGCCCCAGTTGGTGGTAATGGATTGGATGCTTCCCGGAGAAAGCGGCCTGGAGCTGCTTCAGTGGATCCGCCATGACCTGCGGACCGTGGCACTTCCGGTGCTGCTGGTCACCGCCAAAGGCTCTGAAATGGATATTGTAAAGGGTCTGGATGCCGGAGCCGATGATTACCTGACCAAACCCTTTGGGGTGCTGGAGTTCATCAGCCGGGTAAAGGCCCTTCTTCGCCGGGCCGCCGCTCTCCGCACCGGTCCCGATACTCTGGCCTTCGGGCCTATCCGGCTCTGTCCCGCCAACCATACCCTGACGGTGGAGGACCAGCCGGTGGAACTGACCTACAAGGAGTACGCCCTGCTGGAACTGCTCATGCAGACCCCCGGACAGGTAGTTTCCCGGGAGACCATTCTGGCCCGGGTCTGGGGAATGGACACCAGCCTGGAGACCCGTACCCTGGATATGCATATCCGGACCCTCCGGCAGAAGCTGGGAAATGCCGGCGGCCTGATTCAGACCGTCCGGAAGATCGGGTACAAGCTGGCGGAGGAAAGCCATGAGCCGTAACCGGAAAACCTCCATTGAGGAGGTCATCAGCCACCGCCTTGTCTGGGTGGGACTGGTGGTGCTGGTTCTCACCGCATTGCTCACCATTCTTCTCTTCCGCAGCGGATATAACCGGCAGGTGAAGGAGGATATGTCCATCACTGCCCGGTTGCTGGCCGCTGCCCTGGAGGAGGGATGCGCTCCCGAAGAGCTGGCCTCTGTGGAGGAGGTCCGCCTTACCCTCATTGATCCAGACGGAACGGTGCTGTATGACAGCGCCAGCTCAGGGGAGGTAAACCATCTTTCCCGTCCCGAAGTTCAGCAGGCCATTGAGACAGGGGAGGGATTCGTCCAGCGCCAGAGTGATACGGTGGGATATAACACTACTTACTATGCCCTGGCCCTGGAAAACGGAGATATCCTCCGGCTGGCTTATCAGACCGCCAGCACCTACGCCATCTATGACAGCAGCTTTCCTGCCGTAATAGGGATCTGCCTGCTGATCATGGTGCTGGCCCTTTTCCTCAGCTCTGCCTTGAGCAAACGGATCGTCCGGCCCATGGAGGAGATGGCCCACCAGCTGGACACCCTTACGGAGGAGACCGTCCCTTACCGGGAACTGGAACCCTTTGCCCAGGCCATCCACCAGGATTACCTGCTCCGGAAGGAAAACGAGGAAATGCGGGCGGAGTTTACCGCCAATGTGAGCCATGAACTGAAAACCCCCCTTACCAGCATCAGCGGATATGCGGAACTGCTGGAAAACGGGATGGCTGGCCCTGAGGCAGGGGCCCAGTTCGGCGGAAAGATACATAAGGAGGCCAGCCGGATGCTGGCCCTGGTGGAGGATATCCTCCAGCTGAGCAACCTGGACGGGAAGATTCCGGGAGACCCCACCGTGGTGCGGGAGTCCCTGGACCTGGCCGAACTGGCACAGGATACGGTCCAGCGGCTCACCTTCAATGCCCAGCGGGCCTATGTGACCATCCGGGTCCAGACCTCCGGGGCTCCGGTCATTGGCAGTCCCAAGCTGCTGGATGAGCTGGTGTATAACCTGGTGGATAACGCCATCCGGTATAACCGCCCCGGGGGAACGGTGAATGTTCAGACCGGAACCCTGGACGGACACAGCTATTTCCAGGTGTCGGATACGGGAATCGGAATTCCCAAGGAGGAGCAGGGCCGGGTCTTTGAGCGGTTCTATCGGGTGGATAAGAGCCGGAGCAAGGCCACCGGCGGCACCGGCTTGGGCCTGGCCATTGTAAAGCATATTGCCGCTCTGCACCGGGCCAATATCACCCTCACCAGCCAGCTGGGCGAGGGCACTACCATCCGGGTCACCTTCTGAACATATTGACAAAGAAAAAAACCAGTGTTAGCATTATTTTTGCTGACACTCAGAAAAGTCGAGGAAAATCGATTTGAGCTGCTGCGGTCAGTTTTTTAACGGACCGCAGCAGTTTTCTTTTTGAAAAAGAAAGGAAAAGAAAATGCAGGTAAAGCGGAATTCCAGCTTTGAACTGGTCAAGGTGCTGGCTGTTGTAATGATCGTCTTTTCTCATGCAATGCCCTATGAATATGAGGTGGTGCATCCGTCTGCAGTAAATCTTTCGGCTGCTACCACCAATGTACAGTATTTTCTGGCAGGGATGATTCACAATCTGGGGCAGATAGGAAATATTATCTTCGTGATTTCCTCCGCCTGGTTTCTTTTGGAAAGCAAAAGGGCCAGCAAAGAGAAGGTATTCCAGATTTTGTTGGACTGCTTTGTGATTTCTGTATTTTTCCTGGCAGTGTTTCTGGGGGCAGGTTATCCCCTTACGGGAAGCCAAATCCTCCGGCAGCTCCTCCCCACTACATTTGAAAATAATTGGTTTATTTCCTGTTATCTCCTTTTCTCCCTGGTCCATCCCTATCTCAACAAGATTTTGAGGGGGGGGGGGGGGGGGGGGGAAACGCCTGTTCCCCCAGGGGAACTTGTGGGGTGGTTGTGTTTTCGTGTGGTCTTTTTTCGTGCGAGTG
>CALXGR010000028.1 GCA_944387885.1 uncultured Clostridia bacterium
GGGAACAAAGATGTAATCCGCTACACCAAAGGCAGGCTCGCCCTCCAGCTGGAAGGGCAGCATGCCCCAGTTAATTACGTTGCTCCGGTACCGCTTGGTGGCATACTCTGCGGCAATATTGGCCAGACCGCCCAGCACACGCTGGCAGCTGGCGGCCTGCTCCCGGGCGGAACCATCGCCGGGTTTTACGGCATAGATGACACTGCCGATTTCCACGGTGGCAGGGTCCAGCGTTTCATATTCGGGCAGCTGTTTGAGACGGGCCCAAGCCTGAGCCAGGGACTCATCCCCGGCTGCAGGGTCCTCCCCTGCCACACGGGCACGCTCCAGCTTATCCACAGCCTTGGCACGGCCCACATATTCCGGGTCACGGCGGCTGAGGGTAAACTCTGCCAGACCCAGAGGATTGGACCGGTAGCTGCTGGTCTCCCCGGAGGGAATCAGCTCATCGGTGGTGGTGACCGGGTCCAGAATCTTGCTGCAGACCCGGAGCAGGATGTTCTCTCCCAGAGCCTCCATGGAGGGCCAGTCCTTGATGTTGGGTCCGTAAATCAGTTCCTTCTCAGGCTCTGCCTTTCCGAAACCGTTGTAGACCCGCTTATCGTAGGCGGAAGAATCATACTGGTAAGCGGGGACCTGATACCCGTCTGCCACAGCGGTAGCGGGGGTCAGAATTCCTCCATTGGCAGCGGTGGCTGCAATGCTCCGGGCATCCATCAGGGCTACGCCGGCCATCTGGCCATTGCCCGGCTTGGAACCTTCCCGGTTGGGGAAGTTCCGGGTGGTGTGGCGGATGGAAAGGCAGTTGTTGGCGGGGGTGTCTCCGGCGCCGAAGCAGGGGCCGCAGAAAGCGGTGCGAAGGATGGCTCCCGCTGCCATGAGGGTGCCTGCGGCGCCCTTCTTGACCAGGTCCATAAAGACAGGCTGACTGCTGGGGTAGACCGACAGGTTAAACACATCATTGCCGCAGTCGGCCCCCTGGAGGATGTGGGCGGCCTCCATAATGTTGGAGTAGGTGCCGCCGGCGCAGCCTGCAATAACACCCTGGTCCACCTGGAGGCGGCCGTTTTTAATCTTGTTGGTCAGGCGGAACTCAAAGCTGCCGCTGATCCGGGCGGCCTCCACCTCTGCTGCCCGGAGGGCATCCTCCAGGCGGCTTCCGGTCAGGTCCTCGATTTCAAACACATTGCTGGGATGGAAAGGCAGGGCGATCATGGGCTTGACAGTGGACAGGTCCACGTACACACAGCCGTCGTAGTAGGCCACCTTTCCGGGCTCCAGCTTCTTGTAGTCCTCTTCCCGGCCATGGAGAGCCAGGTAGGCATGGGTGTCCTCGTCGGTGCACCAGACACTGGACAGGCAGGTGGTCTCGGTGGTCATCACATCCACCCCGTTCCGGTAGTCGGTGGTCATGGAGGCAATACCGGGGCCAACGAACTCCATTACCTTATTCTTTACATATCCGTTCTTGAACACTGCCCCGATAATGGCCAGGGCAATATCCTGGGGACCTACGCCCGGCTGGGGTGCGCCGTCCAGGTAGACGGCCACAACTCCGGGGTAAGCTACATCGTATGTATCACAGAGTAGCTGCTTGGACAGCTCGCCGCCGCCCTCACCCACGGCCATGGTTCCCAGAGCGCCGTACCGGGTATGGCTGTCCGAGCCCAGGATCATCTTTCCGCACCCGGCCATCCGCTCCCGCATATACTGGTGGATAACGGCAATGTGGGGAGGAACATAGATTCCGCCGTATTTCTTGCAGGCGGACAGACCAAACAGGTGGTCGTCCTCGTTGATGGTGCCCCCTACCGCACAGAGGGTGTTATGGCAGTTGGTCAGCACATAGGGAATGGGGAACTTTTCCATTCCGGAAGCCTTGGCGGTCTGGATGATTCCCACAAAGGTAATGTCGTGGCTGGCCATGGCGTCGAACCGGATCCGAAGGTTCTCCATATTCTCCGCCTGGTTATGGGCTTTCAAAATGCCGTAGGCAATGGTCTGCTGCCGGGCCTGTTCCCGGTCAGCCTGAGGGCCCAGCTGGGCGGCCTCCTTTTCGGGTACAAGACGAACGCCGTCTACCAGGTAGACGCCGCCTTCATACAATTTCACCATGGTTCTTCCCTCCGTCTCAATGGCCGCATTCAGTGATGCGTTTCTGGTTACAAGTATACCCCACCCCGATTGATTCGTCTATACTTTAGTGGAAAAAAGTCCCGGGTCAAGGGGTGGAAACACCCGGTAAAGTCAGTCTTTTCCCCCTGTCCAAACGGAAAAAAGATTGTGTTCAGCCCCTTTCTCGTGTATAATGGAAAGGTATTCTCGATTTTTGATCCTGAAAAAAAGGCAAAGGAGTGTGTTCAAGATGAAAAATGTGCAAAGCTTCAAACAGTATATACAGGACCTGAATCTGCAGGGAACCATGCGGATCAATATGGCCCAGGTATACGGAAAAAGTTTGAATTACACCAACATTCCCAACGCCTACTTTAAAGAATACAACATTAAAAAGGGTCTCCGGAACGAGGACGGCACCGGCGTAGCCGTGGGCCTGACCCGGGTAAGCGATGTTGTGGGCTACCGCCACAACGAGGAAGGCAAGAAGGAAGCCGTTCCCGGCAACCTGGTCTACCGGGGCATCAGCATCGGAGACCTGGTCAAGGGCGAGCGTCTTACCCCTGACGGATTTGAGGAAGCCTGCTTCCTGCTTCTGTTCGGGTATCTTCCCAGTCAGAGCGAGTTTGAGCAGTTCCTCCAGTGCCTCCGGGGCTTCTACGACCTGCCCGACGACTTTCTCACCGACCTGATCCGGTCCCCCGGAGAAAACCTGATGAACACCCTCCAGCAGTGTGTTCTCACCCTTTACAACTACGACCGGACTCCCGACGACACCGACCCCTATCAGACCCTGCTGAAAGGCCTGAACATTCTGTCCAAGCTGCCCAGCATCAGCTGCTACGCTTACCAAAGCAAGATCCATCACTTTGACCGGCAGAGCCTGGTGATTCACTACCCCAACCCGGACTACACCATTGCAGAGAACATTCTGTACATGCTCCGGCCCACCTGCGAGTTCACCGACAACGAGGCCAAGCTGCTGGACACCCTGCTCATTCTCCACGCAGACCACGGCGGCGGCAACAACAGCACCTTCACCAATGTGGTCATCAGCTCCACCGGCACCGACATCTACTCCACCGTATCCGGAAGCATCGGCAGCCTGAAGGGCCCCCGCCACGGCGGCGCCAACATCCGGGCCTGCGAGATGATGGAGGCTGTGGTGGCCGAAATCGGCTTCAGCGAGGACGAGGAAGAGATTCGCAGCCTGGTCAAGCGTATCCTCCAGAAGCGGTTCTACGACCGCAGCGGTCTGGTATACGGCTTCGGCCATGCAGTTTACACCATCAGCGACCCCCGGGCTGAGATTCTCCGGGATGTCTGCAAGACGGTGGCTCACGAGAAGAACCGGGACGAGGAATACGCCTTCTATGAGCGGTTCGAGCGTATCGCCCGGGAAGTTCTTACCGAAGCCAAAGGCACCCCCATCAGCAACAACGTGGACTATTACAGCGGATATGCTTACAGCATGCTGGGCATTCCCCGTGACCTGTTCACTCCCCTGTTCGTCTGCGCCCGGATGGTGGGCTGGCTGGCGCACAACATTGAAAACAAGCTCTACGACGGCCGGATCATGCGGCCCGCCAACATTTATGTAGGCAGCGAAGTGGAGTATGTACCCATTGACAACCGCTGATAGAAAAGAGGAACCAAATCATTATGCAGAAAATCACAGTATTCAAGGGGGACGGCATCGGCCCCGAAATCACCGACTGCGTCCTGAAAATTCTGGATGCTGCCGGCGCTGAACTGGAATATGACATTCACAATGTGGGCGAGGCAGAATACAACGCCCACGGCGCCCTGATCCCCCAGGCCGCCTTTGACAGCTTTGAGCAGACCAAAGTCCTGCTGAAAAGCCCCATCACCACCCCCATCGGAAAGGGGTTCCGCAGCCTGAATGTGACCCTGCGGGAAAAATACGATCTGTACGCCAACATCCGTCCTGCCAAGAGCAACCCTGCGGTAAAAACTCCCTTTGAGAATGTGGACATTGTCACCTTCCGGGAGAACACCGAGGACCTGTATGTAGGCAAGGAGGAAAAGCCGGACGAGAACACCGTCATCGCCTACAAAATCATCACCCGGAAGGCCAGCACCCGCATCATTGAGGATGCCTTTGAGTATGCCCGGAAGAATCACCGGAAGAAGGTGACCTGCGTACATAAGGCCAACATCCTCAAGCAGAGCGACGGGCTGTTCCTGGACCTGTTCCGTCAGATCGCCGCCGGTTACCCCGACATTGAGAGCGACGACAAAATCGTGGACAATGTAGCCATGCAGCTGGTCATGCGGCCTCAGCAGTTTGATATTCTGGTCATGCCCAACCTGTACGGCGACATTATCAGCGACCTGACCAGCGGCCTGATCGGCGGGCTGGGACTTCTGCCCAGCTGCAATCTGGGGGCCGAGTACAGCATGTTCGAGGCTGTTCACGGCAGCGCTCCCGACATTGCCGGAAAAGGAATTGCCAACCCCACTGCCCTGCTCTGGAGCGCCTGCATGATGCTGGAGCATCTGGACCAGGAGGAGGTTGCCGCCCGTATCCGGGCCGCCGTGGACCAGGTTCTGGCAGAAGGGACTGTCCGCACCCCCGACCTGGGAGGCAGTTCCACCAGCGCCCAGTACACCCAGGCCATCATTGACCATCTCCATTGAGTTTTATCCCCGGTCCTTTGGGCCGGGGATTTTCTTTCCTGGCCAAAACTTTCCGGGGTTTTTCCTCTGTTTTGGGGAAAATGTATCTTGCCCCGGCAGAAAAAAGTTGATAAAATGGAAACGGTTTGTTTTTTGCTGTTTAGGGGCTGTTCCCCACTAATTCTGAGAGGAGAAATCTGACCATGAGTAAAGCAGAACAATATGTAACCAGTATTCCCGATTTTCCCCAGCCCGGCATTATTTTCCGGGACGTGACCAGCGTACTCTGCCACGCAGACGGCCTGAAAGCCGCCATCGACGAGATGCAGGAACTGCTGGAAGGTGTGGACTTTGATGTGGTGGCCGGTCTGGAAAGCCGCGGCTTTGTCCTGGGCACCCCCATTGCCTACAACCTGCACAAGCCCTTTGTGATGGTTCGGAAGAAGGGCAAGCTTCCCCGGGCCACTGTGGAAGCCAGCTACGAACTGGAATACGGCAGCGCCACCATTGAAATGCACAAGGACGATGTGAAGCCCGGGGACCGGGTGGTTCTCATTGACGACCTGATCGCCACCGGAGGCACTCTGGAGGCAGCAGCCAATCTGGTAGAACAGTGCGGCGGCAAAGTGGTCAAGATCGTCTGCCTGATGGAACTGGCAGGACTGAACGGACGGGCCAAGCTGGAAGGCTATGACACCGCCTCCGTGATCGTATACCCCGGCAAGTAACAAACCAAAATCACAAAATCAAATCATAAAGAGAGAAGGAACAAAATCGTGCTGGAAAAAGTTTTCAAGCTGTCCGCTCATAAAACGGACGTAAAGACTGAAGTCATGGCCGGTATCACCACCTTTATGACCATGGCTTATATCCTGGCTGTCAACCCCAGTATCCTGTCCGCCGCCGGGATGGACCCCACTGCCGTTCTTCTGGCCACCGCTCTGGCCAGCTTTATCGGCACCCTCTGCATGGCTCTCATGGCCAACCTGCCCTTTGCCCTGTCCGCCGGCATGGGCCTGAACGCCTACCTGGCCTACACCGTTGTCCAGGGTCTGGGCTACACCTGGCAGGTAGCTCTGCTGGCTGTCTTCCTGGAAGGTCTCATCTTCATTGTCCTCAGCCTGACCAGCGTCCGTGAGGCCATCTTCAACGCCATTCCCTACACCCTGAAAAAGGGCGTATCCGTTGGTATCGGCCTGTTCATCTGCTTCATCGGCCTGCAGAATGCCGGCCTGTCTGTGGACAGCAGCACCCTGGTGACCATCACCAGCTTCACCGACAACTTCACCACCAGCGGCATCTGCGCTCTGCTGGCCGTGATTGGCATCTTCCTCACCGCCGCCCTCCACATCAAGAAGGTAAAGGGCGCCATCCTCTGGGGCATTCTGGGCACCTGGATCCTGGGCATGATCTGCCAGGTGGTGGGTCTGTATCAGCCCGACAATGTATCCTACTTCAGCCTCTTCCCCACCTTTGCCATCACCGACTTCTCCAAGCTGGGCGAGACCTTCGGTCAGTGCTTCAATGTAGACTTCTCCTCTGTGGGAATCGTCAACTTCATTGTGGTGGTATTCAGCTTCCTGTTTGTGGATATCTTTGATACTCTGGGCACCCTCATCGGTGTAGCCACCAAGGCCGACATGCTGGACGAAGAAGGCCATCTGCCCGGAATCAAGCCCGCCCTGCTGTCTGACGCTATCGCCACCTCTGCAGGCGCTGTGCTGGGCACCTCCACCACTACCACCTTTGTAGAGTCCGCTTCCGGTGTTGCTGCCGGCGGCCGCACCGGCCTCACCGCCGCCGTGACCGGTCTGCTCTTCCTGGTGAGCACCCTGTTTGCTCCCATCTTCACCGCCATCCCCAGCTTTGCCACCGCCCCTGCCCTGATCATGGTTGGTTACCTGATGGTATCCACCGTTACCACCATCAGCTTTGACGATGAACACGCTGTGGAAGCCATCCCTGCCTACCTGGCCATCATTGCCATGCCTCTGTTCTACAGCATCAGCGAAGGCATCGCCCTGGGAATCATCAGCTATGTGGTTCTCCACCTGGTCACCGGCAAGGCCAAGAAAGTCAACGCCCTCATGTATGTGCTGGCGGTGCTCTTTGTTCTGAAATACATTTTCCTGTAAGAAAAATCTCTGGAAAGCCGGGAGCCTTCTCCCGGCTTTCTTTTTTGGTTGTTGCTTTTTTCCCGCCGCCCCGGTATAATGGGGAGAAATATCTGATTTGAAAGGAGCTTTCCTTTGGAACGCATTACCAGTTTTACCGTAGACCATGACCTTCTGGAGCCCGGCATTTACATCAGCCGGGTGGACGGAGACATTACCACCTACGATCTTCGCACCCGGAAACCCAATGCCGGGGATTATATGGACAACCTGACCATGCATAGTGTGGAACACATGATGGCCACCTATCTGCGGAACTCCTCCATCAAGGAAAACATCATCTACTTCGGGCCCATGGGCTGCCAGACCGGATTCTATCTTCTGGTCCGGAACGCCCGTCACGGCCAGGTGCGGGATGTTCTCATTCAGGTACTGGAGACCATTCTTGCCTACCAGGGCCCGGTATTCGGGGCCAGCGCCAAGGAGTGCGGCAACTACAAGAACCTGGACCTGGAAGCTGCCAAGGCTGAGTGCCGGAAGTATCTCTCTGTCCTTCGTGCCAACCCCAACCCGGATTTCCGGTACAAGGAGGGCTGAGAAATGATCGGTGTCATCGGTGCCATGAAAATGGAGGTCGAGGGTTTGAAGGCCCTGCTGGAGAACCCTGAAACCACCACCATCAGCGGAATTGAGTTTGTCACCGGAAAGCTGAACGGCACCGAAGTGGTGCTGGCTGTCTGCGGTGTGGGCAAGGTTTTTGCCGCCCTCTGCGCCCAGACCCTCTGCCTGAAGTTTCCCGTCAAGGCCATCCTCAACACCGGCGTTGCAGGGACCCTCTGCCCTCAGCTGGGAATCGGGGATGTAGCCATTGCCCGGGATGTGGTCCAGCACGACATGGACACCAGCGGCCTTGGCGACCCGGTAGGAATGATTTCAGGGCCCAACATCATCCACATTCCCGCTGGAGAATCCCTGGTGGAGGCCATCCGGCAGGCCGCCGGGGAGATGGGCCTTTCCACCCAGACCGGCACCATTGCCACCGGGGACCAGTTCCTCTGTGAGGCAGGGCGTAAGGAATGGATTCACCAGACCTTCGGCGCCATTGCTGGGGAGATGGAGGGCGGCAGCATCGGACAGGTCTGCTATACCAACGGCATCCCCTTCGGGGTTATCCGGGTCATCAGCGATGATGCCGACGGAAATGCTCCCCAGGACTTCCCCGCTTTTGCCGCCAAGGCTGCTTCCACCAGTGTAGCCCTCACCGCCCGGGTGGTGGAGCTGCTGGGAAATCAGTAATTTTCTGTTATACTAAAAAATACCGCCCCGGCAGAATTTTCTCTGCCGGGGCGGTACCTTTTTTATGATTGAGTATGGAGCACTGCCAGCACCAGCTGGGGCCGGTTGTTGAACCTTACCGGGATAATGCTGTTTCCCACCCCACGACTGACCACCATGGTGGTGGATTCCTGCCGGAAAACCCCTGCATCATACTGGGGAAACAGTCCCTGGTCCGGGGCAGCCAGTCCCCCCACCAGGGGAAGGCGGAACTGTCCTCCGTGGGCATGACCGGAAAAGACCAAATCCAGGTTTTCTTCTCCGTAAAGGGAAATCTGTTCCGGGCGATGGGAAAGAAGAAGGGTAAACATTTTCTCTCCTCCTTCTAAAGCCTGGTCGATTCGGCGGCGAAGGGTCTCTGTCTCAGTCTCGCCCTTTTCCCTCTCCCCGAATCGGGGGTCCTCCACCCCCATGATCCAGATGGATTCCTCCCCCAGGGTATAAGGCAGGCCCCGGTTATGAAGGGGCATTACGCCACGGTCCTTCAGACCTTTTTCAAATGCGGCGTATTCATCCTCATCCAGGCGCCCCTCATGGTTGCCGGGCACATAATAACAGGGTGCCACAGCCGCCGCCTGCTCCGCCAGGTCCAGGGCCAGGTCAGGGCGGGTATTTCTGGAATCCACCATATCTCCCGTAAAGAGAATCAGGTCGGGGTCTGTCTGACGGATGGCTTCCAGAAGCCGGGCATTTTCCTTTCCGTAAACTGCGTTGTGCAGATCGGATATCTGAACCACCCGCAGCCCTTCAAAGGAATCGGGAAGCCCTTCCAGGTACAGGTCATACCGGGTGGTCTCCAAAGTAAGGTTTCCCCAGGCCATCCAGCCCAGAAAAACCACCAGCACCGCCAGGGCCAAAACCAGCCTTTTTCTTTTGGTCATGGGGTTTCCTTTCGGGCGGTCAGGTCCTTGATGACCTCTCCTGCCAGAATCAGCCCCGCCACGCTGGGCACAAAGGCCACGCTTCCGGGCAGGCTCCGCCGCTGGCCGGGGTCCTCCCCGGTGGCAGCTTTATGGGTCACCGGCTCCTCGGTGGAGTAGACCACCTTGAGGTGATGGATTCCCTTTTTCCGCAGCTGGGTCCGCATGGCCCGGGCCAGAGGGCAGACGGTGGTTTTGGACAGGTCCGTCACCTGAAAGCGGGTGGGGTCCAGCTTGTTTCCCGCGCCCATGCAGCTGATGATGGGAGTTCCCGCCTCCTTGGCCTGGACAGCCAGCTGGACTTTTCCCGCCACCGTATCAATGGCATCCACCACATAGTCATACTGGGTAAAGTCAAACTGTTCCGCTGTCTCGGGCAGGTAGAAGCATTCCCAGGTGCGGACCTTTATCTCCGGATTGATGTCCAGGCAGCGGGCTTTTGCTACCTCCACCTTGGACATTCCCAGGGTGGAGTGAAGGGCCAGTATCTGCCGGTTCAGGTTGGTCAGGCTGACCTTATCCATATCGATCAGGTCCAGGGCGCCCACCCCGCTGCGGGCCAGTGCTTCCACCACATAGCCTCCGACGCCGCCCACTCCAAACACTGCCACCCGGCTGTTTTGCAACACATTCATTCCCTCTTCCCCCAAAAGCAGGGCAGAGCGGGAAAACTGGTCAGCTGGTTGTGCCATTTTCAGGTTCCTCGTTTCATAATAATAAAAAACAGCCCAGGTCTCTGAAAGACCTGGGCTGTTTGGCACCCCCTGGGGGAATCGAACCCTCAACTAGCCCTTAGGAGGGGCTTGTTATATCCATTTAACTAAGGAGGCAGAGCCAAACCGGCGCCATCAGGCGACCGGGTCTTTTGGTATTATACCCTACCCCCGGTGGAATTGCAAGCCGGGGGCCTGTACCCGTCCTGTCCCGGCAAAAAATTTCAGGGATATGTTTATTCCCCGGATTTCTGGCAATCCTAAGGGCAGGAAGGAGGGTTGGTTCTCAATGAATATCTACCACAAGATCATCCTGGCCATTCTCATTGTGGGGGGTCTGAACTGGGGCATTTACGGCCTGTTCACCTTCGACTGTGTAGGCTGGTTGTTCGGAGGCAGTACCTCTTTGCTGTCCCGGATCGTATTTGTACTGGTAGGCGCAGCTGCTGTGCTGGGTATCACCGGCCTGTTTGCCGCCGACCGCACCAAGGGAGAGTGAGGACCCTCCCCTGCAGTCTGTCCCCTTTCGGGGGCAGGCTTCTTTTTTTATCTTCCGAACAACCTGCCCTTATTCCTGCTCATCACCGACAGCACCAGGCCGGCGGAGAGATACCCCATCCAGGTGCTGGTCCCCCCCGCAGAGAAGAAAGGCAGGGTCACTCCCACCACCGGAAGGAGCCGCAGGTTCATTCCCACATTCAGTGCGGTCTGGACCAGAAGCATCCCGAACACCCCCATGCAGATTCCCCTTCCGGCCCGGTCCTCCGCCTGGCCGGCCACTGTCAGGGTCCCGGCCATGATTCCAAACAGTAGTCCCAGTATCAGGGCGCAGCCAAAAAAGCCCAGGCATTCTCCCAGGTAGGAAAAGATAAAGTCATTCCAGGCGTAAGGGATATAGGTGTGGGAGGAGGAGAAAAGCCCTTCTCCCCAGAGCTGTCCCGCACCAATGGCCATTACCCCTTTATCCTGCTGGTAGGCGTACGCCTGGTAAGCCGGGTCGTCCGGGTAAAACAGGGCCAGTATCCGGGCCATCTGGTAGCTTTTCAAAAGCCGGTCTCCCCAGAGAGTAAAGGCCACCGCCCCCGCAGTGGACGCCAGGGCTGCCCCTCCCAGGATATATTTCCAGGAAAGGCCTGCCCCAAACAGCATGATAAGACCTGCCCCCACAAACACCAGGGCGGTCCCGTCATCTCCCTGGAAATGGATGAGCGCCACCGGGACCGCCAGATGGGCCAGCAATCCGGCCAGGACTCCCGGGCGGTTGAGGCGGTGTCCTGCCCATTCCAGGTGAGCACTGAAGGAAAGAAGGAATCCCACCTTTGCCAGTTCCGAGGGCTGAAAGCTGTAAGGACCCAGCCGGTACCAGCCGTAGTTGCCGGTCCCACCCACATCGTAGCCGATGGTGAGAGGCCCCAAACTCACATTATGGAGCACCAAAGTGGGCAGCACCAGCGCCCAGAGACCGAAGGTGTAGACCGGCCAGAACCGGATGAGTTGGCGGTAGTCCACTTTAGACACCAGCCAGGCCATTCCAAGACCGGTGAGAGCAGCCACTGCCTGGGTCAGTGCCTTGGAGTAACTGTCCAGCTGGTCTGCCCCCAAAGAAAGCAGCCCCAGCACACTGATAACAGAGCAGGTCCCGCAAAGGCCAAGGTATATTCCCGCCCCGTTTTTTAAGTCTGTCTTGACGTTTTTCATGGCTTCTCATCCCCCTTTTCATACAGTATGCCCAGGAATTCTGAAAAACCCGGAGGGATCATCGTCCTTCCGGCAGTTGAAATTTTTTCTGCCTTATACTATAATAGGCATTGGTTATGACTAAAAGAAGGGAGCGGGGTTTATGGCCAGCTATCTTACCACCAGTCGTGAAGAAACGGTCGCATTGGGCCGTCGCCTGGCAGCCACCCTCTCCCCCGGCAGCCTGGTGACCTTTACAGGGGGTCTGGGCGCTGGTAAGACCGCTTTCTGCCAGGGGCTGGCGGAGGGACTGGGCTGCACCGATCCGGTGAGCAGCCCCACCTTTGCCATTGTGAACTACTACCGTGGTCCTCAGCCCATGGCTCACTTTGACCTGTACCGTATCTCCACCGAGCAGGATCTGGCTGCCGCCGGGTTTTATGATTACCTGGACCAGGGCGCCATCGTGGCTGCGGAGTGGAGCGAAAATCTGGCTGATCTGCTGGCTCTGGAGCACCCCATTCAGGTGGATATCCAACACAGGGATGAAAACAGCCGGCTTATCACCATTACGGGAGGTGCCATATGATTTGTATGGGGGTTGATTCCTCCGGAAAAACTGCAGCTGTAGCCCTTATGCAGGATGAGAAAGTTCTGTATGAGGAATTTATAAACGCAGGGCTGACCCACAGCCAGACCCTTCTGCCCATGATGACCCGGGCTCTGGACTGCACCGGTCTCTCCCCTGCTCAGATAGATCTCTACGCCGTAAGCGCCGGTCCCGGCAGCTTTACAGGGCTTCGGATTGGTCTGGCCGCCGTAAAGGGAATGGCCCAGCCTTTCTCCACTCCCTGTGCTGGGGTCTCCACCCTGGATGCTCTCTCCTGGAATATTTCCTGCCAGGGAACGGTGGTTTCGGTTCTGGATGCCCGCCGGGGAGAAGTTTACTGGGCTGCCTTTGACGGCATGACCCATACCAGGCTGACCCCCGATGCCGCTGCTCCGGTAACGGAGTTGGGGAATTTTTTGGGAAACTGCAAAAAACCTGTTTTTTTTGTTGGTGACGGAGCAGATTTGTGTTATAATAGGTACGATAATCTTTCGGATATTATCCATCTGCCCCAGTCTTTATCTCTTCCCAGAGGCTCCGGTCTTTGTCTGGCCGGAATGGAACTGCACCGCCGGGGAGAAAGCGTTCACCCTGCCCTGCTGGTTCCCAACTACCTTCGGCTGAGTCAGGCCGAACGGGAGCGTGCTGCTCGCCTTGGGCAGTAGTTGATCAGAAAGTCGGGCCACAGCCCTTGTTTTTGAAGATTGCATTTTACATAAGTGATAGGAGTGTACTATTATGAGCGAACCGATGATCGTAAGCCATCCTCTTCTTCAGCACAAGATCAGCCTGCTGCGGGATAAGAGCACCGGCACCAAAGAGTTCCGGGACCTGGTAGGCGAGATCGCCACCCTGCTTTGCTACGAAGCAACCCGTGATCTGCCCACCGAGGAGGTTGAGATCGAAACCCCCATCGCCGTTGCAAAAACCAAGGTCCTTGCCGGCCGCAAGCTGGCTCTGGTCCCCATTCTCCGGGCTGGCCTGGGCATGGTGGACGGAATGCTGACCCTTATCCCTGCTGCCAAGGTTGGTCACATCGGCCTTTACCGGGACGAGACCACTCTGGAGCCTGTGGAATATTACTGCAAGCTGCCCAGCGACATTGCTGAGCGTGAAGTGATCGTTCTTGACCCCATGCTGGCTACCGGCGGCAGCGCCAGCGATGCTGTTGCCCAGATCAAGAAGCATGGCGCCAAGCACATCAAGTTCATTGGCCTGATTGCCGCTCCCGAAGGACTGAAGGCTCTTCACGAGGCTCATCCTGACGTGGACATTTATGTGGCACAGCTGGACGACAAGCTGAACGAGAACGGTTACATCGTTCCCGGACTGGGCGATGCCGGAGACCGCATTTTCGGCACCAAGTAATTCTGACATTATTATTTTTCAAGTAAGGATGTGAAGCGTTTGAATAAGAAAACACTGATCCGCAACCTGATTGTCAGTCTGGTATTCAGCGGCATTCTGGGGTATGCGGTGGTGATCTTCCTCCAATACCAGAACTACTTTGATCCCCTGGTGCGGAATATCATCTTGATTTGTATTGCAGCCCTTTTCATTTGCGTTTGGTGGATCTTCCTTGTAGATCTGCGGGAGAGCCTTCGTTCCAAAGGACGTGAGGAAGACCGCGATCTGGATGACGACGATGACGAATTCGGATATGCCAACCCGGATATGATGGCCTACATGGAGCAGGCCACCATGGAATTGGATATCACCGGCGAGGACGAAGACCTGGTGCTTCAGCCCGGTGCCCCCGCAGCTGAACCGGATGAATTCCAGCCTGTGGAGGAAGAAGAGGTTTCTTTCCAGGAAGAGCCCATTCCCGAGCCCGTCTATGAGGAGCCTGCCCCTGTCGAAGAGCCTGCTCCCGTTGACCCTGAACCTGCTTACGAAGAGCCTGTCCGGGAAGAACCCGTTTACGAGGAACCCACTTTTGTGGAACCTGCCCCTGCCTTCAATGCTCCCTCTTTTGAGCCTGAGGAGCCTCCTGTAGAAGAGGACCACACCGTGGAAATCTCCATTCCCGAGGAGTTTGAGGCAGAGCAGCCCCAGCCTTCTCAGCCTGAGGAGCCTGTATTCGTACAGCCTCAGCCTGCAGCTCCCGTTGCAGAGAAGCCCGTTCCTGTACAGCATGCAGTGGAGAAAGTTACTCCCGCTCCTGTTCAGCCCGCTCCCGCACCGGTGCAGCCGGTGCAGCCCGTACAGCCTGCTCAGCCTGTGCAGTCTGCCCCTGCCGAGTTGCCTGACCCCGAACCCATCAAACTGGAGCTTCCCGATGTTCCCGAGAAGCCCGATGTAAACACTGTTGATCTTCGTTCCCTCACCCCCGCATACATTGAGATGCTCAACGAGCGGGAGCGGAAGATCCTGGCCATGCGGATCAGCAAGGAGAAGCGCCGCCGTGCCGATATCCGGGCACAGCAGGAAGCCATCATGCGGACCCAGGAGCTGCAGCTTTATGCTCAGGCTCAGGCCAACCGGAGAATCATGGAAGCCCAGCAGCTCCAGGAAGAGCGCAAGCGGATGGCTGCCGAGCAGATGAGCGAACTGGCCGCCAACGCCGAGGCCGCTATCACCTCCGGTCTTACCCCCAATCCCGAACCCATGACCGCTGAAGAGCGTGAGCTTCAGCTTCAGAAGGAAGAAGAGAGCCGGATGGAAGTCATCCGCAGCCGGGAAGCCATCATCCGTCAGGATGCCGCCCGCCGGTCTCAGGCTGATGCCGCCCACCGCCAGGCTCTCCGCACCGCCCAGCAGGAAGCTGCCCGGCTGGATCTGGAGCGCCGTGCCCAGGAAGAAGCCCTTCACCAGGAAGCAGACCAGCAGCGTGCCGCTGAGCGTGCCCTTCAGGATGCAGCCCACTTTGCATATCTGGAAGCCGAACGGCTGGCCAAGGAACAGCTGGTCCAGCAGGAAATGGTACGCCGGGCTCAGGAGCGGATTGTAGCCACTACTGCCAAGTCCTCTGCCGGTGGCTCCGTCACCGATGTAGTTCAGCTCCAGATGGATCTGGACCGTGCCAACAAGGCAGAGCGTCAGCGCATTGAGCGTGAGATTGCCCTGCGGAGAAAGCAGGAAGAGGCTGCCCGTCATCTCCAGGAGCTGCAGCAGCGCCGCCGGGATGCAGAAGCCATGCGCCAGCAGGTCCGTCAGCGTAAGATGGCAGAATGGGCCAGCACTACCCAGCAGTTTGCCGCTGTGACCGAGGAAACCCTGGCACAGGCCGCTGCAGAAAAGGCTGCCCGCCTCGCATCCATTACCGCTGAGCTGGAAGCAACCATCAAGGATACTGGCAAGAAATCCTGATCACTGATTGAAAAATCCCCTTTTCGGAAAACTCCGAAAAGGGGATTTTTTTGACCTATTCAAAATATCAGTCCAGCAGAACAGGCGGACGGGTATAGGCCTGTCCCATTTTCCCGGGTCGGTGAGCGCAGAGAGCTGCCAAGTCCTCTGCCCGGCTGTGAGCCTTTCCAACCTGGAATGCGGCCTGATTCACTCCTTCCAGCTCTGTCAGGCTGGTTCCTGCCGGAAGCGTTGCCTTTTTCAGAAGAGGGAGCGCTTCCCTTCTGCCGGCCAGAATATGCAGGTAGGGCGGCAGTTCCGGCAGCCGGTCTCCGTATTCCAGGGCGCTGTCCAGAACCAGCCGACGAAGCCGTGCCAAGGGATAACGTTTGGTTTTCAGGGCGGCGAGAAGTTCCTCCAGGGAGGCAGTTTCCCGGATGCACCGTTCCAGTCTCCTGTCCAGCCCCTCCCCCGTGTGGCGGATAGCTGCCAGCTGTTCCGGGGATATAGCCCGGAGCCGGGACAAGATGGCTGTCTCTGCCCTGGTCCGGTCCAAGAACATTCCTTCCCGCTCCGCCTTCCGGTAAAGCTCCAGGGCATAGGGCGGCACAAAGGGTTTCCAGCCGTCCAGGCCCTTTTCCCGGTAAATCTTCCGGAGCCAACTGGCACTGGCATAGGGCGGCGAGGGTGTATGACTGTCGTGGCCGGTCCCCAGCCGAATCAGGGGCAGCGGTTTCAGGGGGCTGTTCTGCTCCAGGATAGCCCTGCAATACTCCACTCCCAGAATGTTGTTGGGGGTATCCAGAAGAAAAGAGAGATGGGGTGCGATCTGCCCCAGTGCCACAGCCCGGGCCTGGGCAAAGGTAGTGCCTTTTGCCAATTCTTTTTTCAGAGGTTCGGAAAGGGCCTCACTGTTCAGGAGCCGGGCCAGTTCCAGGAATTCCTCTGCCTTTCCTCCCTCCGCCCCAAAAGCAAGGGTATCTGCCCCCAGAGCGGTGAGAATGGCCACCCCTGCTGCGGCAAATTTCTGGGCAGTGGCGCAGGCATAGGGGGCCGGAATAGCAGCCACCAGGTCGGCGCCCCCTTCCAAAGCCGCACGGGCCCGGATATGTGCCGGCAGAAGGGCCAATTCGCCCCGCTGGACCACCTGGGGGCTCATGGCAACCAAGACCCGGATATCCCCCTGTTCCCGGAGCATCTTTATCTGTTTTGCATGCCCATTATGAAAAGGATGATATTCTGCAATAACTCCCACAAGCCTCATGTTATTTCCCCCAGGCCTTGAAAATCTTTTGGTAACATTATATAATGAAAAAAGTAAAATGAAAAGGTCTGACCAAGGCCTTTGAAAGAAAGGAAGAGTTTAATGAAAGTTCTGGTTATCAACTGTGGTTCTTCCAGTCTGAAGTATCAGCTCATCGATATGGAGGGCGAGAAGGTCCTCTGTAAGGGTCTCTGCGAGCGTATCGGCATTGAGGGCAGCGTCATTACCCACAAGGTAGGAGGCAAAAAGTGGGAGGAGTTCATTCCCTTCCCCACCCACACCGAAGCTTTTGCAGCCGTTGTTAAGATGATGACCTCCGGCGAGGGCAAGGTCATTGACCATATGAGCGATGTTTCTGCCATCGGCCACCGCGTGGTCCACGGCGGTGAGAAGATCAAGGAGAGCTGCCTGGTCACCGAGGACCTGATCAAGACCATCGAGGAGCTGGCTCCTTTGGCTCCCCTCCATAACCCCGCCGGCGTTCTGGGCCTGCGTGCCGCTCAGGAAGTATTCGGAAAGGACGTTCCTAATGTGGCCGTCTTTGACACCGCCTTCCACAGCACCATGCCCGCCAAGGCCTACATGTACGCTCTGCCCTACGAGTGCTACGAGAAGTACGGCATCCGCCGCTACGGTTTCCACGGCACCAGCCACCGCTATGTGAGCAAGACCGCCGCTCAGTACCTGGGCAAGGACCCCAGCGAGCTGAAGATCGTCACCTGCCATCTGGGCAACGGCTCCTCCATTGCTGCAGTGGATGGCGGCAAGGTTCTGGACACCTCCATGGGTATGACTCCTCTGGCCGGCCTGATCATGGGAACCCGCTGCGGTGACCTGGATCCCTCTATCCCCGGCTTCCTGATGAACACTGCCGGCATGACCGCCGACGAAGTGGACAGCCTGATGAACAAGAAGTCCGGCTTCCTGGGCGTTTCCGGCATTTCCAGCGATAACCGTGACGTGACCGAGGCCGCCAACAACGGCAACGAGCGTGCCCACCTGGCCAATGAGATGCTCTCCTACCAGATCAAGAAGTACATCGGTGGCTATGCAGCTGCCATGGGCGGCCTGGACTGCGTTGTATTCTGCGGCGGTATCGGTGAGAACGGCCCTGAGCTGCGTTCCTCTGTCTGCTCCGGTCTGGACTTCCTGGGAATCAAGGTCAACGAAGAGCAGAACAAGATCCGCGGTCTGGACATCAACGATATTACCGGTGAGGACAGCCGGGTCAAGGTCCTGGTCATCTGCACCAACGAGGAACTGATGATTGCCCGGGACACCCAGGAAATCGTCTCTGCCCTGTAATGAGTCTATCCTTCTCCCCGGCCCCTTCGCCGGGGAGAATTTCTTTTTAAAACAATAAAGGCCGCCCCAAAAGGGGCGGCCTTCTTTGTTACTCCCGGATCAATGGATGATTGCTTTCAATACCCGGTCCAGGTCCTTTTCGTCCTCGCAGATAACATTGACAGGATGGCTGTAATCCAGGCTCATCATGCCCAGAATGCTCTTTGCATCTGCAATGCTACCCTTCATATCATGAATGCCAATATCGTTGAGGCTCTTCGATGCGGCAGTCACGATCTCTTTGACTTCCTGAAAATTGGAAATTTTAACCTGTTTTACCATATCGTCTTCCTCCTTATCTTTCTAAATAGGAATTTGCAGGGAGGTCGGCGGTCTCTTCGGGAGACTCTTAATCCGATCCTCTATTGTGCATTATAGCACAAATTTACTACTTTTCAATGTGCAACTTGCACAACTGCTTAATTTTCTGTACCCTGAACAAAAAGCATTCCCAGCCAGCCTTTCCTTTTGTTCACTATTACAGATAGTTAATTATTTCTTAATATTTTTTAATTATCTTAAAAAACTTTCTTGTTTTATTTATTATATTATACTTTTTCGTATTTTAATTTTGTTTTCTGCATTCTGGGGCCTAACTGTTTTAAATTATTTCAGTCAAATTTGTTGAAGAATCATCAATTTTCCTGTTTTTGAAAATTTCTCTTGCAATCCTATAAAAAAGCCGTTATCATGTTCTTGAGTATTTTTTATACTCTATTATCTTTTACAAAGAAAGGTTTGTGATTTTTTGGATTCCCCTGGCCCTAGTATATACCTGGCAATTCTTGGTTTGTTGATTGGCTCTGCCTTCTTCTCCGCTTCTGAGACCGCCATCAGTTCCATCAATCGGATCCGGATGAAAACCCGGGCAGACGATGGTGACCGGCGGGCAGCGATGGTTCTTCGCCATGCGGATGACTATGACCGCACCCTTTCCACCGTTCTGGTGGGAAACAACGTGGTCAATCTGAGTATGTCCAGTTTGGCTACCGTTCTATTCACCCAGCTGTTGGGCGCCGGTATCGGTCCCACTGTGGCTACCGCCGTTATGACGGTTCTGGTCCTCATCTTTGGAGAGATTCTTCCCAAAAGCTATGCCAAGGGACACGCTGAACAGGTGGCAATGAACTTTATTCCCCTGCTGAGTTTTATCAAGGCCATTCTTACCCCTGTTGTTGTCTTCTTCACCGGTCTTCAAAAGCTGGTTTCCGGTCACGGGAAGGAGAAGGGTGAGGATGTTCCTACCGTTACGGAAGACGAGCTGAAAACCTTCATTGACACGGTAGAGGAAGAAGGCGTCCTGGATGCTCAGGAGAGCGATATTATCCAGAGTGTCATTGACCTGGACGAAACCACTGTGCAGGAGATTCTGGTGCCCCGGGTAGATATGGTAGCCCTGAGCATGGATGCCAGCCAGGAGGAGATCCTCAAGCTGCTGGAAGATTGCAGCTTTACCCGGATCCCCCTCTATGAAGATACCATCGACCACTGTGTAGGTATGCTCCATGTGCGGGATGTGTTCCGGTGCCTGGCTCAGGGACGGCCCATTGTGCTGGAAGAGCTGAAACGGGAGCTGCTTTTTGTCTACCGCACCAAACGGCTCAGCGACCTGCTGGCCGAGTTCCGGCGGACCCAGCACCACATTGCAGTGGTGGCCGACGATTACGGCGGGACCCTGGGTCTGGTGACCCTGGAAGATGTGCTGGAAGAACTGGTGGGCGAGATTTTCGACGAGACCGAGACCGCTCAGCCCAGCCCGGTCCAGCAGCTCTCCGACGACCTGTACCGGGTGGAAGGGGATGCCAACATTGACGATATGTTTGAGGCCATCGGCTACAAGCCACCCAAGGATGCGGAGGAAGGCGACTATACCAGCGCCGCAGGCTGGGCCCTCAGCTGCCTGGGACATATTCCTGTCCAGGGCGAAACTTTCCAGTTTGACACTTTGGAAGGCACCGTAGGCGAGATGGACAGCCAGCGTATTGCAAGCCTGGTCATTCGAAATCTGTAATAGTTCATAAATAACAAAAGGCAGAGCAAGCCGGTATGCTTGCTCTGCCTTTTTCATTTGTTTCAGGATGGGCTGTTACTGCTCCTGTTTTACATCCTTCATGGTCAGGGAGATACGCTTCTTTTTCAGGTCCAGGTCCCGTACCTTTACCTTCACCTTATCCCCTACCTTCAGCACCTCTCGGGGATGCTTGATGAACTTATTGGAGATCTGGCTGATGTGGACCAGGCCGTCCTGATGGACCCCGATATCCACAAAAGCGCCGAAGTCAATCACATTCCGGACGGTCCCCACCAGTTCCATACCGGGGGTCAGGTCCTCCATGCTCAGCACATCGCTGCGGAGGATGGGCTGGGGCAGGCTGTCCCGCATATCCCGGCCCGGCTTCTGGAGCTCGGCCATAATATCTTCCAGGGTGGGACGGCCTGCCCCGGTCTTTTGGGTCAGGGTATCCCAGCCCAGAGACTGGGCTGCCTTGGGCAGCTGGGCCATCTCCTGGGTGCCGATCTGCTCTGCCTTATACCCGCAGAGGTCCAGCAGGGTTTTGGCGGCCTCGTAGCTTTCAGGGTGAACTGCGGTCTCATCCAGCTTAGCTTTGGCTCCGGGGATACGGAGGAATCCGGCGCACTGCTGGTAGGCCTTGGGGCCCAGCCCCTTTACCTTTTTTAGCTGGGTGCGGCTGGTAAAGGGACCGTTCTCCTCCCGCATGGTCACAATATTCTTGGCAATGGTGTTGGTGATGCCCGCCACCCGGGCCAGGAGGGGTGCGCTGGCGGTGTTCAGGTCTACGCCCACGCTGTTGACACAGTCCTCCACCACTCCGTCCAGAGTTTCATTCAGCCGCTTCTGGGGCATATCGTGCTGGTACTGTCCCACGCCCACGGCCTTGGGGTCGATTTTCACCAGCTCGGCCAGGGGGTCCTGGAGCCGCCGGGCAATGGAAACGGCACTTCTCAGGTTTACATCAAACTGAGGGAATTCCTCTGCGGCCAGCTTGCTGGCAGAATAGACCGAGGCACCGGCCTCGCTGACCACCATATACTGGACGCCGCCCCCCAGCTCCCGAATCACATCGGCTGCAAAGATTTCGGTCTCCTTGCTGGCGGTGCCGTTGCCGATGGCAATGATCTGCACCCCGTATTTCTGAATCAGGCCCTTGATGATGGACTTGGCCTGCTCCACCTTCTTGAACTGAGGGATGGGATAGACCACCGCTGTGTCCAGCACCTTGCCGGTGGGGTCCACCACTGCCACCTTGCAGCCCATCCGGTAGCCGGGGTCCAGGCCCAGAGCAACTTTTCCCTTGATGGGGGGCTGGAGAAGGAGCTGGCGAAGGTTTTCCCCAAAGACCTGGATGGCGCCCTCCTCGGCCTGAGCGGTCAGCTGGCCCCGAATCTCGGTTTCCAGGCTGGGGTGAATCAGCCGCTTATAGCTGTCCTCCACCGCCATCCGGACCTGAAGGGCGCAGGCTCCGCCGCTTACCGCTTTCACGAACATTTTGGAGAGTTGGGTCACTGCCCGCTCCGGGTCCACTTCCACCCAAACCTTGAGGAAGCCTTCCCGCTCTCCCCGATCCAGAGCCAGCACCCGGTGGCCTGCCGCCTTCCGCACCGGCTCGGTGTACTCGTAATACTGAGAATAGACGCTGTCTTCCTCCTTGGCAGCCTTGCTGCAAAGGGTCCCCTGGTTCTGGTAGTAGGTACGCAGCTGGGCCCGGGCCTTGGGATCGTCGCTGACCAGTTCTGCAATAATATCCCGGGCTCCGGCCAGGGCCTCCTCCACATCCTTCACCTCCTCGGTCAGGAAGGCCTGAGCCTCCTTTTCCGGGTCGGTGTTGTGGTCCTGGGCCAGAATCAGCAGGGCCAGAGGTTCCAGGCCCTTGGCTTTCGCCACGCTGGCCCGGGTTTTCCTCTTGGGTTTGTAAGGCCGGTAGATGTCCTCCACCACGGCCAGGGTGGCTGCCTCCTCCAGAGCCTTCTGGATTTCGGGGGTCATGGCCCCCAGGATCTCAATGGCCCCGGCCACCTCCTCTTTCCGCTTGTCCAGGTTCCGCAGATATTCCAGCCGTTCCCCCAGCTGCCGGAGCACCTGGTCATCCATGCTGTTGGTGGCTTCCTTCCGGTAACGGGCAATGAAAGGGATGGTGTTTCCCTGGTCAATGAGCTCAATGGCTCCAGCCACATACTTTTCCTGAATTCCCAGTTCCTGGGCAATCTGCTTTGCGTGATCCATCTGTTTCTCCTTTGATAAATGTTGACAAAGAGTTTGAAAAGGGGTTAGAATACCTCTGTCCCGGTTCCAGTTTACCCGATTCAAAGTCCCGTTTATGGGATTTATTTTCCGGTATTCTGAAGCCAGAACAGAAAGGAAGGGACCCTTATGTCTTTGTTTGGTTTGAACGCCCTGTTGGGCCGAATGAAATATATTACCCGGTGGAGCCTTATGCACTCCAGCCGGGAGGAATCCCTCAGTGAGCACACGGCGGACACTGCCATCCTGGCCCATACCCTGGGCCTGATTGCCCAGGAAATCACCGGCACTCCGGTGCGCTGCCAGGTGCTGGCCACTGCCGCCCTCTACCATGATGCTCCCGAGATTCTTACCGGGGATTTGCCCACCCCCGTCAAATACAAGTCTCCCCGGCTCAAGGCCGCTTACCAGGCCCTGGAGGAAGAGAGCATCCAGAACATGGCGGCCATGGCACCGCCTCAGTTGACCGAATCCCTGCTGCCCTATCTGGACGGGAGCATCCTCACTGAGCAGGAGCGGGTGCTTCTCAAGGCTGCTGACCGGCTTTCCGCCCTTATCAAATGCCTGGAGGAATGTCAGTTCGGGAACCGGGAGTTTGAAGCGGCCCGGAAGCAGCAGTTCCAGGCTTTGCTGGATATGCACTGTCCTGAGGTGGAATATTTTATGGAGCATATGCTCCCCTGTTATACCCTGAATCTGGACGAGCTGACCCGGACCACCGGCTGACCTGGTCAGGAAAAGCGCCTTCCTTTTGGAAAGGCGCTTTTATTTTTTTATTCCGGCAGCTTTTCCTGGGCCTGGTAGACCAGATCGATAAGCCGGTCCAGGTCGGTGAAATGCTCCAGGGTGACACAGGCCCGGCGAAGGGCAGCAGCTCCCCGCAGCCCCTTCATGTAATACATGGCCTGGCTCCGGGCCTGGGGCATGGCTGCCCATTCCCCTTTTTCCTCGCAGGTCTGGTAAACCTGGGTCCGGAGGGCTTCCATCCTCTGGCGGAGGGTAGGTGCTGCCGGAGCAGGCTCTCCCTCCATGGCGGCTTTGATTTCCCCGAACAGCCAGGGATTTCCCAAAGCTCCCCGGCCCACCGCCACCGTATCACAGCCGGTGCGCTCCATCATTTCCATGGCATCCTGTGCAGTCTGGATGTCCCCGTTTCCCACCACCGGGATGGAAACGGCCTCTTTCACCTTCCGGATGATTTCATAGTCAATACCGGGAATATACATCTGGCTCCGGGTCCGGGCATGGACCATTACCGCCGCAGCACCCGCAGCTTCCACCTGCCGGGCTACCTCCACGGCAGTGATGTGGTCCTCATCCCAGCCGGCCCGCATTTTCACGGTGACCGGGCGGTCTCCCGCCGCTTTTACCACAGCAGCGGTGATTTCTCCGCAGAGGGTCGGGTCCAGCATAAGCCTGCTTCCCGCTCCGCTGCCAGTGATCTTAGGGGCAGGACATCCCATATTGATGTCATAAAAATCGAACTTCTGTTCCCGAATCATCTCGGCTGCCTGGGCCATGACCTGAGGTTCAGAACCGAACAGCTGGACCCCGTAAATTCCGTGAGGGTCCCGGTCCCGAATCAGTTCCATGCTTTTCCGGTCCCCGAAGGTGATGGCCTTGGCACTGACCATCTCACTGATGGTATAAGCGGCCCCATGGTCCACCATGAGCCGGCGGCAGGGTGCATCGCTGAACCCTGCCATAGGGGCAAAGGCAGCTCCCGCCGGAAGCTGCAGCGCTCCAATCTTCATCTACTTTTTCTCCTTTATTATTTTGCGGTATTCTCAGGCACCTTGGCATAGTCCAGCCACCGTCCGGACAGGTACCGCCATCCGAAGAAGCCGAGCCGGCAGGCCCAGTCCACTACCATGGCGATCCAGACTCCGATGGCTCCCATCTGGAATCCGATTCCCAGCACATAGCTGAATCCCAGCCGCCAGATAAACATGCTGCCAATGGAGACCCACATGGTAAACTTCACATCATTGGCCGCCCGCAAGGCGTTGGGAAGCACAAACGCCAGAGGCCACATGAGGATGGAAAAGGCCTCGTGAATCCAGACCAGGATAAAAGCCAGCTCTGCTGTTTCCTGGCTGACCGAATAGAGTCCGATCAGGGGGTTGAGGAATATAAGAATGAACACAATGGATGCGCCCTGCAGCAGGATATTCAAGCCAATCAGCTTATTGGTATAGTATTTGGCCTGACCGTATTCCCCGGCGCCGACACACTGACCGATGACCGTGATGATTCCCAGGCCAAAGGCCTGTCCGATAATACAGCCCATTCCGTCCAGATTGTTGGCAATGGCGTTGGCGGAAATCTGTACCGTGCCGAATACTGAGATAATGCTGACCACCAGCACCCGGCCCAGCTGGAAAATACTGTTCTCCGCTGCGGAGGGGATTCCGATATTCAGGATAGACCGGGACATCTCCTTGTCAAGCCGGAAGATTTGGGAGAACTCCACCCGGACAGTACCCTCCCGTTCAGCTGCCAGCCAAAGCATGACCACGGCGGCAATGGCATAACTGATAAGGCTGGGGATGGCTACGCCCTCGATTCCCATTCCAAGAACAAAAATGCAGAAAGCGTTGCCCCCGATGTTGATGATGTTCATGACAGCGCTGACCTGCATGCTGATTTTGCTGTTGCCCACACTTCGGAAAATGGCGGCTCCCGCATTGTAGAGTGCCATAAAGGGATAACTGCAGGCCAGGATTCGGAAATAAAGGAGGGCTGCCGCCATGACATCCTCCTCAATGCTGCCCAAAAAGAGCCGGAGCATGGGCTTTGCCAGCCGCAGCCAGACTGCCATCCGCGCGATGCCAAACAAGCCTGC
>CALXGR010000029.1 GCA_944387885.1 uncultured Clostridia bacterium
GCCCCTTGAGGGGCGTTGTCCGTATTATGCCCTTCTAGGGCTTACACAAGCCCCCGGCTTAGCCGGGGGTCCTGACTCTTATGCGGTCGTCTTATTTTTCATCCGGAGCAGGCTGTAGGGAGGCAGCGAAGTCTCGGTGGGGATCCGGAACTTCATCATGGGATGGCGGGTGTCCGGCACCAGTTCTCCTTCCTCATTTTTGATCCATTCCACATGGATGGGGACCACATCTCCCAAAGGAGTCAGGGCTTCAATATCGTCTCCCACGCAGAATTTCCCACGCTGCTGGCAGTAGGCAATTCCATCATACCATTCACTGACAGTACCCACAAACTCCCAGTCACGGATATACCCGATTTTGTCATAATGCTGGCGGGCATATTCACGGCCGAAATAGAATCCGGGAGAATAGTGACGGTGGCTGGTCCGGGTCAGTTCCTCAGCAGCCCGGGCAGGAAGTTCATAGTCTTCCGCCTCCGGGTTTTTCAGGAACGCATCCAGAGCCTGACGGTAGGCGCTGGTCACACTGGCCACATAGTAATGGGTTTTGGCCCGGCCCTCAATTTTCAGGCTGTCCACGCCGGCCTTGCAGACCAGGTCGATAAAGGGAGCGGCGCAGAGATCGTCTGCGTTGAGAATATAGCTTCCCTTTTCATTCTCCCCGATTTCCAGCAGCTGACCCGGCCGGTTTTCCTCGTGGAGGTAATACTTCCACCGGCAGGCCTGAGCGCACTGGCCCCGGTTTCCATCCCGGGCAGCCAGGTAATTGCTGAGCAGGCAGCGTCCCGAAACACTCATACACATAGCGCCATGAACAAAGGCTTCAATTTCCAGTTCAGGCGGGGTGTTATCCCGAATGATAGCAATGTCCTGGAGGGACAGCTCCCGAGCCAGCACCACACGCTTGGCGCCCAAATGATAGCAGGCGTTGGCGGCACCATAGTTGGTGATGCCCATTTGGGTGGAAATATGTACATCCACCTCGGGGGCATATTTTTTTACAGCTTCCAGCACACCCAGATCCGCCACAATAAAGGCATCCACACCTGCCGCCCGGGCATCCCGAATTGCCTGGGGCAGCCGGTCCAATTCCTCATTGGTGGGCAGGGTGTTCAGGGTCAGGTACACCTTTTTGGCCCGGGCGTGAGCAAAGATGCATCCCTGCTCCAGCTGTTCCGGGGTAAAGTTTGCGGGAGCTCCCCGCATACCGAATTCGGTCAGCGCACAATAAACGGCGTCTGCACCGTATCGGATGGCATACTGCAGCCGCTCCAGGTCTCCTGCAGGGCTGAGCAATTCCGGTTTTTGCAGCATATTTTTCCCGTCCTTTTATTTGTTCAGGCTGGCGTTGACAGACCAGGCAGTTTCACAGTTGGCATTGTGTTCCTCTGCGGTTCTGCCATAGTAGTACTTCCCGGTCAGATCGGTGACAAAGAAGTAGTAGGGGAAGTTTTCGGTGGGATAGAGGGCAGCCTTGATGCTGTCAATGCCGGGGTTGGAAATGGGGCCGGCAGGCAGTCCATCCACCTCATAGGTGTTGTAGGCGCTGTACAGCTCGGGAGGGATTTTCTCCCAGCCGCCGTAGTAAGGAGCGACCCAGTTGTACAGATAGTTGTTGTCCTGAGGATTCTGGACGTAGCTGGAAGCATTGCTTTCCAGTTTGGTAATGGGAGAATCAGGCTGGAGCCGGTTGTGGAATACAGCGCTCACATTGGCGCTCTCCTCATTGCCGGCCTCCTCCTGGACAAAGCTGGCCAGGATAATGGTATCCTCCAGGCTCATTCCCATCTCGTCCATTCTTTGATAGAGGTCCGGAGTCATCTGCTTATCAAACTCACGGTAGAAGGTTGCCACATAGTTATGGACAGTATCGTCCACCAGGAATTCATAGGTATTGGGGAACAGATATCCCTCACACTTCATAAAGCAGTTGGGGTGAGTCTCGATCTTGTTCCAGAAGGTAAACTCGCTGAAGTCTCCGTTGTTGGCTTCCTCCAGGAATTCATCAGCAGTGCAAAGTCCTGCCTCTTCCATCTTGGCTGCAATGGCCAGAGCGGTGCTTCCCTCGGGGAAGGTCAGGGTGACGGTATCAGCCTGTGCGTACTGGGACAGAGCCTGCACGATTTCCTCATACCCCATACCCAGGTCCAGGGTGAAGTCTCCGTACTGAAGACCGCCGGCCTGACCGGTAAACTTCAGGTACTGCCGGAACAGCATAGGAGATTCAATGACACCGGCTTCCTTAAGGGCATTTGCAATGGTGGCAGGGCCGCTGCCCGGTTCAATGCTCACTACTACGGTTTCTCCGGTCTCCCCGCTTCCCTTGATCTCTTTCAGGAGAAATACGGTGGCCAGAACTACTACTGCCAGAATGAGAACGGCAACACCCACAATGATCCGGGCGGCGCCTCCCTTTTTCTTTCCGTGTTTCATGGAAATATTCTTCCTTTCGTTTTATTATATCCGCTGCCGGACCAGTTTCAACAGCTGATTATGTATATCCTGGATGGACCGGAGTTCCCCGCTTTGGGCACAGTCCACCGTGATCCAGTCAAACGTCCGGGCGCAGTACTCTGCTGCCTGACGGCTTCTGTCCAGATACTCCAAATCTTTCTCGTGGATGTCTTTCCGGGATTCGTCTCCCTGATACCGGCCGGACATCAGTTTCTGGCTGACCTGAGGGTCTACCTTGAGATAAATGACCAGGTCCGGGGCTGGAATCCCGATTTTCTGGTATTCCTGTTCAAAAAGCCAAGCGGTGTATTCCTCCCACTGATCCCGGGGCAGCTTACTGCACTGGTGCACCGCATTGCTGGTGGTATACCGGTCTGCCACCACGATTCCACCCTGGGCGTAAAAATCCGCCCACTGGGTTTTATAGCTGGCGTACCGGTCCACTGCATAGAACATGCTGGCGGCATAAGCGTTTACATCTTCGGGTTTATCCCCGAACTGTCCCGCCAGATACATCCGCACCAGCGCAGAGGAATCGCTCTCGTAGTTGGGGAAGGAAACCTTCTTCACCCGGCGACCTTCCCCTTCCAGGCTCTGGGCCAGCAGTCCGGCCTGGGTGGCTTTTCCGCTGCCGTCCAGTCCTTCAATTACAATCAGTTTTCCCATATTCGTCCTTCTTTACAAAGCTTCATATTCCTTCCGTACCTGTTCTGCAAGGCCGCAGCACATTTTCCCCTCGGGGCAGGGGCCTGTCAGGCAGGCAGGGCCGGACTTGCTGAACAAAGTAGGAGCAATGGGCTTTACCAGCTTTACCATTTCCTTTGCCAGTGCCCGGATCTCCCACTGGGCCCGGTTGCAGCACCGCAGACGGAAAAAGCTGTTCAGTTCCCGTGCATTCATGGTCATGATCATCTTGGTTTCACAGGCGTTGGGAAGGATAAACCGGGCATCCTCATTGGCAAGCTTACTTGCTTTACGACGTGCAGCCTTCTCTTCCATTCCCTCCGCCATGAATTTTTCGGTATGTGCATCCTCCAGTTCCTTTACCAGTTCCAGATACTTCTGGCAATCCTGGCGCATTCCCTCCAGGAAGGATTCCTTTGCCTGAGGGACCGCTTCGATTTCGGGCGGAATCACGAACTTGAAGTCATCCAGCCTCACATACCGCTGGCTCTGGACACTGAAGCTGGCGATTCTGTGCCGGGTGATCTGGGCAAGAAGGGCACGGCTCACTCCCTCGATGGCAAAAGTAAAGCTGGCGTGTTCAGTGGGGCTGGCATGGCCCAGGTCCGAAAGCATCAAAAGGAAATCCCTGCTTTTTTCCGGAGTAAGCCCCTCCAGAAGAGTCTCAATGTGGGCATCCGAATAACACAGCTTGGCGGCAGCAGCCACCACCTGCTCCGGATTAGGGGTATGCGCAATCAAAGATACCTGCATCATTTTTTATTCCTCCACTGGCTTCATAGGCGCATAGTTGGCCATGGTTTTCTTTACTCCCACCCGGTCAAACCGCACTTCCACAATGCAGTCTCCGCCGGTAGGCTTTACGCTGAGTACCTGGCCCCGGCCCAGGGTTTTATGTTCCACCCACTGACCCGGCTTGTACTGGTGCTTTCCGCCCTGTGTGGGAGTAGCTTCCTTCACGGTAGAGCCTGCAAAACTCTGACCATAACCGGAAGAACGGATTCCGCCTCCACCGGTATAACCGCCATAGCCTCCGTAACTGGTGGAAGAGGCGGTACGCTGAGCGGAATAGCCGCCATAACCGGTGCTCTGGCCGTAGCTGGTGCCGGAGTATCCGCTGCGGCCACCCGGCACATGATATCCGCCATAGCTGCCATAGCCGTTCTGGTTGGCCCCCTGTCCAGCCACATTCCCGGTCATTTCCAGGTGTTCCGGGTCAATTTCCCCCAGAAAGCGGGAGGGCTGATTATATTGGGTCCGTCCGAAGAGCATCCGGCTCCGGCTGGAAATAAGGCAGAGTTTTTTCTTTGCCCGGGTAATTCCCACGTAGCAAAGGCGGCGCTCCTCCTCCAGGTCTTCCTGGGCATACCGGCTCATCTCTCCGGGGAAAACCCCTTCCTCCATTCCCACAATGAATACCTGGGGGAATTCCAGACCCTTGGCGGAGTGAAGGGTCATCATGACCACGCTGTCTGCGTTTTCATCATAGCTGTCGATATCGCTGATGAGGGCGACTTCCTCCAGGAATCCTTCCAGGGATGCCTGGGCACCCTGCTGATCACAATAGGTTTTCACGCTGTTGACCAACTGCCCCAAGTTTTCAAGGCGGGTCTGGCCTTCCTCTCCCTGAGCTTTCAGCATCTGCCGGTAGCCGGTGATATCCAGCAAATCCCGGACAAACTCGTCCAGAGGTTTTTCCTCTGCTGTTTCCTCCAGCTGGTCATAAATCTTTATGAAACCGTTCAGGGCTCCTGCTGCCCGGGAAAGGGTTGCATACTCCTGTGCGTGACGGCAGACTTCCAGCATAGGAATTCCCTGCTGTACTGCCAGGTCTCCCATCCGGTCCACGGTGGCGGCACCGATTTTACGGGCCGGTTCATTGATGATCCGGCGCAGCCGCAGGTCATCCTGAGGGTTGGCTACAATAGCCATATAAGAAAGGATGTCCTTGACTTCCTTACGGTCATAGAACCGCTGGCCGCCCAGGATCCGATACGGAATACCGGCCCGGGCAAAGTAAGTTTCAATAGGGCCTGACTGGGCGTTCATCCGGTAAAGTACCGCATGGTCCCGCAACTTCATTCCCATTTTCAGGTTTTTGCCGATAATTTCCGCAATATGAATGGCCTCCATCTGTTCGCTGTCGGCCTGATAATATTCCACTTTTTCTCCCTGGCCCAGGTCGGTCCAGAGGGTCTTCCCTTTCCGTCCTGCATTATTCTGGATAACGTCGTTGGCTGCATCCAGGATGTGGGAAGTAGAACGGTAGTTCTGTTCCAGGCGGATGACCTGTGCTCCCGGGAACTGTTGTTCAAAGCTGAGAATGTTCTCGATGGTAGCACCCCGGAACCGATAGATGGACTGGTCATCATCGCCCACTACACAGATATTGCCGGTACCGGAGCAGAGAAGCCGGACCAGCTGGAACTGGGCCACACTGGTGTCCTGATACTCATCCACCAGCACATATTTGAACTTTTCCTGATAATGCTGGCGAACCTCCTCATGGTCGGCCAGCAGACGGACCGTATTGTAAATGAGGTCGTCAAAGTCCATGGCTCCGGCTTTCCGGAGACGATCCTGATAATGCTTGTAAATCCGGGCCACCTGCCGGTTCCGAATATCTCCGGCCAGGTCCTCCGCCCCTTCGGGGCTTACCATCTGGTCCTTGTACCGGCTGATCTGGCTCATGGCCGATTTCATGGGAAGGAACTTTTCGTCAATTTCTAGTTCCTTGTAAATCTCCTTGAATACCCGCTTCTGGTCATCGGTATCATAGATGGTAAAGCTGCGAGGATAGCCCAGAGCTTCTCCATCCCGGCGAAGGATACGGACACAGGCCGAGTGGAAGGTGGATGCGTTCACGTCCTCTCCCAGGTCAGGTCCCAGCATTTTGCCGATTCGTTCCTTCAATTCCTGGGCAGCCTTATTGGTAAAAGTAATAGCCAGCACATTCCAGGGCCGGGCATTCTTCCACCTCATAAGGGGCATAAGAGATTCAGGGACCTTCTCCCCCTTCACCACGCAGCTGTGAAGCTGGTCCAGCTCCTCCTGGGTGGGTTCCCGGTAGATTTCCTCACATCCCCAGGCAGAACCAAACCCAATGATATTGGCAATCCGATTGACCAGCACAGTGGTTTTTCCGCTGCCTGCACCGGCCAGAATCAGAAGAGGACCGTCAACGGACAACACTGCCTTTCGCTGCATAGGATTCATTCTGGAAAACTGGGATTCAATATAGCGGTCTCTCAGTTTGATAAATTCCTGGGTAATGGTTTGGGACATGATTGACTACTCCGATTTACAGGGCTGTAAAAAGCCCCTTATTCCTCAAATTACAAGGTAAAAGCTATACCCAGACAGTATACCACACTTTCCTCCTATTTGGTAGATGCGGGGAAATTATTTAATAAAAAAGAAAAGAGCGGCCGTCCTCTCAGACGACCGCTCCGAAGCAATTATCCAAAGATGTTAATGAGAATACCCGCAGCAACAGCGGAGCCGATAACACCGGCCACGTTGGGGCCCATGGCGTGCATGAGCAGGAAGTTGGTGGGGTTCTCCTGCTGGCCTACCTTCTGGGAAACACGGGCAGCCATGGGAACGGCAGAAACACCCGCAGAACCGATCAGAGGATTGACCTTGCCCTTGGTAACAAGGCAGAGCACCTTGCCCAAAAGTACTCCGCCGGCAGTACCAAAGCTGAATGCAATGAGGCCCAGCACAATGATAAAGACGGTCTGGCGATTGAGGAAGGTGTTGGCGGAGGTGGTGCAGCCGACAGAGAGTCCCAGGAAAATGGTGATGATGTTCATCAGTTCGTTTCCTGCGGTGTTCTTGATACGGTCTACCACTCCGGATTCCTTCATCAGGTTGCCCAGCATCAGCATACCCACCAGCACTGCTGCATCAGGCAGGAGCAGACTGACCAGAATGGTACACATAATGGGGAAAATAATTTTCTCTGTTTTGGAAACCACCCGCAGCTGGGTCATTACGACCTGACGTTCCTTCTTAGTGGTAAGGAGCTTCATAATGGGCGGCTGAATAACCGGCACCAGGGCCATGTAGCTGTAAGCCGCCACCGCAATACTGCCCAGCAGATGAGGGGCCAGCATGGAAGCCACATAAATGGCAGTAGGACCGTCGGCACCGCCGATGATGCCGATACCGGAAGCTTCAGGTCCGGTAAAGCCCAACAGACGGGCGCCCAGGTAAGTAGCAAAAATACCCAGCTGAGCAGCTGCACCCAGCAGCAGAGAGATGGGGTTGGAAATCAGGGGACCAAAGTCGGTCATGGTTCCGATTCCCAGGAAAATCAGAGGGGGATAAATTCCCAGCTTGACACCGCAGTAAAGCATATCTGCCAAGCCGCCGTTATCCAGAATCTCGGACCACATAGGATGTCCGGTGGGAGTGTTGATAAAATACTCCATGTGGATAATGCCGCTGTCCGGCAGGTTTGCCAGGATCATGCCAAAAGCAATGGGAAGAAGAAGCAGGGGCTCAAACTCTTTTACAATGGCCAGGTAGAGCAAACCGCAACCCACAATGATCATGATCAGGTAGAGGTAGCCGCCATTTGCAAAGTCAAACAGAGTTGCATATCCGGAGTTGCTCCAAATACTGCCCAGGGTATCAATAAACGCACTCATGTTTTAGATTCCTCCGTCAAAAAGGTTGGGTTTCATCCAACAGGCTTGACTGACTCCAGCCGTCCCGCCGGGCTTTCCGCACAGCCCGCAGCTGGTATTTTCCGCCGCTGATGCAAGCCAATGCCGCCGCAATGGCTGCCACCACTTCCTGAGGAATGCCGGCTTCTACCGCAGGAGCCTCAGGTTCGGAGGAAGCCGCAACAGAAACTGCCTGAGCCTTAGCAGCAGACTCGCTGGCCTTTGCAGAATGCGCCTTCTCTTTTTTCGACGTAATATAGTCAAAAATTTTGCCCTGTGCCATAATAATCAAAGCCAGCACAACCAAGATCAAGAACACCAGGCTGATACCGGTAATGACCACAATGCCATCATTAGGCTGGGGTGTAATGGCCAATAAACCAATCATAAACCAGATTCCTCCCTAGAACAGTATACGCATTCATTATAACTGTTCTTCATACAAGTTTCAACTATTTATACATATTTTTTCAACATTTTTATTCCTGTTCTGAAACCGCAAGGCAAATTGCACAAACAGACGCTGCTCCGGCTTCCAACAGCGTCTGCGCACAGCAGGATACTGTACTGCCGGTCGTCATAATATCATCCAGAAGAAGTATCTTCTTTCCTTCCACTTTCTCCGGATAGATCACCTTAAAGGCCCCAATCAGGTTGGTCAGCCGTTCTTCACGGTCCAATCCTGCCTGGCGGACTGTGGACCGTGCCTTTTTCAGTGCCTTTGTTTCCACCGGAAGTCCTACCAAGCGGCCCAGTTCCCTTGCCATCAATCCGGTGACCCAGTAACCTCTTCCGGTTTTGCTGTCCGGTACCGGGACAATGCAACCATATTCCAGGGAAAGATCCAGAAGGGCTTTGCCCTGGGCCGGTTCATAGCCGTAAAGCCTTACCGCCATAAGTCGGGCAAATCCGGCAGCATACCAGGGCTCACTGCTTTTCATTCTCAGTATACCCTTTTGGACCAGTGGATGATGATACCGATAAAGTGCCGCCGCACTTTCTATACAGTAATAATAGTGTTTTTCCCGGTCTATCCGTGCCGGCCTGCGAAGAATCTCCTTTTCCCTGTCCCTGCATTCCGGGCAGAGCAGTTCCCATCGGGAGGAAATGATGGTTCCGCAAAAGGGACACCGGGGCGGATAAACCAGGTCAATTCCAGTCTCCATCCATCGTTCCAGTCTCATTCCAGCTCCTCCCGGAGCAGCCTGCTCAGGCAGCTGTATCGCTTGGCCTGCCGGGTATTCTGTATCATCTGTTCCACCACCCGCTTGCTGCCCACCACCACGCAGAGCTTCCGGGCACGGGTCACCCCTGTATATAGAAGATTCCGGTAGCAGAGTTTTCGGGGCGGATCACCGGCAGCCAACACAACAGCAGGAAATTCGTTGCCTTGGCTTTTATGGACCGTAATGGCATAGGCCATCTCCAAATCGCCCAGCACATCCTTGCCGTAAGCCACCAGCCGGTCATCCATCTTTACCAACAGGGTCTGCTCCTGAGGGTCCACCCGCACAATGATCCCGATGTCTCCGTTAAAAACACCGGCGCCCGGTTCCCCATCCTCCCGCTCATAGATCAGGTCATAGTTGTTTCTTACCTGCATGACCTTGTCTCCCAGACGGAAGAAACGGTCTCCCCACTGTATCTCCGGTTTGTTCCGATCCGACGGGTTGAGAAGCCTTTGCAGTTCCTTGTTCAGTTCGATGGTACCACCCCACCCTGTCTTGGTAGGGGTCAGCACCTGGATATCCTGGACCGGGTCATAGCCATATGCCGCCGGCAGCCGCTGACAGACCAGCTGACAGATGGTTTCTGCGCAGGACATTCCGGTCCGCTCCATCAGAAAAAAGTCATCACCCTTATCTCCGGCTGCAATCATCTCTCCCTGGCTGATCCGCCGGGCATTTCTTACAATCAGGCTTTTTTCTGCCTGCCGGAAAATCTCGGTCAGACGGACAACGGGGACAACATTGCTTTGGATGATCTCCCCCAAAAGGTTGCCAGGTCCCACACTGGGGAGCTGTTCCGAATCTCCCACCATAATGATCCGGCAGCTGGGGCGAAGAGCCAGCAAAAGTGCCTGGAACAGTTTTACATCCACCATACTCATCTCATCCAGAATGACGACGCTCTGTTTCAGGAGATTCTGGCTGTTATGGATGAACCGCACCACTCCGGAGGAGTAATCCACTTCCAGCAGCCGGTGAATGGTGGTGGCCTTGCATTCCGTGATTTCACTCAGTCGTTTTGCAGCCCGCCCGGTAGGAGCGCAGAGTGCCACCTGTTCCCCCTGCTCCTGGCAAAGGGCCAGCACTCCGTTGAGCACTGTGGTTTTTCCGGTGCCGGGGCCTCCGGTCAGTACAAAGACCCGGTTCTCCATGGCCTTGATGATGGCTTCTTTCTGGAGCAGGGCATATTTCAGGTTCTGGGTCTGCTCCAGAATTCGGATTTTGTTTTCAATTCCCCTGCTGGGCAAAGGCGGGTACTGGCTGCGCTGGGCCAGAATGGATGCGATGTCTTCCTCCGCCCGCAAAAGGTCGGGAAGGAACAGGTACTCTGTCCCGTCAAACTCCTTCCGGCTTAGTTCCTGGGTTTCCAGCATGGCTTCCACAGACCGGTCCACCTGCTCCGGTTCCAGGCGAATAAAGCTGGCAGTGCTCTCCACCAGCCTTTGCCTGGGCACGCAGGTATGTCCCTGGTTGGCGTTATACCGCAGGGCGTACAAAGCCCCTGCCGTCACCCGCAGAGTATCCTCCGGCTGTATTTTCTGTTCGGCAGCAATGATATCCACCACCGAGAATTTCAGATTCAAAGGCTCCCCGCAGAGGAGATAAGGATTATCCGTCAGCATCTGGAGGGTATGGGGACCGTAATACCGGAACACCTCCACCGCTTTTACCGGAGGGATCTGATACCGTCCCAGCCAGGCTACTACCTCCTGGACACCAAACATCCGCCGGAACTCGTTGGAGATAGCCTGTGCCTTCTGCTCGGTGATTCCCTTAATCTGGGTCAGTTTCATAGGCTCCTGGGCAATCACCTCCAGAGTCTCGTCCCCAAACAGGCTCACCAGCTTTTTTGCAGTGGCAGGCCCTACATAGGGCAGAGCTCCGCTGGACAGGTAAGCCAGGATTCCCTCTTTCTGCTCCGGGAGCATCACATTGCAGGACTGGGCCTTGAACTGTTCTCCATGGCTGGGGTGGACCTCCATCTGGCCATAGGCTTCCACCTTCTGGCCAATGCAGACCTCCCCCACCGTCCCGGCTACCACCACATAGCTGTCCCCGGAACGGACCTCAAAAACCGAGTATCCTGTTTCCCGGTTTTCATAAATCAGGTGTTCCACCACCCCTTCCAGTTTCTGAAGCGGTGCAGGCATATACAGTTCCCTCCTTTCCTGTCCATATTTCAATACAGGTGCTTTCTACACTAAAACGCCAGCCTGCATTGCAGGCTGGCGAAACATTTTATCCAATGGCCTCTCGCAAGGCATCCACCCGGTCTCTCCGTTCCCAGCTTACGTCCAGGTCCTCCCGGCCCATATGGCCGTAGGCGGCCAGCTGACGATAAATTGGTTTGCGGAGATCCAAATCCCGGATAATTCCTGCGGGAGTAAGGTCAAATACCTTTTTCACACCCTCTTCAATGCGGGTGTCCGGTACGGTCCCGGTGCCAAAGGTGTCCACCAGCACACTGACCGGATAAGGCACACCAATGGCGTAGGCCAGCTGTACTTCGCACTTACGTGCATAGCCTGCCGCCACAATGTTCTTGGCTACCCACCGGGCCGCATAAGCGCCGCTCCGGTCTACCTTAGTGGGGTCCTTGCCGCTGAAGGCTCCGCCCCCATGCCGGGAATAACCGCCGTATGTATCCACAATGATTTTTCGTCCGGTAAGTCCGCAGTCGCCCAGGGGACCTCCGATGACGAACCGTCCGGTGGGATTGATAAAGTACTGGGTCTCCTCATCCAGAAGATGAGGGGGAATCACAGCATGAATCACATACTTCATAACGTCAGAACGGACCTGATCCAGGGTGACGGCGGGAGCATGCTGGGTGGAAAGGACAATGGCAGCAACCCTCATAGGCTTTCCGTCCTCATACTCCACGGTGACCTGGCTCTTTCCGTCCGGGCGCAGGGAGGGCAGGAATCCATGCCTCCGCATTTTTGCCAGCTGCCGGGTCAGCTTATGAGCCAGCATAATGGGCAGGGGCATCAGCTCGGGAGTTTCGTCGCAGGCATAGCCGAACATCATTCCCTGGTCGCCTGCGCCGCCCACCTGATCATTGGTACCCAGGGCAATATCAGCGCTCTGGCTGTCAATGCTGGTGATCACACCGCAGGTATCGGCATCAAAGCCATACTTGGCACGGGTATATCCGATCTCCGAAATGACCCGCCGGGCAACGCCTGCAATATCCACATATCCGGTGGTGGTGATTTCGCCCATCACATGAACCAGGCCGGTGGTGCAGGTAGTTTCACATGCCACCCGGGCATTGGGGTCCTGAGCCAGCAGATCGTCCAGAATGGCATCGCTGATCTGGTCACAGATCTTGTCGGGATGCCCCTCGGTAACGGATTCAGATGTAAAAAGATATTTAGCCATAATGCTCCCTCCTGTCCTGGATGGATCTATCAAAAAGAAAAAACGCTCAATTCCCAGGGTGGGCCTTGAGCGTTATCTCACCATGGTATGCTGCCCTTACTGGGCCCTTATACGGCGGCGCCCTCAGCTGGGCATAACCCTATAAGGGTATAGTACCACGGCAAAAGAATTTCTGTCAATCACTTTTTCCCGTGAAGAACCGGGCTGAGGGGCTTGTAAATCAGGAAGCAAAGCACACTGTCGATGACTCCCTTCAGGAGTGTGAAAGGCATATTGAAGATAAGCAGGCATTCCAGCAGACCGTTTACGCCGGGGCGAAGTTCCTGATAGGCGGCGATGATGTTGTCCATGCCGTGGAACAGGTTGGCGTAGATGGGGTAGCTGATCCAGTAGTTGACCGGCACACTGACAATTGCCATGGCTACTGCTCCGGCTGCGGCAGCGATCAGAGCCCCCTTGCGGGTTTTATGATGGCTGTAAATCAAACCGGCAACCCCCACAAAAGCAGCGCCCAGCAGGAAGTTGCAGAGTTCTCCGACTCCGCCGGTACTGCCGTGGAAAATCATATTGAAAATATTTTTCAGCAGGCAGACCACAATTCCATAGACCGGGCCCAGACTGAAAGAAGCCAGCAGTGCGGGCAGTTCCGAAATATCCATCTTTACGAAGGTGGGAATGAGGAAGGGCACACTGAAGTCCAGGAACATAAGGACTGTGGCTACAGCGGCCAGCATTGCGGTGACTACCAGGTTGTGAGTTTTTGTTGTTTGCATACAGGTTTCCTCCTTGGGGTATTTTCCCCTATTCAATATTTTGAAAAGTCCATCAGCCTGAGGACAGGAAAAAACAAAGCCCCTTTACACCGAAAAGGTATAAAAGGGCGCAAACATAGCATATGGGTGCTCTGTCGTTTCTCTCATCCGGACTATACCGTCGGCCCTGGAGTTTCACCAGATCAGCACCCCAATATGGAGTGGTCGCGGGCTATACCGCCGGTGGGGAATTTCACCCCGCCCTGAAACAGACTTTTCATTAGCAGTATAGCACATTCTTTGGAAAATGCAACAGGTTTTTTATCCCGTGAAAGTTTTGAAAAAGAGTTCAAAAGGATTTTCCTCCCCTGGGCATCCATGTTATAATAAAAATATGGCAGCCTGTTTCCTTCCCGTGGGATGGCTGCAAATGATACGGGACCCAGGGCATTGCTTCTATGCAGCAGGTAGTCCCTTCCCCGTTCACGAGAAGTTTAAGAAGGAGGAACCGTCTTTTGGAAAATATCACAATCGGTCTTGTTCTTCAGATCCTGCTCCCGGCTCTGGGAGGCTGGCTGCTCAGCCGAGTTGTCAAGCTCTGGCTGGGGCCCCGCCTTTCCGCAAAGTTCAAGAGCAAGGAAATGACTGCTCTGGAAATCGTGGTCCGGGAGTTCACCATTCCCGTGGAACTGACCTTCCAGGCCATTGGCTATGCCCTGGCCCTGCAAAGTCTGCCCATCACCCTGCCCGGTTATGAAGCTCTGGTTTTCAGGATCCTGCGGGTCGCCATCGTAGTGTTTGCCACCCGGGGACTCTGGGGGTGCTGGCCGCTCTGCAACCTGCTCCTTCGGGAAGTGGGCTCCAAGCTCAGCCTGGAGACCAACCAGATCCTGCTCCGCCTGCTTACCCAGTGCTATAAGATTCTCACCCTTATTCTGGGGGTTCTCATCATCCTGCAGGAATTCGGCATTCCCGTGGCCGGGCTGGTTACCGGCGTTGGACTGGTAGGTCTGACCGTTTCCCTGGGCGCCCAGGAAACCGCCAGCAGCCTGTTTGCCGGACTTATCCTGATTCTGGAGAAACCGTTCTCTCTGGGCGACTGGATCACAGTGGGCGGGGTGGAAGGTTCTGTAGAGGATATTTCTTTCCGCAGCACCCGAATCCGGACCATTGAAAACACCCTGGTCACCCTGCCCAATTCCTCCGTTTCCTCTGCCAACATCTGGAACTCTACCCGGCGCACCAAGCGTCTGTGCCAGTTTACCCTGGGCCTGACCTACGACACCAGCCGGGAAAAGCTGGAGGAAATCATGACCGCCGTCCGTGAGATTCTGGAAGCCTATCCCCATGTGGTGGAAGGAAGCGTTCTGGTAAACATGGCCGGATTCAGCGCCAGCAGCCTGGACATTTCGGTGGAATGCTATCTCACTACCCTGCTGAAGGATGAATATCTGGCTGACAAGAGCCGCATTTATCTGGAGATTCTGGACAAGGTCCGGGCTCTGGGTGGAGATTTCGCCTTCCCCTCCACCACTGTATACCTGGAAAAATAATTTTTGCAGTTTCTTTCCTGACAAGAAAGGAAAAGCCGTGGTCCCTGATTGGGACCACGGCTTTTTGTTTTGGATTCAATTACTTGGAAGCCTTCTTTGCGGCAGGCTTCTTGGCAGCAGCCTTCTCAGCCTTGGGAGCCTCAGCCTTAGGAGCTTCAACCTTTGCGGCAGCCTTGGGAGCGGCAGTCCGCTTGCAGGTCCGCTTTGCGGGAGCCTTCTCGGCCTTGGGAGCTTCAGCGGCAACAGCCTTGGTCTCGGCAGCAGCCTCAGCCTTGGGAGCTTCAGCCTTTACAGTCTCGGCCTTCTTGGCAGGAGCCTTCTTAGCGGCAGGCTTGCGGGCAGCACGGGCCTTCTTCTCGGCGACTTCGTTCAGGGTCCAAATCTGGTTCTCCCCGTCCACGTCACTCCAAATCTGGATGCGGGCGCCGTTCTCAGTGCTCATGCCCACAACGTCCACGCACTTGCCGGCAGCCATGTGAGACTTGAGCTTTACACGGCCGTCGTTGGTGAACTCAACAGCCCACAGCTGAGAGGAGCCGTTGCCGCCCTCCCACTGATGGAGCCAGGTTCCGTCCACAGTGCCGCCCTGCATCAGGTCCAGCATCTTGCCGGTGAAGCGGTTCTCAACCCGGTAAATGCCGTCGCCTTCCCGGTTGAATTTCCACTGCTGCCACTCGGCACCCATGTTGTCCCACAGTTGGATAGCTGCGCCGTTTTCAGTGTTGTAGTCAGCAACCTCGATCACGCGACCGTTTGCTGCAGAGATGGTATAGTACTTGTCTGCGGAGATCACGGTCTGCTGAGTCTTCTTAGTAGCCATAAAATCTTCTCCTTTTTGAATTGGTTATGCCTTGGTGTTTTTGAAAAACGAAGTTCTGTGTTCCTCAGGAAATCACCCTGGCCCAGGATTTTTGCCGGGCCTAAAGTTTCTCCTGCAACTTCTTCATTATAACAGCATTATTTTGTTTCGTCAAGTCGCACAACATTCAATATCAAAATTTGTGGAATTTTATTTCAAGATTTTTTGGCTTTTTTCAACTTTTATCTTCAAGATTCTCCCCTTCCGGCAGGGCAGTCTCCCAATTTCTCATTGTACGGGCAAATTCGGCTGCCTCGTCCACCTCGTCCTCCAAGTCATCTCCCACATCTACTTCTTTCATTTCCTTTTTCCGGAAGAAGATGTCATACATGACCGGGACTACGAAAAGGGTCATAAAGGTGGCATAGAGAAGTCCGCCGATTACCACAATGGCCATTCCTCTGCTCATGGCAGCTGTGGCATCCTTGGAAACAGCCATGACGCTCATGGACAGAATGGTGGTGAGGGCCGTCATAAAGATAGGTCTCATTCTGGTAACGCCGGCAGCCACCAGCGCATCGTGTTTTTCCATTCCCGCCAGCCGCAGCTGGTTGGTATAATCCACATAAACGATACCGTTGTTTACTACCACACCGGCCAGCAGCAAGAATCCCATCAGGGACATGAGACTGATCAGTTCTCCGGAAAGGAGGATTCCCAGCAGGCCGCCGGTAAACGCCAGAGGAATGGTGAAGATAACGATAAAGGGCGACAGCAGACTCTGGAACTGTGCCACCATGACCAGGTAGATAAAGACCAGCGCCAGGGCAATCATCTTCATCATCTGAACCACCATGTCATTGACCATGCTGGACTCGCCTGCCATTTCCACGGTGTATCCGTCCGGCACCTGATAGTCCTCCAGAAGATCTTTCAGCTGTCGGCTTAGGAGGGTGGTATTATATCCTTCCATGGTGGTGGCTGTCACCGACATAGTCCGGGCCTGATTGGAGCGGGCAATGCTGGCCACGCCCTGACCCTGACTGGTGGTTGCGAACTCACCCAGGGTATGGGTCTCGTTGACAGTCTCCCCGTCCCCATTTACCGTGGAAGTCTGGAATTCATAGTTGAGCAGATTATCCAGGGTGACGGGATCGGTTTCATCCACGATCACTACCTCGATTTCCTCCTCCCCTACCGTCAAAGTGGTAGAGGTGGAAGAAGTTGTCATAGCGGCAGAAAGTTCGCTGTAAATCTGGGCAACGGTCAGACCGCAGCGCATGGCTGCGTCCTTATCCACGGTCACCCGAACCTCGGTTTTTCCTTCCTCCTGACCATTGCTGATCTCCTGGAATCCCTCGATCTGCCCTGCCATATCCATAACGTCCTGGCTGATGGCCATAAGGGTATCCAGGTCTTCGCCGTAAATATCGATTTGCAGTCCGGTGCTCATCATGCTGCCCATATCCATGGAACCGCTGATGACCGTCTCACAATCAAGATCTGCCACGGCCTGTTCCATTTCTTCCACTACCAGGTCCGAGCGGTTTTCCGAATCCTCGTCCAGGGTGACAAAGCAGCTGAAACTACTGAAATCTGCGGAATCACTGCTTGCAGCCCCCATACCACCCAACAGGCTGGCAGCACTGCTGGAGGCCATCATTCCCACTGTGTCTACCCCTTCCACCTGGGTCAGGCGTTCCATCAGCAGATCAGCGGTTTCTATGGATTGCTGGTTGGTGTTATCCTCCGGCATGGTGACCGTCACGGAAATCTGGTTGGAGCCCATATCCGGAATCAGCACCATTCCCATCCGGGTGACCTGCCAGACACAGAATACCAGCAGTCCCATAGAAAGTCCCAGCGGCACTGCCTTATGATTCAGGCAGAACCGCAGCACCTTGGCATATTCCCGGGTCATCCGGTCAAACCAGGGGTGCTTTTTCTCCTTGCAGTTTTTCAGAATAGTACTGGAAAGAGCGGGTACTACCGTCAGCGCCACCGCCAGACTGGCCAGCAGGCTGTAGGCAATGGTAAGAGCCATATCCTGAAGCAGTTCTCTGGTCAGGCCGGAAGAAAAGACCAGGGGCAGGAAGACGCATACTGTGGTAAGGGTGGAAGCCGCAATGGCGCCGGTGACCTGCTTGGCGCCCTGAACTGCCGCACGGGCCGCCGGGACACCTTTGCTCCGCAGACGATAGATATTCTCTATGACTACAATGGAGTTATCCACCAGCATGCCAATGCCCAGCGCCAGACCGGACAGGCTGATAATGTTCAGGTTAATGCCGGTAAAGTACATGAGTACAATGGCGGTCAGAACGCTGAGGGGAATGCTCAGGGCCACCACCGTAGTGGGCCGGGCATCTTTCAGGAAGATGACCAGGACCAGGATAGCCAGGATGGCGCCCTGTACCAGGCTGGAAAGGACATTATCCACCACCAGGCCAATATAGTCTCCCTGGTTCATGAGGGTGGTGATCCGCAGGCCGGGGTACTGGGCTTCCAGTTCCTCCATAGCTTTGAGGCAGTTTTCAGATACCTGGCTGGTACCGCTGGTGCTTCCCTTGAACACAGAGAGAATTACTGCATTGTTTCCGTTGACCTTGGCGTAATTTTCTCCGGTGTTGTCAATGAGGGTGACCTGGGCCACGTCTCCGATCCGCACATCCCCGATTCCATCCATGCTGCACAGAAGGGTATTTTCTACCCCTTCCACCGATTCATAGGCATCTCCCACCTTGACCAGAAACTGCTCCTCGCCCTGAGAGACATACCCCGCAGGCATGGAAAAGTTTTGGGCAGTGATGATTCCGCTGATGGTGCTCATATTGAGGAGCTGATCCAGGTTTGCACTTTTCAATGCTTCCTCCCGGGCTTCATAATATTGGTCCCAGGCTTGTTCCAGCTGAGACTCAGCGCTCTCCAGCTGGGTCTGGGCCATATCCATCTGATACTGGCCCAGACTGATTTGGGCCTGACTGCCGCTGAAAAGCAACTGTGCCGCCAGGTCTCCCAGCTCCTTATCCAGTTTTCCGCCCTTTTCCAAACTGGTCGCCTGTTCCCGAAGTTTGGCAGCCGAGCCTTTTGCCTGGGCTATCTGCTGTTCCAGGCCGGCCACGGTCTGAGCCGTGGTTTCCACCTGAAGGTCCAGCTCCCACACGGTAGTCACCGGCTGAGCCTGGGTGATGGTCTGGTAGTCCTTGAAGGCGTTCTGGGCTTTTTCCGCTGCGGTCAGGTCGGCTTTGGCGCTGTCCAGAGCGGCTTGAGCAGCCGCACGCTCTTCGTCCGTTGCAGTTTCAGGCAGATTATCCAGTGCTGTCTGAGCCTCTGTCACCTTCTGGGCAGCTTCTGCCCGTTCCTGCTCCAGGGTGCTTTCATCCTTTGTGAGGGCATCGGCATAGTCTGTTTCAATAGCGGTTTTAGCCTCTGCCAGCTTTTCCTCTGTCCACTTCAGTTTGGCTCCGTTATTGGCCAGGGCATCCGCCTTGCTCTGGGGCAGATTTTCTGCCGCCACATCCGGCAGGTAGTCGGAAAGGCAGGCAGCACTGCCCAGTACAAGTTCTTCCTCCTGCTGAGCCGTCATTCCAAGACCGGTGTGAGCCTGCTCCTGGGCAGCTTTCAGCTGTTCCAGTCCCTTCTTGGCCTGGTCCAGATTGGGCTGCATGGCAGCAGCCTGCTGATCCAGAACGTTTGCTGCCTGACGGAGCATTCCCACCATGGCAGGAAGACTGTCATTTACCTGACCGACCAGGTCCCCCAGGGAATCTCCTACCTTGTCCTGCTGCTGGTCGATCTGCTTTTTCCCCTCGTCCAGCTTGGACTGTCCGTCCTCCAGGGCGGCCAGTCCGTCGTCCACTTCCTTCTGCGCATCGGCAAGTTCCTGTTTTGCCTCTGCCAGTTTGCTGCTGACCTGAACCAGCAGACGGTCGTTTACCTCATCAATTTTGTTCTGGTCCAGCCGAATCTCTACGGTTTTTTCTACCATGCCGGTTGGTGATACGCTGGCTACGCCTTCCTGGCGTTCCAGATAGGGCTGGACGGTGTCCTCCACAAAGCCGGAAAGCTGGTAGATGTCCATTCCCTCATAGTCCACACTCAGGTACATGGTGGCCATCATATCCATGCTGACTTCCATAATAATGGGAGTGCCGCACATATCCGGCAGGGCTCCGGAAATCTGGTCGATTTCACTGGACACCTTGACCATGGCAGAGTCCATATTGGTTTCCTCTGCAAACTCCAGCATGACCATGCTGTAGTTTTCTGCACTGGTGCTGGTGACGTTCTCTACCCCGTTCACCGTTCCCAAGGATGCCTCCAGCGGTTCAGTCACAGAGCTTTCCACCTTTTCCGGGCTCGCTCCCGGGTAGGTGGTAATCACCATAAGGTAAGGCAGGCTGATCTCCGGCAGCAGTTCCGTCTGCATTCCGGTAAAGCTTACAAACCCCAGCACCAGCACCAAAATCATGGCAACCAAAATAGTGTAGGGCTTTTTTACGCTGTATTTAACCATAGTTGTCGTCGTTCCTCTTCTGTAAAGCTTTTCTGCATTACAGTTCATTCTGTCGCAATCGTAAAATACTATACCACTTTTTTTCTTCCAATCCAATAACCCCGCTGTTAACTTTCCGTAAAATCTCAAAAGAAACCCCTTTTGGAAAAATATCCAAAAGGGGTTTCTTCTATATTTTATTCTGGTTGCCGTATCGGCTTACTGACAATACGATTCCCATTTCTCCCAGCAGCATCATAAGGCTGGTTCCTCCGCTGCTGAAAAAGGGCAGGCTGATTCCGGTATTAGGGATGGTGTTGGTGACCACCGCCACATTCAGCACTGCCTGCATGACCACCTGCACCACAAATCCCACGCAGAGCAAAGCTCCGAATTTATCTGCCGCATGGGTGGCAATGAGAAGTCCCCGCAAAAGCAGGGCCAGGAAAAGCCCCAACACCACCATGGCGCCCAGGAATCCAAGTTCCTCACAGAGGATGGAAAAGATAAAGTCATTCTGGGGTTCCGGTACGTACAGATATTTCTGCCGGCTGTTCCCCAGGCCTAATCCCGCCGCTCCTCCTGCTCCAATGGCGTATAGGCTTTGGATGGTCTGGTGGCCTTTCCCCAAAGGGTCCGCAAAGGGGTCCAGCCAGCTTTCCAGCCGGTTGGCTGCGTAGGGTACCAGGTCGGGCAGGAAAATCACCGCTCCCACCACTGCACTTACCGCTCCCGCTCCGGCCAGGCCGAACCATTTCAGCCCCGTCCCGCCCACAAACATGAGCACCGCCCCGATTCCCATAATGAGCAGAGTTCCGCTCAGGTGGGGCTCCAGGAGCATGAGCACTGCCACCGTTCCCAGTATCAATCCAAAAGGCAGTACCCCCACCCGAAAGGTTTTCATCTGGTCATGGTTCAGGCTGATAATATGGCTGAACAGCAGAATCACGCTGAATTTGGCAATCTCGCTGGGCTGAAGTGTTCCCACCCCCGGGATGACGATCCACCGTTTGCATCCGTTATACTCCGGCATGAACAGTACTACCGTGAGCAGTACCAGGGAAAGGCCAAACAGCGGCCAGGCCAGCTTATGGTAGATATGATAATCCACCCGGCTGGCCACCCACATGGCTGCCAGTCCCATCAATGCATAGAGCAGCTGCGGCCTCAGATAGGCATAGGGATCATTTCTCCGGTACATGGCCACCGCATAGCTGGCACTGAACAACATCACCAGTCCGAAGCAGACCAGTATGAGAATCAAAAAAAGAAAAGGCAGATCCGGTTCGGGAAGTCCTTTCCCTCTCAGAATCTGCCGAAGGCTTTTTTGTTTCGATGGCTCCATAACCTACCCTCCGGCGTTTCCTGTAAACAGTGTACGCAGAAGGCAATGGTTTTAGTCTTTCTTTTCCTGCTGGTTTTGCTGAAGGGTGCCGGTGCCGCCTTCCACTACCCCTTCCCGGTTGAACACATAGGTAATGGTCTTGAAAAAGCAGCGAAGGTCCATGGCAAAGGTGAGGTTCTTCACATACTCGCCGTCCAGCCGGGCCTTTTCCTCAATTTCCAGTTCGTCCCGGCCATTGACCTGAGCCAGACCGGTAAGTCCGGGACGGACATCATTGGCCCCGTATTTATCCCGCTCCTCAATCAGGTCATACTGGTTGTACAGGGCAGGCCGGGGCCCCACAATGCTCATCTGACCGGCCAGAATATTCCAGATCTGGGGCAGTTCATCCAGGCTGGTTTTCCGAAGGAACGCACCGCTCTTGGTGATATAGCTGTCGGGGTTTTTCAGCATATGGGTGGGGACGTCATGGGGAGTGTCCGACTTCATGGTCCGGAATTTCAGAATATTAAAGTGGGTTTTATGGATGCCGACACGCTTCTGACGGAAAAATACCGGGCCGGGAGAATCCAGCTTGACCCAGATGGAGAGGGCCAGCATGATGGGAGAAAGAAGGATGGTTGCTGCAAGGCTGAGGAGAAAATCCAAAACCCGTTTAATACCGTTGCGATACATCCAACTCACTCTCCTTTCAGCATTTCCCGGTTGGGATGATAGGTGGGCACCATTTTTTCCAGGCACTGGATCACACCTTCATCGTTATGTTCCGCAGCCTCATTCAGTTCGTTCAACTGCTCGTAGAACCGGCTCACATCAATTTCGCTTGGGGGTGCCACAAAAATCTTGTTGTGTGCGGTCTTCTGCATTTTCTCCTGCTCTGCATCCAGCATAAGCTCCTCGTAAAGCTTCTCGCCGGGACGAAGGCCGGTGACCACGATATCCATGTCCACGCCCGGCTCATAGCCATAAAACCGAATCAGCTTTTTGGCCAGGTCCATGATCTTGACCGGAGCGCCCATATCCAGCACATAAATACTGCCGCTCTCAGCCAGGCTTCCCGCCTGAAGCACCAGCTGTGCCGCCTCGGGGATGGTCATAAAATACCGTACGATATCCGGATGGGTAATGGTCACGGGGCCGCCCTTCCGAATCTGGGATTCGAAGAGCGGAATCACGCTGCCGTGGCTTCCCAGAACATTGCCGAACCGGACCGCCATGCATTTCATCTCTGTACCTTTAGCAAATGCCTGAAGCAGCAGTTCACACAGCCGCTTGGTGCAGCCCATAACATTGGTGGGATTGACCGCCTTATCGGTGGAAAGCTGGACAAACCGCTCTACCCCATGGGCACTGGCAGAACTGAGCAGATTCTTGGTGCCCATGACGTTGTTTTTGACCGCCTCTGCCGGGCTGATCTCCATGAGGGGAACATGCTTATGGGCCGCCGCATGGAACACGACCTCAGGATGATACTTTTCAAACACTTCATCCAGCCGCTTTTTGTCCCGAATGGAGCCAATAAGCACTGTTACAGGAACATCCTGACCATAGGTCCGTTTCAGTTCCATTTCCAGTTCGTAGGCACAGTTTTCGTAGATGTCAAAAACCAGCAGCTGCTTGGGGTTGAACTTGATGATCTGACGGCAAAGCTCACTGCCGATACTGCCTCCGCCGCCCGTTACCAGTACCGTCTTGCCGGCCAGATACTGACGAATCCGGTCCGCATCCAGCACAACCTCATCCCGGGAAAGGAAGTCGGAGGTGTTGATCTCACGAAGCCCGGCCCTGGTTTTCAGGGTGTCCTTTTCCACCAGCTGGGGGTCATTGAGCATCCGCACTCTGGCACGGGTGCTGGTGCAAAGGTTTACCACCTCACGCAGCCGCTCACCCCGGAGGGTAGGAATAGCAATGACGATTTCCTGGATATGATATTTCCGTACCAGTTCCGGTACATCCGAAATAATGCCCCGGACAGGAACGCCCTGTACCCGGAGATTCTTCTTTTTCAGGTCGTCGTCTACCATGACTACCGGATTGCCGAAATTTTCCTCCTGCGTGCAGAGGGTCACTGCCCAGGCAGCCGCATTTCCCGCACCCACAATCAGAACGGGAGCTTTCTTTGCTCCCTGCGG
>CALXGR010000030.1 GCA_944387885.1 uncultured Clostridia bacterium
GCCCTTCTCCATCCGCTGCTTGTAGCACTCTGCCCGAAGCATATTGTTGACACTGAAGCAGGCTCCCACGTCCCGGAGCAATTCAATGTAGTTCAGCTTCATGAGCCAGTCCGCATTGTTGACCATGATGGCCTTGTCTTCTCCGAACTCAATAAACCGCTCCATCTGCTTTTTGAAGCAGTCACAGTTGTGCTGGATGGTCTCGGGGGTCATCATCTGACGCATGTCGGTCCGGCCGCTGGGGTCACCCACCATACCGGTACCGCCGCCGATGAGCACTACCGGGCGGTTGCCGGCCATCTGGAGCCGCTTCATAAGGCAAAGGGCCATAAAGTGACCCACATGCAGGCTGTCTGCGGTGGGGTCAAAGCCAATGTAGAAGGTGGCTTTGCCCTGGTTTACCAGTTCCCGGATTTCCTTTTCGTCGGTTACCTGTGCAATAAGGCCGCGGGCAACCAGTTCTTCGTAAATACCCATAACAATTCCTCCTTGGGCTGCGGCAGGAAAATAAAGATCCCCTGCCAATTTTGAATTGGCAGAGGACGAAATAATCGTGGTACCACCTCTGGTTCGCTTTATCCTCACAGATAAAGCCTCGGAGAGTGCAGATATACACTCCTGCGCTGTAACGTGCGCACACGGCAAGACCTACTATTGGTTCAGTCCGCTGCTCTGGGATGTATTCAGTCTGTACTTTATAGCTTCTTGCACCGACCGAAGCCTCTCTGAATAAAGTTTCCAGACCTACTGGTTCCCTTCTTCGCATTTAACAAAGCCGATTATAGCACGGCAAAAAAACCTTGTCAAGGCGTTCCTCCCGCAATCAGTTCCCGTGCATTGGCCAGACTGGTGGGGGTGATTTGATCTCCCGAAATGATTCGGGCAACCTCCTCCACCCGTTCCTCCTGATTCAGCTGATGAATCTTGGTGAAGGTGCGCTCTCCCTCCACTTCCTTCCGAATAAGAAGGTGCATATCCGCCATGGCGGCGATACGGGCGGTATGGGTAATGCAGAGAATCTGCCGGCCTTTGGAAGTATCCTTCAAAACCTGTCCGATTCTTCCGGCTGCCAGTCCCGACACTCCCGTATCTATCTCATCGTAGATAATGGTGGGGATGTCATCCTTCTCCGCAAGAGCACTTTTAATGGCCAGCATGATTCGGCTCAGCTCGCCCCCTGAGGCAATCTTTGCCAGGGGTTTAGGTTCCTCGCCCTTGTTGGCGGAGATGAGGAACTCCACAGAATCCTGACCACTGCCTGCCAAAGGTCCGGTGGAATGCTGCAGCACAAACCGAATCCCAGGCATGTTCAGGAATTCCAGAACTCCTGTGATTTCCCGGTTCATACGCTCAAAGGCATCCAAGCGGGTTTGAGTCAGAATCGCTGCCAAATCACGAGCTTCCTTGTAAAGGGTATGCAGCTTCAAATCCAGTTCTGCCAGGGTCTGGTCTACGTTCTGGATGGTTTCCAACTCTTGCCGGGCCTTCTCTGCATATTCCAGTATTTCCTCTTCCGTGGAACCGTACTTTTGCTTTAACCGGTGAATCAGGTCCAGGCGGGCTTCAATGGCTTCCTGTTCCGCAGGATCAAACTGGTAGCTTTCCTCCTCCGAGGCCAGATCAGCCGCCAGTTCCCGGGCTGCGTAATAAAGTTCTCCCAGCCGGTCCGAATAGGGTTTCAGGCTTTCATCCAGCTGGGCAGCATAGGAAATGCTGTTGGAAGCGGAACCCAGCAAGTCCGCAGCTCCTCCGAAGTCTTCCTGTCCATTCAGCGCAGCAAGGGCTCCTGTAAGCTGCTCCATAATTCCCTGAGCGTGGCTTACCACCTTCCGTCGCTGCTCCAGAGCAAGGCTCTCCCCTTCCTGAAGCCGGGCGGACTGGATTTCCTCCACCTGATATTCCAGCAGATCTACCCGCTCCCGGCGCTGGTTTTCCTCTGCCTTGAGCCGGTCCACCTGCCGCTTTACCCCAATCAGTTCCCGGTACTTTTCATGATAGGCCTGGTACTCACTTCGATTCTGAGCGTAAGCATCCAGCACTCCCAGATGCTTGGCCGGGTTTGTAAGGCTCTGGCTGTCATGCTGACCGTGAATGGAAATCAGCTCTCCGCAGATATCCCGAAGCACCGCCGCAGTTGCAGGCAAGCCGTTGATTCGGCAGCTGCTTTTTCCCTCTGCTGTGATTTCCCGGTAAATAAGAAGCTCCTCTTCGCCGGGATACCCTGCTTCCTCCAGCTTGTTTCTGACACCTTCCGGGATTTGGGTAAACACAGCCCGGATACAAGCCTTTCCGGTCCCTGTACGGACCAGATCACGGCTGGTCCGGTTGCCCAGAATGGCGTTGATGGAATCAATCAGAATGGACTTACCTGCACCGGTTTCGCCGGTCAATACATTCAGCCCCTCCTGAAAATTGGCCTGGGCTTTTTCAATGACCGCCACATTTTCAATATTCAGTTGTGACAGCATAAAAACCCTCCCTTGGTACAGGATTACCGATTGGTGTATTCCAGCAGCTGATTGCAGATATGGGCGGCGGCTTCCTCCGTTCTCATGAGAATGAAGAAGGTATCATCCCCGGACAGAGTCCCTACTACCTGATCCCAATTCATGGAGTCGAACACCTCACAGGCGGCGTTGGCCATTCCCGAGAAGCACTTTACAATGACAATGTGCCCTGCATAGTCCACGCTCAAAGCAGACTCCCGGAAAATGGTTTCAAAGCGGCTGGGAGAATGGGCCGCCTTGTTTTTGTCGGAGGCCACCACATAACGGTATCCGCCGCTTCCGTCCGTAGCCTTTACCAACCGCAGCTCCCGGATATCCCTGGAAACGGTTGCCTGGGTCACGTCAAAGCCGGCCTCCTTCAGGTATTTCAGCAATTCCTCCTGCCGGTCAATGGAGTGGGACCGAATCAGGGAGAGAATTGCCTGGTGTCTGGCACGTTTCATATATTTTACCTCCTTCCCCGCAGCTTTCGGTCGATGGCCTCAAATTGTTCTGCAGGGGTAAAACTAATCAGCCGGATGGGGGTGGGAGAAAGCTGTATTCCTACCTGGTCCCCGCCGTGAAGGGTGTACAGATTCCCGCCGTCGCAGGATACCTGAGCGGATTCGCCCTCCCGGGCATCTACCTGAATGGTGATTTTTCTATCTGCCGAGAACACAATCGGGGGATTTTTTAGGCTGTGGGCACAGATGGCATTTACCACAAACCCCGCAATATGTGCATCCAGGACCGGACCTCCGGCAGAAAGCGAATAGGCCGTGGAACCGGTGGGGGTGGCAACGATTACCCCGTCTCCCCGGCATCTGCTCACCAGACTTCCGTCACAGTATATGGAATAGTCCATAGCCTGCTGCCGCTGTCCGCTGTAGATCACAATATCGTTGAGAGCAGTTCGGTTCCAGGGGCCGGGAGCTGCTGCTTCCAGAAGCCGTCTTTCGTCAAACTCGTATTCCCCGGCAAGCAGCCGTCCCAGCTTTTCCTCCAGTTCATCCACCTCACAGGTGGCCAGGAAGCCGGTCCTCCCCACGTTGATTCCCAAAATAGGGGTATCAGAGGCCAGACACTTTTTTGCTGCCCGAAGCAGTGTTCCATCTCCGCCAATGGTGATTACAGCCTGGGATTGGGGAATTCCCTGGTCCGGATCCGCAAACCGGATCTCTTCCAGCCCCAGCTCCTTGCCATAGGATTCCTCCACCAGCACAGAAGCCCCCATCGCAACCAGCTTGGATGCCGTCTCTGCGGTGATGCTCAGGCCTGGATCCTTTTTAGGGTTGGGATAAAGATAAATGGTCATGTTCTTAATCAATCCAGCTTTCCATGTGCCTCGGCCACAACCTGGTCCACCACTTCCTCGGGAAGAACAGAAGCTTCCTGGCAATGCCGGACAAAAATAAGAAATTCAATGTTTCCCTCAGGCCCTTTAATGGGGGAGAAAGAGAGTCCCTCCACACTGAAATGGTTATTCTTTGCGTACTCCATGGCCTGGAGAATTACCTCTTTATGGGTGGAGGCCTCCCGAACCACCCCCTTCTTTCCTACCCTTTCCCGGCCCGCTTCAAACTGCGGCTTTACCAGGCAAACACCGGTGGCATCCGGGGTCGAGATCTGATCTGCCACCGGGAAAATGTGCTTCAGGGAAATGAAGGAAACGTCCACGCTGAAGAATTCAATGGGCTCAGCCAACTGTTCCAGGGTCACATTCCGGATGTTGGTCCGTTCCATGTTCACCACACGTTCGTCGGTGCGAAGGCTCCAGGCAAGCTGCCCGTATCCCACATCCACCGCATAGACCTTGCTGGCTCCATTCTGGAGCATACAATCTGTGAAACCACCGGTAGATGCGCCAATGTCCATGCAGACCTTTCCGTTGGGAGTAAGGGGAAAACAGCTCATGGCTTTTTCCAGCTTCAGTCCGCCCCGGCTTACATAACCGATATCGTGGCCTCGGACCTCGACCTTTGCATCCGGAGAGATCATATCTCCTGCTTTATCACATTTCTGCTCATTTACAAAGACGATGCCGGACATAATAAGGGCTTTGGCCCGTTCACGGCTTTGTGCCAATCCATTCTGGCAAAGATACTGATCCAACCGGATTTTCAAGGAGACACCTCTTTCACTGCACTGACCATAGACTCAGGGTCAAGGCCGTTGTATTTCTGCAATTCTTCCACAGTTCCCGGGGGCTGACGGCGATCCAGAACAGCCAGACGGCAATACCGCCCCCGCCATCCGGATTCGTAAAGATTCGTTTCCAGATACTGCCCTATACCGCCCTCGTAGATACATTCCTCTGCAAAGACCACCCCTGCATAACTTTGCAGCAGAGCCGGAAGATCCTGAGGAATGGGGCAAATCTGCACCAGTTTGATCAAGTGAACAGAGATTTCCTCCTGTTCAAGGATTTTCTTTGCTTTAAGAGCCCGGGCGGTAAGGGTTCCATAGGTCACCAATGCAACCTTTGCCTGCCCGCTCTCAGCCCCAATCAGGTCATAAGGCTCACCGGAACAGCCCAAAGCTGCCAGTTCTTCGGTTTGACCGCCTCGGGAGTATCGGATGGCTCTGGGGCCATCCTGTTCCCGAACCAAAATCCTCAGCCAGTGCTTCAGTTCTGCATAGTTACTGGGGGAATAGGTTTGGATTCCCACAGAGCTCAGGAAAGCCGGGTCATAGATTCCCTGATGGGTTTCCCCGTCCCCCGGCACAAGTCCTGCTCTGTCAATTGCCAGAAGGACATCCAGGTGCATAAGGGAAATGTCATGAATCAACTGGTCATAGCTTCTCTGAAGGAAGGTGGAATAGATAGCCACCACCGGACGCATTCCCTGGCTGGCCAGCCCGCCTGCAAAGGTAACTGCGTGCTGCTCTGCCATTCCCACATCAAAGAAGCGCTGAGGGAACCGGCGATAGAAATACTGCAAACCGGTGCCGTATTTCATAGCGGCAGTGATGGCGCAGATTATGGGATCGGTTTCACCCAGTTCCACCAGCGTTTTTCCAAACTGGGTGGAGAAGGATTCGCTGGGGCTCAGCTCCGGGTCCATCAGATGTTCGGTATCAAAAGCAGATACCCCATGGAATTCTCCGGGATTTTCCTCTGCGGGGGCATATCCCTTTCCCTTGGTGGTTACCACATGAATCAGAACCGGGGCGTACTGAGAAGTACGGATGTTCTTGATAAGCTGGGTCAGTGCCTCCACATCATGACCATCCTCAATTCCGATATACTGGAATCCCATCTCCTCAAAGAAGGTGGAACGGCGGTAAATCTGACGGCGGAGGAACATTTTGGCTTTCTGAAGGCCGGACACCAGGCTGTCGCCTACCAGGGGAATAACCCGCAGAAGCTGTTCCGTTCCCGCTTTTGCGCTGACGTAACCGGGAGCTGTGCGAAGCCGGGTAAGATACCGGGCCATGGCTCCCACATTTTTAGAAATAGACATCTTATTGTCATTGAGGATCACAATAAGATTATTCAATTTTCCTATATTGTTCAGTCCCTCATAGACCATGCCGCCGGTAAAGGCTCCGTCGCCGACCACAGCCACGGCACAGCCCTGCTCCCCTTTCAGCTTCTTGGCCTGGGCAACCCCGATAGCCACCGAAATGGCGGTATTTCCATGTCCTGAAATATAGGTATCATATTCACTTTCCCGAGGAGAAGGAAATCCTGAAAGGCCTCCCATCTTCCGGAGGGACGGGAATTCTTCCCTACGTCCTGTAAGGATCTTGTGGGTATAGCACTGGTGCCCCACATCGAACAAAATCTTGTCCTGAGGAAGGTTCAACGCATAATGCAGAGCCACTGTCAGCTCAACGGTTCCCAGGTTTGAGGAGAGATGCCCCCCCGTCTTGGAAACGCTATCCAGCAAAAAGCTCCGGATCTCACCACACAGGGCCGGCAGCTGTTCCATGGGCAGCTGCTTCAGATCCTCAGGGCTGTTCACCTGCTCCAACAAGGGTTTTTGCATAGTTTCAAGTCCTTTGTGTATTAGTATTTAGACCACAGGGATAATAAGGCCAATCGCAATTCCCAGAATTGCGCCGAACATAACCTGGAGAGGAGTATGTCCCACCATTTCTTTCAGGCGTTTCATATCCATGAGGGAGCTGTTCTGGCCGCCCAGAAGCTCCATCCATTCCTCCAGCATTTTATTCAACACTTTTGCCTGTTCGCCGGTTTCACGTCGAACCCCCATAGCGTCATGCATTACAATAATGGCAAAAATTGCAGCCAGGGCAAAAAGAGGAGAGCTGATTCCGCAATACTTCCCCATAGCCACGGCCAGGGAGGTCACCGTTGCAGAGTGGGCGCTGGGCATTCCACCATCTCCCACCATCCGCTCCCAGTTGATTTCCTTCATGATCACAAAATCAACCAGAGTCTTGAGAACCTGTGCTACAAGCCAGCCGGTAAGGGACACCATCAGCACATAATTCCAGCCGTATATGACCTCAAACAATCCCATTTTCTCAACTCCTTCTTTCCAGGAGGCTCTGGGCCAGCCAAATCAGAAAATCCGCTCTGGCTCCATACGCCTGTGCAAGCTCCTGACAGCTCTCCTGCGTGAGCTTACGGGCCAATTCCATGGCTCCTTGCTCACCCAGCAGAGTGATATATGTAGTCTTTCCTTGTTCCAAATCACTTCCAATGGGTTTTCCCAGTTCCTGTTCCGTGGAGGTGACATCCAGCACATCATCCACGATCTGGAACACCAATCCCAAAGTAAAGGCAAACCGGCTCAGGATCTCACGGTCCTCCCGGGAACCGCCTGCTGCAGCGGCCCCCATCTGAACGGCACCATTGATAAGGGCGCCTGTTTTGTGGGTGTGGATGGATTCCAGTATTTCCCTGGAAATATTTTTACCTTCATAAGCCAGGTCCAGTTCCTGCCCCAGAACCATCCCTCTGGCTCCGCCGGCCAACCCCAAAGCCTTGGCAGCTTCCACTACATACTGGGCAGGAAGGGGATTTCCTTCCCTGTCCACAGCTCCGGCCACGGCCTCAAAGGCTGCCCCCTGCAAAGCATCTCCCGCCAAAAGTGCGGTGGCTTCTCCGAAAGCTTTATGGCAGCTGGGCTTTCCACGCCGGAAGTCATCGTTATCCATGCAGGGAAGGTCATCGTGGATAAGGCTGTAACAGTGAAGCATTTCCACTCCGGCAGCAAAATCCAGTGCGTTCTGGCAGTCTCCTCCCAGAAGCTCACAGGCAGCCAGCACCAGAATTCCCCGGATTCGTTTTCCTCCATCCAGCAGGCTGTACCGTGCCGCCTGATTCACCTGGCATTCCCGCAGTTTTCCTTCCGGGCCGGGAAGCTGTGCGGGCAAAAGCCGGTCACAGACCCGGGAGAGATGATCGTTTACCAGGGCGAGGTACCCTTGCATCTGTTCTTTCATTCTTCCTGTCCTCCCAACCGGGCCAGCTGCAAATCGATTTCCTCTACCTGAAGCTTATGCTTCTCCAGGCAATCGTGACAATATCTGATCAGCTCTGCCGCCTCTGCGTATATTTTTACTGAGTCATTGAGACTGGTGTTTTCCTGTCCCAAGACATCCAGAGACTCCTTCAAACGGGCGATACCTTCCTCAAAGGATTTAGGTTGCTTCACCAGATACTCCCCCTTTCTTCACCTTTTCCACCCTGCACCATGCACGGGCCTTATGACCTATCAGCTCCACAGTCTGCCCCGGTTCCAGCTTTTCCACCTGTGCTACTGAGCCATCAGTTTCCACCATGGCATACCCCCGGGCCAGGACCTGGTAAGGGTTCAGTGAATGGGCCACTGCCGCAGCTGCGACAAGCTGGCTCTCTTTTTCAGCTACGATTCGTTCTATCCGTTCACCTGCCAGCAACTGAAGTTGTTTCAGCTGTTCCTGCCGCTGTTCCTGGCGGACACAATTCATCTCCCTGGCAGACTCAGGAGAAAGCTCTTTCATTTTATTATAGCACAATTCCAGCTTTTTCTGTATAGAATTCTGCATATTATTTCTAAAATCCTGTATTTTTCGGAACCACTCTTCCCTGTCCGGGACACAAAGCTCCGCTGCTGCGGAAGGAGTGGGCGCCCGCAGGTCTGCCACATAATCCAGGATGGTATAATCGATTTCATGCCCCACAGCGCTGACCAAAGGTACCGTGCAGGCATAGGCCACCCGGGCAATCCGCTCACTGTTGAACACCCAAAGGTCCTCCCGGGAACCTCCACCTCTGGCCACCAGTATGATCTGAGACCGGCCATCCTGTTCCAAGGCTCGGATTCCGTTTACGATTTCCTCCTCCGCAGCCTGCCCCTGAACACTTACCGGAGCCAGAATCAACTTGACCCCGGGCCAGCGCCGTCCCATCACATTGAGAATATCCTGAAGGGCAGCACCGGTCTTACTGGTCACAATCCCGATGGTCTGAGGCATGGGAGGCAGCCTCTTTTTGTGGGCAGGGTCAAACAAACCTTCCTGTTCCAGTTTTGCCTTCAACTGGTCAAAGGCTTTCTGAAGGCTTCCCATCCCGGAGGGCCGCATATAGTCCACGTAGAGCTGGAAGGCGCCATCCCGTTCAAACAGATCGGCATGACCGTAAACCAGCACCTCCATTCCCTCCTGGGGCTGAAACCCCAGCAGAGAGGCCTGTCTGGCAAACATTACGGCTTTAATGCTGCTTTGGGTGTCCCGCAGGGTAAAGTAACAGTGTCCGCTTTTATAGTGTTTGTTAAATCCGGCAATTTCTCCGCACACCACCAGATTCTGAAGCAGTTCAACCTGCTGCAGGGCCTGTCTGGCGTACCGGTTGAGAACGGTCACTGTAATGGCCTGTTGCTTCATAGAAGGCTCCTTGCCGCCATAATGCTGACACCTATGGCATTATCACTGGAAAAGCGTCCCGGGACAAAATAAGCCTGGGGCAGCCGTTCCTTTACATACTGGGCAATGACACTACTGCTCATAACGCCGCCGGCAAAAACCACCGGCGTGCCCGGATATTCCTCCAGGGCAGCAGAAGCCATTTTGAAAAGAGTTTCCCCAATAGCCAAAAGGCAGTACCGGCAGACATACTCCCGGCTCTTTCCCTGGTCCAGCAGTTTGTTGCACTGGTTTTCCAGTCCTGACAAACTGCACCGAGTCCCCTTCACACTTACTTTGGGGCGGATTTTATCAGTGCAGGATTCTGCAAGCTGAGATACATACTGCCCAGCCGGAAAAGGATACCCCAGCTTTACGCCCAAACGGTCCACAGCCTGGCCCGCATAGAGATCCCCACTGGTTCCCACACACTCAACGTGGTCCAGGGAGGGGCAGTAAAGCAGGTCAGTGGTTCCACCAGACACATGGAACACCAACACAGGACCATTCATAAGGGCCTTGTTACCGGTAGCATAAAGAGCCGCTGCAATGTGTCCCTGCTGATGGGAAGTAGAAACGACCGGAATTCCCCTTGCCGCCGCAAACGCAGTGGCAGCATTGACACCGGCCAAAAAGCAGGGCATATAGGAACCATCTACAGGACGGGGACGAGTGGACACTCCCACACAGGAAACCTGCGTCAAATCCGCCTTGGTGGACAGTTCCCGCAGCATTTCCGGGAGTGCCGCAATGTGGTGAAAGAGCGCATCACTCTGACGCAGCCCGGTTTGTCCCTCCTTGACCGGAAGAAACTTTTTTATATCACAAACAACCTCTCCTGTGTCTTTGGAAAAGACAGCCAGAGAGGTTGCGTAGTTGCTTGTATCAATTCCCAGGGTCAGCATTGAGTTTGCTGGGCCAGCCCCAGATCCTTTACCAGTTTGCCCAACAGACCGTTGATAAACTGGTAGTCATTCTCATCCCCGTACTTTTTAGCCAGTTCTACCACCTCATTGATGGTAACGCTGGGGAGCTTCTCCTCACCGTAGAGGATTTCGCTCACTGCCAGGCGCAGCAAGGCAAGGCTCACCTTGGGCAGGCGCCCGAAGGTCCAGCCCTGAAGCCGTTCCCCGATCAGTGCATCAATTTCCTCTGCATGGGCCTGATAATCCAGTACGGTTTTCTCTCCGAAATCATCCAGAGCATACTCGTCCACTTCTCTGCTCAGAGCAATGGACTCCTGAATATCCTCCTCGCCGAATGCGGAAGAGAACAGTACCAGAAAGGCATTTTCCCGGCTTTGACGCCGCTGTAGTTTTTGTGCCATCGTGTTCCTCTTTTATTCCTCGGTATTGGCCTCTTCTCCGAGACCTGCCACAATCACATTGACCTTGGACACAGTGATCCCGGTCATGTTCTGAATGGTGTTCTTTACATTTTCCTGTACTTTAGCGCAGGCAGTCCGCACTGCACAATCGTATTTCACATACAGCCGGATGGTAACCTCGGCAATTCCATCCTTCATTACCACAGTCACCGGGCGCTGCAGGTTCGTTTTAGCCAGATGTTTCGGGACATCACTGGTCACCTGAGCAATTCCGCTGACCTCCAAGGCAGCCAGGCGAGCGATCTTTGCCAAAACCTCAGTAGAAATCTGCAGGCTTCCGCCAGACAGTTGAGAACGCTCCATATCCATGCTTGGTTCCTCCAATCCTATGCCGGTGTCTCTATGCGGACACAGTTTTTTACGGTATTCATTATAGCATTATCTTTGGAAATTAACAACAGTTTTTCTCAAATGGGAATTGTTCAGTCTTCCTGTTCCATTTTTTCCTGCTCTTCCAGCAGCTGCTCCCACTGGGCAAACAGTTCATCCTGATGGAACCGGGCATCTTCCAGCTCGTCACACTTATCCCGAAGCTTTATATGATCCCGGACAATTTCCGGGTCATTGAGCTGGTTTTCCAGCTCCACCACATGGGCAGACCATTCCTCCACTTCGGCTTCGATCTCACGAAGACGATTACGCACCTCTGCCCGGCGGCGGCGCTGTTCCTTCCCGTATCCTCCTGACGGCTTTACCGTTTCCTTTGCAGCCTGTACCGGCGCTGGGGTGTTATCCCTTCCCATCATTTTCTCATAGCTGAGATAGAGAGTCGCCGTTCCGTTTTCCAGATACAGGATGGGACAGCCCAGCTGTTCCATAAGATACCGGTCATGGGTGACCATTACCAGGGTTCCCTCATAAGCGGTAAGGGCCTGGGTCAGGCTTTCCCGGGCAAAAATATCCAAGTGGTTGGTCGGCTCATCCAGGAACAGAAGATTAGGGCGTTCCAGTTCAATCTCAGCAAACCTCAGCCGGGCCAATTCGCCGCCAGACAAATTGGCACAGGGCTGGAACACATCCTCACCCCGGAAGGCAAACCGGGCCAGATGGCTCCGCACCTCCAGCTCTGTAAACCGGGGATACCTGTTCCAAATAGCGTCGATGACCCGTCCCTCACCCCGGCGAAGCTGCTGCTGTTCAAAGATGCTGTACCGTGCCCCGGCGCCCAACCGAACCAGACCGGAGCTGGGCCGGCGCTTTCCATCCAGCACCTGAAGCAGAGTGGATTTTCCTGCCCCGTTGGGTCCCGCTATCACAAGACGGTCTCCCCGGAATATCTGCATGCTGAAAGGCTGAAGAAGGATTCTGTCCCCGATCCGGATAGACAGGTCCTTCATGGTAATCAGTTCATTATAAGGGGTAAGATCAAATTCAAACCGGAAATTCATGGAGGTCACAGTGGTTTTGGGTGCCTCGGTAATTTCCATTTTTTCCAGCTGTTTCCGTCTGCTCTGGGCCATCTTGGTGGTGGAAGCCCGAACCAGGTTCCGGTCTATATAATCCTGCAGCTTGGCAGCTTTGGCCACATCTGCATCATGCTTTTTCTGCTGGTATTCTACCGCCATCTCCTTCTGGGGCAGATATGCAGAGAAATTTCCCTTATAGGATGTTACGGTTTGATTCTCCACATCCCAGATACGGGTAGCCACGGCATCCAGGAAATACCGGTCATGGCTGACCACAAGAACAGCACCCTTGTATCCCTTCAAATAGCCTTCCAGCCACTCCATAGTGGTGAAATCCAGGTGGTTGGTCGGTTCGTCCAGAATCAGGATATCCGGTTTCTGAAGGAGAAGCCTTGCAAGCCGCAGGCGGGTATATTCTCCACCTGAAAGCACTGCCACCTTTTTCTCATAGGTTTCAGGCGGGAAATCCATGCCGCTCAGTATTTTTTTGATTTCCACATCCATGTGGTAGCCATCCATGGAGTCAATAACAGCAGTCAGTTCCCCATGGCGGGCCAGAAGCTGCGGGTCATCCGGATTTAAAGCCAGCTTCTTTTCCAGTATAGACATTTCTGCCATGGCTTCCAGACAGGGCGCATAGACGGTTTTCATCTCCTCATACACGTCCCGGGTAGGGTCCAGGTGGCTGTTCTGGGCCAGATACCCCAGCACGGCCCCCTCTCCAAACGCAATAGTCCCTTCATCGGGCTGGTATTCCCCGCAGATGGTTTTCAGCAGGGTGGTCTTGCCGGTACCATTCTGACCAACAATTCCGATCCGCTCCCCTGCCTCGACCCCCAGGTTCACATCCTGGAAGATCACAGTCTCTCCAAAATTCTTTCCCAGTTGTTGCAGTTGTATCAGCATAAATGGTCCTTTTCCTTTACCAAAAAGAACCGCCCAATGGGATCAGGCGGTTCTTCGTTGTCAGATCAAATCGTTCTGATGTTTCTTGTTGGGGTCCTTCAAAGCCTCCAGCTCATCCGGTTCCATAACAATGGGGAGTATCTCCTCCAGAGAACGCACGGTATAAGTAGGCTGGATCCCCGTAGTATTGGGCTGATCCGCAGGATTAATCCAGCAGGTATCCAGCCCGGCGTTGATTCCTCCCTGAATATCAGCAGACAGGCTGTCCCCAATTACCAGAACCCTGCTCTTGTTTTCCACTCCAAGCCGTTTCAGGGCCAGATCAAACAGTTTCGGGTTAGGTTTGGCCAGGCCAACCTTTTCGCTGATAAGCACATCGTCCAAATACCGTCCAAGCCCGGACATCCGAATACGGGGAATCTGCACCCCTTCCAATCCGTTGGTAAGCACTGCAAGGCTGGCCACTTCGGAAACCAACTTGAGAAACACATCTGCGCCCGGGACAGGTTCCGGATGGTGTGCCAGAACAGCAAGGTAATACTCATTCATTTCCCGGGCATTGCCTTCCTGACCGATCAGGCGAAAGAATCTCACAAAGCGCTCGGTAAGAAGCTTTTCTTTCTTTATCTTTCCCTGATTGAACTCCTCCCAAATCTCTGCCTCAATCTTAAGAAACAGACTTTGGGCCGCCTCATCACAAGGGAACTGGAAGTGCTCCAGGGTCTGCTGAACAGTGCGTCGCTGAGCGGTTGAAAAATCCAGAATGGTATCATCGCTGTCCAACAACAGACAATAGTAATTTGCCATAAAAGTATTTGCTCCTGTTTCCTGCTTCGATCAGCAGGATAATGCGGTTAAATGGATTATCCCTCTCACGCTCCGGTTACGCTGTGGGAGTCTCTGTAGAATCAGGTGTCGGAGTAGCGGTAGCCGGCGTTTCCGGGGTAGGTGTAGGAGTGGGTGCGGGAGTAGGAGTGGGAGTGGGTGCCGGGGTCGGCGTGGGAGTAGGAGCCGGAGTAGGTGTAGGTGTAGGCGTAGGCTGGTTGACTACCACGGTGCACTCCGCCTTCTTGGTCACATTGTTTACCTCTATGGTAGCGGTAATCGTTACAGGTGTAGTGCTGCCGCCGGTATAAGTGTAGGTGGCACCGCTTCCAACCTTTTCATTGTTGATGACCCATGCAACACCGGCCGTGTCATAGCTCTTTCCATCCACATAAACGGAGGCAGACAGGGTGACAGACTCGCCCTTATTGATGGTAACACTGCTCTGGCTCAGGTTCAGTTCCACCTTAGAGCTGTTGAACATAGCCGTTACAGACAGATTCTTCTTGAAATCCTTATCTGTACGGGTAGCAGTGGTAACACCATCGCTCCACTTATAGAACACATATCCATCCTTGGGCACTGCGGTCACTGTGTAGCTGTCGCTGGCCGTTGCATTGAAGGACATGCTGGTGCCGCGGTCGCTGCCATACTCAATATAACCGGCATCGCCTTCCACATAATAGTTAACCTTGTAAGTTCCATTAGATGCGGTTGCAGTAGGCGCAGGGGTAGATGTTGCACTGGGCGCAGCAGTGGCAGGAGCCTCAACCCGCACAGTGTAAGAAGTGCTGGGACGGCGGTCCTCGGACTGATAGACATGGCTGGCATAATAATTGTAAAGGGCAGTCAGACCATCCATATTCATATGGATATCGCTCTTGTCAAAGTAATCAATTTTACCGAAGCCATTGCTTCCCTTGAGCACTTCAGTAGTGTTCAGGAAGGGATATCCTTCCTCTTCGCACATTTCAAGCAGAGCCTGGTTGAACTGGTCAATTACCAGCTGAGTCATATCAGGATATTTGGAGTGGTCGGTGGGAATGGGAGGAATGGCTGCAACCAGAATGTTCGCATAGGGATAGCTCATCTCCATAGCGGTCAGAGCGCTCTTATAATAGTCGATAAACTCCACCACATTCATGCTGCCGTCGGCATTGTTGGTACCCAGACAGACAATGATCTGACGGGGAGCAAACTGAGGCAGTGCTTTGGCAATGGTATAAGCCATTCCTTCAGGATATTCAAAATAGAGGAATGCGTCAGAGGTGACCTGACGAATTCCGATACCCACCTTTGCAGCGGTCCACTGGAAATCGATCAGTCCGTATTCCTGCATACGCACGGTATTGGAGTCACCCACAAAGAGGACGTCCTTCAAAGCATCCTCGCTGGGTTCCCCGCTCTCAGGAACGATTGCACTGCTTTCCTGATCCAGCACATAAGCATCTGCGCTGTATTCCTCGGTAATTACCTCGTCTGCAGTTTCATCTTTTGTTGCCTGCAAAGCCACGGAAACGCCCACGATGGTCGCCACCAGGACCACAAAGCAGATAATCAGAACAATCACAGCCTTGCGCTGGAGTTCTCCCCAGGATTTAAAATTAGAAATTGGATTTCCCATACAGGTATCTTCCTTTCACTATTACTCGGCAGAGGTGATGTATTCAAAGACTTCCCGACTGTTTTGAGCATAAGCCACGGGATGGTAGGGTTCCAGTTCCTCCAGGCTGCCATAGCCGTAGAGTGCACCCAGAGCAGGAAGACCGCAATTTTGGGCTCCCTCCATATCATCCCTCCGGTCCCCTACCATAAGAGTTCCTTCGGTCGTGCCCAGCTGACTCAGAACCAGCTGAATTACCGCAGTTTTATTATCTACAGATTGATCCTCACTGGCGCCGCCTACAATTTCAAAGTAGGAGCGGACCCCCAGATTCTCCAGAATAGGAGTTACCACTGTGACCGGCTTACAGGTAGCTGTACAAAGAGTATACCCAGCATTCCGCAAATCCTGCAAGAGTTCCTTCACTCCAGGGAAAAGAGTGCATTCGTGCTGTCCCTTTTCCGCATACCGGCGGCGATAAATCTCCACAGCCTGCTCAACCTTTTCCGGTGTATCAAAGTGGTTGGCAAAGCTTTTTCTCAGAGGAGGGCCCAGATATCGCATCAAATCGATTCCTTCGGGGTCCACGCCCATCGTCCTGAAAGTGTATTCCATACTATGAATAATTCCCGGCTGAGAATGAATCAAAGTTCCATCCACATCAAATAGAATGTTGTGAAAACGGCTCATGGGCAAATGGCCTCCTGGGTATGATAATCGCCTGTCATTATAGCACATTTCTTCTCAATAGGCAAATACCAGACGAAAAAAAGGAGTTCCTCGCTAAAGGAACTCCTCAGACGGCCGGATTTCAGCTCAGCATCATCCGGTCGTTGGCAAATTCATTGCCGCTTACCTGCTCGAATTTTGCCAGCAAATCGCTGACCTTCAACTTGGACTTTTCCTCTCCCCTCACATCGTAGATGATCCTGCCTTCCCACATCATGATCAGACGGTTTCCATACCGGATGGCATCTTTCATGTTATGGGTGATCATCAGGGTGGTCAGGTTATTTTCCCGGACGATCTCGTCAGAAAGGGTCAGTACCTTATGGGCGGTCTTTGGGTCCAGTGCTGCAGTATGTTCGTCCAAAAGGAGGAGCTTGGGTTTCTTCAAGGTTGCCATAAGCAAGGTCACAGCCTGACGCTGACCGCCGGACAGAAGTCCCACTTTACTGGAAATTCTGTCTTCCAACCCCAAGTCGAGCCGTTTCAAGAGCTGGCGGTAATTTTCCCGCTCTTCCTTTTTGATGCCTACCCGCAAGCCACGGTGTGCTCCCCGGCGAAGAGCCAGAGCCATATTCTCATCAATGCCCATGGTGGCAGCAGTACCGGTCATGGGGTCCTGGAACACCCGGCCCAGCCAGGCGGCACGCTTATGTTCGGACAGCTTGGTCACATCCTGCCCGTCAATCAGGATCTGTCCCTGATCTACCGGCCACACCCCTGCCACTGCATTGAGCATGGTGGACTTTCCTGCACCGTTACCGCCAATAACGGTGACAAAGTCTCCATCCTCCAGCACCAGGTTAAGACCATTCAGGGCCTTTTTCTCGTTTACAGTGCCCGCATTAAAAGTCTTATGCACATTCTTCAGTTCCAGCATTTTACTTTCCTCCCTTCTTGCCGCCTACACGGTTGAAATACTGCTGCTTCCAGTACGGAATGGCCAGGAACACCGCCACCAGCAAAGCAGTAAGGAGTTTGAGGAGGTCTGTATCCACCTTAAGCCAGATAACCACCTGAAGAACAATGTAGTAGATGATGGAGCCCGCTGCCACAGTGGCCAGCTTATAGGCAAAGTTCTGGCAGATTTTTCCCAGAAGAGCTTCACCAATAATGACAGCTGCCAGGCCAATAACAATGGCACCTCGGCCCATCTGTACATCTGCGAACCCCTGATACTGGGTCAGCAAAGCACCGGACAGGCCAACCAGACCGTTGGATACCATCAGCCCCAGAACGATGCAGACCTTGGTATTGATTCCCTGGGCACGAGCCATCTGCTGGTTGCAGCCGGTTGCACGCATGCTGCATCCCAGTTCGGTACCAAAGAACCAGTACAGAATTCCAATGATGGCTACAATAAACAGAAATACCACCAGGATGGTGTTCCGGTAGAAAGGCACATCTTTAATATATCTCAGGGAAACTAACAGAGGAAACCGGTCCACATTGATGGCCTGGTTTGCTTTTCCCATAATCTTCAGGTTGACGGAGTAAAGTCCCAGCTGCGTAAGGATACTGGCCAGGATCGCCGGAATTCCCATAAAGGTGTGGAACAGCCCGGTAGCAAGCCCCGCCAGCATTCCCGCAACAAAAGCTGCCAGAAGGCAGAACCAGGCATTGTATCCGGCCAGCATCATCATTATAAAGGTGGCTCCTCCGGTACAGAGGGTGCCGTCTACCGTAAGATCCGCCACATCCAGAACCCGGTATGTGATATATACACCAATGGCCATAATTCCCCAAATCAATCCCTGTGCAGCGGCACTGGGCAGGGCGCCAATGAGATGTTCAATGTTGGGCATAAAGTTCCTTCTCTCGTTTCATGTATTCTTTATCGCTTTAAAGCAGCAACGATAACGGTTCTATTATATAGAAAAACCGTGGAAAGTGCAAGCCCCTTCCACGGTTTTTGGTCAATTAAAATGAATCAGCCAATGGCCACGAAGTCATCGGGAACTGTGACGCCCAAAGCCTCGCAGTTGGTAGGATTATACTTCTTGGTAAACTGAGGTGCATACTCAATGGGCATCTCGCTTACATCGGTTTCGCCGGTCAGGATCTTGACTGCCATATTGCCGGTGGCAACGCCCAGGTCGTAGTAGCTGATGGACAGGGTAGCCACACCGCAGCCGGCACAGATTCCCTCTTCACCGGCGATTACCGGCACTTCTGCGGGCAGGCAGATATTGTTGATAATTTCAGTATTGCTGGCAACAGTGTTGTCAGTAGGTACATAGATCACGTCACTGTTTGCTGCTGCACTGGTGCAGACGCTGGACAGGTCATTGGAATCGCTGAATGCATACAGTTCACAGGTGTAACCCATTTCTTCCAGGTAACCCTTTACGGTGTCCACCTGGTACTGGCTGTTAGCTTCGGAAGAGCAGTAGAGCAGGCCTACATTCTCGGCATCGGGGAACAGCTGCTGCAGCATGGCAGCCTGCTGGTCCAGGGGAGCCAGGTCGGAGGTGCCGGAGATATTGGTCCCTACCAGACCGTCAAAGTCATCCAGGCCCAGTGCCACACCGTACTCAGTAACCGAAGTGCCCAGCACCGGAATTGTATCGGTGCCTGCCTGAGCGGCCTGAAGAGCAGGGGTTGCGTTGGCCAGAATCAGGTCTACGCCTTCCGTGACGAAGCTGGAAATAATGGTGGAGCAGGTGTTACTGTCGTTCTGAGCGTTCTGCTCATTGAACACTACTTTGTCCTCTCCCAGTGCTTCCACAATGGCATCCTTGAAGCCCTGAGTTGCGGCATCCAGAGCATCATGCTGGACCAGCTGGCAGATACCAACGGTGTACACATCGGAGCCGGCATCCTCCGCTGCGGTCTCGTCACCAGCAGGAGTGCTCTCCGCTGCATCCTGAGCGGCGTCCCCGGAGTCACTGCCGGAGCCACAGGCTGCAAGAGCAAGCACCATGCAGAGCGCCAACACTAAAGCCAAAAGTTTTTTCATTGTTGTTTCCTCCCAACAAAAGATACTTTCCCCAAGATGGGGTTTTCCGTAAAATCTTTCCCTCCTTGGGAGATTTCTAAAATCCCCAGAAAAACTTTACTGCACCAAAGTGTACCACAATCAATTTCAAATTTCAACGGAAAATCAGCCTGAGTGGAATAGAATTTTATCCCTTTAAAGTGGTGAATTTGCACAATTTTTCGATTTCTAATCCATACTTCCCAACTTTTAACCTGCATTTTGCAAAAGAAAAAGGGGCATTCCTTTGAAGGAATGCCCCTGATGACAAAACTCAGATGGAAATGGTATTGCAGACTTCCAGCATATATTCGTCGATGGTCTTTTTCATGGACAGAGCTTCATTGATCTCATAGTCCACAGCCTTCTCCCCTTTCAGGGCCACCACACGATTGTAAATTCCCTGATCCAGCAGGTCAACCGCATAGTAGCCCATATAGGAAGCTACTACACGGTCCCGCAGAGAGGGAGATCCGCCACGCTGTACATGGCCCAGAATGGTAGCTCGGGTATCAACGCCAGTAGCTGCCTGAATGGCGTTAGCCAGATCCTGAGTGGGCACAACTCCCTCGGACACAATGATAATAAAGTGTTTCTTGCCACTGCACTGGGTACGGGCCATCTTATCCAGAATATCACGCTGGAAATCAAATTCCTTCTCAGGCAGCAGAACAGCCATAGCACCGGTAGCAATACCCACATTCAGTGCCAGATACCCGGCGTTGTGGCCCATGACCTCTACCACGCTGCAGCGATCATGACTCTGGGTAGTATCCCGCAGTTTATCGATCATCTCAACAGCGGTATTCATGGCAGTATCGTAACCGATGGTATACTCGGAACAGGCGATGTCGTTGTCAATGGTACCGGGAATGCCAATACAAGGAATGCCCAGGTTTGCCAGAGCCTTGGCTCCCATGAAGCTTCCGTCTCCGCCAATCACTACCAGTGCATCAATTCCCATCTCACGGCACTTTTCATAGCCTTTCTGCTGGCCTTCCTTGGTCTTGAACTCCAGGCAGCGGGCAGTATAAAGGACAGTACCGCCCCGGTGAATGATTTCAGAAACGCTCCGAAGATTCATTTCATAGCATTCGCCGTTCAGCAGGCCGTTATATCCCCGCTGTACTCCCATCATCCGATAGCCTTTGGCAATGCCTGCCCGGACAATTGCCCGAACTGCGGCATTCATTCCAGGAGCATCGCCGCCGCTGGTCAGCACACCGATGGTTTTAATTTCCTTTTGCGCCATAACGCAATCCTCCAATCCCCTTCAAAAAGCTATAACTATCTCCTTCTGTGTAAAACTGTACAATAACTTACAGTATCCTCATTATAGCAATGATGGGTGGTTTTGTCAAAAATTTCACGCTGCTTTAGCCATGGATTTTTGTATCATCTTTTGTTGTTTTGTTGTCACGCTGCCGCACCACGACGTTTTTATCCCCCAGCATCTGCCGCAGTTCCTGTTCCAGAAGCGGGTGAGGATTCACCCATAGTGTCCGGGGGGTCAGCAGTCTGGTTGCAGTATCCTGGAAATAGACGTAAACAGGAGTTGTACCGTCAAAAATGGCAGCCAAATGAAGGAACTTTTTCCATTGGGGCGTTTCCTTTCCCGGCATCCGCAGCCAGTATTCCAAGGAGAGGTTCTGTCTGGGGCGGGCCGGAGCTGCTCCTTTTCCCTCCTGCCGGGCAGGCCGCCCCGGCTGGTAATCTTCCAACAGGGTCACCGACTCAGCCAGCAATTTGGCTGCTTCCTCCTCCCGGCAGGACACCCGACCCTGGATTACGACAACCTTATTTTCCCCCAGTGCTGCCCGATATTGCAGATACACCTTAGGGAAAAGAATCATTTCCATGGTGCCGGTAAGGTCTTCCACATTCACAAAAGCCATAAGGCTGCTGGATTTTGTGGTCATCTGGCGGATCTTCACAATGGTACAAATCAGGGTCACAGCTTTGTTATCATACTGGCGGGCATCCTCGCCGATAAGGTCGGCGATTCTGGCAGTGGCATACCGATTGATCTGGTCACGATAAGCATCCAGAGGATGTCCGGACAGGTAGAGGCCGCTGATTTCCTTCTCCATCTGCAAAAGGGTTGCAAGAGGATATTCCTCCACCTTTGGTAGGATATACTCATCCTTACTTTCCTCTTCCTCCTCTGCCAGAGCGGCAAAGAGGTCCAGCTGTCCCTCCAGATTCTTCCTGCTGTCATTTTCAATGCTTTTCAGAATTCCTTCCAGGTTTTCCAGCATAGCCCGACGGGTAGCGCCGGTACAGTCCATAGCACCGCTTTTGATCAGACTTTCTACGGCTCTCCGGTTCAGTTCTGCTCCGTGCATTCTCTTGCAGAAGTCATAGAGGGAGGTATAAGGTTTTTCCTCCCGGCTGCGGACTACTGTTTCGATCAGGTTCCGCCCTACATTCTTGACTGCATTCAGGCCGAACCGGATATTTCCCCCGTCCACTGTAAAGCCGCCTAGGCTTACATTGATATCGGGCGGAAGGAGCTTGATTCCCAGACGCTGGCATTCGCCGGAATACTCAATCACCTTGTCCGTGTTGTCCAGAACACTGGTGAGAAGAGCAGCCATAAACTCGCAGGGATAATGCCGTTTCAAATAGGCAGTCTGGAAAGCCACATAGGCATAGCAGGCCGCATGAGATTTGTTGAAGGCATAGGAAGCAAAGCTGACCATGTCATCATAAATCTCGTTTGCCACCTGCTCCGAAATCCCGTTGGCCACACACCCGGCGCATTCCCTGCCGGGGTCTTTGCATCCATAGATGAAGTGAGCCCGTTCCTGCTCCATCACCTTATGCTTTTTCTTACTCATGGCCCGGCGGACATTATCAGCCTGTCCATAACTGAATCCTGCCAGTTCCCGGCAGATCTGCATAACCTGTTCCTGGTAAACCACCACCCCGTTGGTCACATCCACAATGTGCGCCATCTGGGGCGTTTTGTACCGGACCTTGTCCGGTTCCCGGCGGTTTCTCAGATAAGTGGGAATGGAATCCATGGGGCCCGGCCGATAAAGGGAGATAAGGGCAATAACATCTTCCAGGTTTTTGGGGTGCATTCCCATAAGCACCTGGGTCATGCCGGTAGATTCCAGCTGGAATATTCCGCTGGTCTCCCCTTCTGCCAGCATATCATAGGTTTCCGGGTCATCGTAATCCAGGTTCTCAATGGAAAAACCGGGGTCCTTTTTTCGGACCATCTCCTCGGTATCGTGGATAACCGTCAGGGTCCGAAGTCCCAGAAAGTCCATCTTCAAAAGGCCCAGTTCCTCAATCTCGATCATGTTGAACTGAGTCACCGGCAGGCCATCGTTGGTGGCCAGAGGCACATAATCGTTTACCACTTCGGGGGTAATCACCACACCGGCCGCATGGGTGGAAGCATGCCGGGGCATTCCTTCCACCTTCTGGGCAGTGTCGATCAGTTCCTTTACCTGTGGGTCTTCCTCATATGCCGCTTTCAGGTCCGGAGAAATCTCCAATGCCCGGGCAATGGTCATCTTCAATTCCATGGGGATAAGCTTTGCGATTCGGTCTACCTCCTGGTAGGAGATTCCCAATACCCGGCCCACGTCCCGGATGGCATTCCGGGCAGCCATGGTCCCGAAGGTGACGATCTGTGCCACATGATCCCGGCCATATTTCCGGTTCACATAATCAATGACTTCCTGTCTGCGCTCGTAGCAGAAGTCCACGTCAAAGTCGGGCATACTTACCCGCTCCGGATTGAGGAACCGTTCGAAAATCAGATTATACCG
>CALXGR010000031.1 GCA_944387885.1 uncultured Clostridia bacterium
GAGTTTACGGGCGATAAGGGCCAGGGCCCGATACAGCTGCTGATGGGAAGCCATGTCCAGGGTGACGCCGCTGTCGCTCTGAAGACGGCTCACCAGCAGTTCTTTGAACTCTTTTTTGGAAAGATTCATAACGATATACACTCCTCAAAAAGATGATTTTGGAACTGTGCCGGGAGGGAAAGGGCCCTCAGAGGCCGCAAAAGCCCTCCGCAAGTAACCATATTATACTTGATTTATTCCCCGCTGGCAAGAAAAAAGGGCCATTTTATGGCAGGAGAATAAATTTTCCGGCCCGGGGCTTTTCCTGGAAGGGAATTTATTATATAATGAAACCACCGAAAAAAGCAGTTTTCCCTCTGACCCGGCCGGAGAAAGGGGGAAATTTTCCATAGAAAGAAGGTGCCCTCTGTTGACCCCCAATCATGTAAAGCTGAACATCTGCGGCACGGATTACTACCTGACTTCCACCCAGTCCGAGGAGTATTTCCGCACTCTGGCCCAGCGGATGGAGCGGGACATCAACGAATATACTTCGCCCCGGTACGGATTGTCCATGAGCCGGGCCACGGTGCTGGTGGCTCTCAGCTACCTGGACGAACTGGAAAAGGCGGAGACCACGGTGGAGAATATGCGCCGGCAGCTGAAGGACTACCTGGAGGATGCGGCCCGGGCCCAGCTGGGGCTGCGGGAAGTCCGGGAGGAGGCCGCCCGGCTGAAAAAGGAAAACGAGGAGCTGAGCCGGAAACTGAACCTGTCCCTCCAGCGTCTGGAAAAGGGGAAAGTATGAGGAATACCATCGAGATCCTGGCCCCGGTAGGAAACGAGGAAATGCTGAGCGCCGCTGTTTACAGCGGCGCTGATGCTGTTTATCTGGGGTTTACCCGGTTCAATGCCCGGCGGAGCGCCGGAAACTTCACCCCTGACCGTCTGGCTCAGGCGGTGCAGTTCTGCCATGCCCGGGGGGTAAAGGTCAATGTGACCCTCAACACCACCCTCTATGCCGGGGAACTGGAGGAGATGGCCCAGTGCATCCGGGAAGTGGCCGCCGCTGGAGCGGATGCGGTCATCCTGCAGGACCTGGCCACCGCCGCCCTGGCCCGGGAGATTGCTCCCGCCCTGGCCCGCCATGCCAGCACCCAGCTCACCGTCCATTCCCTGTCCGGGGCTTTGCAGGCGGCGGAGATGGGATTCACCCGGGTCATCCTGGCCCGGGAGCTGAACCTGGCAGAAATCGAACATATCACCAAACACTGCGGCATCGAGACCGAGGTGTTCGTCCACGGCGCCCTCTGCATGAGCGTCAGCGGCCAGTGCACTATGAGCGCCTTCCTGGGGGGACGAAGCGGGAACCGGGGCAGCTGTGCCGGACCCTGCCGCCTCCCCTTTGATGCCCGGAAGCTGCCTGAAGGAATGCCCGGACAGGAACACCATCTCAGCCTGAAAGACCAGTCCCTCATTGAATACCTGCCCCGCTTCCAGGAAATGGGGGTGGCCAGCGCCAAAATCGAGGGACGGCTCCGTCCCCCGGAATATGTGGCGGCGGCAGTAAACGCCTGCCTGCTGGCCCGGGAGGGGAAACCCTATGACAAGACCCTGCTGGAATCGGTCTTTTCCCGGTCCGGCTTTACAAAAGGATACCTGGAAGGAAAAATTGACCGGACCATGTTCGGCACCCGCACCCAGGAGGACACCGCCCGGACCAGGGAAAGCCTGCCCGGCCTGCGGGAACTTTACCGGCGGGAACGGCCCCGGGTCCCGGTGAAGTTTACCGTGGAACTGGACCCGGACGGGGTGAAGGTCACCGCCGCCGACGGGGAGGGGAACCGGGCTTCCGCCTACTCCCAGGCCGCCCCCCAGCCTGCCCAGAAGGACCAGGCCCCCGCCATTGAGAAAGCCCTCTCCAAAACGGGAGGGACCCCCTTCCTCTTTGAGGGGATGGAACTGACCGGGGAGCCGGGAGCCCCCTCCTTCCTCCCCGCCGCCCAGTGGAATGAACTGCGCCGGCAGGTGCTGGAAAAGCTGCTGGCTCTCCGCAGCACCCCACGGCCCATCCCGGTGGCAGCCTACACCCTGCCCGCCTTTGCCCCCCGGCCTGCCCTCAAGGGCCAGGCCCTGGCCGCCCGGTTTGAATCCTGGGACCAGATTCCCCGGGACTGGGCGGAAAAGCTCACCTATTTCCAGCTTCCCATTGCCCAGGCCCGGAAAGTGCCCCCCCAGCTGCGGAAAAAGGTGGTGCTGGAACTGCCCCGGGTCATGTTCGGGGCGGTGGAAGCCAGCCTGGAAACTCAAATCAAGAATACCCGGGACCAGGGATTTTTGGGGTATGAGGTGAACAACCTGGGCCAGTTCCGGCTGGCCAAGGGCCTGCCCCTCTTCGGGGGGATGGGCCTGAACATCACCAACCCCCTCTCGGCCCTGGAAGCCAAGGCCCTGGGCTGCAAGAGCATTACCCTCCTGCCCGAGGTCACCCTGGGGGACATGGAGACCATCAGCCCCGGTATCCCGGTAGGGGTGGTGGCCTACGGCCATCTGCCCCTTATGTTCACCCGGGCCTGCCCCCTGAAAAATGTCACCGACTGTGACCGGTGCTCCAAGGCGGGAACTCTTACCGACCGGAAAGCCAAAAAATTCCCGGTCCGGTGCGGCCTGGGGATTCGGACCATCTATAACCCGGTGCCCCTCTATATGGGGGACAAGCCCCTGCCCGGGGAGATAAAGCTGGCCTGGTTCACCCTGGAAAGCCGGGAGGAAGCCGCTGCCCTGCTGGAAGATATGAAGGCCCGCCGTCCCTTTGCCGGGGAGTTTACCCGGGGTCTCTACTATAAAGGAACCAACTGAGGAGGAACCATTCCATGGAATCCATTGAAGTAAAATATTTGCAGCTTGACCCGGCGGCCCAGGTGCCCCGGTACGCCACCCCCGGTGCGGCGGCTGCGGACCTGTCCGCCTGCATTCCCGCCCCCATGACCATTGCACCCGGCCAGCGGGCATTGGTCCCCACCGGCATTGCCATCCAGCTCCCCCATGCAGGGTGCGTGGCCCTGGTCTATGCCCGGAGCGGCCTGTCCATCAAACACGGCCTCTGCATGGCCAACGGAGTGGGGGTGGTGGACTCCGACTACCGGGGAGAACTGAAGGTCCCCATGGTCAACCTGGGCAGCGAAGCTTACACCATCCAGCCCGGGGAGCGGGTGGCCCAGCTCTGCATTGCCCCGGTCTACCAGGCCGCCTTTGTCCAGGCCCAGGCCCTGGACGACACCCAGCGGGGCCAGGGAGGCTTTGGCTCCACCGGGACCACCTGAGAAGGAAAAGGAAAAATTGGTAAAATTTTCCAGCTCCTTCCAGCCTTTACTATTTTTCGACCTCAGGGAGGATTATTCTAATGAAAAGAACACTTCTTCTGATTTTTTGTGTCCTGGCCGGAATCGTGCTGGGGGGGATGATCGCCGGGCTCTGCGCCGGGGTCCCTGCCCTGGCCTGGCTGGCCTATGCCCAGGGAATCAGTGTTTCGCCCAACTTTGACTTTGGGGTGGTCCGGCTGAACATGGACTTTTACATGGGGGTAAATGTGGCCCAGATCTTCACCATCGGGGCGGCCCTCTATGTGTACACCCGGATCAAACGGCTGTAAGGAGGGGCGGAATATGTTGATTTTGGCATCGGCAAGTCCCCGGCGGCAGGAGCTGCTGGGAATGATCACCCGGGATTTCACCGTCAAGGTAAGCCAGGTGGATGAATCCGCCATCACCGCACCCAACCCCGCCGCCCTGGCCCAGGCCCTGGGCCGGGAAAAGTGCCTGGCCGTTTCCCGGGAAAACCCGGGGGCTCTGGTGCTGGGGTGCGACACGGTGGTGGAGTTCCAGGGCCAGGTCTTTGGGAAGCCCAGGGACAAGGAGGATGCCCGGCGGATGCTCACCGCCCTGTCGGGGCAGACCCACCTGGTCCACACCGGGGTCTGCCTGGCCCGGGACGGCAGGATCCTGAGCCGGGTGGAGACCAGTGAGGTGGATTTCCTCCCTATTGAAGGGGAGGACCTGGAAGCCTATCTGGACACCCCGGAACCCTACGACAAGGCGGGAGGCTACGCCATCCAGGGCCATGCGGCCCTCTGGTGCAGTGCCATCCGGGGAACCTACTTCAACATTATGGGCCTGCCGGTCTGCCTGGTAGGTCAGATGTTGAAACATTTTGAGGAAGAAGCAGCGTTCTGAACCAAAGAGCCCAGCCTTTTTTCCTCTTTTTCCAAAACGAGATCCAGGACTGTGCTCTAAAACAAAGGAGTGCAGCGTATGAATGGATGGGAAGGTCTCAGGACTATTTTGGAAAAGGGGATGAGAGGCATGGGCTTTTCTTTTTGCAGCAGTATCGGCATCGACCTGGGTACTGCCAACACACTGGTGTATATGAAGGGGAAGGGAATTATTCTCCGGGAACCCAGCGTGGTGGCGGTGGAGGCGGCCACCGGCCAGCCCCGGTTTTTCGGCAGCGAGGCCAAGGCGGTCATCGGCCGGACCCCGGAATCCATTCTGGCGGTGCGGCCCCTGCGCCAGGGGGTCATTGCGGATTTTGACGTTACCGCCGCCATGCTGGAACACTTCATTAAAAAGGCCTGCGGCAAAAGCCTGTTTTTCCGGCCCTGGGTGGTCATCTGCGTTCCCGGCGGGGTCACCGAGGTGGAACGGCGGGCAGTCCAGTCCGCCGCCCGGCGGGCGGGGGCAGGCCAGGTGGACATTCTGGAAGAACCCATGGCCGCCGCCATCGGAGCAGGGCTTCCCATTGAGGAGCCTGCGGGAAATCTCATTGTGGACATCGGGGGCGGTACCACCGAGGTGGCAGTCATCAGCCTGGGAGGGGTGGTGGCCAGCCGGAGCCTTCGGGTGGGGGGCGATGCCTTTGACAAGGCCATTGCCGGGTACATCAAGCAGAAACATAACCTTCTGGTAGGGGAGCGCACCGCCGAGGGGGTAAAAATCGCCCTGGGGGGAGCAGGCCCCGTGGAGGAGGAACTGACCATGGAGGTGAAGGGCCGGAACCTGGTGGACGGCCTGCCCAAAAATGTCACTCTCCGTACCCGGGAGGTGCGGGAAGCGTTGGCGGACAGCGTGTCCGAAATCGTGGAAGCGGTGAAATCCGCCCTGGAGGTGACCCCGCCCGAGCTGTCCAGCGATATTGTGGACCGGGGCATTACCCTGTCCGGGGGCGGCTCCCTTCTGCCGGGCCTGGACCAGGTGCTGGCCGGGGAAATCGGAATCCCGGTGAAAACGGTGGAAAATCCCCTGGACTGTGTGGTGCTGGGGGCGGGGGCCATGCTGGACCGGCCCCGGCTGCTCCGGCAGATTCTGGACAGCAATCCCCGCAGCTATGACTGAGGGGGCGGACCATGGCAGTAGATACCCGTAAAAAATCGAAACTCACCCGTTGGGCGGTGGGGACCCTGCTGGGGGCAGGACTTTGCGCCTGGGCCTTCTGGCCGGTCCAGACCGCCCGGATATTCCGCACCGGACTGTTGCCGGTACGGATGCTGGCGGCCCGGACCTGGGATGGCTGGGACCAGCTTTGGGAGGCTCCCGGCCGGGTCCGGGAACTGGAGGAGGAGAACGCCCGGCTGGTCTCCCAGCTGGCCCAGGCCCAGCAGTCCCTGGCGGGGCTGGAAAGCCGGACCGGGCTGGAAGCCCTGGAACAGCAGTTTCCCCAGCTGGAACTGGCGGAACTCTGGCTGGTAGGCCGGGACCCAGCCCTGGGAGCCCGGTTCTGGGTGGCCCTGGCCCAAGGGGGGAGCGTACCGGAGGGAATGGCGGTGGTGGACCGGCAGGGTTACCTGGTGGGAATCACCGGAAAGGGGGAGGAACAGGGGTTGGTCCTCCCCCTCGCTGACCCGGACTTCTCCGTCCCCTGCTGGGCGGGAGAGAGCCGGGAGTCCGGCTGGGTCACCGGCCGGGAGGGAAAGGCGGCGCTCACCGACCTGCCCCGGGACACCCCGGCCAAGGAAGGGGACCTGGTCATGACCAGCGGCCTTTCCGGGGAGATTCCCCAGGGGATTCCGGTGGGGATCCTGGAGACCCCGGAACTGGACCCGGCTTCCGGGACCCGGACCGCCGACCTCACCCCTCTGGGAGACCGGGAGGGGGAGCGGTGCTTTTATCTGGTGACGGGGGTGAAAAATGGGTAAGGCGCTGGGGTATTTTGCCCTTCTGGTGGGAAGCCTAACCATACAGACTCTGCCCTGGGGCGGGGCGGCCCCCCTGGGGCTGGTCCTGGCCGCCCTGGCAGTGGGCAGCCGGGAGGAACCGGTGACCGGGGGAATGTACGGGGCCCTCTGCGGCCTGTGCTGGACCATGGCCTCCGGCTGGGGCGGGATTTTCCCCGCCCTCCTGTTGGGGGGCGCAGCCCTTGCCGCCGGCTGGATGGTCCGGACCCTCACCCTTTGGCCGGGATGGTTTCTGACCCTTTCCGCCCTGGGCGCTCTGGGCGGGGTGGCTCTGGCTGCCCTGGCCGGGGGACTTCGGTGGGAGCTGGCGGGAGTCTGGGGACTTACGGTGCTGGTCAGCCCCGTCTGGGGGCTGCTGGCCCCCTTGAGGAAGGAGAGGTAAAGCAGCGTGAACAGGGATGGAGGAATCCGCCGTATCTGGCTGGCCGGGCTGGGAGCCGCCCTTATTGGCGGTATCTTTTTGGCCCGGCTGGCCTATTTTCAGCTGGTGAAGGGGGAGGAATACCACGCCAGGGCCTGGGGAAATCTGGAATATACTTTTACCCTGGACCCGGTGCGGGGGCGTATCCTGGACAGCCGGGGCCTGGTGCTGGCCTCCACCCGGACGGTGTATGATTTGAATATCAACCGGCTGCTGGTTCAGGAAGGGGAGGAGAACAAGCAGCTGTATCAGGCTTTGTCCCTTCTGGAAGAGGCGGGGCAGAGCTGGGAGGACCCGCTCCCCCTTACCCTCTGGGCGGAGGGGGAGGAGTACGCTTTCCTGGACCAGGGGGAGGGGGAGACGGCCCTCAAGGAGGCCCTGGGCCTTCAGCAGTACGCCACCCCGGACCAGGTCATGGCCCGGCTGGTGGAACGGTATGACCTGGAAGGATATGCTCCCCGGTGGCAGCGGCTTCTGGCGGGGATCCGCCGCCAGATGGAGCTGGAGGGGTATGAGGAATACCAGGTCTTTACCCTGGCCCGGGAACTGAACCGGACCGCTTTGACCGCCTTCCGGGAGGAGGGGGTGCTGGGCCGGGGACTGGAGCTTTCCCCCCGGACCCTGCGGACCTATCCCAGCAAGGACCTGGCCAGTTCCATTCTGGGAACGGTGGGGGCCATCACAAGGGAGGACTGGACGGCGGGGGATTACCGCCTGGCCTCCCTGGGGTACGGGATGGATGAATCCATCGGACGGTCGGGGGTGGAGGCCCTTTGCCAGGAGACCCTCCGGGGGACCCCCGGCACCCGGACCATCTCCCTGGACCGGGAGGGAAACCTGGTGTCGGATGAGGTGACCCAGGAACCCCAGCCGGGGCTCTCCACCGTTCTCACCCTGGACAGCAGGTTCCAGGAAGCGGTGAACCAGATGCTGGAGGAGCAAATTGTTACCCTTCAGAAAACCAAAGCCCGGGGAAAGGGCCGGGAGGCAAACGCCGGGGCGGTGGTGGTGCTGGACCTGGAAACCGGGGGGATTCTGGCTGCGGCCAACTATCCCACCTATGACCTGGAACAGTACACCGCCCTCTATTCCCAGTACCTGACCCAGAAGGGAGCCCCTCTCTTTGACCGGGCCTTCCAGGGGCAGTATGCTCCCGGCTCCGCTTTCAAGCCCTGCGTGGCTTTGGCGGGGCTGCTCACCGGCACCACCGACCCGAACCAGCGGGTCAACTGTACCGGGACCTACACCTTCTACGGGGATTACCAGCCCGGCTGTCTCCAAATCAGCCACGGAGGGCCCATCTCCATGGTCAATGCCCTGAAATACAGCTGCAACATCTACTTCTATGACCTGGGCCGGCGGCTGGGGGTAAACCAGGAGTCGGAGTATGCCCAGGCTCTGGGGCTGGGCACGGATACGGGGTTGGAACTGCCCCAGGGGGAGGGCTCCCTTACCTGGGAATCCGACTCCAACTATTCCAAGGGACTGGTCCTGCAGGCCTCCATCGGCCAGGGGAACAACTCCTTTACCCCGGTCCAGCTGGCCACCTACGCCGCCACCCTGGCGGGACACGGCAGCCGGTACCCCACCCATATCCTGGCCGGGTATTATGACGAATCCACCGGCAGCTATGAGCCTGATCCCCTGCCGGAAAAGGTGGAGGCCCTTTCCGGGGAGGACGCCTTTCAGACGGTGGAAAAAGGAATGACCCAGATGGCCACCACCCTTTCCGCTTTGCGGCAGCTGCCCTTCTCCATTGCCTGTAAAACCGGAAGCCCTCAGCGGCCCGAAATGTACGGCTCGGAGTATTACACCAACACGGTGATGATCGCCTACGGCCCGGTGCCGGACCCGAAAATCGCCGTGGCGGTGGTCATTGAGTATGGGGGCGGCGGTTCCAACGGCGCTCCCCTTATGGCGGATATCTTCCGGTGGTGGAGCGAAAACCGGGCCTGACCATCCTGAATAACCAAAAGAAGCCCGCCGGGACCAAAAGATCCCGGCGGGCTGACTTGTTTTTGAGAGAGTTTAGTCCCGCACTGTGGAGGTGCGTCCGATTCCCACAGCGGCTCCCGCCAGCTTTTTCCAGGTGTTGCAGCCGCAGATGCCGTCTGCGGTCAGCCCAAAATTCCGCTGGAACTTCTTCACTGCCGAGATGGTGTTGCTGCCGTATTTCCCGTCCAGGGAACCGGCATTGTACCCCAGGGCGTTGAGAGCGTCCTGACAGATGAGCACATAGGTGCTGATGCTTCCCTGCCGGAGGGTGGGATAGCCGCTGGTCCCTCCGCAGGCGGGCTTGCCGTACCGCCGGTCAAAATGGACCCAGGTAGGGGTCAGGTTGAGGGGCTCCACATATCCCCAGGCCCCGGTGGCACGGGCGGTGTTGTAGATTTGCTGCCGGGCAGAGGAGGTGGTGTTCTGGCCCACATCAAAGGCCACCCCCGCATAATGCTGGCTGGTGGTGCCGTGGCCTCCCTCCCAGATACGCTTGAAGGCATAGCCTACATAGATGCCTTTCCCGTAAGCCCGGCGGGTCAGGTTCCAGGCCTCCATGGCCCGGGTGGTGGTCCAGAGCACCGAGGATTTGCTGCTTCCCCGGAACTCCCGCACCCGGAGGGTGGTCCCGGTGGAGTAGGGCATGGGGTCGCTCTCGGACAAATTGTAGCTGCGGAGCCGGTTTTCCGCCTCGTCATATACAAAAACCTTCGGCATAGTTATCCCTCCTGTATCTCCACGGCATTCTCCAGCAGGGCAAAATACACTGTCTCCAGCCGGTCCCAGGTGGCCTGGTCGGTGATTCCGGTCTGGGGCAGCCCTTCCCTGGCCTGGAAGGTTTTCACGCTGGCTTCCAGCAGCTGGTCATACTGGGTGGTGTACCCGTAGCTGGTCACATCGGGGAGATAATAGGCCACCAGTTCCAGCCGCTGGGCGATGGCTCCCACCGTGTCTCCCTGGTCCCCCAGGGCGGCGGGAAGCTGGGGCGCCTGGTCCAGAGCCCGGGCTATCCCCTGGGTGTCAGACAGGTAAGCCTGGTTCAGGGCCGTCCAGGTGGACCGGCCCACGATGCCGTCCACCGTCAGGCCGTAGGCTTTCTGGAAGGCCCGGACGGCGGTCTGGGTGGCGGGTCCGAACTTTCCGTCCACCGTCAGGGGATTGACCCCCGCGGTGGTGTCCGATACTCCGTTGAGCCAGGTCTGTATCTGCCGCACATCCGACCCGGTGCTGCCCTGGCGCAGGGCGGTGCCGGGGTAGGGTATGGTGCCGGTTTGGGGGATGCCCTCGCTGGTCAGCTGGGCCAGGTCGGTGACCGATACATAGATATAGGAGATTTTGTACCAGGTGGATTTTCCCACCACTCCGTCCTGGGTCAGACCAAACTGCTTCTGGAACTTTTTCACCGTCTCCTCGGTGGCTTTCCCGAATTTGCCGTCCACCGTCAGGGTGCCGAAGGCGGGGTAATCCTTGGCGATTCGGTTCAGCTGCCGCTGGATGATTTTCACATTCTCTCCGCTGCTGCCCCGCCGCAGGGGACTGCCGGGATAGCTGGCCGGGATGGACTGGATGTTGTTGGTCTCCACCACCTCAATGTTGCTGCCGTAATAGTACCGGAGAATCTCCAGGGCCTTCTTTCCCTCCCTGGCCCGGTCCACGGTGCCCCACTGCTTCATCCCCTTGCAGCTGACCGTCTTTCCGTCGCAGTACTCGGTAAAGTAGGGGTCTATCTTTCCCTTCCGCCGCACATAGGTGTTGAATATCTCGTCGGTGAGCCGCTGCATCACATCAAAGACCGTCCGTCCCTGGACATAGGCCTGGTCGTAGCTGGGGCTTCCGGTAATGTTGAAGTTGTAGCCCCGGCTGGGATACCATTCCGTAAAAATACGGTTGAGGGCCAGGCTGATCTGGGCATGGATGTTGGCCCGCAGGGCCTCCTCCGGCCAGGAAGGGGCAATTATCCCAAAGAAAAAGCCGCCGGGACCAGGGCCTCCGGCGGCATGGGAACAGAATATTTACTTGGAGAGACGGACCATGTCGGGGGTGATGTCTGCCAGAGAGGCGGCCCCGCACATTTCCATGGCGTCGGCCAGCTCCCCTCCCAGCTTTTCAATGAGAAGGCGGACTCCCTCCTCCCCGCCGCCGTAAACGGCGGTGACAAAGGGCCGGGCGATCAGGACCCCCCTGGCACCCAGGGCCAGAGCCTTGAAAATGTCGGTGCCGGTGCGGATGCCTCCGTCCACCAGAATGGCGGTGTCGCTTCCCTTGAGGGCGGCGGCGATTTCAGGCAGGACCTCAGCGGTGGCGGGGCACTGGTCCAGCACCCGTCCCCCGTGGTTGGACACCACAATGGCGGCGGCGCCTGCCTGGGCGGCCTTGAGGGCTCCCTTTACGGTCATGATTCCCTTTACAATGAAGGGACGGCCGGCCATCTCCGCAATCTCCCGGAGCTGCTCCGTGGTCTTGCTGCCGGCGGGGGGAGTGTGGTGCTTCAAAAAGGGCAGACCGGCGGCATCCACATCCATGGCCAGGGCAAAACAGCCGCTGGCCAGGGCCAGGGCCATCTTTTCCCGGATGGTGTCCAGGTCCCAGGGCTTGATGGTGGGAACTCCCAGACCCTGGGCGTTTCCAATGGCCAGGGTGGCTTTCTCCATGACCGCAGGGTCGGCGCCGTCCCCGGTAAAGGCGGCGATGCCGTTCTCGGCACAGGCCCGGACCAGCACATCGTTGTAGGTCAGGTCATTGTAGGCGTCGGAGTAGTGGAGGTTTACCGCCCCCACCGGCCCTGCAAAGAAGGGATACCGGAAGGTCCGGCCAAAAAGAGTGCAGGAGGTATCTGTCTGGCCTCCCTCCCAGATGGTGTCCATATTGAGCCGGATATCCTCCCACTTTTCATAGTTCCGGATGGCGGTGTCCCCCACCCCTTTGGCTCCGGGACCGGGGATTCGGTTTCGGCAGGCGACTCCGTTGCAGACAGGGCAGGCTTTGCAGCTTCCCCCCAGAGCCTGGCGGGCGTTACTCAGTACATCAGCATAGGTCATGGAACTTCCTCCTCGATTCCCGTCCCGGGGAAACCCCGGGTTTTATTTTCAATTCAAGAATACCCCTGGCCGGGGCCTGCCGTCAAGAGGGAGAAGCCCCGGTTTCCGGTTCTCACCGGCCTGCCCGGACCATAAAAATGAAACAGAGAGAATTCCACCGAAAGGGGGCGGGATGGTGGAAAACCGGGAGTTCCGGGTGGAGGAGCGGTTCGCCGCCCCGGACCCTGCCGGACGGCAGGAAGGGTTCCGGCGGCTGTTCGGGGAATATCTGGCCCAGGCCCTGGCCCGGGAAGGAGGAATGGGGGATGAAAGCTGCCATCTACTGCCGGCTGAGCCGGGAGGACCGGGAGAAAAAAGGGGAGTCAGAGAGCATCCGGAACCAGAAAGCCCTCCTGACCCAGTATGCCCTGGACCAGGGGTATGAGCTTGCAGGTATCTACTGGGACGAGGATTACTCGGGGATGGACCGGGATCGGCCCGGATTCCGGGCATTGATCCGGGCGGCGCAGGCCCATCAGTTTGATTTGGTGCTGGCCAAGACCCAGTCCCGGTTTACCCGGGATATGGAGCTGGTGGAGAAGTACCTTCACGGAAAATTCCCGGAATGGGGGATACGGTTCATTGCGGTGGTGGACCGGGTGGACACCCAGGACCGGGCCGGGAAGAAATCCAGGCAGATCAACGGCCTGGTCAACCAGTGGTATCTGGAGGACCTGTCCGCCAGTGTCCGGTCGGTGCTGGACCAGAAACGGCGGCAGGGGGTGTACATTGCTTCCTTTCCCCTCTACGGCTATCGGAAGGACCCGGCGGATAAAGGGCGGCTGATTCCAGACCGGGAGACCGCCCCGGTGGTCCGGCGGATATTTGCCCTGGCCCTGGGGGGAGCGGGAGCCCGGAAAATCGCCCGGGTGCTGAACGGGGAGGGGATACCCTCCCCGGCGGCCCGGAAGGCCATGGAGGGGATACCCTGCCCCGGTGCGGGGGAGCAGCCCCTCTGGTCTCCTGCCACCGTCAGCCGGATTCTGCATAACCGGACCTATGCCGGGGACCTGGTCCAGGGCCGCCACCGGAAGATAAGTTACCGGTCCAAGCGGACGGTGAACCTGCCCCCCGACCAGTGGATGGTGGTGGAGGGGACCCACCAGCCTTTGGTCCCGCCCAAGACCTTTGACCGGGTCCAGGACCTGCTCCGGGACCGGGCCAGAAGCGGGGGAAGCGGGCAGATACATCCCCTGGCCCGGCTGGCGGTCTGCGCCGGGTGCGGGAGCATTCTGGAACAGACCGGCACAGGGGGGCGGCGGTACCTCCGGTGCCGGGTCCATCAGCGGGCCCCGGACCGGTGCTCCAACAGCACCTGCACCCCCCTGGAATCCCTGGAAGATCTGGTGCTGGACCGGGTTCGCCGGTATGCCGCCGCCTGGTTTGACCCGGAACAAATTCCCTTTGCTCCGGTGGAAGATTCCCCGGCCCGGCAGCGGCAGGCGCTGGAAGGGGAAATCCGGGGGACAGACCGGGAGCTGGCCCGGCGACAGAAAGCCCTGGAAGCCCTCTGGCTGGACAGAGGGGAGGGAACCCTGGACCAGGATACCTTTGAGGACCTGTCCCGGACCTTCCTCCTGGAAAAGGAAGGGCTGACCCGGCAGCGGCAGGCACTGGAGGAGGCCCTGGCCCGGCTGCCTGACCCCGAGACCTTGGCGGCGGACCGGAAGGCCCGGGCAGAGGCATTGACCCGGGTCCCCGCCCTTACCCGGGACCTGGCGGTGGGACTGGTGGAAAGGATTCTGGTGTCTCCCCGAAAGGAGGGAACACAGGAAATCCTCCTGGTCTGGAAGTTTTAGAAGGTTGGGATGGGTGCCCCCGCCCAGGTAGGGTAGACCTCACTGCTGGCTACATTGGCAATATAGCTTTTGAAGCTGACGGTCACATTCTTGGCATTGGAGGAGGGAGAACCCAGATGGACGGTGATGGACTTGGGGATGATCACCTTCTGAAGCACCCGGGCATTTTCTTCCTCCTCGGTAAAGGTGGGGGCGGGGCTGCTTCCGCCCCCTCCCACAAAGAGGGCGTGGGGCGGGATCTCCACCTTCTGGGGCTCGCCCCCTGCCCGGCCCATCCGAGGGGTCAGTTCCAGCTGGGCCAGAGTCACCTGACCGTCAAAAATCTGGATGCCGGTCAGGGTCAGTTCCTCATACCCGGGGGCCCGGGCCACCAGGTCCACACTGGACCAGGGCTGTACGGTGGTGTTGGATTCCTCCAGACTGTATTTCTTGTCCGGGGCGGGAATGGACAGGTCGGGGGACAGTCCGTTCCCGTCGGTGGTAAAGGTCCTGTACAGCCCTTCCCCCGTTACCCGGATCTCCGCATTGGGGACCGGGGCGGACTGGCGCACATCAAAGGTGCTGACCCGCAGAATACCAGTAGACATAAGCATACTCCCTTTCCTTTTTGGGTTATGCCAGTCTATGCGGGACAGTTTGTCCTTGCCACCGCCTGTGGGGTGGAGTATACTGAAAAAAAGACCTGACAAGGAGGTTTCCCCTATGGAATATGTATTGGAAAACGCCGCCCTCAAGCTGACAGTGTCCTCCCACGGAGCCGAACCGGTGAGCGTAGTGTATAAGGCCACCGGCCGGGAATGTCTCTGGCAGGGGGATAAGGCGGTCTGGGGCCGTCATGCTCCCATCCTCTTCCCCTATGCAGGCAAGCTGCCGGAAGGGAAGCTGGTGGTGGACGGGAAGGAATACCCCGGCGGTCAGCACGGCTTTGCCCGGGACCTGGAACACACCCTGGCAGAACAGACCCCGGACAAGCTGGTCCTGGAGCTGGCCAGCAGCCCCGAGACCCTGGAGCGATTCCCCTTCCCCTTCCTCCTCCGGTCCACCTTTACCCTGGAAGGAAACACCGTCCACCATACCCTGACGGTGGAAAATCCCGGCTCCGGACCCCTCCAGTTCGGCCTGGGGTACCACCCTGCCTTTGTCTGCCCCTTTGACGGGGACCACGACACCCAGGACTACGAGTTCCGGTTTGACAAACTGGAAAGCCCCCTGGTTTTGAAGACCAGCGCCAAGGGACTGCTCAGCGGAGAATGCGGCTATTTCGGCACCAACCTGGATGCCATCCCCCTCACCGACCGGCTTTTCGACCATGACAGCTTCTGCTTCGGCAACCTGAAAAGCACCACCCTGGGAATCTACGAGAAGGGCTCGGACCGGAGCGTGGTCTGCAACATTGCACCTTTCCCCTATACCCTGATCTGGAGCGCACTGTCCGAAAAAATCCACTTTGTCTGCATTGAACCCTGGCACAGCCTGCCCGGGGTAGAGGGGGGCAGCAGCAACTGGACCGACCAGGCTGCCGCCGCCCGTCTGGCTCCCGGGGAGAGCTTTACCACCACCCTGTCCACCACCTTCAACGGATAAGGAGGAACAGGTAGGCCAGGTAGACCCCCAGCCCCAGAGCCCCCTGCCACCGGTAAAACCGGCCCAGCAGGACCATGGGGACCAGCACTACCCCCAGCCCTACCAGACAGAAGGGCAGGTCAATGAGCCGGGTCTGGAGGCTGATGGGAAGGACACCCCCCGAAACCAGCCCGCAGGCGGGAAGGATGAGGGCGTTGTCAATGATGTTGGCCCCCAGAATGTTCCCGGCGGAAAGGGAAGCCTGCTTTTTGGCCACCGCCGTCAGGGTAGTGACCAGCTCGGGCAGACTGGTGCCCAGGGCCACAATGGTGGCGGCCACCACTCCCTGGGAGACCCCCAGCAGAAGGGCCAGCCGGGTGGCGGAACCCACCAGCAGCCGGGCCCCGGCTACCAGCCCCACCGTGCCTGCCCCGAACAGGACCAGATGCTTCCCCAGCTCTCCCCCGGAAGGGGGAGGGCTTTTTTCTTTCCGGCCGTCCAGCGCCTGCCGGGCCTGCCAGATGTTCTCCCCCATAAACAGGAGAAAAATCCCCAGAAGGGCCAAGGAGCCCCACCCGGCCAGTTCCCCCTGACGGGTGGAAGCCAGCAGCACCAGCACGGTGCCGGTGAGAAGCAGCCCTTTGGCCAGGTACTGCCTCCGGGAGACCCGCCCGGGCAGAGCCAGCAGGGCAATGGAGAGGATCAGGCTGGTGTTGGCGATGACGCTCCCCACCGCATTGCCGCAGGCCATCTGGTTCTGGCCCCGGAAGGCTGCCATAACACTTACCAGGAATTCGGGCATGGTGGTGGCCAGACTGACCACCGTGGCCCCGATCAGGAAAGGAGGGACCCCGCTGACCCGGGCCATCCAGACCGCCTGGTCCACAAACAGGTCCCCTCCCTTTACAATCAACAACAGCCCCAGAATCAGGGCCGCCCATGTGAGGATCATCTTCCTCCCTCCTTTCCCTTTACTATATGAGGAAAGAAGCCCTGAAATGTGTTGACAGGGTAGGGGCGGTGTGCTACAATGCTCACTGTTAAAAGGGAGTAGTCAAAATCCCCTGGTGTCAACAAGCCCGGCACAAGCTGCCTGGCCCGGGGCTTTGATTCGGATAGAAACAAAGGACAAGACTTTTAGCACGGAATATCCCCGTGCGGAGGGTCTTGCTTTTTTTTGCCTCGCTCTCTTTGCAGGGAATTGAAAAGGAGAATCAGGATGGAAATTATTATGCAGCTGGCTCTGCTGGTGGTGGGTTTTCTCATGCTGGTAAAGGGAGCCGATTGGTTTGTGGAGGGCTCCTCCAAAATTGCGGATAAGTTCGGAATTCCCCAGCTGGTCATTGGCCTGACCATTGTGGCCATGGGCACCAGCGCCCCCGAAGCCGCCGTCAGTATCACCTCCGCTTTGAAGGGGAGTGCGGAAATCACCATTGGCAATGTACTGGGAAGCAATATCCTCAACGTCCTCATTATTCTGGGCCTGACCGCCTTTATCTGCGTTATCCCGGTCCAGCGGTCCACCGTCCGGTACGAGATACCCTTTGCCATTGGGGTGTCGGTGCTGCTGGGAGTGCTGGGCCTTGTGGATGGCTGGGTCGGCTTTATGGATGGCGTTATCCTCTGGGCCTTCTTCCTGGCTTACCTGGCCTACCTGCTCTGGAGCACCAAGCATGGAAACAATGACGGGGATGAGATACCCCAGCTGGAAGAAAAAGATACCATTCCCCGGCTTCTCTTCCTCATTGTGGTGGGAATGGGCCTGGTGGTCTGGGGCGCTGACCTGACCGTGGACGCCGCCACCGCCCTGGCCGAAATGTTCGGGGTAAGCCAGCGGTTCATTGGCCTGACCATTGTGGCCCTGGGCACCAGCCTGCCTGAGCTGGTCACCAGCGTTACCGCCGGAATCAAGGGCAAAACCGATATTGCCGTGGGCAACATCGTGGGCAGCAACATCTTCAACATCCTCTTTGTGGTGGGTACTGCCAGCCTTATCACCCCGGTGGTGTACAGCTCCAGCTTTATGGTGGACAGCATCATCACGGTGGCTTCCATGGCCCTGCTCTGGCTCTGTGTCTGCCGGGACCGGAAGATTTCCCGGACCGGGGGCGTCATCATGCTGGTGAGCTACCTGGCCTACTTCATCTATCTGGTGCAGCAGTAAGACAATAAAAAAGGAAGATACCCAATCGGATATCTTCCTTTTTTTGTTTCTCGGTATCTTAGTAGGCCTTGCCCCAGAAGACCACCTTTTTGGCGGGCTTGCCGCAGCAGGGGCAGACATCGGCGAAGGGTTCCTCCCCAAAGGGCATGCACCGGCTGGACAGGCCAACCTCTTCCTTCATCTTCTCCTCGCAGGCCAGCTCGCCGCACCACATGGTCCGGATGTAGCCGGTGTTCTCGGCGGCCAGCTTCTGGATTTCCTCCCAGGTGTTGGCGGTCCAGGTACGGGCTTCCCGGTTCTTGAGGGCGCTCTGGTACAGGCCCTGGGCCACCTGCTCCAGCAGGGCGGGGATAGCGGTCTCCAGCTCATCCAGGCTTACGAAAACCTTCTCCCGGGTATCCCGGCGGACCAGAACACACTGGTTGTTCTCAATGTCCTTGGGACCCAGTTCCAGACGGACGGGCACACCCTTCATCTCCCACTGGCTGAACTTCCATCCGGGGCTGTTGTCGCTGTTGTCCAGCTTGACCCGGGCAAAGTTGGCGACCCGCTGGGCTACCTGGGCGGCCTTCTCGGAAACGCCGGGCTTGTGGGCGGCAATGGGAACCACCACGACCTGATAGGGGGCGATGGCGGGGGGCAGGATCAGACCGGAGTCATCGCCGTGGGTCATGATGATGGCGCCCACCAGACGGGTGGAAACGCCCCAGCTGGTCTGGAAGGGATACTGGAGCACGTTGTCACGGCCGGCATAGGTCACGTCATAGGCACGGCTGAAGATGTCGCCGAAGTAGTGGCTGGTGCCGCTCTGGAGGGCCTTGCCGTCCTTCATCATGGCCTCGATGGTAAAGGTGGCTTCCGCACCGGCAAACTTTTCCTTGTCGGTCTTCCGGCCCTTGACCACCGGGATCATCAGCTGCTTTTCGCAGAAATCTGCGTAGCAGTTCAGCTGCTGCAGGGTCTCGTCCATGGCTTCCTCAGCGGTCTCATGGATGGTGTGGCCCTCCTGCCACCAGAATTCCCGGCTCCGCAGGAAGGGGCGGGTGGTCTTTTCCCAACGGACCACGCTGCACCACTGGTTGTACTTCATGGGCAGGTCACGCCAGGAGTGGAGCACATGGGCAAAATGGTCGCAGAACAAAGTCTCGCTGGTGGGCCGGACAGCCAGCCGCTCCTCCAGCTTCTCGCCGCCGCCCATGGTGACCCAGGCGCACTCAGGGGCGAAGCCCTCTACCAGGTCCCCTTCCTTTTTCAGAAGGTTCTCGGGGATGAACATGGGCATGGCCACGTTCTCATGGCCGGTCTTCTTGAACTCGGCGTCCAGCAGCCGCTGGATGTTTTCCCAGATGGCGTAGCCGTAGGGCCGCAGGATCAGGCAGCCCTTCACGCTGGAGTAATCCACCAGCTCAGCCTTCAGGCAGATATCAGTGTACCACTGAGCGAAATCCACCTCCTGGGCGGTGATGGCTTCCACCAGCTTCTTGTTCTCTTTGCTCATTGGATGATAGTCCCTTTCTTTTTATGGATGGCCGGGAAGCCCCGGCTAAAAAAGTCTTTTGTTATTATACAACAAAAACGCTCCCTGTGCCAGTGGTCAGGGAGCAGAATTTTCAGTGTCGGGTCAAAAAATCAGGTGTTTTCCTCAATGAAGCGCACCACATCGCCCACGGTCCGCAGGTTTTCCACCACTTCATCAGGAACTTCAACCTCGAACTCGTCTTCCAGGGTCATGACCATATCCACGATATCCAGGCTGTCTGCATCAAAGTCCTCCATGATGTCGCTGTCCATGGTAATGGTGGAAGGTTCGATATCCAGCTGCTCCGCCAGCAGGTCGCGAATGCGTTCAAACAGTTCGGATTCCATGATAATTCTCCTTTTCGCTTTTAGAATCTATCAATTTTATATCCCATCTATCCGGCATTGTCAAGGGGACAATTTCCTGAAATTTCCGGTTATATTTTGGGACCCCGGAAATCAGGGCGGGAAAGGAGTCAGGGGAAAAAATTTCCCCCGCCCCTTGTGGAATCCTTTCAAAGTTCATATAATAGAACTAAACGAAGGGGGGACCGGTATGGAACTGGAATTTGTAAAGATGCAGGGCTGCGGCAACGATTATATTTATCTGGACTGCCGCACTACCGGTCTGCCTGCGGAAGTCAGCCGCTGGGCGGTGGAACTGTCTCCCCGCCACACTTCTGTGGGAGCGGACGGCATCATCTGTGTCTGCCCGCCCCTGAATGAGGGCAGCCATGCTACCATGCGGATGTTCAACGCCGACGGCAGCGAGGGAAGAATGTGCGGCAACGGGATCCGTTGTGTGGCCCAGTTCCTCTATGAGCATGGAGTGCAGGAGGACCGGATGGTGATCGATACCCCTCTGGACACCTCCACCCCCACCAAGACACTGCTCCGGGTAGGGGACGGGGTCTGGCAGGTGGATATGGGCCGGTACCGCACCCAGGCGGCAGATATCCCCGCCCTCAATATGGGGCAGGGTTCCCTGGTGAATATGCCCCTGGAAGTGGGCGGAAAAACCTGGACCGTCACCTGTGTCAGCGTGGGCAACCCCCATTGTGTAACCTTCCTGAATACGCCGGTGAAAGAACTGGAACCTTCCACAATCGGTCCGGACCTTGAACACCATCCCAACTTCCCCCACCAGATCAATACCGAGTTTGTCCGGGTCCTTGGCCCCGACCTGGTGGAGATGCGGGTGTGGGAGCGGGGCAGCGGGGAGACCTATGCCTGCGGCACCGGGGCCTGCGCCACTGCCGCCGCCTGCGTGGAACTGGGGATTTTCAAGCGGGACACCGATATCACCGTCCGGCTCAAGGGCGGGGAACTGGTGATCCGGGTGGGACAGCATGGGGAACTGACCATGACCGGCCCTGCCAAAACCGTATACCGGGGCGCAGCCTATCTGTAACAGCCTGAGAGGCTTAAAAAATAGAGAGGGAAAAGTATGAAAATCAATAAGCATTACAGTGAAATTTCCGAAAGCTACCTGTTCAGCACCGTAGCCAAGAAGCAGAAGGAGTTCTCCGCTGCCCATCCTGACCGGGAAATTATCCGGCTCTCCATCGGCGACGTGACCCTTCCCCTGGCCGGGGCAGTGGTCAAGGCCATGCACGATGCAGTGGATGAGATGGGCACCAAGGAAGGGTTCCACGGCTATGGCCCCGAGCAGGGCTATGAGTTCCTGAAGGAATCCATCCGGGGCTACTATGCAGGCCACGGGGTGGAGCTGGCAGCAGATGAAATTTTCATCAGCGACGGCGCCAAGAGCGACCTGGGCAATATTCTGGACCTGTTCGACCAGGACAATACCGTGCTGGTCACCGACCCTGTTTATCCTGTCTATGTGGATACCAACGTAATGGCCGGGCGGAAGATTTTGTACGCCCCCGCTACCCAGGAGAACGGCTTCCTGCCCATGCCCGATCCTGCCGTAAAGGCAGATGTTATCTATCTGTGCAGCCCCAACAACCCCACCGGTGCCGTCTACACCCGGGAGCAGCTGGCTCAGTGGGTGGAGTACGCCAAGGCTCAGAACGCCATTATCCTGTTTGATGCCGCCTATGAGTGCTTCGTCACCGAGGAGGGACTGGCCCGGAGCATTTTTGAGGTCCCCGGCGCCAAGGAGTGCGCCATTGAATTCTGCAGCTTCTCCAAGATCGCAGGCTTTACCGGTACCCGGTGCGGATATACCGTAGTTCCCATGGCCCTGGAGCGGGAAGGAATGAGCCTGAACAAGATGTGGCTCCGCCGCCAGACCACCAAGTTCAACGGCGTTCCCTATGTGGTCCAGAAGGGCGCCGCCGCCGTGTTCACTCCTGAAGGAATGGCCGAGATCCAGGAGAACCTGAACTACTACCGCCGGAACGCCCAGGTCATTGCCCAGACTCTGGAAGAGTGCGGCATCTGGTACTGCGGCGGCAAGAACAGCCCCTACCTGTGGCTCAAGTGCCCCGGCGGAATGACCAGCTGGGAGTTCTTTGACTGGCTGCTGGATAAGGCCGGCGTGGTAGGCACTCCCGGCAGCGGCTTCGGCAGCTGCGGAGAGGGCTACTTCCGGCTCACCGCCTTCGGGGATGCGGAAAAGACCAAGGTGGCAGCCCAGCGGCTGAAGGAAGCCCTGAAAACTCTGTAAATCCATTTCCCTTCGGGGAGGAAGGAGTATAACCATGGATGAACTGATGAAATTCCTGAAAGAGAACCCGGTGTTTTATATGGCCACCACCGATGGGTATCTGCCCCGGGTACGGCCTATGGGCTTCTGCATGGTTTACAACGGCCACTTCTGCCTGGCAGTAGGCCGGGACAAGGCTATGTATGACCAGCTGCTCAACAACACCAACCTGGAGATTTGCGTGGCCAATGACCGGGGCGAGTGGGTCCGGGTCCAGGGCACTGTTGATTTTGACGACAGCCCCGAAGCCAAGGCTGCCGCATTCAAGGTTATGCCCCAGCTGGCGGACCTGTATAACGAGGAATCCGGCCGGGAGTTCACCATCGTCTACCTGGACCATATCAGCGCCCGTCTCTTCTCCATGTCCGGCGCCATGAAGGTTCTCATTTGAACCATGATACATTTAAAGTAAGAAGCGGGGAGCCGTCAGGCTCCCCGCTTTTTGTTTTGTTAGCTTAAGCGCAACAACAACCCCCGGCTATGCCGGGGAGTGTAAAGAGATTATATAGTGAAAAAG
>CALXGR010000032.1 GCA_944387885.1 uncultured Clostridia bacterium
ACGAAAAGTGTGAAAAATCCTGTAATATCAAGCATTTGAGAAGAAATACAGGACTTATGAGGAGTTATAAAAAGATGATAAAAATACTTTTCGTGTGCCACGGCAATATTTGCAGAAGCCCCATGGCAGAGTTTATGATGAAGGATCTGGTGAAAAAAGAAGGGCAGGAGGACCGGTTCCTCATTGAATCGGCGGCGGTAAGCCGGGAGGAAATCGGAAACCCGGTATATCCCCCTGCCCGGGAGATGCTGGCCCGGCACGGAATCAGCTGTGCCGGTAAGCGGGCCCGGCAGATGACGGTTCAGGACTATGAGAAATACGACCTCCTCATTGCCATGGACCGGAGCAACCTGACCCGGATGGAGCGCATCTGCGGCAGGGACACCCAGGGGAAAATCTACCTGATGATGGACTTTACCAGCCGTCCGGGAGAGGTGGCCGACCCCTGGTATACCGGGGACTTTACCGCCACCTGGCGGGACCTGGAGGAGGGCTGCCGGGGCCTCCTGGACTATCTGGAAAAGAGAAAATGACGGGGAGGATAAAGAATCATGTTTCCTGAAATGAGAAGAAAAGCCCAGCAGCTGCCGGACGAGCAGGCCCGGGAATTGCTGGAAAAGGGGAGCGCCGGGGTACTTTCTCTGATGGGTCCCGAGGGCTACCCTTACGGGGTGCCTCTCAGCTACCTTTACCGGGAGGGAAAGCTGTATTTCCATTCCGCTGTACAGGGGGCCAAGGTGGAGGCACTGAAACAGGGGAACAAGGCCAGCTTCTGTGTTATTGCAGCCGACCAGGTGGTCCCGGAAAAGTTCACCACCCACTACGCCAGTGTCATTGCCTTTGGCCGGGTGCGGACGCTGGAGGACCCGGAGCAGATTCAGCTGGCCATGGAAGGACTGGGGAAAAAGTATTCCCCCGGATATGAAAAAGAAGCCAGGGAGGAGATTCGCCAGTCTGCGGGACATTTCCTGGTGTTGGAAATGGAAATTGAACATCTCACAGGGAAAAAAGCAAAATAAAACAGAGAAACCGTCCGGTCAAAAGACCGGGCGGTTTTGGTTTATCCTGCGCTGTTTTTCTTGCCAGGGGCAGAAGGGAAAGCTATAATAAAATGGAACGGTTCTTTTTTTAGAAAAATTTTGCAGGGGATGCAATAAAAAGGCTTTCCCCTGCATTATACAGATGACAGGAGCGAATGGTTTTATGATGACCCTATTGGTTGCAATGGCAGCTCAGGCCCGTGAGGAACTCCAACCGGAGATTCTGGAACGGCTGATGGCCGGTCTGGCCGCCGGGGACCGGGATTCCCTGGCAGCACTCTACCACCGCACCCGGGCGGCGGTATACGGACTGGCCCTCTCCTATCTGAAAAACGGCCACGATGCCCAGGATGTGACCCAGGACACCTTTGTCCGGGTCTGGGAAAAGGCGCCCCAGTATCAATCCAAGGGAAAGCCTCTTTCCTGGATTCTGGCCATTGCAAAGAACCTCTCCCTCATGAAGCTGCGGGAGCAGGGAAAACAGCAGGACCTGGAACCCCAGGAGTGGGAGAGCCTGGCCATAGACTCTCCGGACGTTACCTGGGAGGACCGTCAGATCCTCCAGGCAGCCCTTAACCGGCTGTCCCGGGAGGAGCAGCAGGTGGTCATGCTTCACGCTGTGGCGGGAATGCGGCACAGGGAAATTGCCTCCCTGTTGGATATGCCCCTTCCCACCGTGCTGTCCAAATACCATAGAGCCCTGAAAAAACTGAACACTTCGCTGAAAGGAGATGAGGAACGGTGAAGGAACAGGAACTGAACCGCAGGCTGGCTCAGGCTGTTGAGCATGCCGCTCCCAATGAACTGGAATCCGTCCTCTCCCGCTGTGAAGAACGGAAAGGAACCGTGATTTATATGACAGAGAAAAAACGTTTTGCAGTTTCCCGCCGGGTGGTTTCCTGGGCTGCAGCAGCCTGCCTGGTTCTGGCTCTGGGATTGGGCGTAGGATATTACCGCCTTACCAACACCGTGGCCTCGGTGATTTCCCTGGACGTCAACCCCAGCGTAGCGCTGTCGGTGAACAACAAACAGAAGGTCCTGGAGGCTACCGCCATCAACCAGGACGGAGTCCAGATCCTGGAGGGAATGGATTTGAAGGGGACTCATCTGAATGTGGCCATCAACGCCATTGTGGGCTCCCTTTTGAAGAACGGGTATGTGGATGAACTGGCCAATTCCATCCTGATCACGGTGGAGGACGACAACGCCACCCGAGGCGCCGCCCTGGAAGAATCCCTGGCAGGGGAAGTGGATGCTATCCTTACCTCCGCCTCGGTGAACGGCGCTATCCTCTCCCAGACTGTCACCACCGACCAGCAGGACCTGCAGGCCAAGGCAGACCAGTACGGTATCACCCTGGGCAAGGCTACCCTCATCCAGTCCATGGTGGACCAGAACAGCATGCTCTCCTTTGAGGAACTGGCCGGACTGTCGGTCAACGAGCTGAACCTTCTGGCCTCCAACCCCCAGTATCAGCCCGCCAACCTGACCTCCACCGGCACCGCCAGTGACGGAGCCTATATCGGGGTGGAAAAAGCCAAGCTGGCAGCATTCACCCATGCAGGCGTTTCCGCTGAGGAAGTGACCATGGGCGAGGTGGACTTCGACTACGAGGATGGCCGGATGGTCTACGAGCTGGAATTCTACCTGAACGGGGTAGAATATGAGTATGACGTGGACGCTTCCAACGGTGTGATCGTTAAGTACAGCCAGGACGGAAAGCAGCAGACCCAGCAGTCCGATCAGACCGGGCAGCAGGGACAGTCCCAGACTACCGCTCAGTCCGGCACTGACATTGGCCAGGAAACCGCCAAGCAGGCAGCCCTCAGCCATGCAGGGGTCACCGCCGACCAGGCAACCAACCTGGTGGTGGAAAAGGACTGGGACGACGGACGGCTGGAATACAAGGTGGATTTCTGGGTGGATAAAGTGGAATACGAGTACGAAATCGACGGAACCACCGGTGCTGTCCTGAAAAATGAGAAGGAGACCCACCAGAACGCAGCCACTCAGACCATTGGGGTGGAACAGGCCAAGACCATCGCACTTCAGGCGGCAGGGTATTCTGCGGACCAGGTGGGGGAGCTGGAAGTCAGCTCTGAACTGGATGACCGGACCCCTCACTATGAGGTGAGCTTCAAGGCTGACGGAATGGAGTATGAGTATAAGATTCAGGCCCAGGACGGAACCATCCTCTCCCAGGAGAAAGATTGGGACTGATCTTTCCTGAAACAGAAAAAGGCCCGCCGTCCCTTCTGGGACGGCGGGCCTTTTTGCCTTGAAAAACCTTGACAGAATCAAAAAATTGAGCGAAATTAAAGGGAAGGAAAGCTGCCGCTCCTGCCGGAACCAAGGCCCTGGGAAGGAAAATCCCGACAAAGGGACCGGGGCGGTGATAGAATAAAGCCATTACAGGAAAGGAGAAACCAAGATGGAAAAGGAACGCCGCCCTATTATGGAATCCGACGCCCAGAACTGGGAGGCCGAATTTGATCCCGGCCTGGAAAGGGGGCTGGGAATCTATGGCCGGAAAAGGCTGGACTATTTGAAAAACTACCGGCCTGCCGTCTACAGGGAGATGCAGGAGGGGGCGTTTCTCCGCCGGCATCTGGAGGAGACAGACCGGCTGGCTTATCAGTGGCTGGATGAGATGCTTCCCGCTCTGGCAAAGTCAGCAGGGGCCACCCAGGAGCTGAAAGCCCGGGACCCCCTTCAGTGGGCAGGGTTGATGAACAGCTGCAAGGCCCAGGTGGAGGAAATTATCTACGCCCAGCTGGTTTATGCCTGAGGGCGGGAATCCTTCCGGTCCTGACGACGGAGCCGGATAAAGTAGAGGATGCAGAGGGTCAGGTTGAGAACGGCGGAAGCAGGAACTGCCAGACTGATCAGGAACATGCCGGTCTGGGGCAGTCTGCTGAGGAAGTAGGACAGGGGAATCCGGACCAGGAAGGAAACGGTCAGGCCCTGAATCATAACAAAGGTGGTATGCTCCCGGCCGTTGAAATATCCCAGGAAGCAGAAGGTGATGGCGGACAGAAGATACTCAAAGGAACTGCCCTTCAGGTAGTCGGCGGCTGCAGTGATGACCTGGGGATCGCTGACAAAGAGGGAGGCCAGCCCCCGCCCTGCAAAGAAGGTGAGGAGGAACATACAGAAGCCGAAGCAGAAGGAGATACGCTGGGCGGCAAGGAGTGCCTGGTCCGCGCGTTTCAGGTTTCCGGCCCCCATGTTCTGGGCCACAAAGCTGGAAAGGGCGGACATAAAGGACATGGGAACGATGGCCAGGAATACAAAGAGCTTCTCAGAGATTCCCACTCCTGCGGAAGCAGCTACGCCCAGGGTGTTGATGATGGCGGTGATGATCAGGAAGGACAGGTTGGTGAGGAAATCCTGAAGAGCAATGGGGGAGCCTACCTGTAAAATCTTGGTGATGTTCCTGCTCTTTTCCCGCCAGTGGTCCATGACCGTAAAGGGAAGAGGGTGGCGGCGGAGGTAGCCCAGGGAGAAGAAAACGCTCACGGCCTGGGCAAAGACGGTGGCCAGAGCGGCGCCGGAGGCATTCATCCGGAACCCGCCAACCAGGACCAGATCCAGCACCACATTGACAATGCAGGCAATCAGGACGAAGAGGAAGGGGGAACGGGAGTTGCCCAGTCCCCGAAAGATACCGCTGATGCCGTTATAGGCGGTAATAAAGATGATGCCTGCGGAGCAGATTCGAATATACCGGATGGTTTCCGCCATGGCGGCCTGAGGAACGTTGAGAAAGACCGCAATCTGGGGTGCAAAGCAGAGCATCAGGACGGTGAGCAGACAGGCCACTACCGTGAACAGCTTGATTTGGCAGACTACCAGCTGCCCGGCGTTCCGCTTGTCCCCGGCGCCGATGGACTTGCCCAAAAGCACCGTGACCCCCATGGTCAGGCCGGTGATAAGGCAGGTGAGCACCTGCATGACCTGGCTGCCTGTGGCTACGGCAGAAGCGCTTTCGGTGGGAGAGAACTGTCCTACCACCGCCAGGTCCACCCCGCCGTAAAAGGCCTGTAAAAAGAGGGAGAGCATAAGGGGGAAGGCAAAGCGAAGAAGAGGGGGAAGAATGGGGCCGGATAAGAAGTTGCCTGCTTGTGCAGTCTTGGGTTTGTTTTCCATAAGTCTTGACAATCCTTTCCGCCGGATAAAACACCCGGGCAAAATAAAATCGCCAACAAGTATACACTTGTTAGCGATAATGTATCAAACGAGTGCTATTGCACTGCTCACTAGTCTACATGATTCCTTCTGAAATGTCAAGGGGTGGGAAATCATGGTTGATAAGATAAAAAGAAAAAACCGGATGGTCTTATGACCATCCGGTTTTGGTGCGCTGAAAGGGACTCGAACCCCTGACCTTCTGATTCGTAGTCAGACACTCTATCCAGCTGAGCTACCAGCGCATGCCCTGAAAGCAAGATATATTTTATCATCCAAATTGCTAATTGTCAAGGCATTTTTTAAAAAAGTTTTTTAATCTTCCAATTTCAAATCATTTTCCCTGATCCATCCCATTTTCCGCAGGATATTTCCCCCAAAAGCGCAGAGAATGGCGGGAAGAACAAAGCAAATCAGGACAAGCCCTGCCCAGTCAAAGGGAGTGATGGCGGCCTTGGTCCCGGCGGCTACATCCGCTACCCAGCCGGTGTATACCCCGATCTGACCCACCAGGCCGCAGGTGCCCATGCCGCTGCTGACCGGGGAGCCGTTCATCTCCAGGTGAAACAGGCAGGTGGCCAGAGGCCCGGTAATGGCGCTGGCCAGGATGGGGGGGATCCAGATCCTGGGATTCCGGACAATGTTTCCCATCTGGAGCATGCTGGTGCCCAAACCCTGACTAACCAGGCCGCCGATTCGGTTCTCCCGCCAGCTCATAACCGCAAAGCCCACCATCTGGGCACAGCAGCCGGCCACGGCGGCGCCTCCTGCCAGGCCGGTAAGGCCCAAGGCGGCGCAGATGGCGGCGCTGGAAATGGGAAGGGTAAGGAAAATCCCCACCAGTACACTGACCAGAATCCCCATCCAGAAGGGCTGCAGCTCGGTGGCCCACATGATCAGCTGACCCAGCCAGCTGGCGGCAGCCCCGATCTGGGGGGCGCAGAGGCTGGCCAGCCCCACCCCGGACAGGATGGTGACCAAGGGAGTGACCAGAATGTCCACCTTGGTTTCCTTGCTTACCAGCTTGCCCAGCTCGGCGGCAACCACCGTTACCACCAGCACGGCCAGAGGTCCCCCTGCACCGCCCAGAGAGTTGGCGGCGCTGCCCACCGTAATCAGGCTGAACAGGACCAGGGGCGGGCAGTGGAGGGCGTAACCAATGCTTACCGCCATAGCGGGACCGGCCATGGCATTGGCGTAGTCTCCCACCGTTACCAGGGCTTCCAGACCCAGCTGCTGGCCCAGGGTTTTAATGATGGTTCCAATCAGCAGGCTGGCAAAAAGGCCCTGGGCCATAGCTCCCAGAGCATCCACCCCATACCGTTTTCCGCTGATTTCAATGTCTTTCCGTTTTAAAAAACTTTTTAATCCTTCCATGGATTTTGGCTCCTTTTCTTGAAGTGACAACAGAGCCTATTATACTATACAGGTGTCAAGACAGCAAGGCTTTTTTTGAAATTTTCTCCCCTAAAGGGGGTTATCCGTTGCCAAAAAGGGGAAACAGGAGTAAACTGGATTTATAAAGTTTATCCGTAAGGAGTGTCCCGGAACCATGATTCAGAAGCACCAGACCACCATTACCCCCTTTGGGCTTTCCCGTACCCTTCATATCTACCTGCCCGACGACTGGGAGACCAGCGGACGGAGATATCCGGTGCTGTATATGTTTGACGGCCATAACCTGTTCTTTGACCAGGATGCCACCTACGGCAAATGCTGGGGCCTGAAAGATTACCTGGACCGGACCCATACCCAGGTCATTGTGGTAGGGGTAGAGTGCAACCACGAGGGAAACAACCGGCTCAGCGAGTACTGTCCCTATGATGTTCCGGATGACTGGTGGGGCGGCTTTGATGGCCGGGGCACCCGGTATATGGATTGGCTAGTAGGGGAGCTGAAACCTCAGGTGGACCAGTATTTCCCCACCCTTCCCGACCGGAGCCACACCCTCATTGGGGGAAGCAGCATGGGCGGTCTCATGAGCCTGTATGCCCTGGGCTGCTATAACCATGTGTTCAGCCGGGGGGCCTGTCTCAGCCCCAGTGTCCGGCTCTGCTATCCCCAGCTTTGGGCGGACCTGGAAAAGTCCTCTGTGGACCCGGACACCCGGGCTTATATCAGCTGGGGCAGCGAGGAAGTGCGGGACAAGCAGGCCCTGGCCAAGGCCTCGGCGGATAACCTGGCCCTGGCCCATCTTATGAACCAAAAGGGGGCAGATGTCTACCCCTACCTGAACCTGGGGGGCGGCCACAACGAAGCCAGCTGGGAGCGGGAAATCCCCCTGTTTATGGAATACCTCATGGAGTGGAAGTAATATGCCCAAAATTGAAAAAAGCCCTAAAAACCGGGAGCCGGTGGCCCGGGACCGGAGAATCACTGCGGCGGTGGCCTACACCGGCATAGGCTTGATTTACACCTACCTGAAGCGGGGGAGGGACCCCTTTATCCTCCTCCACCTGAACCAGGCCTTTGGAATCGTGGTGCTCTGGGTGGCCATGGCGGTGCTGGGCCAGTGGGAAGAATTCTCCCTCTGGACCGGATATGTAAGCCTGGTGCTGGATATTCTGGCCCTGGCCGGGATGGTGTGCGCTTTCCGGGGATGGCGGGAACCCATCCCCTTTTTAGGAAAAATTCAGATTTTGAAGCCGCAGGAGGAATAAAGATGAGTAAAGCAGTTGTGTTTTTTGCAGACGGAATGGAAGAGTGTGAGGCTTTGCTGGTGGTGGACCTGCTCCGCCGGGGCGGGGTGGAAGTGACCACCGCTTCTGTTATGGAGGACCGGCAGATCGTGTCCAGCCATAAAGTACCTGTTCTGGCGGATGCCCTGGCCGGGGAACTGGATTACACCCAGGTGGACCTGGTGGTATATCCCGGCGGAATTCCCGGCAGCAATCATCTGGCCGAGAGCCGGGTAGCTACCCAGGCAGCCCGGGACTTTGCCGCCCAGGGCAAGTATGTGGGGGCAGTCTGCGCCGCTCCTGCCGTAGTGCTGGCGCCCCTGGGCGTGCTGGAAGGAAAGCAGGCAACCAGCTATCCCTCTTTCCAGGACCAGCTGACCGGAGCCGTAAAGAAGGACCAGCCGGTGGCTGTGGATGGTAAAATCATCACCGGCCGTGCCCTGGGAGCAGGAATCCCCTTTGCCCTGGAGCTGCTGGCAGCTCTGGAAGGCCGGGAGACTGCCCGGAAGGTGGCCCAGGCCATTGTATATGACTGGGAGTAAAAGCGGATGAAGTTTGCAATCTTTGATATGGACGGTACCCTCACTGAGAGCATGGGCGTGTGGGAAGATGCCCCCGGGGCAGTGCTGGGCCGTCACGGCCTTACCCCCAAGCCCGACCTGCGCCCCCGAATCATTGAAATGACCCAGGAGGACGGATGCCGGCTGATTCTGGAAGAGTATGGCCTGAAAATGACCCTGCCCCAGCTGGTGGAGGAATACTACCAGGTGGTGGAGGAACTGTATGAACAGGTCCCCCTGAAACCGGGGGTAAAAAAGGCCCTGGAGGAAATGCACCGGGCCGGGGTCAAGATGGCGGTGGCCAGCAGCACCCGGGCCGCTACAGTGGAAAAGGTGCTGACCCGGCTGGGAATCCGCCCCTGGTTTGAGGGGGTGTTCAGCTGCCGGGACGGCCAGGGCAAGAAGGCCGGACCCTTCGTCTACCAGGAGGCAGCCAAAGCCCTGGGAGCGGATAAGCCCGAAGAAGTCCGGGTGTTTGAGGATGCCTATCATGCAGTGCTCAGCGCCAAGAAGGGCGGTTTCCCGGTGACAGGAGTGTATGACCGGTTCTGCGTGGTGGACCCTGAAACCATGGCCGCAGCCTGCGACCGGTATATGAACAGCTGGGAGGAATTCCGGCTGGAGGATTATTGAGAAACGAGGAAAGCGGAAATGTACGGCGGAAAGATCAAGTATCAGTACGGAGATAAAATGATTCCGGTTCGGGAGCTGCTGCTCCGTGCCTTTATGACCGGCTGGAAGGTGTCAGGCAGCGACCTGACCCAGGAGGAGTACCTGACCAGCAGCATCAATGTAATTGAGACCATGCAGCTGGAACCGGAAAGCATTTACTGCGAGGAAGGCCAGGGACTGCTGGACGATGAGCTGGACCATCTGGAGGATATGCTCCGGGCGGACGGTGTCTGGGTCTACTACGGAGTAGGGGAGGAAAACTTCTTCCTCCTCCAGTGGATGCCGGATGAGGCCACTGCCCAGGCAAAACTGGCCCAGCTGGCCAAGGACGACCCCCAGGCTCTCAGCTATGCGGTGGACCTGACCCTGGTCCCCGACTGTGAGAAACTGGGCTGATAACTTAAAATAAAAGCCGCCTGTCCAAAGGACAGGCGGCTCTTTTTGTGACCGAGCATATTATTCGGCTTTTACTTGTATCCACTGGACATAGGCCCATTGGCGGTTTTCGGTGTCTACTGTGTGGTCATCAATGGGCGTTCCACACTCCTGATACAGATAAAAATCAGGGATACTGTCCAACTGGGTAACGGCGTACATTTTGCACCCTTCAAGACCGGTTCCGTTTGCATGTTCCTCGGACAGTTCGCCCAGATAGGTATAACCTTCCGGCAGTTCATCCACGGGCATATTGGGGGCAACATACTCTTGACCGTACATGCAAATGGTGGGAGGACTGCTTGAATTGGTTTCGCAACCGGTAAAAGCTGCTATGGTAAGAAGCAAAAGTGCCACAGATATAATCTTCTTCATGTGCTCACACTCCTTTGATATCTTAAGGCGATTCTAACATAGGCTTGCCGTCAAATTCTACCTATAATTTTTGAACAAAACAGAGGGCCGTCACAAGCAATGACGGCCCTCGGCTATAATTCGATTTCGGGAAAATTGGTCAACGGTTTCGGTGAAGGGCGTTACAGCCTCCGTTCCAGGGTCCTGGCCAGAAGCAGGGCGGCGATTCCCTTGCAGAAATCGGGGATGATGAAGGGGATAACGCACCAGGCCAGGCTGGTGGAAAGGTCGTTTCCGCTGAGATACATGAACCAGGCAGTGCCGAAGGCGTAGCAGACCACCAGGGAAACAGCGATTCCTGCCAGCCGTACCGGCCAGGCAGGGGAGAGGCGGCAGAACCAGCTGAGGATGAAAGCCATAATGGGAAAGGCCAGAAGGTAACCTCCCGTTACCCCCAGCAGGACCTGGGGTCCGCTGAGAAACCCGCTGAAAACCGGCAGGCCCAGACAGCCGATGGCCAGGTAGACCAGCTGGGCGGCAAAAGCCCAGCCGGGGGAGAGAATGGCTCCCGCAAAGAAGGCGGCAAAGACGCCTAAAGTCAGGCTGATGGGGCCGATGGCAATGCTCCAGGGAGAGATAACAGCGGCCAGGGCTGCGGCCAGAGCGGTGAGAACCATTTGGCGGGTACGGGTGCGGGAGGTGGACATAAGAGGGATTCTCCTTTCAGAATTAACGGTCCAAGGGTGCAGGACGGATGGAAACTTCCCCGTAGCCCAGGGCGGTGATGCTGCCGTCCTGGAGCCGGATGACCAGCTGGCCCTGATCGTCAATGGAAAGGGCCTGGGCGATGTAGGGCTCCCGGCCGGCGGCCTGGACCGTGACCCAGTGCCCCGGCACAAAGCAGGCGGCCCGGTATTCCTCCAGGTAATCGAAGGTAGGACACATTTCCAGCAGCCGGGAGGCCACTGCCGCTGCCAGGGCGGCCCGGCTCACAGGGCTGTGGCCGGAGGGGAAAAGGCTGGTGGCAATCTGACTTACCTGTGGCCCGAACTCCTGGGGGCGGGTGGAAATGTTGATCCCGATTCCCGGAATCACATAATCCAGCTGTCCGCTTTCAAAGTTGGTGGCGGCTTCGGTGAGGATACCGCACACCTTCTTTCCCTGGTAGTACAGGTCATTGACCCATTTGATGTCCAGCTCTTTTCCGCACAGGTTCTTCACCCCACGGCGTACCGCCACGGCAGCGCTGCCGGTGACAGCCACCGCCTGGCTGGCAGCCAGGGCAGGGCGGAGGAGCAGGCTGAAATATACACCTCCGGGAGGGCTTACGAACTGACGGCCCCGGCGGCCCTTTCCGGCGGTCTGCTCTCCGGCCACCACCAGGGTGCCGTGGGGAGCTCCCTGGGCAGCCAGCTGCTTGAGGACCTCGTTGGTGCTTCCTACGCTGGGATAGACCAGTACCTGGGGAAAGGGACACTCCCCGGGAAAAAAGGCACGGATGGCCTGGGGGGTCAGGGCATCGCTGCCTTCCTCCAGCCGGTATCCCCGGCGGGGAATGGCGGTGATCTGCCAGCCTTCCTCTTTCAGGGCTGCGGCGGCCTTATTCACCGCCGCCCGACTTACTCCCAGTTGCTGAGCCAGGGCCTGCCCTGAACAGTCTTCTCCCGGATGGGCCAACAGCCAGTCCAGCAAAGTTTCCTTGGTAGTTCCCATGGTATCACCTCTTTTTATAATGGTCAACTTGAATGTTTGTTTTAGGTTTACAATTAAATCGTAAAAAAGCCCTCCCTCCCGGGAGGGCCAATGGCTTTTACCGCAGCTCGATGGTGTACTCGAAACCGTACTGAGCCTGGAGCTCCTTTACAGCGGGCTCGCAGTCCTCAATAAAGGTGGGAGCGTAGACGGAAGCGCCGTTGTGGGCCTTCTTGTAGTCCTCTACGATCTGGTTCAGCTTCTCCCAGGCTTCGTCGTTCTTGGGGTTGTTGGCGTCGGGGAAGCTGATGACAAACTCACGATGTTTGGGAATACGTGCTTTCATAGTTGATTCTCCTTGTTTTTCATTCCAGACCGAACACCCGGCGGGCGTTGGCATGGGTGATATGGCAGATTTCCTGAGGATCCATCTGGCGGAGTTCTCCCAGGAAAGCGGCAACGTGGGCGATTAGGCTGCTGTCGCACCGCTGGCCCCGGCAGGGAACAGGGGCCATGTAGGGGCAGTCGGTTTCCAACAGCAGTTTGTCCAGGGAAACGGCAGCAGCGGCTTTCACCGCCCGCTTGGCCCCCTGGAAGGTGAGGGCTCCCCCAAAACCAATATACATTCCCTGTTGGGTCAGCCAGGCAGCATCCTCGGCGCTGCCGCTGAAACAGTGAAGGATTCCCTTGGGTTTGTATTTCCGGATCAGCTCATAGATTTCTCCGTGGGCCTGCCGGTCGTGAATGATGACCGGCTTGTCCAGTTCCCGGGCCAGTCGAAGCTGAGCTTCAAACAGGTCATACTGGGCCTGGGCGGGAATGTCCCAGTGGTGGTCCAGGCCAATCTCTCCCACCGCCACCACCTTGGGGTGGGCAAAGAGGGGTTCCATATCCCGGAGCTCAGCCTGCCAGTCTCCGTGGTACCGGGTGACGGTGGGGGCATCCTCCTCCACCAGACTTTCCGGGTGGATGCCTACCGCTGCCCAGATGTAAGGGTAGGCTTCCGCCAGTTCCAGACAGGCAGGAGCGTCCCCGCTGTGGGTGGCACATTGACAGATCCCAACCACCCCTTTCTGGGGAAGGGAGTCTAGCAGTTCCTTCCGGTCAGAGTCAAACTGCCGGGAGGCGTAGTGGGCGTGGGTGTCGAAGATTTCGGTCAGCATGCTTGTTTCTCCTTGACCGGGGCGGGCCGGTTGACCAGCCAGATCCCCACTCCTACCAGAGCCAGAGCTACCAGATAGTTCCACTCAAAGAGGGGTTCCCCGTTGAGCAGGGCGCTGAGGAGCACGTTCACAATGGGAATAATGAGGCCGAACATAATGATCCGGCTGACCGGATTGTTTTTCATGAGCAGCTGCCAGATCCAGAAACCGATTCCCGACACAAGGGCCAGGTAGAGCAGTACCGGCAGGGCAGCGGGGGACTGGGGAGTCAGGCTGCCACCCATAGCCAGACCAATGAGGAGCATGACCAAACCACCCACAGCCAGATTGATAGAACATACGCTGAAGCTGTTGGCCATCTTTCCCAGAGATTTGTTCATGGGGCCGCTGGCTGCCATAATGAAACTGGCCGCCAGCATGGCAAAGATACCGAAGGCGCTGCCGCTGCCGTGGTCTCCCAGAGTGACCACCAGAACGCCGGCAAAACCCAGCAGGCATCCCAGCGCTTTTGGAAGGGTCATCCGATCTGCCTGACCGTAGATAAAGTGGGCCAGAATAACTCCCATAAAGCTCTGGGTGCTGTTAAGGATTCCTCCCATGCTGCCGGTCAACAGGGCCACGGCGGAGTAGTAGAACGTGTACTGGAGAGTAGTCATCCAGAGACCCAGACCAATGGAACCAACCAGGGCCTTCCCCTTGGGAAGGGGGAGAAGATGGCCCTGAATCAGGCTGCCCAGCAGGAAGACCAGAAAACCTCCCATCATAAACCGTACTCCCGCAAAACACATAATGCTGGCAGTGTCAGTGGTCTCGATGGAGAAAAGGCGGTAACCCATCTTGATGAAGGGAAAAGCGGTCCCCCAGAGAGCGTTGCAGAAAATCCCCATCCCCACGGCTACCGAGGGAATGGCAAACCATTGGTCAAGCTTGGAAGAATTCATGGAGCGGCCTCCTTAGTGGATAGCAGCCCCGGGCAGGGCGTCCTGGGGATAGAAGGCAATGGTGCAGCCGCCGTCCGCAGTGTCTGCAGCGATGATCATGCCCTCGCTCACATACTTGCCCTTCATCATGGGACGGGGAGCCAGGTTGGCCACAATGCCTACCTTCTTGCCCACCAGATCCTGGGGCTTGTACCACTTGGCAATGCCGGAGAGGATGGTCCGGTCCCGCTCTCCGTCAAAAACGGTGAGCTTGAGGAGCTTCTTGCTCTCGGGAATATTCTCGCATTCCTTGATGAGGGCTACCCGCATTTCCACCTTGGCAAAATCGTCAAAGGCGATTTCGGGCAGATGCTCCAGGGGCTGGGCTTCCTGGGCGGGAGCCTGGGCAGCCTCCTTGGCGGCGGCTTCTGCGGCTGCAGCGGCCTTCCGGGTCTCGTCCTGAGCGGCCAGTTCGGCCAGCTCCTTCTTCACGTCAATGCGGGGGAAGAGAGCCTCGCCCTTGGAAACGGTGTAGGAAGTGACCTTGCCGTATTCCAGATCGGCAAAATCCAGATGGTCGGGGTCCAGACCCAGCTGGGCAGCCATCTTGGGAGCGGTGTCGGGCAGGTAGGCGCTCAGGAGAATGGCGGAGATACGCAGGGTCTCGCAGAGGTTGTAGAGAACCATCTCCAGCCGGGCCTTCTGGCTCTCGTCCTTGGCCAGGGTCCAGGGAGCGGTCTCGTCAATATACTTGTTGGCGCGCTGGATGCCCCGGAAGATTTCCTGAAGGGCCTGAGGAATGAGCAAATCATCCATGGCCTTGGTCACATTGCCGGGAATCTCCTTGAGAACGGCAATGAGCTGGTCGTCAAACTCTCCGGCCTGACCGTTGGCGGTGACAGTGCCGCCAAAGTATTTCTCGCACATGGCCACGGTACGGCTGAGCAGGTTGCCCAGGTCGTTGGCCAGGTCTACATTGATACGGTTGATGAGGGCTTCATTGGTGAAGCTGCCGTCGTTGCCGAAGGGAACTTCCCGGAGCAGGAAGTACCGGATGGCATCCACCCCGTACCGGTCACAGAGGACCACAGGGTCGACCACATTGCCCACGCTCTTGCTCATCTTGCCGCCGTTGAGGAGGAGCCAGCCGTGGCCGAACACCCGCTCGGGGAGGGGCAGACCCATGGCCATCAGCATGGCGGGCCAGAGGATGGTGTGGAACCGGAGAATCTCCTTGCCTACCATGTGAACGCTGGCAGGCCAGAAGGTCTCATAGTCGTTGTATTTCTCGTTCTTGTAGCCCAGGGCAGAGATATAGTTGGTAAGGGCGTCCATCCAGACGTACATGGTGTGCTTGGGGTCAAAGGGAACGGGAATGCCCCAGGGCACAGTGGTACGGGACACGCAGGTGTCCTGAAGGCCCTGCTTGATGAAGGCAATCATCTCGTTCTTCCGGGCCTCAGGCTGGATGAACCGAGGATTCTCCTCGTACAGCTTGAGGAGCCGGTCAGCATACTTGCCGGTGCGGAAGAAGTAGGCTTCCTCGTGGGCCTCGTATACATCCCGGTGGCACTCGGGGCACTTGCCGTTCTCGTCCAGCTGGCTGTCGGTCCAGAAACTTTCGCAGGGCTTGCAGTAGTGGCCTACATACTCGCCTTTGTAAATGTCCCCCTGCTCATACAGCTGGGTGAACAGCTTCTGGCAGCTTTCAATATGATAGTCGTCGGTGGTGCGGATGAACCGGTCATAGCTGACGTTCATGGTTTTCCACAGGTCCTTGACGGTGGCCACGATCTCATCCACATACTCCTGGGGAGTAACTCCCTTGGCAGCGGCCTTGTCCTGAATCTTCTGGCCGTGCTCGTCGGTTCCGGTCAGGAACATGACCTGGTAGCCCTGCTTCCGCTTGAACCGTGCCAGAGCGTCACAGGCCACGGTGGTGTAGCTGTGGCCAATGTGGAGCTTGTCGCTGGGGTAGTAGATGGGGGTAGTAATGTAGTACTTCTTGTTTTCCATATCCTTTATTTCCTTTCCGTGATTCTGGAATGGTCAAAAACCAATGGGTTCCTTGCCGCAGGCCCGGATGGTCTCCCGGGCCAGGACCTCGCTGCTGTCAATGAAGAAATCGTCCAGGCCGTAGTCCCGCTTGATAAGGCTCAGCTCGGTGCAGCCCAGCACCGCCCGCTGGCAGCCCTGGTCCCGCAGGCTCCGGGCGATCCGGTGAAAAGTATCCAGGTCCACCTTCCGCCCCGGCTTGATCTGGCCGTAGATGATTTCCATCAGGGCCTCCTGGCCTTCCTGGTCAGGCAGGCCATAGTCCAGCCCGGCGGCCCGGCAGGCCCGCTGATAGGTGTGGCTGGCCACGGTACCGCTGGTGGCCAGAATTCCCAGCCGGGTGCAGCCCTGGGCCTTGGCCTGGGCCACCGTCAGCTCCACCATGTTCAGCACCGGAACGGTCAGGCTCCGGGCCAGCCGGTCATAAAAATAATGGGCGGTGTTGCAGGGAATGGCGATCATGGTCGCCCCGTACCGCACCAGGTTCTGGGCGTCCTGCTCCATAATGGTGAAGGGGTCCTCCCGGCTCTGGTTCAGGATATAGGCGGTCCGGTCAGGGGTGGAAGCCCGCCCGCTGAGAACTACGTCCAGATGATCCTGATCCCGGCTTGCGGGAGTATGCTCTATGAGCATCTGGTAAAAATATACCCCTGCCATAGGTCCCAGACCTCCCAGGATCCCCACTACAGGGTGCCGGTGTTCCAACAAAAACCACTCCCTTCCCACAATGCCATACATACACTACATTATATCCCAAACCAATGTAAAGTGCAAGAAAAAGCGGCAGGGCAGGGGAAAACTCTCCCGGACCGCTTCCGCCAAAAGAAAAGATTGAAGGGAAAAGAAAAATATGGTAGGGTAGATGAGAAACGGAGGGGGAAGATAATGGAAAAATTCTGCAGAAAAAACGGCTTAGTGCTGTTGCTGCTGGTGATAGGAATAGCCGTGCGGCTGTGGCAGCTGGGAGCAATTCCCTGGGGGCTGAACCAGGACGAAGCCTATGCCGGATATGAAGCCTGGTCCTTGCTTCACTATGGGGTGGACTCCTGGGGATATGCCAATCCCTGTTACCTTACCACCTGGGGAAGCGGCATGAGCATATTGGAAAGTCGGCTGGCCATCCCCTTTGTGGCGCTGATGGGGCTGACCCCTCTGGCGGTACGGCTGCCACAGGCCATCGTGGCCTGTCTTACCCTCCCGGCGGTGTACGGGCTGATGAGCCGCCTTTTCGGAAAGCGTGCAGGACTGCTGGGCCTTGGGTTTGCAGTCATCTGCCCCTGGCATATTATCCTCAGCCGGTGGGCTTTGGATGCAACTAACCTGGCCCCGGGAATGCTGGTTTTTGCCTTGTACTGCCTGGTGCGGGGCCTGGATAACCCACGTTGGCTGCCCGCTTCAGCACTGTTCTTTGGGCTTTGCCTTTACTGCTATGCCATTGCCTGGGCGATAATTCCTCTGACCCTGTGCACCATGGGAGCCTATCTCCTTTATACCCGGAAGTTGAAATTTACCCCCTGGTTGGCCGGGGCGGCCGGGGTGATCGTGCTGATGGCGCTGCCCCTTCTGCTTTTTGTGGCAGTAAATACGGGACTGATGGAAGAGATCCGGACTACCTGGATATCTATCCCCAAAATGCCTTACTTCCGGGCAGGGGAAATGAACTGGAAAAACCTGTTCTCTCCGGAAGCATACCTGTCTCTTGGCAAGGTGGTGTTTGGGGAAGGAGATGGTCTTATCTGGAATACCCTTCCCGGCTTTGGAATGTTCTACCCCATCAGCTGGCCCCTTATTGTGGCGGGCATGGTACGGGGAATTCTGAACACTCTGGAGGCGGGAAAAAGGAGAGGGTTTGCCGGGGAAGGACTTCTGCTGGCCGGAGGCCTTTCGGCTGCGCTGGTCTGTGTCTGCCTGCCGGGAGCCAATACCAACAGAACCAATCTGCTTCATTTTTACCTGCTGTTTTTCCTGGCGCTGGGAGTGGATGGTCTTTTCTCCTGGTGTAAGGCCCATCCCGTTCTGCCCCGGCTGGTGATAGGGGTATATGTTCTCCTGTTCGGCGCTTTCCTTACCAGTTATTTCGGGGAATACAATCAGATGTGCGCTGTTCAGTTCCGGTATGGCCTGGGAGAAGCAGTGGCTTTTACACAGGAACTGGATTGCGAACAGGTGCGGGTAGACCAAACGGTGCCGCACTCCCTTATTTTGTTCTACGACCAGACACCACAGCCGGAATTTGCGGCTACAGTGAAGTATGCAAACTATCCCAGCCCTTACCTGAGCGCAGCCTCTTTCGGCCGGTATGTATTCGGCGGATGGGACCAATCCGCTTTGGAACCGGATACGGTCTATCTCTTCTACCAAGGGGGAGAAGAACCTTTCCTTCAGGCGGGGTTCCAGGTTGCAAGCTTTGGCGTTTACCGAGTGGCTTATCAGGAATAGAAAAAGAAAAGAACCCGGAACCGAAGTTCCGGGTTCTTTTTATGGTGCGCGGTACAGGACTCGAACCTGTGACCTCCTGCACGTCAAGCAGATGCTCTACCAGCTGAGCTAACCGCGCAGATTTTTGAGTGCTTGATTATTATAGCGGATAGCACTCAAAAAATCAAGGGGTATTTTGAAATTTTTTCAAAGAGAAAGATTTACCGGCACCGGAGCATCCAGAACCATGGTGGAAGGAGTGACCCGGCAGTCGTAGGCCAGGACGTTTACTCCCGCCTGGGCTGCCTGGACAAGAGCCTGACCGAACTGGGGATGAAGCTCCCAGTTGGGGCGGAAGGTATGAACTCCCTTCATCTGGATGAGGAAGAGGACATAGGCTTCAAATCCGGCGGCTGCGGCGGCAGTCAGTTCCTCCAGGTGCTTGACTCCCCGCTGGGTGGGAGCGTCAGGGAAAAGGGCCAGCCCCTCCTGCTCCAGGGTGACTCCTTTCACTTCCAGGAAGGCTTTCCGCTCCCCCTGTTCCAGGTAAAAGTCAAACCGGCTGTTTCCCCATTTGGTCTCGGGACGGACCAGGGTAGGGGACTCCCAAAGCCCCCCGGCCCGGAGAAATTCCTCCACTGCCTTGTTGGGGGCCTGGCTGTCCATATTGATGAGAAGATTGCCCTTCTCCACCGCAATCAGGTCATACCGGGTCTTCCGCTTGGTGTCCGGGCCGAAATCCTCCAGGTAGACCTGGGCTCCCGGCACCAGCAGTTCCCGGCACCGGCCGGTGTTTTTTACATGACAGACTTGGGTTTGGCCATCCAGCTCCACGTGAGCGATAAACCGGTTGGGCCGGGCCAGAAACCGGCCCGGGACCACAGTTCCATACTTCATACATTCTCCTTACAGCAGGGGGCTGAGCAGTTTCAGAAGAAGGCGGGTGAACCGCTGGAAAGCGGAATCCCGCTCTTTCCGGTGCGCCTCTCCCTTCCGGCAGACCTTGAGAATTTCCTCAATGTCCTTCCGGACCTGGACCACCGCATCATATCCGGTAAACCAGCAGGCATCTTCAAAATGCAGGTAAAGGCTGCGGAAATCCAGGTTGATGGTTCCCACCACCGCTACCCGGTCATCCGAGACAAATTCCTTCTGGTGGAGGAAGCCGGGGGTGTACTCGTAAATCTGGACTCCGTGGCGGATCAGGTCCGCATAATGGCTCCGGGTGATCCGGTAAATCACCTTTTTGTCGGGGATGCCGGGGGTGAGCAGTTTCACGTCCACCCCACGCTGGGCGGCCAGGGACAGCTCCCGGGCCATCTCGTCGCTGATGATCAGGTAGGGGGTGGTGATGTAGAGATACCGGGTGGCGCCCTTTACCAGATTCAGGTAGACGTTTTCCCCGGTGAGTTCATCGTCCAGGGGGCTGTCCGCATAGGGGACCACATACCCGTCCGGCTCCCGGGCGGTGTAGGGGAAGGGCCGCAGGAAGGGCTCAAAATCCTCCCGGGTCTTCCGGGTGGCGTCCCACATTTCCAGGAAGATGGCGGTCATGCTCCGGACGCCGTCCCCCTCCAGTTTCAGGCCGCTGTCCTTCCACTGCCCGTAAGGGTGGGTCACATTGAAGTATTCGTCCGCCAGGTTATATCCGCCGGTAAAGCCCACCTTTCCGTCTACCACCGTGATTTTCCGGTGGTCCCGGTGGTTCATGAACACGTTGATGACCGGCACAATGGGGTTGAAAGCCTGGCACTGGATTCCTTTTTTAATAAGACGGCGGCGGAAGCTGCCGTTGATAAAGCCGACACTTCCCACATCGTCGTAAAATACCCGGACATCCAGTCCGGCAGCGGCCTTCTCGGCCAGAATATCCTCGATTTCCCGCCAGCCGGGAGTATCCTCAATGGCGTGGTACTCCATGAAAATGAACCGCTCCGCTTTCCGCAGGGCATCCTGCTGGGCCCGGATGGCTTCCAGGGTGTCCCCATAGAAGGTCACGTCGGTGTTCTGGTAAAGGGGGTATCCGGCCACCTGCTGGAGATAATAGGCCTGGCCGCCCAGAACCGGGTCCTGGGCCCGGAGCTGTTCCAGCTTTTCCGGGTCCCGTATGAGGCTGGTGGTCAGCACATCCTGCAGGTGAAGAAACTTCTGCCGGGTAAAGAACAGGACATTGTGGTGCCCGAACATTAGGTAAATCAATATGCCGAACAAAGGGAAAATCAGGATGGTGACGATCCAGGTGATTTTATAGGCGGAGTTGATGGGCCGGTCACAGATATGCAGCACCAGAATGAAAGCCAGCAGGCTTAATACGATCTGGATGGCAGCGTAGTATTCGGTGAGCCGCATGGCGATGCCCACGATCCAGGCAATCTGAATGATCAGACTTACCCCGACCAGAATCATCCGGCCGACGCTGTTCTGAACATGGGCTTTGCTTTCGCCGGATCTGCTTTTCCAGTGTTCCATAACGTTCACCTCGGTACAAAAAGGTTGGCTATACTTATCTGAGTATTATAATGCCTTCGGGAATTTTTGGCAACTTTTCCCCCTGGGATTCTTGATTTTTATGGCGCTTCCCGGTAGAATGGGGGAGAAAAAAGACCGCAAGGAGGATACCGAAATGCTGCAAGTGGGAACCAAGGGAACCCAGACCATCACCGTCACCCCCGCCCTCACCGCCAAGGAGATGGGAAGCGGTGCTCTGGAGGTGCTGGCCACCCCCGCCATGATCGCCCTGATGGAGAAAACCGCCTGGACCAGCGTACAGCCTGACCTGGAGGAAGGCTGGGGCACTGTAGGCACCCGGCTGGAGGTGGACCACCTGTCCGCCACCCCTCTGGGAATGGAGGTCACCTGTGAGAGTGTCCTCACCGCTGTGGAGGGCCGGAAACTCACCTTTACCCTGACTGTCCGTGACCAGGCCGGTGAGGTGGGACGGGGCACCCATGAACGGTTTCTGGTCCAGAACGAAAAGTTCCAGGCCAAGGCCAACGCCAAAGGAAAGTAAAAAAAGAGGACGGGACCCAAGCCGGGTCCCGACCCTTTTTCATACAAGGATCAAAGCAACCGCCGTCAGCACCCGCAGGCTGCCGAACTTCCAGACCGTGAACGAG
>CALXGR010000033.1 GCA_944387885.1 uncultured Clostridia bacterium
GCATACTTACCCGCTCCGGATTCAGGAACCGTTCGAAAATCAGATTATACCGCAGCGGGTCAATGTTGGTAATGCCAACGCAGTAAGCTGCAAGACTGCCTGCACCGCTGCCACGGCCCGGCCCTACCGGGATGCCCTGGCTTTTGGCATAGTTGATGAAGTCAAACACAATAAGGTAGTAGTTGGTATACCCCATTCGCTTGATTACATCAATTTCATATTGGAGTCTGTCCCGCTTGTCCTGGGTAACCTTGCCGGGGTACCGGCGCTCCAGTCCGTCCCAGCAGAGCTTCTCAAAATACTCCTGGTTTTCCATCCCGTCAGGAGCCTTGAAATAGGGCAGTTTGGTCACTCCAAACTCAAAATCAAAGTTGCACTGTTCCGCAATCCGGTTGGTATTTTCACAGGCCTCCGGAGCAATGGCAAAGAGCTGGTACATTTCCTCGGTGGATTTGAGATAAAACTCGTCTGTCTCAAACTCCATCCGGTCTGCATCCTGGATGGTCTTTCCCGTCTGGATGCAGGTGAGGATGCTCTGCATTTTGCTGTCTTCTTTGGAGATATAATGGGCATCATTGGTCGCCACCAGAGGAATTCCTGTCTCCCGTGAAAGACGGATGATCTGAGGCAGAACTTCCTGCTGTTGGCGGATCCCGTGATCCTGTATCTCCAGGTAATAGTTTCCCTGGCCAAACAGCTGATTATACCATAATGCGATCTCTTTCGCCCGGTCATAATTTCCAGCCAGCAAAGCCTGGGGCACTTCGCCCGCCAGGCAGGCAGAGCAGCAAATCAGCCCCTCATGATGCTTTTCCAGCAGTTCCTTATCAATCCGTGGCTTGGAATAAAATCCTTCTGTAAAGCCCGCCGAAACCAGCTTGAGCAGGTTCCGATATCCCACCTCATTTTTGCAAAGGAGAATCAGGTGGTTATTTCCGTCGATCCGGTTCACCTTGTCAAACCGGGTCCTGGTAGCCACATAGACTTCACATCCAATGATAGGCTTGATTCCGGCTGCCTTGGCAGCCTTATAAAAAGCCACACACCCGTACATTACCCCATGGTCGGTGATGGCGACCGCAGTTTGGCCCAGTTTCTTGAGGTGGTCAAACATGCGGTCGATTCGGCAGGCACCGTCCAGCAGGCTGTATTCGGTATGGACGTGAAGATGGGTAAATTGGCGGGTGGTATCAGACATTTTCTCTCCTTACGGCGGCATTGCGGGCCAGTTCCTCCAGCTTTTTCAGACGGTGAGAAAGGCCGGATTTGCTGATAGGCGGATCAAAGCTTTCCGCCAGCTGTGCCAGTGTATATTGGGGATAAGCCAGCCGCTTTTGTGCTGCTTCCTGCAAAGGCTGGGGCAGGTCAGTTAAAAGCCCCTCTTCCTCCAGCAAGCGGATAGCCTGCTGAACTTTCTGGGTGGCCTTGTCCCGTTTCATGTTATTGGCGTTTTCGCAATTGTTCAGGCGATTGTTTTTATTATTGGTGTCTTTGTAGATTTTCCTGTCCATCATAACCATGGCGGCGTTCTGGGCGCCCATGAAAACCAGCAGATCCTCAATGGATTCACTGGCCTTGATGTAAACGATATTGGTTCCCTTGCGCTGGGTCCGGCGGGGGCGGAACTCGTGTTCAGCCAGAAGGGCTTCAAAGTCCCGGGACAGATTATAGCGGTTGGAAATGAATTCCAACTGATAGGTTTTTTCCGGGTCAGTAATGGTTCCCCCGCAAAGGAAAGCTGCGGCCACAAAGGTCCGCAGACAGTTTCCGCACTGAAGCAACTGGGGACGGATTCTCAGATTGGTCTCTGTACCGGTGCAATCCAGCAGCTTCATCATCCGCTCCACTTCCTTGGGATGGGAAACGGAAAATTCGTAAATGGCGCCATTGGGGCGTTCCTTACAGAGTACCGTTCCCTCCACTCCCATGGAATGAAAGGTTTTCAGGGCAAACTTGGCAACTTCCTCTGTTTCAGTCTGGAGCACCAGCCCCCTGTTATCAAAATATTTTCCAAAGCAGGCAATCCCGTAGCAGGCAGCCAGCCTACAGCAGGGCTTACTTATTTTTCGTTTTGTTATCTCAACTTTGGCATTTTGAGAAAAGCTCAACTTGCCGACTCCTTCCCTGGTTCTTAATTTTTACGGGCCACATCCCGGTGCTGGACAGCCACCGCAAAGCCCAGTTTCTGGCAATACTCTGCTATCTGTCTGGCAAAGGTTATGGACCGATGCTTGCCCCCGGTGCAGCCCACGGCAATCATCAGCTGGCTTTTTCCTTCCTTTGCATAAAGAGGCAGTGAATATTCCAGCATACTCTCATACCGTTTCAGCAGTTCTTTGGACTCAGGAAACTGCATGACATAATCAAATACTTCCTGGTCCAGACCGGTTTTATCCTTGAGTTCCTTTATGTAAAACGGATTGGGCAGGCAGCGCACGTCAAACACCAAATCCGATTCTTTGGGCAGACCGAATTTGAAGCCAAAGGAAACCACCGTCACCGCCATGGCTTTCCTGGGGCCTTCCGAGAAAAGATCACAGATCCGTTCCTTGTGCTGAGAGGTAGAAAGGAGAGAGGTATCAATAATATAGTTTGCCCGTTCAAAAAGAGGGCGAAGAATCTCCCGTTCCTTTTTCAGGGCCTTTTCGGTGGAAATTCCATCACTGAGACTGATGGGATGACGGCGGCGGGTTTCCTTGTACCGCCGCTGCAGCACATCATCCTGAGCATCCAGGAACAGAATCTTATAATCGATTTTCTGTTCATCCAGAGAAGCAAGTGCTTCCTCGATTTCTTTACTGTCCCGTGCGCCCCGCACGTCCATGACTACTGCCAGATTTTCAATGGGATGCTCAGGCTGTACCGCCAGGGAAAGGATAGACCCCATCAACCGGGCAGGAATATTATCCATGCAGAAAAAACCAATATCCTCCAGGGCATTTACTGCCAGGGATTTTCCTGCGCCGGAAATACCCGTAACGATCAAAAAGGCCATACTTATCTCTCCCCCATTTTACTCCACAATTTTGATTTCCCGTTCCAGCAGATAACCTGTCTGCTTCTGTACTGCTTCTGCCACTTCTTCACAGAGCCTGGTCACATCTGCACAGGTTGCGCCTCCCAGGTTTACTACAAATCCGCAGTGCTTTTCACTGATGGCAGCACCGCCCACACGATATCCCCGCAGTCCGCACTGCTGAATAAGCGCCCCGGCAAAAGCACCTTCCGGTCTTTTGAAAGTGCTGCCTGCACTGGGATATTCCAAAGGCTGTTTTTCTTTCCGACTTGCCATCAGCTCATCCATCCGCTGTTTAATGGCAACCGGATCTCCCTGCTGTAGACGAAGCTGGGCAGAGAGGATGGTCCAGTCCTTTTTCTGAAAAATGCTGGTTCGGTATCCCAGCTCAAGCTCCTCTGCAGGAAGGGTCCGAATTTTTTCTTCTTCATCCAGGAAGGTAACAGACACCAGGACATCTTTCATCTCTCCGCCATAGGCTCCGGCATCCATGTATACAGCGCCCCCGACACTCCCGGGAATGCCATAGGCAAATTCCAACCCGGACAATCCCCTGTCCAGGGCTGCCCTGCAAAGCAGATTAAGAGAAAGCCCTGCAGGGCAGGACACCTCTGTCTCCCGGAATTCCGGAGCCTGGTCCAGGCTTCGGGTGGAAACAACAACCCCTCGGAATCCCTGATCGGAAAACAAGGTATTGGAGCCGTTTCCCAGCAGATAATGCCGTACCCCAGTCTCCCGGCAGAGTTCCAACACCCGTTTCAGCTGTTCTTCCGTTTCCGGCTGGCAGAAAACATCTGCGGGGCCTCCGATACGGAAAGAGGTGTGTGCCTCCAGGGGATGATCTGTCCGGAAGGGGATCTGCTCCTCCTTCAATTTACTTTTCAGCAATTCCAGTTGATTCATGACAGGCTCCTGTAATCAGAAATTTCAGTGCTGATTTCCCAGCGAAGCTGCGCCCAGCACTCCGGCGTCATTACCCAGGGTAGCCGCACGGATCTGGGTGCGGTTTTCTCCATCCCGGTTATATTCCTCCCGGTCCACCAGCTCACGGATGGGCCCCAGCAGTTTTTCTCCCTGAGCGGAAACACCGCCGCCCACTACAACTACTTCAGGCTGGAAGATGTTGACCACGGTGCAGATACCGCAGGCCACATACTCCACCCAGCGGTTGAACAGGGTATAAGCGGTCTCGTCTCCCCGGTCCATGGCGTCAAATACGGTTTTGGCTCCCACCTTGCTCAGGTCTCCCTGGGCCAGCTTCCACATCAGCTGGTCAGGGTCACGCTCCATGGCTTCCACTGCATCCTCAGCCAAAGCACGGGAGGAAGCATACCGCTCCCAGCATCCGTTCCGTCCGCAGTTGCAGGGACGACCACCCTTTACAATGACCATATGTCCCATCTCGGCTCCTGCATAGTTGGAACCGGCGTAAATTTTTCCGTCAATGATGATGCCGCTGCCAACGCCAGTGCCCAGGGTCACTACCACTGCGTTCCGTGCGCCCTTGGCAGCTCCGGCCATATACTCGCCGTAAGCGGCAGCATTGGCGTCATTTTCGATATAAACGGGGCAGCCCAGCAGAGCTTCCAGGTTGGGGCCCAGGTTCCAGTTATGGTAACCAAAGTTTACATTGAATCCCACATGGCCGGTGGCACTGTTGACACTGCCGGGAGTTCCGATTCCCACCCAGCGTACCTGGGAAAAATCTACCTTTGCCTGCGTGCAGAGAGTCCGGCAGAGTTCTGCCATAGAGCTTTCCAGTTCCTCTGCAGGACGGGGCAGACTGGTAGGCCAGGTCAGTTTCTCAACGATCTGGTAGTTTTCATCCACCAGACCAGCGGTCATAGTGGTACCGCCCAGGTCAACGCCGATCATGTAATTCATAAAAGTGTTCCTCCCTTTTTTTATTCGGTGATTCAAAGGCTGATATCATCTACCATGCCCAATTTATCCAGCAGTTCCTTGGCTGCATAATATCCCATCTTTTTCTGGCGGTTATTGATAGCCGCAGTTTCCAGAATCACCGCCAGATTTCTTCCAGGCATAACAGGAATAACAGTCTTGGGAATATCCACGCCAAGGATATTGTAATAAGCCGTTTCCAGACCGGTTCGGTCGTAGTTCTGGGCCTCATCCCAGGGTTCCAATTCTACCACCAGATCGACCTTTTCATGAATCTTGACACAGCCGACACCAAACATCCGGGCCACATTGATGATTCCGATGCCCCGAATTTCAATAAAGTGCCGGATATTTTCAGGAGCCCTGCCCTGGATGTTCCGGGAGGATATCCGCCGCAGCTCCACTGCATCATCAGCAATCAGCCGGTGTCCTCGTTTGACCAGCTCAATGGCGGTCTCGCTTTTGCCTACGCCGGAATCTCCCAAAATCAGAATTCCTTCACCGTAGACTTCTACGAACACACCATGCCGGGTAACACGGGGGGCCAGCTCCGTATTCAGGAAAGCAACCATCTCCGAATTGAGGGTGGAAGATATTTCTTCACTGGTAAGGAGGGGGACCTCATACTGTTTGGCGTACTGGATCATTTGAGGCAAGGGTTCCAACCCTCGGGTCACAACCACTGCCGGAGGATTGAAGGCAAAAAGCGCCTGGAGATGAGTGTCCCGTACATCTTCTGCCTGCTCCCGCAGAAAAGACATTTCAGTCAGGCCGAAGATCTGCACCCGTGTAGGATCAAAATACTGATAATATCCCGCCAGAATAATGCCGGGGCGGTTCACATCCGCAGAGTAGATTTTGATTTCCTCCAAAGGCCGTGGAGTATAGACCGTCTTCAGGTGGACATCTTCGCAAAGGTCTGCAAGAGAGACGGAAAATTGTGCCATAGGAAAAGTCACTTCCTTTCAATATATTCCCTGCAAAGCAGGAAAATCACGCTGAACTTTCCGGTGCAATATAATTAGCTTCATTATAGACTAAAAACCCTTTCTTGCCAATAGTTTTTCTCCCCAATTCACGACGGAAAAAAAGTCCGGCGCAGAATGCGCCGGACCTCTCAGGGAGAAAACCAAACCTGAGAATTTATCTCCGCCGGTGGAAGTCTTCCCTCCTGTACCAATTTTTCTCCCAGGCTCAGGTTATAATTTTTCACCCAGGGAATCAGGAGAAATGTGTCTCCCTCTTCCTGATTGGCCTGGTCCAGAATTGCTTTTGCCGTGAACCGAAGCCAGGTTGAAAATTCATTTTCCTGGGCTGAGGTTGGTGCGCTTTTTCCCAGAAGTCGGGCATTGGTAAGCCGGAGATAAATTTTCACCTTTCCTTCGTCCCAACCATACAGGCATTTTCCCTGACCGCTTACCTGGCAGAGACTCTCGCCATCCTGCCACTCCAAAGAGACCGTGTCCGACAGCCCAGCCATAAGAAGAGCCAGCTGCGCCTCCTCCTGACTCCAGTGTATCACCGAGCCTGTCCGGTACACCACACGGCAGCCCAGTCCCTGTTCTCCTAAAAACGGAAGGACAAGACATCCGGGCCGGCGGGCAATCTCATAAAGATTACTGCTGATTCCATAGGTTCCAAAGGTTTTATCCACCGTTTCCAGCAATATCTGGGGCTCCTGTTCTCCCCAGGGCATTTCGATTCCGGCCAGCTTTACCTGGGGCAGCGCCAGCTGCGGCGAGGCGAACAATTCCCCTATCTCCTGAAGCTGGCCATAGGTCAGCCGATCGGTTACCAGCACCTGCTGAATCTGACCGCAAAAGGGTTCTCCCTCCAGGTCTCCCTGCGCTTTGTACAGGGCTTCTTCCAGGGATTCTCCCTCAGCTTCAACCCATTTTACTCCTTCCCCTTCCTTGAGAGAATCCCAGCAGAGCGTCACCGACCAAGTTTGTTCCTGCCCCTCATCCAGAATGATCCCCCGCAGGATACCACGCTCAGACAAAAGTGCGCTGCGGCATCCCGTGAGGCAGAACAGAGCTGTTACGCATGCAACTGCTTTGATGAGCCGTCCCATCGGCACACCCCCTGTACCAAAATGATTCCTGCAGCTGCCCACAGAGCTGCTTGTTGGATTTGCCAGATGATTTCCGGTTCAAGGGCCGTCAGTCCTATGCTTACGGCCCAGGCTGCTCCCGCAAGAAGAAAGCTGTCCGATTTTCCTAAAATGCTGCGGGAGAGATAAAGATAAAAAGCCAGCCGGGTCATCAAAAGAAGAAGCCATACCGTAATCTGTATCCATTCCAGACGGTTGAAAACCGACAACTGTCCCAGGAGAGAAAGGCTCTGCGCCGGCCACCGGGCACCCCGGTTTCCAAAGGCCAGCTCGGCCATCACCAAAATGACGGAACAGACCCCCGCCCTGACCAGCGGCACCCAGAGCAGAGGGGCTTTTCCCTCTTCCGTTACCCAAAGTGCCAAGGCCAGGTATTCCGGCCACAGCATCAGATTCTGGAGTGAGAACATTTCCCGGGATATCCTGCTCCATCCCCAGCTGATGAGATTGTTAAGATGGAACACATTCCAGCAGGAAAGAATCAGCAATGCCAGGGAAATCACCAGCAAGGGAAAAACGACCCTGGTAAGATTCTTGAGGGTCCGCAGTTCTCCTTTGGCAAGAATGGCTGCACTCCCCAGCATAAGAAGGGATAGAACCCATCCCGGAAGCTGCTGGGGATATGCAGTTTGATAAAACCGGTTCAGGTCCATAAGGTCCGCCCCGGCAGAGTAGATAAAGACTACCACCAGCAGCCACCGGACAAAGGCAGAATCCTTCCAGTTTCTACCTGCTTTCCGCAGAAGCAGCATAACCAGAAAGAGCAGCAGACTTTGCCAGGTCCCCACCAGCACAGCAGCCTGCGCCGGCAGTTCCTGGGGCATTCGGAAATAAAGATTCCCCAGTCCTGCTGCCAGGCAGAGAAGTGAAAAATTTTTCTTGGTTTTCAATGGCGATCCTCCTGTTTTATATCCCGGAGGCTGTAATCATTTTTTGCCAGGACCTTCCAGCTGCTTCTGAAAATCCCATCCCGCACCATTCCCTTATCCCAAGGGACGATGGGATAGCTGTAGGGGTATCCCTGGGCATCTCCGCAGACCATAGCCACCAGCACGAAAAGTCCTGCTGCCAGACCGGCCACTCCCAGATATCCCCCCAGCAGTACAAACCCAAACCGAAGCATCGTCACCTGCTCATACAGGCTTGGAATCACATAGGTAGCTATAGCTGCAATGGCCGCCACCGCTATGACCGGGACACTCATGATTCCCGCCTTGACCGCAGTGTCACCTATAATCACCGCCGCCACCAGGCTCACGGAATGGCCCAGCTGTTTGGGCATTCTCAGTCCCGCTTCCCGGATGATTTCCAGCACCACCAGAACCATCAGCATTTCCATGGTTATGGGAAAAGGCGTATCTGCTTCTCCCTTTGCAATGGTGGTCAGCAGCTGGTAAGGCAATGCTTCCGGAAGAAACCGTACCGCCATAACGTAGACAGCCGGCAGCAGGATAGCCAAAAAGAAGCCGGTATATTTCAGCAGCCGGATGGTGCTGGCAAACAAGGCAGTGGTGGAATAGTCGTCCAGGCTTTCAAAATGCTCTGCAAAAAAGGTGGGCAGGATAAGGGCAAAGGGGCTTCCGTTTACCAGGATGATGATCTTTCCTTCACACAGTTTTGCTGCTGCCACTGCCGGGCGTTCCGTGTTTCCCATTCCGCTGAACAGGTGAAAAGGTCCCCTTCTCAGAAAAGGAATCAGATAGGCGCTGTCCAGCAGAAAGGGCAGTTTCACCTTTTCCAGTTTTTCTTTTGTTTCCTCCAGCAACTTGGGAGGTACCAGTTTCTGGTTATAACACAGGGCATACTCTGTCCGGGTCCGCTGTCCCAGCTGAGCATATTCCACGCAAAGGTCAGTGGTCCGAATCAGCCGCCGAATCAGGCTCACATTCACCCGAACCAACTCTGTAAAGCCCTCCTGGCTGCCCCGTACATTTCCCTCCGTACTGGGGGCAGAGACCGACCGATAGGCCATAGCTTGGGTGGTAAGAGAAAAGCCTTTATCGTACCCATCCAGAAGAATCACGGTCATTCCCGCAGTCAGCCGAAAGACCAGGTCTTCCCTGCTTTCCACCGGCAATTTATCGGTGGGATAATCACTCTTTTCCATGATGTAAGAGAAAAGCTTTTCCCCGTTCATTCCCAGCAATGGCTGAATTCCGATTCGTTTCAGGAGCAGTTCCCAGGTCTTTTCCAGGTTGCCCAATCCTTCCATCAGGCAGATGGCACACTCTACCCCGGCAATACGGATCTTTTTGGTATAGCAGTCTGCCGTATTGCCAAAGCTGGATTTAAGCCAGTCCAGATTTTCTTCCAAACTTTTGGACAGTGGTTCCATTCAGATTCCCCCTTCCCTTTCAGTGTTGCCGAGGGTGGGAGAAATTATAGCCCGGGAGGATAAATTTTGATTATCTTTGTCATTCGTACCTTGCTTATCTATTGGCTGGTCATCTTCTCCATGCGGATGATGGGAAAACGGCAGTTGGGGGAACTTCAGCCCTCGGAGCTGGTAACCACCTTTCTCATCTCCAATTTGGCCTCCATCTGTATTGAGGACACCACACAGCCACTGGCTTCCAGTGTTCTGCCGGTTCTCATTATCATGGCAGTGGAAATTTTCAATTCCGCTCTCTGCTACCGTTTTCCTTCTTATTCCCGTTTTCTGGAAGGAAAGCCCGTACCGGTAATTCGCCGTGGAAAAGTGGACCAATCCGCCCTGGCCAGCCTTCGTATTTCCGGAGAAGATCTTCTCTGTGCCCTCCGTGCCCAAAGTGTTTTTGATCCCCAGGAAGTATTTCTGGCCCTGGTAGAAACCAACGGCACCCTGGCCGTATATCCTGCCCCCTCCCGGAGCCAACCCCAGCCCATGCTTCCGCTGGTAATCGACGGAAGAATCCAGGGCGAAAATCTGAACTTGTTGGAGCGGGACCGCTCCTGGCTGGAAGAGTATCTGAAAAAACACCATCTGGTCCTGGAAAAAGTGTTCCTGCTACTGGACGATGGCAAGATTCAGCTATGTGTAAGAAAGGAGAACAGTATATGAAACGGGTCGCCTGGACCGCTCTGGTCTGCGTTCTTGTTGGAATTCTCACTTTTTGGGGCAATGGGTTTGTAGACAGTACCCTGGATTATGTTCAACACAGTATGGAGTCTGCGCTGGAACTGAGTCAGGCCGGAGAATATGAAAAAGCCGACGGCATATACCGTCGGCTGATGAAAGAATGGGATATTCGGGAAAAACGGTTGGGGCTTATGATGAAGCATGATATTCTCAGTGAAATCAGCAGAATGATTCATGAGACCTCCGCCTTCAATGATGCGGACCACCAAACGGAGCTGAAAAGCGAAACCGCCCGGACCCTTGACAGGGTCCGGACGGCAAGAGCTTTATTTTTCAGCGCTTATTGAGCATTTCCTTCAGTTCATCCATAAAGGTGTTGATATCACTGAACTGACGGTAGACGGAGGCAAAACGGACGTATGCCACCTCGTCGATTTTCTTCAGTTCATCCATGGCCAGCTCGCCAACCCGCATACTGGTCACTTCCAGGTCATACCCGTTCAAAAGCGTCTGTTCAATATTGTTCACTGCACGCTCCAGCTGCTGGTAAGATACCGGCCGCTTTTCACTGGCACGCAGCATTCCCCGCAGCAGCTTCTGACGGTCAAAGGCTTCCCGGGAATGATCCCGCTTAATGACCATGAGGGGAACTGTCTCCACGATCTCGTAGGTAGTAAACCGTTTTTTGCATTCAATGCATTCCCGGCGGCGGCGGATCCGCTCTCCGTCATCGGTAGGGCGGGAATCAATGACCCTGGAATCCAGGGTCCCGCAATAGGGACACTTCATTTTGCTTCCTCCTGTCATGCCCTGAGTAGCTCAGCTATTGACAGCTTCTGCTACTTTATGGCTATATCCTTAGCCCTCTGCTCTCTGCAGAAGCTTTTCCACAGTAGCCAGTCTTACGCAGACGCAGAGCAGCTGTGCAGCGGTTCCCAGCTCATCCAGTTTGGGATAGGTGGGAGCAATCCGCAGATGGCTGTCCCGGCTGTCCAGACCGTAGGGATAGGAGGCACCTGCACCGGTCAGGCTCAGGCCGCAGTCGCTGCAAAGCTGAGCTACCCGCTTGGCACAGCCCTGCATTACATACAGGCTGATAAAGTAACCGCCCTTGGGATTGGTCCACCGGGCAATCTTGCCGCAGGGCTCCAGCTCGCTCTTGAAGGTATCCTTGACCAGGTCAAACTTGGGCTGAAGGATGGCACGGTGCTTCTTCATGTGCTCCAGAACGCCCTGCTTGTTCTTGAGGAACTGCACATGACGGAGCTGGTTCATCTTATCGTAGCTGATGATCATGGGTACCATGTTCTTGGCGATATGGTGGATGTTCCGCAGGCTTGCACCCATGGCGGCAACACCTGCGCCGGGATAGGTGATCTTGCTGGTGGAGCAGAACATTAGGGGACGGTCAGGATGGCCGGCCACCTTGCACTCATCCAGAATGTTGGGAATTTCCACCTGCTCATCGGTGAGGTGATGAACCACGTAGGCATCATCCCAGAAAATCTTGAAGTCGGGAGCAGCGGTGGTCATCTGAGCCAGACGGCGAACAGTCTCATCGCTGTAGACGTATCCGTCCGGGTTGGAGTAAACAGGCACACACCAGATGCCCTTAACGCTCTCGTCGCTGCGGGCCCACTCTTCCACCATGTCCATATCAGGGCCGGAAGGAGTCATGGGAATGTTGATCATCTGGAATCCGAAATACTCGGTCACCCGGAAATGCCGGTCATAGCCAGGCACCGGGCAAAGGAACTTGATGCTGTTGTTATGCCGCCAGGCACGAGGACTGTCTACAAAGCCCTGACGCCAGCCAAGGTCAATAAGATAGTACATCATGGACAGAGAAGAGTTGCCGCAGACCAGCACTTCCTCAGGAGTGGTTCCCAGCAGCTCAGCGAAGAACCGCCGGGCCTCGGGCATGCCTTCCAGAAGGCCATAGTTCCGGGCATCTACCCCATTCTCGCCAATGTAGTTGTCCATCTTGAGCATTTCCTTGGAAAGGTCCAGCTGCTCGGGACAGGGCTTGCCCCGGTCCATGTTCAGGGACAGACCCATGTTCTTAAACTTCAGATATTCTGCCCGGAGCAGGTCCTGCTCCGCCTGAAGTTCTTCTACTGACATCCGAGTATAATCTGCCATTGCTTTTACCTCCATATTATGTCATATACTTTCCCCTGGTATCTGCCGCCGGGGCAGATACACTAGTAGATTATAATATAAAAGCTATGCAGAAACAAGAGTTTGCCTGAAAAAATCCCCATATCTTGCCTTTGATTGCCGTTAAAACCTAAGATGTTGGTTTTTCCCGCTGATGTTTTTTACTTTCAGGGATTGTTTTTTCTTATTAATGAATCGGCTTCAGCTTTTCTTAATACTTAAACAAGGACTTCTTAAGTTACCTTTCAAGATACTTTTAGGGTACTTCTGGTATAATTTTTTCAGGATGAAAGACCGGATATCGGTCTACAGAAAAGGATGTGCAGGAAATGAATCATTCGACCCGATATGCGTCCAGACGAATGGCCGCCTACAGTTACAAGCCTCGCAGGAGAAGAAATTCCCGGAAACTGGCTCTTCGGATCATGCGGCTGAGCACTCTGGCCCTTCTGGGAGTGATGGCTTATTTGGGGATCCGCCTTTTGCTTACTCTTTCCCTGACAAGAGAAAGCGGGACCTCTGTCCAGTGGACTCTTGAATCCAGCGCTCTCCCCCCTTCGGTTCCCCAGGAATGTTCCTCTGATTATCTTCTCCTGGTAAACCCGTGGAATTCCCTGCCCCAGGACTACCAGGTGACTCTTACCCAGGTTCCCGGCGGTGAATTGGTAGACTCCCGCATCTACCAGCCTCTCATGGACATGCTGGAAGCCGCACGGGAAAGCAATCTGGGGGCCTTGCCGCTAGTCGTCTCCGGCTACCGTACTCAGGAAACCCAACAAGAGATTCTGGACCAGAAGATAGAAGAATATCTCTCCCAGGGGTATTCCTATGAGGAGGCCGAAGAACAGGCCCTGCTTCTGGTGGCAAAGCCAGGGTACAGTGAACACCAGCTTGGCCTGGCGGTAGATATCAATGGCGAGGTATATGATGTTTATACCTGGCTTATGGAAAACAGTTACCGGTACGGGTTCATTTTCCGGTATCCCGGCGAGAAGACCGACCTGACCGGCATTTCCCAGGAAGTCTGGCATTACCGGTATGTGGGGGTGGAGGCCGCCACCGAAATGTATGAACAGGGGCTTTGTCTGGAAGAATACCTGGACTGTCAAAACAATACTGATTATGCGGCATAGATTTCTCCATAAACGCAACAAGACCCGAAGCTTTCCTGCTTCGGGTCTTGTTTGGTGCCGCTGACCGGGATCGAACCGGTACGGTGTCGCCACCGAGGGATTTTAAGTCCCTTGCGTCTGCCTGTTCCGCCACAGCGGCGTATGAAGATAGTTTACACTTGCCGAAGCTGTTTGTCAAATAATCCGGTTGCTTTTTTCTCCCCCTAACTGATATAATCATGGAAGAATCTTTGGCAGATAAGGGAGGAAGTTGGGTGAAATTACAAACCAGACAGGACCGGCTCCGGATGTTTTTGCTGGGAGGCTGCATTGGAGTTCTGGCCTTTTTATGTATCTTCGGCTTCAGCTCCCTGGATCTGTCCAATGTTGCATTTGCTCGGGGCGGTTATGTGGAGAAGGATATTCAGCAGCACTATGCAGGGTGGCTTTTCTTCCGGGACAGTAGCTGGCAGTTTCCCTTGGGTGTGGCGGACAACATGAACTACTCCGATGGTGTCAGCATTGCCTTCACAGACTCCATTCCCCTGTTCGGAGTTCTGTTCAAACTGTTCTCCGCCTGGCTGCCCGACCCCTGCCAGTATTTTGGGTGGTTCAGCCTTTGGTGTTATTTTATGATGGGTGGATATTCCATCCTGCTTCTGAACCTCTTTATTGAAAAGGTTCTTCCCTGTGCCCTTGGTACTGTGCTGTTTGTGTGCAGTCCCATTCTGGTGGAGCGCACCCTCCATCACACCTCCCTGGCGGCCCAGTTTTTCGTAATCTATGCCATCTACTGCTACTTCCGTTCCGATCAGGAGAAAAAGCTTTATATTCCCTGGTGGAACATTCTCATACTTTCTATCCATCCCTACTTTGTTCCCATGACCTACGCTGTCACCCTGGCACTGGTCATTCGGTATGGTCAGAATACCGGCCGGTGGCTGAAAGGATTTGGCGCCCTGGCCGGCAGTCTTGCCGGAACGGTAGCGGTAGGCTGGCTTTTCGGACTTTTCTACACTCCCAGCACCGGAGGGAGCTTACTCCTTTACGGATACTTCAACCTGAATCTTAACGCTCTTTGGAATCCTACCAGCATCGGGGATACTGATCCTCTGGGCTACACCCTTTGGAGCCGGTTTCTGCCGGTGCAGAATCAGGTAGGTGGCAACTATGACGCATTTGCCTACCTGGGACTGGGGGTCCTGCTCACCCTGGTCATTGCTGTGATCTGGGCCATCAAGGAATACAAAACCACCTTCCGGTTTATCCTGCGGCATTTTGCCCTTCTAGTCTGCATGTTCCTTCTCTGCGTTTTTGCGGTAAGCAACGTAGTCACTGCCAACGGTGCGACTCTGTTCCGGATTCCCCTGCCCCAAAAAATCCAGGAACTGGCCAGTATTTTCCGGGCCAGCGGACGGATGTTCTGGCCCACCTATTATCTCCTGTTCCTTTGGGCAGTAGTCACCCTTTCCCGTTTCAGAAAAAAGGAATGGCTGCCTTCTCTGGCCATTGGTGTGCTTTGTCTGGTACAGCTTGTGGACATTTCCCCGGCGCTCATTGGACGACACACCCAGATGGCGCAATACCAGGAACAGAACCCCACTGCCCTTACCAGTGATTTCTGGACTCAGGCAGCCGGCCAGTACGACCATCTGTTTACCCTTGATACAGATAAGGGAGATATTCTCCACCTGGCCCTCTATGCTGCCGAGAATGATATGACCACCAACGATGCCTTCCCCGCCCGGTATGATGCAGCCAATCTGATGGTAAGCCGGGAAGAAACCCTGAATGGACTGCTGGACCGGATCTATGACCCGGACACCCTCTATTACACCACCAGCGAGGGCTTGTTCCTCCGGATTGCGCATTATATGCAAGACGATGCCTACTGCGCCAAAGTGGGAGAAAATCAGTATGTAATTGCTCCCGGATTTGAGGGCGAGGTAACCGATGCGGTAGAGTACAGCGCCGACTATCCCATTACCATTGAGCCTCTCACCGACGGCCAGTGGGACGGCGGCGTACTGGACGAGGATGACTGCACCATTCTCCTCTCCAACTGTTATCTGGTCCATCAGCTTATTGACGACGCCGATGCCATTATGGCGGATGGTGTGGTTTATCCCATTGTCAAGGTGGAAGAAGTCAAGAGACACTGGCTCTGGGTCACCCTGGATATTGAGGATGCCCGTATTTTGAAAGATGTTGTATTGGAGGCTGCCCCATGAGAGAACTGCAAGTATTCAATCTGCTCCCCCAACGGCTGGACCAGTATCTGCTGACCCAGTTTCCCCATCTGGGAATCGGCAGGATCAACAAAGCCTTCCGGGAAAATAAAATCAAGCTGAACGGCAAAAAGCAACCCCTGAACACCCGGGTGATTCAGGGCGATGTCATCACCCTTTACCTGAAAGAGGATCAGCTGGAAGCCCCCGGCAAAAGAGGTCTGGACCCCAAGTCCATTATTTATCAGGATGATGCGGTTCTGATTCTCAACAAGCCTGCCGGTCTTCCAGTGGACGGAGAGGAAGATTCCCTGTTGGAGCGGGCCCGGAAGGAATGTCCCTCTGCCCGGCTCTGTCACCGTCTGGATACCGGCACCAGCGGCCTGGTCATGCTGGCCAAAACCAGCGGAGCAGAGAAAGCCCTGACCCAGCTTATCAAAGAGCGGAAAGTGGAAAAGACTTATCTCTGTGTCACTTTCGGGCGGCCACAGCCTCCCGCTGCCACCCTTCACGGCTGGCTGGAAAAGAACGGGGCCAAGGGAATGGTTTACATCCACACCAAGAAAGAGACCCCTGACAGCAAGGAAGTCCTGACCCGGTACAATACCCTTGCGGTAAGCGGGCGGCTTGCGCTGGTGGAGGTTGATCTTCTGACCGGGCGGACCCATCAGATCCGGGCACACATGGCCAGCATCGGCTGTCCCATTTTGGGCGACAGCAAGTACGGCAACAATGCTGCCAACCGGGAGCTGAAGCTGAAGTATCAGGCCCTTTGTGCCTGGCGGCTCACCTTCCCTGCCCATCTGGAGGGGGCGCTGGCCGAACTTTCCGGGAAAGAGTTTACCGTTCCCAAGCCCTGGTACTGTGCCCAGGTACTGGACGGGACCCTGAAATAAAATCAGCGGGAGCAGCCTATATGGCTCTCCCGCTTTTGTTTTTATTCTTCTATTTCCCGGGCCTGCGTTTCCACTTCCGCTTTCTCTGTTCTGATTTCCCAGTGGATGAGAAGGGTCAGTGCCGCTCTCAGTGCAATGATAGCGCCCGCAATGGCGATTTCTTTGAAATCCCGGACCATTACAGTACGCAGTATCTCGCTGCCCAGCTTGAACTCAAGACCCATGGCCATTCCCTTGGCCAGCTTGAGTCTGGTCAGGCTATCGTGCCGGATATAATTCCAACAGCCCTGAAGCCCTGCGGCAATGATGGTGAATACTCCCATAAATTCAAATAGAAGAATCGCCGCTTCTGCAGTTATGTTCAGTATTTCCTGGAAAATTTCCATTCTTTGATCCTCGCTTTCCTGAGTACAACTGAAACAATACCATAAATTATTTTTTTGTGCAACCTGGCTCCCGCCCTGCAAGTATGTTATACTTCTAGAAAAGGATTCTCTCCAGGGAGGGATTTTATGAAAATACAGCGTATTTATTCCGTATATTGGAGCGCCACCGGAAACAGCAGAAAAGTGGCCAGGACTGTTTCCGACACCATGGGCGAATGTCTGGGATGTCCTGTGAAAGAATTTGATTTCACTCTGCCCCAAGCCCGGGAAACCATCATGGAGTTTTCTTCTGAGGATTTGGCAGTGGTGGTGCTTCCCACCTATGCAGGAAAGCTGCCCAATAAAATCCTTTCCTTTGTCCAGACCGGCATCGTGGGCAACGGGACTCCTGCCATTCCTCTGGTCACATTTGGAAACCGGAGTTTTGACAATTCTCTGGCTGAACTTGTTGATTCTTTACAATCCAACCATTTTTCTCCCATTGCTGCCGGAGCTGTGGTTTGCCGTCATGCCTTCACCGATCTGCTGGCCACCGGCAGGCCCACGGAACAAGACCTGGAAGTCTTAAAACAGTTTGCCCGAAAGGCAGCCGAAAAAATCCTGGTATCCTCTTCCCTGCCCGCCCCCGTGGCAGTACCGGGAGACAGTGCCGCCCCTTACTACATTCCCAAAGGCTTGGACGGGCAGCCTGCCAACTTTTTGAAGGCCAGGCCCAAGACAAATTTGGACCATTGTATCCGGTGCGGGGCCTGTGCCCGGCTTTGCCCTATGGGAGCCATCTCCTCTGAGGATTATTCCCAGGTTCCCGGGACCTGCATCAAGTGTCAGCGGTGTGTCCGCAGCTGTCCGCAGAAGGCCAAGCACTTTGATGACCCGGCTTTTCTCTCCCATCTGGCCATGCTGGAAGCCAATTTCCAAGATTCCAAGGAAAGTTCTTTCTATCTTTGATTCATCTTACATTCTGCCAGGACGGTATAGTGCATCAGCTGTACCGTCCTTTTTAATTTTCAAGTGTACTGTTGACTTTAGATATACTGTGTGGTACGATATATACGCAGGAGGTACAGTATATGAATTTGGACGATTGGAAATCTCAAATCAAGCGGGGAACTCTGGAATTCTGCATTCTTCTTATGATTCGCCAGAAGCCTTCCTATGGGTATGAAATCATCAGCACCCTGGAAAAGTACCCTATTCTCTCCGCCAAGGAAAACACCATCTATCCCTTGCTTAGACGGCTGCTCAAAGAAGGATATATTTCTTCCTCCTGGCAGGAAAGCGCCGAAGGGCTCCCTCCCAGGAAATACTATGCTGTCACACAGGATGGGCTTGAATATCTTAGCGCCATGTCCCTGGAATGGGAAAATCTTTTAAGTGCAATTGCGAAAATCAAAGGAGCGGATAACAATGGAAATGGATAAACGTCTCGACTTGTATCTCGAAAAGGTAGAAAAATATCTGAAACCCTTGGTCATTTCTGAACGGGTGGATATTGTTCAGGAAATCAAAAGCGAAATGTGCGAGTTGTCGGCCAAGGGGGTTTCGGCAGAGCAGATTCTGGAACGGTTGGGTGAGCCAAAAGCTTTGGCCAAGTCCTATCTGGGCGACGTGATTACCCGGGACAGCTCTTTTGGGTGGAGCCGGATGCTGGCTCTCTTTGCCTATTACAGCCTTGCAGGTCTTTCCGGCATGGTGATTATTCCCTGTCTGGGAATTATGGCTCCCACCTTTATGGCCTGTGGAATTGTCTGCCCTATTGTAGGAGTTGTCAAGATTGCTGACTTTCTCCTGGGGCTGCATCTTCCTTTCCTTCAGTATGTAGGGATTTTTTCGGAGAGCGGCGTGGAACTGAATCCGTTCCTGGAGTTTGCCGGTTGTATCCTGATTGGGGTAGCATTGTGCCTGGCGGGATGGCTTTGCTGGAAATTGCTTCTCCGCTATATCAAAACCGTCAGTCAAACCGGCCGCCGGTTGTCTCTTTGATTTTGTACCGCCTTATTTTTTCTATAAAAAGAACCCCCGGTGCAGCGGCTTTTCATCAAGTCACTGCACCGGGGGTTAATTTTGTTTTGTTAGCTTAAGCGCAACAACAACCCCCGGCTATGCCGGGGAGTGTAAAGAGATTATATAGTGAAAAAG
>CALXGR010000034.1 GCA_944387885.1 uncultured Clostridia bacterium
GTTTTTATTTACCAAGGTCTTTTATCCACCCCTGGTAGAACCAGGGGTTTTTTCATGCCTAAAGGCGCCAATAAAAACCGGACACACCTTTGTGTGTCCGGTTTCTTGTTTCTTTAGTCCAAATCATGGCGGCCCATCTGCTTGGCCAGGGCTCCCAGTATATCGATTTCGCCGGTAGTCTTATACAGGTCATCCCGGGGGATGGCCACTTCCTGTTCAGGCAGGGAAAGGGTGCTGAAGTCCAGCAGAAGTTCTGCGGTATTGTCCTGCCAGTCTCCCTGCAGGCCGCCGCCAGGGGCAGATGCCATGGCAGGAACAGCCTCGTCCGCCTGCTCCTGGTAGGGTTCCTGGTACTGGAAGAAGTCCTCCTCTTCTGCCCGGTTGGCCATCCAGTCCTGAGCCTCCTCCTGGGTCACAAAACCCAGAGCAGACATCTGGTCCCATTCATCCATCCATCCGGCTTCCATGTGGTCTACCGTCCGCTGGATGGCCTGGCAGTCCTCGGGAAAATCCGTAAGGCTGCTGCCGTAATGGGCCATTCCCACCCCGCCGCCGGGAGCCAGGATCAGGGTCAGGGGAAGCTGCTGGGGCTGATCTTTCTTCAGCCGATAACCTTCCTTCCGGGCCGCTCTGAGGATTTTCAGACTTTCCAGACTGGCAAACTTGTAAGCGTTGGTCTCGGTGGGGATTTCAAAATAATCGTAGAGGGCCCCCTCCGGGTCACAGATGATCTCAAAAGGAATTGCCCCCGGGGGGAATGCTGCTGAAATCACCTGGGGTTTGCTTTTCACCACCACTGCCAGCCGGCAATCGGTAAGTTCAGAATAAGTAGTATAATACTTGGCCAGAAAATACCGGGTGATGGGATGGCCGAAATTGGCCAGGAATATCACTGCCAAGGGACTGGTGCCCAAGGTCAGCTCCTGAAAACTTTTCTGGGGCTGGTAGGGGGTATCATAGTGAAATTCAGGCATTACATCGCCGTATCTAAGCCGCATCGCAATACACTTCCCTTAGCTTTCCTAATTCAAAAAAGACCCGGCCGCCGTCCTGCCGGCGGCCGGGGTCAAATCAACTCCCACCTGGGCGTCTGCAATCAATCAAACCTACCGGATGGCAGGTGGGTACCCTGCCTCTGGGTTCACGCTCCCTTCTTCCGCAACGCAGGAGGTCTGCAATCCACCAGAGGACATCCGGATTCCCTTTGAATGATTAGTAGGATTTTTAAAATTGCAACAAATCGCTCCAGGCAGGATAAAGCTTTTTTAATTACTGAAGATCACTGGGGTCAATGTGATAAACCTCTTCCAGCCGCTTCTGGAACAGGCCGCTGATCTCCAGCAGTTCTCCGTCATCCTCCACAATATCCATATACTCGCCCTGGTCATCCTGACCGACCCGAAGGATGATGAGAGTTGCTTCTTCGTCGATGTCCTCCTCGTTTTCCACATAGGGGACTACCGCCATATAGTGAATGCCCTGATGATCCAGAACATCGATCACTTCCATGGTACAGCTGTTGCCGTCCTCGTCCTCCAGCTCGATGATATCAGGCTGATAATCGTCTTCCAGAGGCAGATTTTCTTTTGCCATTCTGCGGCCTCCTTTTCACGCTCCGGGGAGCCGTCTTTTTCCCCGCACCGAACCGGGCCGGGGTGTTTCATTGATTATAGTGTACCGTTTTTTCTGTCCATCGTCAAGGGCCGAAAGGGGCGGAAAATTTAATTTGCCTTCCCCTTGTTTTATGATATACTGATACCAGAAGCATTTTACGGAACTGCGAGGCACAGCTATCATGAAAAAAATTTCCAGCTTCCTTATTTTGGCTGTTTTTGTACTCTGTCTCACCGCCTGTGGAGGGGCCAAAGAGATCGGTCCCCGTGCTGCGGTGGAGAGCAGCGAGCTTCAGTTTGCCCTGCCCCAGGAGGGCGATCCCATCGCTATTATCCAGACCAGCATGGGGGAAATTCATGTGGCGCTCTATCCCGACCTGGCCCCTATGGCAGTGGATAACTTTGTTGGTCTGAGCCAGCAGGGCTATTATAACGGTTCCATCTTCCACAAGGTAGTCTACGGCAGCTACATTCAGACCGGGGATGCCACCGGCACCGGGAACGGCAGCTCCACCATCTGGAATGCAGATGGTTTTCCCCTGGAAGCCAACAATACTCTGCGCCACTACACCGGCGCTCTCTGCGTTGCCTTTGACAAAGATTCCAAGGAAGGCACCAGCCAGTTCTATTTTGTGACCACCCTGGAGGGGAATGTTCCCGGTTCCATGATCAACAGCATGGAATCCGCCGGCTATTCCCCCGAATCCATTGAAGCCTACAAAGCTGCCGGCGGCCTGCCCCAGCTGGACAATACAGACACCGTCTTTGGGCAGATTTATCAGGGGCAGTCGGTGGCCGACGCCATCTCCTGTGTAAAGGTAGATGACAACGGTAAGCCCATCCAGAATGTGACTATCACCGGCATCACCATTACCACCTACACGCCCCCTGCACCGGAAGCCACCCCGGCTGCCGAAGAATAATATTCCCCGGCAGTTCGTTGCTTCCCGCTGAAAGGACCTGTCTATGTCCCATCTATATGCCCTTTTGAGGGAATTTTATGTGGATCCCCTGCATCTCACCGTCTTTTTTCTGGTGTTTATCATGCTTGCAGCTTTTGGGATTCAGCTTTTCCTCTGTTTTCGGGCCAAAGCCCTCTGGCTCCGTTTTTCCCTTCCCGTTCTGTTCCTGGGCCTTTTTGTCCTGTTTATAGTGCTGGGCATGGCACACTCGGATTTTGAACGGCTGGCCTATTTTATTCTGTCGGTACTGACCTTGGCTCCCATGGCCGGGTGCGGAGCCGGATGGGGGATCTGGTATCTGATCCAGTATCAGCACAAGTCCTGACAGGCACAGCCCTTCCCGGATATTTGGCAGCTTATTCCGATGTTTCCTTTTCATCTGTATAAAAGCGAAAAAACAGCCCCTTGCAGATAGACCTTCTGCAAGGGGCTGTATCAATATTCAGTTGTACTTATATTGCAGGACCCGCATCAAGCCTGGTCCTTGGAGAAGATCACCTTTATATTTTCCTGTCACATCCTCATGCCCACAGGAAAGATCATCTTCCTCCGGTCCTTCTCGGACTCTTTGTCCTTCTCGGACATTCTGCTTATTGGTCCTCTTGGAGATAGGAAACCCGGGTCATCAAGAGGATAAGCAAAAACCGGGAACCTTTTTTGGAGGCTCCCGGTAGATTCCTAAATGATTGGTTTCATAGCCTCGTTCATACCCCTTTCTTTTGGTTGGGGGAAAATGTTCTCTCAGCTACTAGTACATCGGTCTCAAGCCTCCGTGCCTTATCCGTTATTTTTCGGACTGTACCTTAAAAGTCATCGGGTATCACTCCAAACGATTTGATAAGGGATTTGGTGCGCTGCTACTTAGTACATTGGACTCTAGCCTCCATATTTAGATGTTGTTAGGTGGTAGATTCGCTCTTACCATGGTGTATTACCACTCTTTCATCTATATATGTTAAATTCCTTTTCCATTTTGGTTTCGGGCAGGTCCGCTGCTTTTCTGCTGCCTCTATTCCCCTTGGTTGTGTTCGAGTTATCACTCGTTAGATGGGGAGGGCGGTCAGTCTGCGCAGACCTGCCAAAACTGTACGGGTTCTTCAATTTTCATGATGGTCTGCGCTCCTTTCTGTTGGAAGTCTGCTTTTTTGTTTAAGCGTTGTTCCTTTTGTTTGATTTCATTATACAGGCCAGCCGGGAAAATGTCTATTCGCAAAAGCGCCAGACTTGGGGCCTTTTTGTTGTTTAAAACGCCCATCTATTCCCCACATTTGTGTCTAAATTGTGTACTTAATACACAAACGCCGTCAGGAGATGTCTCCCGACGGCGTTTGTGTTATTTCAGATAGGTTCCCGGGTCCTGGTACCGTCCGTCCCGGAGCAGCTCCAGGTGAAGGTGGCTCTCCCCGCTGCTCTCAGCGTCCCCGGTGAGAAGCCGGCCCAGGGTGTCTCCGGCTGCCACAGAATCACCGGCGGCCACCCGCACCTCACTTTCCAGACCGCAGTACCGCCAGATCTTTCCCCCGGCCTCCTGCTCCACCACGGTGCCCCAGAGGGCATCGGTGTAGACGGCAGTAATGGTGCCGTCCTCCATGGCCACCACCAAAGTTCCCTGGGGGGAAGCAATATCCACTCCGTTGTGGGTCCGCCAGTCCTTCAGGGTCTCATTATAAATCAGTTCATCTCCGCTGAATTCCTGCAAGATCGAGCCCTCCACAGGCCAGATCAAGGAGTCGGCCGGCTGCGGCGATAACTCGGGTTCGCTGTCGGACACGGCTGCCTCGGACGAAGCTGTCCCAGAGGTAGATTGCCCAGAGGATGCCGCAGAGGAGGATTGCGGCTTGGGAGAAGCGGTCGTCTCGGGTTTGGCGGTGGTTTCGGGCAGATCCTCTACCTGCCCGGTAACGGTTTGGCTGGATTGATTCCATAATTCTTCCTCCTGAGTAGGTGTTTCGGGCTGGGTCATGGCGTCCCGAATGGCCCAAAAGCATGCGGCACAAGCCAGGGCGATACAGCCCAGCAGAGCAAAGTAAAGCCCCTTCTGTTTCAAAAAGCGTTTCATCTGTTCCATGGCAACTCTCCGTCCTTTATCCTTGTTCATGTATGCTCCTAGTCTTGTCCCGGACCGGGAGTTTTATTCAGGATTTCCGCCGAAAATTTCCCACCTTGTTTTTCAGGGGCGGAAACGGTATAATGAGGGCAGAATGAAACGCCAAAAGGAGGAACATCCCCATGGGCAAAATCGCCGGTCTGGGGGGCGCCAATCTGGACGTACACGGAAAGAGCAGCTCTCCCATTATTATGCGGGATTCCAATCCCGGCAGCCTCCACACCAGCATGGGCGGGGTCATGCGGAACATTCTGGATAACGCCAACCGGCTGGGCCTGGATGTTCTCATTGCCACCCTGGTAGGAGACGATACCTACGGAAAGATTCTCCGTCAGGGCTGCCAGGAAAGGGGGATGGACACCCGTCTCATGAAAACCATTCCCGGGCAGGTGTCCAGCAGCTATGTGAGCATTATGGACAACGAAGGGGATATGCTGGTGGCCATCAGCGACATGAGTATCCTTAAGAAGATGGACCGGGCCTATGTAGAGGAATGTCTCCCCTTCTTCAATCAGTGCGACCTGGTGGTCTGCGACGGGAACCTCTGCAACGCCGACCCCAGCTGCCTGGAAGCCCTGGTGGAAGGGTGTGAAAAGCCTCTCTACATGGACCCTGTCTCCACCGCCTGGGCCAAGAAAATGCTTCCCTATCTCTCCCGGTTTGACACCATCAAGCCCAACCGGCTGGAGATGGAGATTCTGTCCGGAATGCAGATTCAGACGGTGGAGGACCTGGACGCAGCCTGTGACCGGCTTCTGGACCTGGGCGTGCGGCGGATCTTCACCAGCCTGGGGAAGGACGGCATCTACTACAAGGATGCCCAGGGGGCCATCTGGGGCCGGAGCCACGGCTTCAACCAGCTGGCCAACGCCACCGGTGCAGGAGATGCCACCATGGCCGGAATTCTGTATGCCACCCAGGAAGGGATGGACCGGGAAGAGACCATCCACTATGCCCTGGCTGCCGGCATCGCTGCCATTATGAGCACCGACACCATCAACACTCAAATGAGTCCCAGACTTTTAAATTCCATTGTAAAGGAGTATGTACTATGAAGCTGAACATCAACGACTATCTGGACATTGCCCCTCAGGTAAAGGAGGCTCTGAAAAACGGAGAGCCGGTGGTTGCTCTGGAGAGCACTATTCTCAGCCACGGCATGCCCTATCCCCAGAACAGCGGTTTCGCTGCCGAAGTGGAGAAAATCATCCGTGCCGAGGGTGCAGTTCCTGCCACCATGGCCATCATCAACGGCCGGATGAAGGCAGGCCTTACTGCCGAAGAGCTGGAGATCATGTGCAAGGCCGAGAACGTGGCCAAGGTCAGCCGCCGGGATATGCCTATCATTATGGCCACCGGCAAGACCGGCGCCACCACCGTGACCACCACCATGATGATTGCCGCCCAGGCCGGTATTCCCTTCTTTGCCACCGGCGGCATCGGCGGCGTACATCGGGGCGCTACCACCACCATGGATATCTCTGCCGACCTGCAGGAGCTGGCTCACACTCCCGTCTGTGTAGTCTGCGCCGGTGCCAAGATGATTCTGGATATCGGTCTGACCCTGGAATATCTGGAGACCATGGGTGTGTCGGTCATCGGCATGAACACCGATGACTTCCCCAGCTTCTACTGCCGGAAGAGCGGTTTCGGGGTAGACTACAACGCCCCCACCCCCGCCGATGTGGCCCGGGTAGCCAAGTTCAAGTGGGATCTGGGCTTCCAGGGCGGCATGCTGGTAGGCAACCCTGTTCCTGAGCAGTACGCCATGGACTTTGACTACATGACCAAGCAGATCGACATTGCTCTGGCCGCCTGCGAGGAAGCCGGCATCCGGGGCAAGGAGACCACTCCCTTCCTGCTGGCCAAGATCGTGGAGCTGACCGGCGGCGACAGCCTGGCCACCAACATGCAGCTGGCCTACAACAACGCCCGTGTTACCGCACAGATTGCCGTAGAGTACGCAAAGCTGTAAAATATTAAAATACGAAGAAGCTCCGGCCCGGAATTCTTGTTCCAGGTCGGAGCTTTTTTTACTTTGTTTTCTTTTCATTCCGGATATCCAACACCGTAAGGATTTTATCCCGAATCCGGAACTGGATCTCGTACCCGCCAAAAGCCATGCCGTACACCCGCTGGGGATCATCCTGATATCCCGGCCGGGGGTCTCCCGCCAGTATTCCCAGAAGCGGTTTTCGCTTTTCCCGGGGCAGCCGTTCCAGCAGTTCCGGGGAGCATTCCACCTCCAGGGAATATTCCTTGGTATCCCTGGTGAATCCCTCCCGGGCATCCGGGTGGCTGTCCACATAGGGCAGGTAGGGTTTGATGTCATAGATAGGGGTCCCGTCCAGCAGGTCGGCCCCCTCCACCCAAAGAATGGGTCCATCCGGGCTCTGATGCTGGATTCGCACCAGACGGACACTGCTCAGCCCCAGGGCATTGGGTCGGAAAGGACTGCGGGTGGCCCATACCCCCATTCGGGTGTTTCCCCCCAGCCGGGGAGGTCGCACCAGAGGCCGCCAGTTTTCCCCGTCCTGACCCTCCTCCACCACCTGGCTGAACTGCCAGATAAGCCAGAGATGGCTGTATTCCTCCAGCCCCCGCAGGGCGTTGGGGTCCCGGTAGGGCGGTTCAAACACAATGGCCGATTCCAGCCCCGGGGCCATGCCGCTCTGCCGGGGAATCCCGAATTTCTGGGTAAAGTCGCTGCGGATGTGGGCCACCGGCCGCAGGGTATATTCCGAAGTCATGCCGTTCTCCTTTTTCCTCTTTTGGGTATAATTATACACGGGAGATAAAAAAAAGAAAAGCATCCCTTCCAGGATGCTTTTTCTTCTTATCGTTCCACCCTGCTGGTGCCCTTCTCCATAAGATAGGTGGCGTAAAGGTCCGCCATGTGGAGCTTGACCGCCAAGGGATACTGGTCATAGGCCTGGCTGATGGCAAAGCTGCCACCCCGGGCTGCCTCGTCAAATCCGCCCATATGCCAGCGGATGGCAATAGCCTCAGCGGGTTTCAGCTTAATAAACCGCTCAATGAGCCATACGCTTTTTTCCCCGTGACCGTAGGCGAACCGATCCTCGATGGTGTAGTTCAGTACCTTTTCCCAGGCTCCGGTGGCCTCGTTCTTCACATTCCGGGTTCCTTTCTTGTAGAAGTTGGCCTTGCACAAATCGTGAAGCAGGGCGCAGAGTGCGAAGCTCTCCTCCTGGTCTCCCTCCTCGAAGAAATGGTCCCGCATGGCGTGATACACATTCACGCTATGCTGCACCAATCCTCCTTCACAGGCGCCGTGAAACTTGGTGCTGGCGGGAGCCACGAAAAAGTCGGTCCCTTCCAGCCATTCCAGCAGGCGGTCTGCCCCGTTCCGGTGGATCTTGTCTTTGTACAGGGAGATAAATTCCTGGCGGTAATCCATGATTACAGCTCCAGGTCTTCCAGAATGCCCTTCAGGATGGCCATTTCATCGTGGCTCAGGCTGATGCCCTTTCCCATCTTGGTTCCGTCGGGAGCCCAGTCCCGAATGTCGTACTTGGGTTCCCGGTCATTCCAGCTGACCATGTTCAGCTGACGCTCCCAGCCGTTGGCACTCTGGCTCAGAACTGCGATCTTCTCGGTAATCTCGTATTTAAAAGGTGCTGCTGCCATGTATAATACCCTCTTTTCTTTTGATTGACTTTTACTATCATAGCCAATTGCCGTAGGAATTGCAAGAGGGTATCCTGGGAAAAGCTTAACCGTAGGGGGCTTCCTCCCGCCATTGGCGCAGGCGCTCCACCGTTTCATCCGATTCCTGCCAGCCCCGGTATCCGTCCTCCCCGGTCCGGGAGTCGGGAGCCACCTGGTCCATCACCGCCGGGACTTTCCCCGAGAGAAACTCCCGGGCAAACTTCTGGTTTCCCGGCATGCAGTGGCTGCCCGCCGAAGGGGTTTTGGCTCCTTCGGTTCTGAGTTTATTTTTCTTTTCTTTCATGGAAAATCCCTCCTTGTAAAAAGAGTTTCCAAAAATAAAAAAAATATTGAAAAATGGTGTTGACAAACCCTGGGAATCTGGATATAATAGTAAAGCACCGAGCGAGTGAGACACCGCGAGGCCGCAATATTGGGGATTTGTGTAAGGGTAGCACACCAGACTCTGACTCTGTTTGTGAGGGTTCGAATCCTTCATCCCCAACCAAAAAACGCAGCAGCAGTTTGCTGCTGCGTTTTTCTATATCCGGGTGTAGCGCAGCTGGTAGCGCGCCTCGTTCGGGACGAGGAAGCCGTGGGTTCAAATCCCGTCACTCGGACCATGCGGAGTATCATTAAAGGATCTGAAAAGGTCTGCTGATGATACTCCGCATTTTTATTTCCAAGCTTATATAGCGATCTGTGTGGGGGCGTAGCTTATCTTCTTTGCAGACAGCAGAATACAAAGCCAGGACAATAAAACCCATGTTGGCAAAATCAGATACAAGGGTATATGCCTTGCCGTTAATAAGTACGTTTCTTTCATCCTCATCCATGATTTTAATGCGTCCGATTTTATGAACAAAATGTTCAAACAAGAAATCTGCAATACCGTAAGCCATCAGTGCAAAACCGGCAGAAACAATAAAAGCTGCGGGAAATCCCTTTATAAGACTAAAAGGCAATATCAAAACTCCAATACCAATAAACACACCTGCAAATATTTTTTTGTTCTTCCTCATGTCAGCCCTCCTCAAAGTTAAACAGTTCTTCAATCTTCAATCCAAATATTTTAGCTAACTCATATGCCAGTAAAACCGATGGATTGTATTGTCCTTTTTCCAATGAAATAATCGTTCTGGATGAAACATTAACCAAATCGGCAAGTTGCTGTTGGGTAAGCTGCTTCTTTAATCGATATTCTTTTATATTGTTTGAAAGTAGTGCAGGTACCTCTTTTTTCACATTTTACCTCCCGCAACATGAAATAAACTTCACGTGAACTTTATTTCATATTAGTCCTTTTGTATTCATTTGTCAATAACCTCTCAGGATTTCATCGCACATTTCCATTGACTCCGGGATCACCCGAACCGTGATTTTTCAGCGGGTTCAATCCTTCCCACAACCAAGGAACAGTTCCGGCATTAAAAAGAGACCATCGGCAAAAGCCGGTGGTCTCTTTAGATTTAAGCAGTCTTCTTTTTATCAAGCAAAGAACTTTAGTTAAAAATTATCCTCATTCACAAGGCCCCGGATAAATTCCTCAAAGCTATCTGCCAGGAATGTAATTTCATAGTCCATTTCCTGGTCGATGTGCACCACTTTAGGTTCCCCGGATGGGCCGCACTCCCGGTAATCCAGGAAAATCATGTCATGTCCGCCGCTGGGACAATCGCAGATTGCTACCCCGATAGGCGGGTATTCCCACTCATCGATCATAAATTGGCTGCCCATTGTTCCGCAGAGAGAATAGTCCTTCTCCCTTCCGATCCCAAAGATTCCGGTAATGGCCACATGGTCCCCCGCCCAACTGGTAGGTTCATTGGTGGGGAAACAGGTGTTGACGGGGACACCACCGTTATGCTGTTTCATCAGCCAGATATAGGAATCGGGCAGCTTGTAGCCCAGTTCCTTCTCCACGCTGTCGATCATTTCATCCGTAGGCGGCTCACTGACATATTCCTTCAGTGCATATTCGCTGTCCTCCCAAAAATTTGAAAAGTCGAATCCTTCAAACATACCGGGCTCCTCCCTTTCCGATTCATTCTTATATTTTATTTTAACATTACCGGAACAATACTTCCACCCATTTGTCATATTCGTTGGTTGAATTTCTTTTGCCCCGGTGATATACTGCATGCAGCGCCGGAAGGGAGTGGATGGATATGTGCGGCGGTATCATTTCTCAAAAGATTGCAGTCACCCATGTAAGCAGCCAGGACAGATTTTGAAACACTTACATGGGAGGACTTTACAATGAAAGAAAATAAATACGACGATCAGCGCTTTTTTGAAAAATACAGTCAGATGCTCCGTTCCCGGGAAGGGCTCAAGGGAGCCGGGGAGTGGTCCGAACTGGAAAAAATTCTGCCGGATTTCTCCGGCAAAAGGGTTCTGGACCTGGGGTGCGGCTATGGCTGGCACTGCCAGTATGCGGCCCTTCACCATGCGGCCTCTGTACTGGGGGCCGATATCTCCGAGAAGATGCTTGAGCGGGCCAGGGAACTGAACTCTGCGCCCCAAATCCAATACCAGCGCAAAGCCATGGAGGACCTTTCCTTCCCTGATTGCTCCTTTGATGTGGTCCTCAGTTCTCTGGCCCTCCATTATGTGCGGGATTTCGGGCCTTTGGTGGAGAACATCTCCCGCTGGCTTGTTCCCGGGGGCAACCTCGTCTTTTCTGTGGAGCACCCGGTTTTCACCGCCTATGGTTCCCAGGACTGGTACTATGCCCCAGACGGAGAAATCCTGCATTTCCCCGTGGACAACTACTATTACGAAGGAGCCCGGGAGGCAGTGTTCTTAGGGGAGAAGGTAACCAAATACCACCGCACCCTGACCACCTATCTGGACACGCTGCTCCGAAACGGGTTTGAGCTGCGGCACATTATTGAGCCTCAGCCCCCGGAGGAAATGCTGGACATTCCCGGCATGCGGGATGAAATGCGCCGTCCCATGATGCTGCTGGTCTCTGCCGTAAAAAAATAATCTTCTATAAAAAGGGAGGCTGTGCAAGAGCACAGTCTCCGCTTTTTTCTTTTTCAAGTCATCAAGCCTCTTTCAGTATTTCTGCCGCTATGGCAATCTGTTCCCGGGTGGGCTGCCAGTAGAACTTGATTTCCAGAATCTTATCCTCCCAGCAGACCAGGTAGGTATCCAGAATGCTGTCGCTCCAGTAGGCCTGGTAGACTTCCCGGGCATTCCAGGGGGTGGGGTCCACCCACTGGTAATGGTCGGTGAAAACATACCCGTCTCCCACCTCATCCTGACGGGAGTTGATCAGTCCCCGGCGGACCGTATCATACACCCAGCTGTTGGCGGGGCGGTAAATGGTATAGGCCATCTCATAGTTGGTGATTTCCTGCCCCGGAATCAGGTCCTGCCGGTACTGTTCCTGAGTGAGCAGGAAGCTGGATCGGAAGTTCGCTTCCCGGGACCACTGGGCGGATACCGGCACCAGGTCTTCCACTGTCAGGGGGAGGGGGTCATCATAAATATCAAAGGTGTACCCCTCTATGGTGTAGCTGCCCACCGGCTGGCTTTCCTCTCTTGTAGAAATGCCCCTGCTGACTCCCAGCCAGATCACCCCTCCCAGCAAAGCCATGGTCAGCACCACCGATGTGACGGTGGTTACCGTCCGATTGAAGGCGGCGCTGAATCCCTGCTTTTTCAGGAAGTTTCGTAGGGAGGCCGTCACCCAGAACATAAGCCCCATACAGCCCATCCAGAGAAGGATGTAGACATTTCCCCCATCCAGCCCTGCCAGAGAGAAGACCACCAGCAGAATGGCCAGGACGGTCAGCACCATCTCCGCCCAGGCGTAGGACCGGGGCGGAAGAAAGGTCCCCTTTTCCAGGGCATCCCGGGTAGCCCGGTTCAGCCAGAGCAGGTCCCGGACCGTTCCCCAGAGATAGAAAACAAATAGGATCGCCCAGGCCAGCAGGGCAAACAGATGATAGTTGCTGCACAAGAACTCCGCCGGGTCCCGAAAAAATTCCCGGAACTGGATGAAGACATAAAATCCGCTGAGGAAGGTGGTTGCCAGGCGGGAAGGCAGTTCCCGGCGATTGTAGGCCTGCCGGACTGCCTCCACCTGAAGCACCGGGTCGGTGTCGATGGGAACGGCGTCCTCCCGGTCGGTGTAAAACACCTGGGCCACATCCCGCCGGACCGCCAGCTGCCACCCGTCCCGGGCGCAGAGTTCTTCCCGGGTCAGCTGACCCTGGGAAGGGCCTGGGTCATAGGGACTGACCGTGGGAAAATAGGTCACCCAGAACCGCCGATTCCGGGGTTCTATTTTGGTATAGGTCCAGAAAAAGTTTCCCATCTTCTGGATCATCCAGCCCTGGGCCGCCATGGCTTCCAGTTTATCCACAATGGCCTGCTGATCCCACAGACCCAGGAAGTTCAGCTGCATCCTTGTTTCTTTCATGGGGTTTCCTCCTCTCCCATCACCCGCCGGTAATCTTTGACCTGGTCACAGATCCGCCGGTATTCCTCCTCCAGCATTTCCTCCCCCTTTGGGGTGATGATATAACTGCGGCTCCGTCCCTCCACTCGGGTCTGGCGGATGATTTCCTGGTCCTGGAACTGTTCCAGCAAATCGTAAAGGGTACCGGAACCGATGGTCACCCGGCCCTGTGTCAGGGAACGTATCTCTTCCAGGATATCCACCCCCCGCCGCTCCTGCCGCAGGGTGAGCAGGATATAAAACATCTGCTGAGTCAGGGTTTTGAACCGCTGGCGTGGCATGGCCGGGCCTCCTTTCTCGATGTTCGAGTTTCTTTGATTTTATTATATTCTCGATATTCGAGAAAGTCAACGAGAGCAAATCCCTTTCTCCTTTTTAAACAAAAACCGCCCGCCGGTTTTGAAACCGGCGGGCGACAGGAATTTGATATTACAGCTTAGCCATCCAGAGGCCATGCAGGTTGCAGTAGGCGTAAACCTCTGCCTCGGTCTGGCCGTCCAGGTGGAATACGGCTTCCGGCTTCTCACCGGGGGCCAGGTCACGGCGCTGTACACCGGCGGGGGTGACCAGAGCGATCCACTGGATGTAGTGCTCTTCTGCCATGGGGTGATCTACGGCACCCACATTCACCCGGAGCATATCCCCTTCCTTGGTCAGGACGGGCAGATGCTTCTCGCCGCTGGCTTCCACAGTGTTGGGGACCAGCTTTTCCATCTTCTGGCCGCAGCACATGAGGGGAACTCCGGCGCTGTGGACCATTTCTACCAGGTTGCCGCAATGGCGGCAGATATAGAATTCAGTGTTCATAAAACAACACTCCTTTTCAGTTAAGCAATGAATCAGTAGTTGGCTGCATGCACCTCAAAGAATGCCTGAGGATGGTTGCAGACGGGGCATACATCGGGGGCCTCGGTGCCTACCACAATGTGGCCGCAGTTCCGGCACTCCCAGATGGTAACGCCGCTCTTCTTGAATACTTCCATAGCCTCCACATTGTGGAGCAGGGCACGGTACCGTTCCTCGTGGCTCTTCTCGATGGCGGCCACCCCACGGAACTGGGCAGCCAGCTCATGGAAGCCTTCCTCGTCAGCCTCACGGGCCATACGGTCGTACATATCGGTCCACTCGGCGTTCTCGCCCTCAGCTGCATGGAGCAGATTCTCGGCGGTATCGCCCAGCTCGCCCAGAGCCTTGAACCAGAGCTTTGCATGCTCCTTCTCGTTGTCGGCGGTCTTGAGGAAGAGAGCAGCGATCTGCTCATAACCGGCCTTCTTGGCTACAGAAGCGAAGTAGGTGTATTTGTTCCGGGCCTGGGACTCGCCTGCAAAGGCTTCCCACAGGTTCTTCTCGGTCTTGGTTCCTGCATAGGGATTCTTGGGGGGAGCGATCTTTACCATCTTATCTGCACCCTGATGGCAGACAGGGCAGGTAAAGTCCTGGGGCAGAGGGCCCTCGTGAACGTAACCGCATACGCTGCATTTCCATTTTTCCATTATTATTGTCCTCCCTTTTATAAGTATTCAGGGACCTCTTTGGGTCCTTGTTTTTTGTTGTACTCATCATACCAGAAATGGTCCTTTCTGTATGTGACCAGGTCACCTTTTTCCCGGTAAAGAGTACCCCTTAGCCCTATCCTACACCCGGCAAAACTCCCTGTCAATGATGATTGACAGAAGTGCGCCCCCGTGGTATCTTGATGTTGAATTGTTCTGAGAGGGAGGGAATATTCATGACTCAGATTTCTCAATTTTTCCCCGTATGGGACCAGCTGACTCCCAGTCAGCAGCAACAGCTTTCCGAGGCTGCGGTCCTCCGTTCCCTTCCCAAGGGCAGCGTTCTCCATGGTGGTGTGGACCAGTGCACCGGCCTGCTTCTCATCCACTCGGGACAGCTGCGGGCCTACGCCCTCTCGGACCAGGGCCGGCAGATCACCCTCTACCGCCTGTTTGAGCGGGACATCTGCCTTATGTCCGCCTCCTGCATGATGAGAAGCCTCCAGTTTGACGTGACCATCCAGGCGGAGAAGGACACCCAGGTGACCATCATCCCCTCCCAGGTGTACAAACAGGTGATGGAGCAGTCCGCTCCCCTGGCCAACTACACCAACGAGATCATGGCCAGCCGGTTTACCGATGTGGTATGGCTGATGGAACAGGTTATGTGGAAAAGCCTGGACCGGCGGCTGGCAGAATTTCTTCTGGAGGAATCCGCACTGGAAAACACCCTCCAGCTCCGCATCACCCATGAAGCCATTGGAGAGCACCTGGGCAGCGCCCGGGAAGTGATCACCAAAATGCTCCGGTATTTCCAGAGCGAGGGGATGGTCAAGCTGTCCCGTGGGATGGTGGAACTGACCGATCTGGACAAACTGGAAGAGCTGCGGGACCGTTCCTGAACGACCTATAATAAAAGCACCTGAGAAAATCTTTCTCGGGTGCTTATTTTTTCTTATTCTTTTTTCATTCCGCAGGGGAAGGACTGTTCCACCAGACACCGTTCCCGGGTGACGGTTTCATAGTAGCCGTATCCTCCTGCGAAATTGTAAACCTCCCAGCCCAGGCCGGAGAGGATCCGGCTGGCCAGATAGCTGCGCAGACCACTCTGACAAATCAGGTAGACCGGCTTGCCTTCCGGTATCTCCCCCAACCGCTGGCGAAGCTCATCCACCGGGATATTCACAAAGCCGGGGATATGTCCCCCTGCATACTCTCCGGGGGTGCGGGTGTCCACCAGGGTGACCCCCGGGTTATCCATGAGGGCAGGCAGGGCTTCCAGCCCCCACTGCTTTACAATGCCCTGAATCAGGTTTTCCCCAATAAATCCGGCCATGTTCACCGGATCCTTGGCGGAGGAGTAGGGCGGCGCATAGGCCAGGTCCAGTTCGGCCAGGTCCTGAATCTTCATTCCTGCCCGGATGGCGGTGGCAATCACATCGATTCGTTTGTCCACTCCGTCGTAACCTACGATCTGGGCCCCCAGAACCTTATGGGATTCCCGGTCAAACACCACCTTGAGGGTCATGTTCCGCCCGCCGGGATAGTACCCCGCATGGTTCATGGGGGAAAGGATCACCCGCTCCGTGTCATACAGCCGGGAAGCTGCCCGCTGGTTGAGGCCGGTGGCGGCGGCAGTCAGGTCAAACACCTTGAGGATGGAGCTGCCCTGGGACCCGGTATACCGGCTGTCCCCGCCGCAGATGTTGTCCCCGGCAATCCGGGCCTGACGGTTGGCCGGTCCGGCCAGGGCAATGAGGGCATCCTCCCCGGTAACAAAATGCTTTACCTGAACGGCGTCCCCCACTGCGTAAATATCCGGCTGGGAAGTCTCCATCCGGTCGTTCACCAGAATACTGTCCTTCATCCCCAGGGCAAGACCGGCCTCCCTGGCCAGCTTGCTGTCCGGGGTCACCCCCATGGCCAGAATGACCATATCTCCATAGAGGGAAGGTGCATCTTTCAGCAGGACCTCCACCCCGCCCTCCTTGGGGCGAAGCCCTTCCACCGACCGGTCCAGGGCCAGGTTCACCCCATGCCGGCGCATTTCCGCCTGGATATAGGCGGCCATGTCCTGGTCAAAGGGCGGCATAAGCTGACTGCCCCGCTGGACAATGGTGACCTCCATCCCCAGCTCCCGCAGGTTTTCCGCCATTTCCAGGCCGATGAACCCGCCCCCTGCCAGCACGGCAGACTTGGGATGGTGAGACTGGATATAATCGTGGATTTTGAAGGTATCCTCCACCGTTCTCAGGGTGAACACCTGTTCCAGGTCGCTCCCCTCAAAGGGTGGTTTCAGAGGCTTTGCCCCGGGGGCCAGAAGGAGTTTATCGTAGGATTCCCGGAACTCCTCCCCGGTCTCCAGGTTTTTCACCGTCACCATCTTTTCCTCCGGATGGAGGGCGGTGACCTCATGGCGGACCTTTACCCGGATTCGGAACCGGTCATAAAAACTCCGGGGAGTCTGGAGGGTCAGGTCCTCCCGCCGGGGGATGACCCTGCCGATATAATAGGGCAGGCCGCAGTTGGCGTAGGAAATATATCCCGACCGTTCAAAAATCAGAATCTCCGCCTTCTCGTCCAGGCGGCGTATCCGGGCCGCCGCCGTGGCCCCTCCGGCCACCCCTCCTACGATGACTACCTTCATCTTACCGCTCCACCTTTCCGTGATAGGAGATGATTCCGCCAATGTTTTTTACCTTGCTGTACCCCATCTGTTCCAGGAACCGGGTGGCTTCCCCGCTTCTGGCGCCGCTGCGGCAATAGAGGAAAACGGGAGTCTCTTTATCCGGAATCACCCGGGCTGCCCCCTGAATCTCCTGGAGAGGGAGGTTGATGCTTCCTGGGACATGGCCTTCCCGGTATTCCTGGGGAGTCCGCACATCCAGTAAAAGAGCACCGGGGGTGGAGTGATATTCCTCCACCCCCTGCTCCATACCGGGTCCAAAGAGAAAATCCAGAACGCCCATGGCTTTGCTCCTTACAGGAGGGCCAGGATCTGGTTCTTGGGACGGGCGCCCACTGCCTGGTTGACGATCTTGCCGTCCTTGATGACTACCAGGGTGGGGATGCTCATGACCCGGAACTGGCTGGCCAGCTCAGGCTCCTCGTCCACATTGATTTTGCCCACCTTGATATCAGAGCGCTCCTCGGCGATCTCGTCCACCAGAGGGCTGACCATCCGGCAGGGACCGCACCAGCTTGCCCAGAAATCCAGCAGGACAGGCTTATTGGAATTCATGACTTCTTCCTGGAAATTGTTCTTGGTAATATTGATCACAGACATTGTTTTGTCCTCCATTTCTTTTGTTCTGACTGTATCATACCCCAAATCCTTTTGTTTTTCCGTGACCTTGTCACTTTTGATTCAGGATATTTCTTACACTTTTAAAATACCACTTTTTTCTCTTTTCCGCCATCCTGCACGAAAACTTTTTATCTCCCTTGCTTTTTGGAAAAAAGGGGTCTATAATAGGTCGGATTTTGATGTTATTTCCGGAAAGAGATGCCCCCGGACGGGGAGGAGAACTGTTATGCTCTGGACAAAAATGAAAGACTTATTTCAGCGGGAGACGGTATTCTGCGTCTCCTTTATTTTGGCTCTGGCCTCCGCTCTGGCGGTCCGCCCGGACAGCCTTTACCTGACCTATCCTGACTACCGGACCCTGGCCCTGCTTTTCTGCCTTATGATCATTGTGGCAGGGCTCCAATCCCTGGGAGTGTTCCGCCTTTTGGGGCAGAGCCTTCTGAGCCGGGCGGGAAGTCTGCGTGGGCTTTCCCTGGTGCTGGTCCTCCTCTGCTTTTTCTCCAGCATGGTCATTACCAACGATGTGACCCTTATCACCTTTGTTCCCTTCACCCTGCTGGTTTTCCGGATGATCGGGAAGGGGGACCGGGTCCTGACCCTGGTAGTGCTGGAGACCCTGGCCGCCAACCTGGGCAGCATGGCCACCCCCATCGGGAATCCTCAGAACCTTTACCTGTTCTCGGTATCGGGGCTTTCCGCCGGACAGTTCGCCCTGGCAGTGCTTCCCTATGCAGGGCTTTCCCTTCTTCTGCTGGTGGCCGCCCTGCTGATTCAGAAAAACGAGCCTTTGGCTCCCCCTCCGGTGGAGGATGCCTCTATGGTGGAAAACCTTCCCCGACGGATGGTCCCCTACCTGGGGCTGCTGGCCCTCTGCCTGCTGGTGGTGTTCCGGGTGCTGCCCTACCAGCTGGCCCTGGTCTGTGTGATTGGGGTGATTGCCCTGGTGGACCGGAGGCTTTTCGGCCGGGTGGACTACTACCTGCTTTTCACCTTCCTCTTCTTTTTCATCTTCATCGGAAACCTGAAGCGGGTGCCGGGGCTGAACAGCCTGCTTCTCTCCCTGGTCCAGGGACATGAGCTCCTGGCAGGGATCCTGGCCAGCCAGGTCATCAGCAATGTGCCTGCCGCCATCCTTCTTTCCGGTTTTACCCAGAACTTTTCCACCCTCATTACGGCGGTCAACCTGGGCGGCCTGGGCACCCTCATCGCTTCCCTGGCCAGCCTTATTGCCTTCAAGTTCTATGCGGCGGAGTACCCCACCCGGAAAGGGGTATTTCTCCGC
>CALXGR010000035.1 GCA_944387885.1 uncultured Clostridia bacterium
GGAAAAGAAGGGGCAGCTGGTTACAGGCCCCTTCGCCTTTGATTTTGATAAGATGGAATTCCGCCGGAAGGATAAACCGGTGGAACTTTCCAAAACCGAGCAGAAACTTCTCCGGATGCTGGTGGAAAACCGGGGCCGGACCCTGACCCGAGGCCAGCTGGTGGACCGGGTCTGGTCGGATGGGGCGGAGTTTGTGGAGGAGAACGCCCTCTCGGTGACGGTGCGGCGGCTTCGGAGCAAACTGGAAGCCGACCCTGCCCACCCCCGGTACCTGAAAACCGTTTACGGCATCGGCTACACCTGGGAGGACAAGGAATGATGGGCTGGATAATCGGAGGAGTGGCCCTGGCAGCGGCTTTGATTCTGGCAGTGGTCAGCCGGTGGAGGACTGCCCGGCTGATGGCCCGGCTGGAGGAGATGCTGGATGCCGCCATCCGAGGAGATTTCGCCCCCGAGACCTTTGACGAGAGCCGCCTTTCCTCTTTGGAAAACCGGCTGGCCAGGTATCTCTCGGCCAGCACCCTCTCCGCCCGGAGCCTCCAGGCCCAGCGGGATGAGATTGCGGCGTTGGTGTCGGATATCTCCCACCAGACCAAAACCCCGGTGGCAAACCTCCGGCTGTATACCCAGCTGCTGGAGGAGGAACCCCTCACTCCCCGGGGAAGGGACTGCGCCGCTGCCCTGGAAGCCCAGGGGGAAAAGCTGCAAAACCTGGTGGACGCTCTGGTCAAGGCTTCCCGGCTGGAAACCGGAATCCTGGCCCTTTACCCGGAACAAGCACCTTTGGCCCCTCTGGTGGAGGGGGCAGTGGCGCAGTATGCCCTTAAAGCTAAAGAAAAGAAAATCATCCTTCTGGCATCACAGGCGGAGGGAAGTGCCTGCTTTGACCCCAAATGGACCGAGGAAGCCCTCTGCAACCTGCTGGATAACGCTCTGAAATACACCCCCGCCGGCGGAAAGGTGGAGATATCGGTGGAAGCCTATCCGCTTTTTGCCGCACTCCGGGTAAAAGACAACGGCCCCGGAATCCCGGAGGAGGAACAGCCCCGGATTTTCGGCCGGTTTTACCGGGGCGCCGCCGCCCGGCAGACCCAGGGGGTGGGAATCGGCCTTTACCTGGCCCGGCAGATCGCAGAGAAACAGGGCGGGTATATCAAGGTGGAGAGCCGGGAAGGAAAGGGCAGTACCTTCTCCCTCTATCTGCCCAGGGAAAAATCCTGAACTTCTTTCAAAACTGTTATATTTCAGAAAGGGGCAGGAAAGATTTGTTTGATAAAGTCTGTATTGTCGAAAGACAGTACAGACTTTTCCTTATGGAGGACAGAATCTATGACCGTTTTACAGACCAAGGAACTGAAAAAGTATTATGGAACAGGGGAGACCCAGGTGAAAGCCCTGGACGGAGTGAACCTGACCGTAGAGCAGGGGGAGTTTTTGGCCATTGTGGGAACTTCCGGCTCGGGCAAATCCACCCTGCTTCATATGCTGGGCGGACTGGACCGGCCTACCTCGGGCCAGGTGCTGGTGGACGGAAAGGATATTTTCTCTCTGAAAGACGAGGCCCTCACCATCTTCCGGCGGCGGAAAATCGGGTTTGTTTTCCAGTCCTATAACCTGGTGCCGGTCCTCAGTGTCTGGGAGAATATTGTGCTTCCCATCCAGCTGGACGGGGGCAGGGTAGACCGGAACTACCTGAAGGAGGTGGTCCGGACCCTGGGCCTGGAAAAGAAACTGGAAAATCTGCCCAGCCAGCTGTCAGGCGGTCAGCAGCAGCGGGTGGCCATTGCCCGGGCTTTGGCGGCAAAACCGGCCATCCTTCTGGCGGATGAGCCCACCGGAAACCTGGACAGCAAAACCAGCCAGGACGTTCTCAGCCTTTTGAAGGTGAGCGGCCAGAAGTTTGGCCAGACCATGGTCATGATCACCCACAACGAGGAAATCGCCCAGATGGCCGACCGGATCATCCGTATCGAGGATGGCCGGGTGGTAAAGGGTTAAGGAGGGGCGGACCATGAACGTATCCAATCGAGGATGTATCCGCCGAATCAGCCTGCGGGGGCTGCTGGCCAACCGCACCCGGAACCTGGTGGCGGTGGCAGCCATTGCCCTGACCACCCTTCTGTTTACCTCCCTGTTCACCATTGCTCTTTCCATCAACGAGGGAATCCAGCAATCCAACTTCCGCCAGGCGGGCGGATTTGCCCATGGCAGCTTCAAACACATGACCCGGGAACAGTTTGAGGAACTGCGGGATGACCCTCTCATTGACCAGTGGGGGGCACGGCGGGTGCTGGGAATGCCCACAGAGGTCCCCTTCAATAAATCCCATGTGGAGATAAGCTGGTGCAATTCCAACGAGGCCCACTGGATGTACTGCGACCCGGTGGAGGGCCGTCTGCCCGCCGAGGAGACCAACGAGGCAGCCACCGACACCCATGTGCTGGAACTGCTGGGGGTGGAGCCGGAGCTGGGAACGGAATTCACCGTCAGCTTTTTTGTGGACGGGACCCCTACCACCCAGACCTTTACCCTATGCGGCTGGTGGGAGTATGACCCGGCGGTGGTGGCCAATCATATCCTGGTCCCGGAAAGCCGGGTGGACCAAGTGCTGGAGGAGGTGGGGGTGACCCCGCCGGGCAGCGACGGTGTCACCGGCTGCTGGAACATGGACGTTATGTTGAAATCCGGCTCCCGGTCCATTGAAACCTTGCCTCTAAAGGTTACCAGTGTCAGGACCAAACCAAAGAGAACTACATCGGCATCGGAATCAACTGGGGGTACACCGGCGCACAGCTTTCCGACAGAATGGACCTTTCGGTGGTGGTCATCATTCTGGGAATGCTGGCCCTCGTCCTTCTTACCGGGTATCTGATCATCTATAATGTGTTCCAGATTTCGGTGGCAGGGGACATCCGGTTCTATGGCCTTCTGAAAACCATCGGCACCACGCCCCGGCAGCTGCGGCGAATCATCCGCACCCAGGCTCTTCTTCTTTCCCTGGCCGGGATTCCCCTGGGCCTTCTGGCAGGATGGCTGCTGGGGGGAGCCCTCACCCCGGTGATAACAGCCCACCTTAACGGAATCACTACCCTGGTATCGGCAGACCTCCTTCTCTTTCTGGGGGCAGCGGTGTTCGCCCTGGTCACCGTCCTGATTTCCTGCCGCCGCCCCGGTCGCCTGGCAGGAAAGGTCTCCCCGGTGGAGGCGGTGCGGTATACCGAGGGAAAAATCTCGGGAGGAAAGGCAAAGCGGAAAGCCAAGAACGCCTCCCTTCTTTCCATGGCCTGGGCCAACCTGGGCCGGAGCCGGGGCAAGACCATCATTACGGTGATTTCCCTCTCCCTGGCGGTGGTGCTGCTTTCCTTTACCGTCACCTTCACCACCGGCTTTGACATGGACAAATACCTCTCCTACTTTACCGCCAGCGACTTTATCCTGGCGGATGCAGGCCAGTTCCAGACTGGAGGGGAAGATTTTAACGAAAATATGGCAGTCCCCCAGGAAGTGATTGAAACGGTCCGGGCCCAGGGCGGAATTGCCGGGGAGGGACGAATCTACGGGAGAACCAGTCCGGCCCAGGAGTTTGTGACCCCGGAATATTTCCGGCAGGTTTATGGCGAATGGATGGGCCCGGAACAGGTGGAAAGCCTTATGGCAATGCAGGAAAGGACGGAAGAGGGACTTCTGGCTGACCGGGTCCAGCTTTATGGAATGGAGCCTTTCGCCCTGGACCACCTGACCGTGCTGGAAGGGAACCTGAGCCTGCTGAACCAGCCGGACAGCCAGTATATCGCCGCAGTCTATTCCGAGGATGACTACGGCAATCCCCTGATGGACAGCCACTGGGCCAGACTGGGGGATACCGTCACCATCCGGTATGTGGAGGAGTATGAATACTATGACCTGGCCACCGGCCAGATTTACCCCTCCCTGGAAGAGATACCGGACAATGTGAACTTTGGGGAACGGGCCAAGGTCTACCGGGATGTGGAGTACACGGTGGCCGCCCTGGTCACGGTGCCCAACCCCTTCTCCTACCGGTATTACGGAGCGGACGAGTTTATTATGGGGGCGGACACCTTCATTCGGGATACCGGGACGGAGAATGTCATGTACTATGTTTTTGATACCACCCCGGAGGGAAATGCTGCCATGGAATCCTTCCTGGCGGACTACACCCAGAACCAGAATCCCCAGTTTGATTACGAGAGCAAGGCTGCCTACCAGGGGCAGTTTGAAAGCACCCGGAATATGTTCCTGCTCCTGGGCGGAGCCCTCAGCTTTATTGTAGGGCTGGTAGGGGTGCTCAACTTCTTCAACGCCATCCTTACCGGAATCACTGCCCGCCGCCGGGAACTGGCGGTGCTGGAAGCCATTGGAATGACGGTGGGACAAATCAAGACCATGCTGGCGCTGGAAGGGCTTTTCTATACCTTGGGAGCCGCCCTTCTGGCCTTGGCCCTGGTGCTGGCTACGGCGCCTTTTATGGGGCCTGCCCTGAATGGGCTGATTTGGTTCTTCACCTATAAATTCACCATCTGGCCCATTGGGGTGATTCTGCCACTCTTTGCTATCCTGGGAGTCACCATCCCCGTTCTCAGCTGCCGGGCAGCCCGGCGGCGGTCGGTGGTGGACCGGCTCCGCCAGGAGTAAACCGGAGAAAGAACAGCCGCCCGAAACAAATGTTTCGGGCGGCTTCCTTTTTTATCCGTTTAATAGTCCGTATTCCAGCTTGTATTCCAGAATCCGTTCCACACTCTGGTCCAGTTGTTCCTGGGAAAGGGTCCCGTTTTCCACAGCGGTGACCACCGCCTCAAAAGCTTCCTCCAGTCCGGCAGGCATCAGGAGCAGGTCACACCCGGCGTTCAGGGCTTCCAGGGCAGCCTGCCCCGGGGTGTATTCCTGGGTGATGGCGCCCATGGCCAGGGAATCGGTGACCACCAGTCCCTCAAAGCCCAGCTGTTCCCGCAGCACCCCAGTGACCAGGGCGGGGGAGAGGGAGGCGGGGGTCAGGTCTCCGGTTATCTCAGGGGCGGCAATGTGCCCTACCATCACCCAGGCCCCCTCCGGGACCTGGGAAAAGGGAATCCACTCGCAGCTTTCCATCTCCTGGGCGGTCTTATAGGTGACGGCAATTCCGGAGTGGCTGTCTTCGGCGGTGTCCCCGTGTCCGGGGAAATGCTTGAATACCGGAATGATTCCTTCCTGGGCCAGACCCTCCGCCATGGCGGAGGCCATCTGAGCGGCCTGCCGGGGCTGGGAGGAAAAGGCCCGGTCCCCAATCACCGGATTCTGGGGATTGGTGTTCACATCCGCCACCGGGGCAAAATCCAGATTGAAGCCGTATTCTTTCAGATAAGCCCCAATCACCCGGCCCATCTCCCGGGCGTTTTCCGGGTCACCGGTGGCACCCACCGCCCCGGCGCTCTCATATTGGGGCAGATCAAACCCGGGATGGTTGGCCAGCCGGGCTACCGAGCCCCCTTCCTCGTCCACTCCAATGAAAAGGGGAATGCTGCTGGCTTCCTGAAGTGCCTGATTGAAGGCGGTCACCTGCCGGGGGGAGGAAAGATTCTTCCCAAACAGGACCACCCCGCCCACCGGAAATTTCTCCAGCATCTCCTCCATGGCCGGGGTAAGCTCTTTTACCCCCGGCGCGTCGGAATCGTCTGTTTCCTCCTGGGTCTGGGACGGGTCCAGGGCATCGGGCCGGACCAGAAACAGCTGCCCCACCTTTTCCCGCAGGCTCATCCCGGCCATCAGGGATTCCACATCCCATGTCTGGACAGGCTGGGGGGAGGGCTGAATGGTCTGGGAGACCTCCGGGGCGCTCCCGCTGCACCCGGCCAGCAGCCCGGCCGAAAGCAAGAGGGAGAGGATGGCTTTCAAGGAAGATGGTTTCATGGGCGGGGTCCCTCCTTTTGGGTACTATCCTTATTTTACATCCGGGGCCGGCCTTTTGACAATAAAAAGAGCGCTGGTGGTATAATGGCAACCGAAGAAAAAAGATAAAATTTCTTGTAACGAATTTAGGAAAAGAAAGTCTTATGGACAAAGGAACCGAAAGGAGGGCGATGGAGTGAACGACTTTGAAAGGATATACTCGGAATACTACGACACCGTGTTCCAGTACATCCTCTCCCTTTGCCGGGATCAGCAGCTGGCCCAGGAAGTGACCCAGGAAGCCTTTTTCAGGGCACTTAAGAAAATCGACACCTTCCGGGGGGAATGCAAGCTGTCGGTCTGGCTTTGTCAGATTGCCAAAAACACCTATTGCACCATGGTCAGGGGACAGAGCAAACAGACGGAACTGACCCCGGAAACCATCCCGGCAGGGGAGGACCTGGAGGAGCGGCTGATGGACGGGGACACCGCCCTGACCCTTCACCGGTTGCTCCACCGGATGGACCAGCCCTACAAGGAGGTTTTCTGGATGAGGACTTTTGGGGAACTGTCCTTCCGGGAAATCGGGGCCATCTGGGGCAAAACCGAGAGCTGGGCCAGGGTCACTTACCACCGGGCCAGAATGAAACTGAAGGAGGAGATTGAATGAACTATCCCTGTGGAATCATCAAGGACCTGCTGCCCCTCTACTATGACGGAGTGTGCAGCCCTGAAAGCAGCCAGGCCGTCAAGGAACATCTGGCCCATTGCCCCCAGTGCAGAGCCAGCCTGGAAGCATTGAAGGTGGGGCAGGAACCCATCCATGCGCCGGGTGAGGAGGAAAAGAAGGCGGCCTCCTTCCGGTCCCTGAAAAAGAAACTGAGAAAAAAGCAGATTCAGATCGGGGTCATCTGTGTGGCTCTGGCGGTGGTGTGCATGCTCCTGGTCTCCACCGTCCTGAAAAATACTGTCCGAATGGTGGAGTACAAGGACAACATACAGGTCACCATGGAAAAGGAAGGCCTGGTCAGCCAGCTGGAAGGGACCCTCTGGTACACCTGTTCCTCGGTCACCCTGGAAACCCAGGAGGGAAAATGTCTTTTCTTCGGCTTTACGGATACCGCCTGGGATGACCTGATCACCGGGGAGCAGGCTTATTGCAAATATACCCTCTGCCCGGCGGATAAAGGAGCGGACCAGATCGAAAAGGTGTACTATTACACCGGAGACTGCGCCGACCTGAGCCGGCTGAGCCAGACCGAACTGGCCCAGGAAATGGAAAACGCCGTCCTGCTTTGGACTAAATAAAAAAGAAAAAGCCCAGCCAAGTTTGGCTGGGCTTTTTGTGTGGAAGGGGAGAGAAATATCCTTCCATGGAAATGGAAAAGGGAAATCACAGATTCTGATAGGCGGTACAGATCTGGTCTACTGCACCATCAAAATCCAGGGTGCCGGTATCAATGCAAAGGTCGTAACCCTCCGGCGCACCCCAAACCAGGCCGGTGTAGGACTCGTAGTATTTTTTCCGCCGTTTGTCCATCTTCCGGACCAGCCGGGCGGCCTTCTCCCGGGAGAGGTTTTCCTGCTCCATTTTCCGCTTTATCCGGTTTTCCAGAGGAGCCCGGATAAACACACGAAGCAGATTTACCTCCTGGTCCCGCAGTACAAAGTCTGCACAGCGGCCTACAAAGATACAGCTTTCCCGGGCCGCAATATGCCGGATCTGATGACTCTGCAGGTCAAACAAAACTTTCGAAGTGGGAAGTCCCCGGGTGACGTGGTAGTTCCCCTCGTGTACGGTCCGGTACAAAAAGGGATTGGTGGCGGTCTCATCCGCAGACTCCATCAGTTTTTCGGACAGTTCCCCGTACCGGCAGGCCAGCCGGAACAAATCCTTTTCATAGACCCGGATGCCCAGCTGGGCGGCAGCCCGGACCGCAATTTCATGGCCGCCGCTTCCGAATTCCCGTGCAATGGATATGATTTTATTCCCCATGATTTGCTCCTCCTCGCTGTATCAACTGGTCTTTTACTGCGCCGGGTACAGTCAGCTCGCCGCTCTGTTCAAACATCAGCTTTGCAGAGACCGTAACAGGTGCAGCTTCTTCCAAACCTTCCAGACCGCCGGTGCAGGAGCAGTCCACTTCTTTGATGGTGGTACCGCTTACCATGACCTGCATGCTGCCGGAGGAAAGGGCCACGGGAAGGGACTCCATTTCAGGAGCGGCAGCATAGGCGATGGATTTCATGGCGTTTTCATCCAGGGCCAGAGTGTAGAGCCAGGTGTTGTTGCCGGTGTCTGTGCAGTCAAATTCCCCGTTGAGACAGATCTGCTTGAGCAGCTCCAGCAGCCGGGCACGGCTGGCAAGGGAAGTATCCTGCTCGGTCAGCAGTTGACCGTTCTGGTCGCAGAAAGTCTCACCGGAAAAATACAGTGCCAGATCGTCTTTCCGCACACAGCTGATTTTGGTCCCCTCTACAAGGGCCTGCCCGTATTTCAGGGTCTCATCCAGGGAGATGGGGCCGCACTGGACATTCAGGGCTACATCAGCGGAGAAAGATTCCTCCTGCCCCAGAATGGTCCAGGCACTGAGCAGCCGGAACAGGTCCTGGGAAATGGAAATCTCTCCTGCCGTGTCCCCGGAGAGAACGGTCTCTTTTACCGGGTCGGGAATGGTAAGGGTTCCGTCCGTCTGTTTGGGCTCGAGCTGGGCGGTGAGGGAGTAGGCAGTTTTGGAATCGTCCACCAGGGTCCCCTGGGAGGTAAAATCCAGGGAAAGGATCTGGTCCCCGGAAACAGAAAGCTTTACGGTCAGTTTCTGGGTGTCCGAGAAATTCTCTTCCTGACCGGGCAGCAGGACCTTGAGCAGTTCCTTGGCATTTTCTCCTTCGGCTATCAGCTGACAGGTGACCACACCGCCGCTGCGGCTTGTGGAGAAGGAACCGGTTTTGAAAAGCTGGACGGCCTGGGAGGGAAGCAGAGAATAGTCCGGGTGAAGATCGCTGATTTTGTAGGCTTTCCCGTTTTCCATAATAACGGCGTTGTCGGCGTAATAAAGGGCAAGGCCCTGGCTCTGGATACAGGTGACCGGGTGGCCCTCCACCTGGGTCCGGGTGATATCCAGCTCCGCATTGGTCAGGGTATCGTTGAGCTGGATGCTCATGGACAGGTCCATGGCACTTTCAGGCTGCCGGGCAAACTCCTCCAGCAGGGTGCAGGCTTTGGCTGCGGAGCCAAAGGTCCCGTTCAGAAATACGCAGAGGAAAACAACACCCAGAAGCACCAGACAAATCAGGATAATCAGGCCTTTCTTTTTGGCGCCGGTCAGCTTCTTGGGGGCGTTCTCCAGGTTTACGGCTTCCGGAGCGGATGCCGGGGCGGGAAGGTCTTTTGCCCGGGTGCGGCGGCTTTTCCGGACAGCAGCCAGAATCACAAGGATGAGCAGCGCCACCGCTGCCCCCACAAGAAGGCACTGGAGCCATATACTTGCGGCAGGCACCAGGGCTACATCCAGGTCACAGGAGGTCACCGGAAAGACCAGGTAGCTTCCAAAATCGGAACAGGGAACTTGCTCCCAGGAATCTCCTTCCCGGACAAAAACGGAGTAGCCCCGGGTAGTTTCATCCGGCGTGAGATAGTGGACCGTATAACTTTCCCCGGAAGAATTCGGCCAGGAAAGATGCCACTGCTCCGCCGCAGTTTCCCCCTTGATTTGCTCCGGGGCGTCCACGGCAACGGCAGTCAGGGAGGACTGGTCGTCAAAGTTTCCGTCCACCAGGAAGACCGCCCGCCCGCTGGGACGGGAAGCCTGGGAGGGAAGGGTGAGAACATACCGGACATACTCGGCAGTCACCGTCTTGTCAAAACGAAGATCAGACAGGTCCTGAGTGTCCCAGGCGGCATAGTAGCCCTCTTTTTCCGGGATTTCCGGGAATGCCTCCGAACCAAAGGAGGCACCGTAAGAAAAGTCGTAGGATTTCAGCTCCTCGCCTTCCACCAGGAACCGGAGGGTAAACCGGGTCATCCGGTCGGGAAGACCGGCTGCCTGGGTCAGGGCTTCAAAGGAAAGGGGATCGGCCTTTCCGGTGTAGCTGATGCGGCCCAGACCGGCCAGAGAATCAGATACATAATAGTTGTCGGTGAACTCTCCGGTCTCGGTGCCGCAGACGGCACCGATGTAGCGGCCGCCCCGGGGAATCTCCACCAGGGTATAGCAGCCGGTAATGACCGAGTTTTCCTCGCTGGACCCGGCCACACCGCCTATATAGTCACCGCCGGAGAGGGAGCATTTGGCATAACAGTTCCGGATGGTGGCCCGGCAGACTCCGGCAATCCCGCCTACATAGTCCCCGCTGGAACTTTCCACCTGGCCGTAGCTTTCACAGGACTTTACGGCCCCCAGGTCCATTCGGCCCACGATCCCTCCGGCATAGTCTTTTTTGGAGGAAATCGAGCCCTCGTTGGTGCAGCCGGTCACTACTGCCAGGGTCCGGTACTGGAAATTCAGGGAACGGGTGCCGTCCTCGGTCAGGTCGTCCTCCGGGTCAAAATCGTATTCCACAGACATGGACCCCACCATGCCGGCCACATTTACATCGCCTTGGACAGAGCCGCTGTTAAGGGAATTCATCACCTTGCCCGCAGCCGGTTCGGCGGAAGCCTGGTCAGATACATCCTCAAAGGGATCGGCGGCATCCTTCTCCTTGACCTCCTCCATCTCATCCCGTACCAGGTTCACGATCACCCCCAGCTGGTTCTTGATGGCTCTCATGTCCCCCAGCAAAGTGTCCGAAGCGGAAGTGAGATTGCCGCTCAGGTTATTGGCGTTGGTAATTACCTGGGACAGGGCAGAATCCAGGGCGTCCCCCTGACTGGTCACACTGCTGTCCACCGGAGTAAAGGAGATGGCTGGCTGGTCTGCCAGGGTGGAAACGATCTGGCTGATCTGGTCCACCGCCCCGCCCAGAGAACCCAGGGCAGATTCCAGTTTCCCGAAAGCGGCATTCAGGTCCTCCAGGGCGGCAGTGCCTGCTTCTCCCATGGATTCCAGATACCCCCTGGCGGTTTCGGCGTGAGCCAAAGCACTTTCCAGGGCGCTCTTGGCCTGTTGGGCCTCGGCCCCGGCGGCGTTCAGCTCATTCAAAAGGCCGGTAATGGTTTCGGCACTCTGGTCTCCGTCCACCATCTTCTGAGCCAGTTCCAGGGCTGCGCTCAGATGGGAGGCGGCAGCCTGGGCGTGGTCTGCGGCAGTCTGCAGATCCTGGGCGGCCTGTTCCAGCTCAGCGGCAGCTGCGGCGCCCTCCTCACTTCCCGTGTCTGCTTTCCCGGCGGCCTGCTGCAGCAGGGCAACGGCCTCCTGAAGGGCGGAGACGGAGTCGGTTATATTGGTGGATACCGGCCCAAGCTGGCTGATCACCCAGGAAAGACGGGCGGAGATATCATTGATCTGCCCCAGGTTTTTATTGCCCCAGTCGGTAAGGGCACCGCTCAGGCTGCTTACTGCATTTTTGGCGGCGCTGATGTTGGCGGACAGGTCATTGAAGTTCCCTGCAAGGGTGCTGGAGCTGTTCTGGGCGTGGGTGGTGGCCTGGTTGGTCAGCCCCTGCAGGGTATCCAGCTCGGCCCACAGCTTGTCCAGCAGATCCTCGTTGTAGCGCAGGGTCACCTGGGGCTCCAGCTGTCCCGCAATGCCCCCCACGTCCTTTCGGCCTTTGATGGTCCCGGTATTGGTGCATCCGTCCAGATACCCGGACTGCCTGCCTGCAATACCGCCTACATTGTAGCCCATGTGTTCATAGCCTACATTGCCGGCGTTGGTGCAGCTTTGAATCACTCCCACCGAGAATCCTGCAATGCCGCCGATGTCGGTACCGGCGGGAACGCTCTCGGTGGTGCCCAGCAAAGAAAGGTCGGATAAATCGGCGGAAACCTCCACCGCTGTGGTGTTGATTTCGCCCTCGTTCCGGCACTGGATCAGGCTGCCGGTATTCTGCCCGGCGATACCGCCCACATAATGTTCCCCGGTAACGGTGCCCTGAAAACTGCAGCTGATAAGCTGGCCGGTGGTTTCGTTGATGCCCACAAGACCGCCCACCGAGTCGTCCCCTTTTACGGCGCCCTCGAAGGAACAGTTCATGACCTTGCCGTCCTTGGTGCCCGCAATGCCTCCCAGGATATTCCCGGCTCCGCTGGGGGTCACCTGTCCCACTACCTTCAGGTGATTGACGGCGGCGCTTTCCTGGAGGGTGTCAAAGAGCCCGGCATGGGAATCCTCGCCGGTAAGGGAAAAGCCGCTGATGGTATGTCCGTTTCCTTCAAAAGTCCCCCCGAAGGTGGGAATGGGCAGAAAATCCTCCGCCTCCCGGTCCAGGGTAATGTCCTGGTCCAGAATTACGGTTTTGCCCTGGGACCAGGTATCCAGGCGACAGTTCTCCGCCAGTTCCAGAAGGTCCTCCTGGGATTGGATGTGGATGGCATCCGGTTCATCGGCAAAGGCCAGGGCAGGGAAGAGAAAGCCGGCCAGCAGAACAAGGGCAAGGCCGGCGGAAATCCACCGCTCTTTTATCTTGAATGTATTATTCCGCTTCATCTTGGTTTTCCTCCGATACTGTGCCGGCAATCAGGTTAAGGTCCACATCTCCGTCCACAATGGCATGGATGGTGCCGCTGACCACACCATGAATCTCGCCCCGGACCAGGCCGTCCACCTTGACACGGCCCCGTCCCTGCTGCTTCTTGGCAACATTGGGCATTTCAAAGGCGGTCATATCCACCACCTTGCCGCCTACCAGGAGAATCTGAGGCAGCACAAACATGACCAGCAGAATGGAAATGATGGTGCCCCGGCCCAGGTTCTGGCCAATGCCGGTAATGGAGGCGGTGGAGGTCATCATGCCGATAAGGGTGCCTGCCACCGCCAGGATGGTACCCGAGGTGATGATGGTGGGAAAGGCAAAATTCATGGTTTCAATAATGGCATCCCGGTGGTTCATCTGGTCTTTCAGCTCCTGGTAGCGGTTGGCCACCACAATGGCATAGTCAATGTTGGCGCCCATCTGGATGGAGCTGACCACCAGGTAACTCATGAAGAAGAGAGGCTGATCGAGCAGGTAGGGCAGGGAGAAGTTGATCCAGATGCTTCCCTGAATCACCAGGATCAGAAGGACCGGCATGCCTGCGGATTTGAAGGTGAAGAGCAGCACCACCAGCACAATGAGGATGGATACTACACTGACCACAAGATTGTCCCAGGCAAAGGCTTTCTGGAAGTCATATTCCGTGGTGGAGTTGCCCGCAATGTAAACACTGCCGTCGGGGTAGTATTTCCGGGCAGTTTCCCGGATGGTATCAATGAAATGGTAGGTCTCCTCGCCGCTTTCAGGCAGGGTGAGATAAACCAGCATACGGCTGTAATCGGTGCCCTGCAGCTGTTTTTTGGCGGAGGTCATCTGGGTGTAGGCATCATTGAGCAGGGCGGTCTGTTCCTCATCCAGAGTCACTATGCCGGAATCAACCTGGTCACAGACGAAAAGGAACATATCAATCAAAGGAACCTGGTAGCTGTCCAGATTGCCCAGTATCTGGCCATAATCCTCCTGCTGGACGGCGTAGGCGGCATAAACCACCTGGGCAACCTCGTAGTCCAGCCCGGCCAGCTCCGCAAATTCCCGGGGAGTCAGCTGGTCTGCCAGGGTGCAGCCGTCCATGGCTTCCACATTGGCGATTCCCATGGTGTAGTCCACTTCATCGTATTCCTCCAGCTCGTGGAGAAGGGCGGCTTCCTTTTCGTAGTCCCCGGCGGGAACCATCAAAGCCAGCATGTTGGTGGAGGTGAAGTTGTCCCTGATCATGTTTTTTGCAATCTGAGTCTTGTTCAAAACCGGGGTTTCCAGGGAACTTTCACCATAGGCATAGGGGCATTTCTGACTGAGAGGGAAGGCAATCACAATGGCAATCAGGAAGAGAACCGGAACAATGAACCGGGTCTTGTAGGCAAATTTTCCTACGAAGGGGATTTTGGGAACAAAGTTCCGGTGCTCGGTGCGGTCCATCAGCGGACCAAACAACATCAAAAGCCCCGGCATTACCGTAAAGACGGCCAGCAGGGCAAACAGAATGGATTTGATGAGACAGACCGCCATGTCGGAACCGATGCGGAACTGCATGAACATCATGGCAACCAGGCCGCCGATGGTGGTCAGGCTGCTGGCCCCGATTTCCGGGATGGCTTTGCTTAGAGCAACAATGACTGCTTCCCGGATGGGCAGGTTCTGGTGCTCTTCCTTGTATCGGTTGCAGAAGATAACTGCGTAGTCCAGGGAAAGGGCCAGCTGAAGAATACTGGTCACCGAGTCGGAGACAAAGGAAATCTTCCCCAAAAGGAAATTGGTCCCCAGGTTCATGATCATGGCCACCACAAAGGTCAGAATCAGAACCGGGACCTCGGCATAGGTCTGGGAGGTAAAGAGCAGAACCAGCACAATGATCACAGCCACATAGACCATGATAACGCTTACTTCATGGTCTATGGCCTCCTGCTCCGCATTGCCCAGTTCGGTGGAAACATAGATGTCGTAGGGGGAAAGGGCGCTTTTTACTTCCTCCAGACTGGCCAGGCAATCCTCGCTGGACTCGTCATAGTCAAAGGTGACCGCATACAGGGCAGAGGTGTTGTTATAGTGGCTCTCTGTGTTGTCGTACTCTACACTCTGGACACCCTTGATGCCGGAAATCTGGCTTTTCAGCTCCTCCGCCTTGTCCTGGGAAATGTTGGCTACCATGACCTGGGCTGTGCCGTAGGTGGTGAACTGCTCTTCCATAATATCCAGAGCCTGGCGTGTTCCGGATTCTTCCGGAAGATAGGCGGCCAGGTCACTTTCCGCTTCCACCCAGTTCCGGGAAAAGGCGGAAAAAATAATGGTGATGATGGTAAGCAGGAAAAACAGATTCCGCTTGTCCACAATAAAGGTGGCAAGCCTGGTCATAAAACCGGGGCCTGCCTTTTTCTCATTTTCCGGCATTCTTTCGGAAGCCTCCTTTCCCGGCGGTCACTTTCTCTCCACGCCAGAGCATGGTGCATTTGCTGCTTTGCAGAGTCCCGGAAAGCCTGTTGCCTTCCAGTCTGAACACGGAAATACATTCCAGGTCGCTGACCTGAGTCCGCAGATGATGTGACAGCCGGATGAAATTTTTATCTTTTCGTTCTCCCTGAACGGGATTCTCCACGCCAAGCAAGGTGATGGAACCGACCAGGACCCCGTTGCCCCGCTCCTCCAGCAGGAGAGAGCCTTCCCGGGGACCAAGCTGGCTTTCCAGGACAATTCTGTACTCTTCCATCCCATCTTCCTCCTTTGCACTGAGCGCATTTTCTTCTATGCTAGACATCTTTTGAAAACGGTGCAAAGGACAAAATAACTGCGGATGTCAAAATTTTGACACGGAGGGGGTATCTGACCGATAGAAGGAACCAGGGCAATGTGCTATACTGTAAACTGAGGGGGTGGTAGCCTTTATGAACCAGAAAAATCTCTCCGTTTCCGAGCAGACAAAACAGGAGCTTGCCAATGCTTTGAAAAAAGCCATGGCTCAAAAGCCTCTGGAAAAAATCACCATTGCGGAACTGGCTGCTGCCTGCAATATCCGGCGCCAGAGCTTTTATTATCACTTTGAGGATATCTATGACCTCCTCCGCTGGATGTTTGAAAAGGAGGCTATTTCCCTGCTGCGCCAGCAGGAAGGGGCTCTGCTCTGGAAAGAAGGGCTGCTCCAGATGTTCCGGTATTTGGAGGAAAATCGGGCGGTCTGCCTGTGTGCGCTGCGGTCCATGGGCCGTGACCACATCAAACGCTTTTTTGAGGCGGATATTTACGCCATCATCCACCTTACTGTTGAACAGCTGGCCCATGAAATTGGGGTGGGGAACAACCTGGATTCCTTTATTGATGTGGAAATGCTGACCCATTTTTATGTGGTGGCGCTGGCAGGGCTTATGGAAAGCTGGCTGCTGGGTGAGATAGAGCGAACCCCGGAAGAATTGATCCACTTTGCCGACACCATGCTGAATGATCAGATGCGGGGCGCCGCTGCCCGGGTCTCGCAGAACAAATGAAAAATAAAAGCCGGATGCCGGGGAGAAGTTCCCCGGCATCCGGCTTGGTTTTATGTTTTAATAAATGTATAAAGATATAAAAAGCCCAGCCGGCCGGCTGGGCTTTTTGAATGGAACCTAGTCCATTCCGACGTGGTACGGGTAGTGGGGGTCGAACCCACACGGTTGCCCACTGGAACCTAAAGGTGATGTCACCTTAGTGTAAAATAGAGTTGTTGCAGAATCCTGCTATAATACGAGCGTTTTGTTACAGTCTCCATGAAGGTATGGGGATTTATACATACATATTTACGCCTCCAACTTGAATGACGATCAGTAGTTAAGCGGGCTACAAAATAGTTCCCCTAAGTTGTATTGTTCGCTTGAAAGATGTATAATACGACCAAACGGTAAGATAAAGATGGACAATTAAGGGGCCTGCCAATATGGAATATGTAACGCCAAAAGATAAAGCAACAGAATGGGGTATTACACAACGACGCGTTGAGATCCTTTGTGGAGACGGACGCATTCCAGGAGCATATCGCCTTGGACGTGTATGGGCTATCCCGAAAGATGCCAAAAAGCCGTTGGACGGAAGAACGCGCAAAGCGAAAGAATCACAAAAAGGAGATTGCTGATGTTTCACCAAATGATCACCAACGCGCGGAACCGTTGGTTTGCGTCCTCCGAGTGTACTGCCCAGGGGATCATCGCTTATATTGAAAAGACCAACCAGATGCGAGATGCGCAGGTAGATGCCATCAAAACCTATCTGTATCTAAAAATTGCCTGTGATTGTGCGCCTTTGGCAAAATTGTTCTGTCAGGGGGCGTTCAACACTTTGGACTTAGAGCAGGAGGAACTTTCCGCAAAAACACGGGCCTTCTTACTGAATCACCCGGCTGCGGCAGCGCTATTTGAGTACGCCTGCCAAAAGAACGATGCAGGTGAGCAGGTTTCTGAGAAGCTGGAAAAACAGATACGCAAAGATCCGGAGAGTATCGATTATGAAGATTTTTTCCAGTCCGCTTTTTATGGAGTATCTTATACCGATTACCTGTTCAGCCTTCCTATGGGTGCGGGTAAAACCTACCTGATGGCTGCATTTATTTATCTGGATCTGTACTTTGCCAAAAACGAGCCGCACAACCCGGCCTTTGCCCATAACTTTATGATCTTTGCTCCCTCTGGTTTGAAATCCTCGGTTGTCCCCAGTTTGAAAACTATCCAGCGGTTTGATCCTTCTTGGGTGATTCCCCAATCGGCGGCATCGGAAATCAAGCGTCAGATCTCCTTTGAGGTGCTGGACCAGGGCAAGACCGCAAAAAAATCCAATAAGACTAAGAATCCCAATGTGCAGAAAATAGCCAATCACCAACCGCTGTCTGAGTTGTTTGGCTTAGTGGCTGTCACCAATGCGGAAAAGGTTATTTTGGACCGCATACAGGAAGTTGAAGGCCAGATCAGTTTTTATGACGAGAGTGATGATGAAAAGGATCGGCAGGCCAATGAGCTGCGCAACCTGATCGGCAAACTCCCCGGTTTGTCCATTTTCATCGATGAGGTCCACCATGCGGTCAGCGATGAGATTAAGCTCCGTGCCGTAGTCAGCAAGTGGGCGAAGAATCAGACCGTTAATTCCGTGATTGGCTTTTCCGGCACACCCTATCTGGAAAAGGCAGAGAAAATTAAGGTAACGGATGATCTCTCTGTATCCTCGGCGGAGATTTCCAACATTGTCTATTACTATCCGCTTATCGACGGCGTAGGAAACTTTCTCAAGCGGCCCATTGTGAAGATTGCAGATATTCCTGACAGCGGCTGTATTATTGAAAACGGCGTCAGGGAGTTTTTGGATGCTTATCGGGATACCGTATATCCCGACGGGACACTGGCCAAGCTGGGCATCTACTGCGGGAGCATTGAAAAATTGGAGGAGCTGGTCTACCCCATAGTAGCTCGTATCGCGGCGGAGTATGGGCTTTCCGGTGATGCCATTCTGAAATTCCACAAAGGC
>CALXGR010000036.1 GCA_944387885.1 uncultured Clostridia bacterium
GGAAGTGACTGGCATTCCCTGCGGCTACACCCACAACAGTCAGAGCCTGGGAACCGAGGATGCTGTGGTCTTTATGTGGGCCAACGAGCCTTTTGATCCGGATCACCCGGATACATTCTTCCTCCCGGTATAACACAGATTCCCTTAAAGGAGGGTTTCCATGGAAACCAAAAAAACCGTTCGGGTAAAATACCTGGGATTCTATCCCAGTTTTGACCCGGAGCAGTATCTGGTCACCCGGATTCTCCGCAGGTATTTTGATCTGCAGCTGGTGGACAAGGACCCGGACTTTGTGATCTGCAATCACTTTGATCCTCCTTTTCAGTATGTAAACTATTCCTGCCCCCGGGTCTTTATCACCGGGGAAAACTTCTCCCCGGATTTCAACTGCTTCGACTATACCATCACCTTTGACCCCCTCCAGTACAACGACCGGCATTTCTATGCTCCCTACTTCCTGCTGGACCCCTGCACCCGAAACTTTTTCCTTTCTCCGGGGGCTCAGGACCGCCGGCCCATGGAGGAGCTTCTGGCAGAAAAGGATCTTTTCTGTGACTTTATCTTTACTCATGATTCGGTCACCGATATCCGCCGACAGCTCTTTGAGAAGCTGTCCTCCTACCGCCGGGTGGAGAGCGCCGGGCCTTTCATGAACAATATGCCGGGCGGCTTTACCGTTCCCTATTCGGAGGACGGAGTCCAGAAAATGAACTTCATCCGCCGGTGCAAGTTCTCAGTGGTGTCCGAAAGCGTTGTTCTCAACGGCTTTATTTCGGAAAAGGTGACCCATGCCTGGATGGCCCATTCCATTCCCATCTTCTACGGCAATCCCCAGGCTACCCAGATTCTCAACCCCAAAGCCATCATCAACGTCCATGATTACGACAACCTGGACGATCTTCTGGCTGAGATCATTCGCCTGGATCAGGACCCCCAGGCCTGGTATGAGAAGGTCTGCCAGCCCCTCTTCCTGGAACCGGATTATTTTGTCCGCCGGAATCAGGAATTCGAGGATTTCCTGGTCCATATCTTCTCCCAGAATCCCGAGGAGGCCTACCGGCGCACCCTCCATTTCTCCCCCGAGGAGCACGAGGCCCATCTGCGCTGCTACAATCACTTCCTCCAGAGCCGGGCACTGAAGACTTTCCGTCATGAGCGTCGGTTCAAACAGCGGTGCTACTGGGCCCGGTATCATCTCCACCGGCTCTTCCCCAACCTGGTACACGCACCGGATGATTCTCTTTTGAGGTGGTAATCATGAATAAAATCAAACTTATGACCATCATCGGCACCCGCCCGGAGATCATCCGGCTCTCTGCCGTCATTAAAAAATGTGACCGGTATTTTGACCAGATCCTGGTCCACACCGGCCAAAACTACGATTATACCCTGAATCAGATTTTCTTCGAGGACCTGGGCCTGCGGGAACCTGATTTTTACCTGGACGCGGTGGGCAAGGACCTGGGCCAGACCATCGGCAACATCATTGCCAAGAGCTATGCCCTTATGGTGGAACAGAAGCCTGATGCCCTCCTGATTCTGGGAGACACCAACAGTTGCCTGTCCGCCATTGCTGCCAAGCGGCTCCACATTCCCATCTTCCATATGGAAGCTGGCAACCGCTGCTTTGACGAGTGCCTCCCTGAGGAGACCAACCGCCGGATTGTGGACCACATTGCAGATGTGAATCTCTGCTACTCCGAGCATGCCCGCCGTTACCTCAATGCCGAGGGTACTGCCAAGGAGCGGACCTATGTCACCGGCAGCCCCATGGCGGAAGTTCTCCACGCCAACCTGGAACAGATTCGTTCCAGCAAAATTCTGGAGCAGCTGGGCCTGGAGCCTCAGAAGTATATGCTTCTCTCCGCCCACCGGGAGGAAAACATTGATACCGAGAAGAATTTCCTGGATCTGTTTACCTCCATCAATCATCTGGCCCGGCAGTACGACATGCCTATTCTCTACTCCTGCCATCCCCGGAGCCGGAAGCGGCTGGAAGCCATGAATTTCCAGCTGGACGAGCGGGTGATTCTGCACCAGCCTCTGGGCTTCCATGACTACAACAACCTGCAGATGAACGCTTTCTGCGTCATCAGCGACAGCGGCACCCTGCCGGAGGAGAGCAGCTTCTTCACCAGCGTGGGCCATCCCTTCCCTGCCGTCTGCATCCGCACCTCCACCGAGCGCCCCGAGGCCCTGGACAAGGGCTGCTTCATCCTGGCCGGCATTACCGCAGGCGGGGTGGAACAGGCCGTGGAGACCGCCGTAGCCATGAACGCCAACGGAGATCTGGGAATCCCCGTTCCCGCCTACACTGAGGATGTGTCCACCAAGGTGGTCAAGATCATCCAGAGCTATGTAGGTGTAGTCAACAAGATGGTCTGGCGGAAATACTGATTTAATTTCTTTTACCATTCACGCCCCAAAGGAGGAATACCATGGCCAAGCGTATCCTGGTGGTCACCCAGCATTTCTGGCCGGAAAACTTCCGGGTCAATGATTTGGTGGAGGGCCTTGTGGAGGACGGCTGTCAGGTAGATGTCCTTTGCGGATTGCCCAACTATCCCAAGGGAGAATGGTTTGAGGGTTACCGGTACACCGGTCCCCGTCGGCAGGAATATGCGGGGGCCCGGGTGTTCCGCTCAGGGGAGATTCGCCGGAAAGGAAATACCGGCCTTCGGATTTTCCTCAACTACTGTTACTGGCCGGTGTCTGCCCTGTTCAGCCTTCCCCGGCTGAAAGGGCAGTATGATGCCGTTCTCTGCTACAATACCAGCCCGGTGATGATGGCCCTGCCCGCCCTGGTGTACGGAAAACTGAAAAGAATTCCGGTCACCACCTATGTGCTGGACCTGTGGCCGGAAAACCTGTACAGCGTTCTCCCCGTAAGGAATCCTCTGCTCCGGGCCATTGCCCACCGGGTCAGCGACTGGTTTTACCGCCGGGCGGACAAGCTGATTGCCATGAGCCCCAGCCTGGGGGTACGCCTTGCCCAGCGGACCGGAAAAGCCACGAAAAAAATAGCCGTTATCCCCCAGTACTGCGAGGATTTCTATGCCCGGCCCGCCCTGGACCAGGAGCTGGCCCAGCAGTATGAGGGGAAATTCCTTCTGGTCTTTACCGGGAATTTCAGTCCCGCCCAGAGCCTGGACACGGTCATCCGTGCCGCCGCCCTGGCCCACAAAGACTGCCCTTCCCTTCATCTTCTTTTGGTGGGCGACGGTATGAGCCGCTCCGACCTGGAAGCCCTGGTAAAGGAATTGGAGGCCGGAGCGTTTATTTCCTTCTATGGAAGCGTCCCCCCCACCCGGATTCCTGCCATTGCAGGGGCCGCCCAGGGGTTGGTGGTCTCCCTGGGAGACAGTCCCGACCTGGGGCTTACCGTTCCCGCCAAGGTGGCCAGCTATATGGCCATGGGGAAGCCCATTCTGGCCAGTATGAACGGTGAAGGCTATGCTGCCGTTAATGAAAGCGGTGCCGGACTGGTCAGCCCTGCTGCGGATGTGAAGGCACTGGCCGCCAATATGACAGCGCTGGCTGAAACCTCTTCCCCGGAGCGGGAAATTATGGGTCAGAAGGCCCGGGAATATTATCAAGCCCACTATGACCGGGCAACCCTGCTGAAACAGCTGGAGAAGTTCATCTAAGGAGGTAGCGCCTTGTGAGAATACTGGTTCTCATTCCCTGCTACAACGAAGAAGCAAATATTGTCCGGGCGGTCCGCCGCCTGGAGGAAACCTGTCCCGGTGTGGATTACCTGGTCATCAACGACTGTTCCACCGATTCCAGCGGAGAGATCCTCCGTCGGGAGGGAATGAATTACCTGGATCTTCCCGTAAACCTGGGGATCGGTGGCGGTGTCCAGTGTGGATACCGCTACGCCATTGCCAACGGGTATGACATTGCCATCCAGATGGATGGGGACGGCCAGCATGACCCCGCCTATCTCATGGATGTGGTCCGTCCCGTTATGGAAGGAAAGCTGGATCTCTGCATCGGCAGCCGGTTTCTGAAAAAGGAAGGCTTCCAGACCAGCTTTATGCGGCGGGTGGGAATCCGGTTTCTCAGTTTTCTCATTTACTTTTTGTCCGGGGTCCGGGTGCTGGATGTAACCAGCGGCTTCCGGGCCAGCAACCGGAAGATGATGGAGTTCTTCAACCGCCATTACGCTACCGACTATCCTGAACCGGAGGCCATCCTCTCCGCTTCCCTTACCGGGTATCGGGTGGGGGAAGTCCCGGTCATTATGCAGGAGCGCCAAGGAGGCGTTTCCAGCATTTCCGCTTTCAAAAGCATTTATTTTATGGTCAAGGTTTCTCTCAGCCTGATTATCAGCCGGCTGGCTTTGCACCGCAATAAAAGGAGGACCGCCCAATGACCTTCCGGCTTCAGTTATTCCTGATTCTGGGCACTCTGGTGCTTCTGACCGTCATCTATATTTTCCTGAAAAAGAGCCTGCTGACGGTAAAATACAGCCTGGCCTGGCTAGGCCTTTCCCTGGCATTGCTGATTTTTGCCATCTGGCCCTACTGTGTCTATGTGATACGGGATCTGCTGGACATGGTCATGCCCAGCAACGTGATTTTCCTGCTCCTGTTCGGGTTCGTGCTGCTGGTGCTTCTCAGCCTCAGCGTGGCAGTCAGCCAGCTGGCCACCAAGAACAAAACCCTTACCCAGGCCAATGCCCTGCTGGAAAAGCGGGTGCGGGAACTGGAAAAACGGCTGTTCAAAGAATAAGTCTTTCTTTTATTTTTCTGCTTGACAAACCCACTTTATTGTGGTAATGTACTATACAAGTTGATAAACCAAATGCGTTGACGGGGAGAAACCGTTCCTTACAGTGCTTCAGAGAGCTGCCGGTTGGTGCAAGGCAGTGGCTGTGGTTTCGGGTCACTGGCCCCTGAACAGGCAGGCTGAACCAAGGGTAGGCCTGTTCGGTTCCCACCGTTACATGGGTATCGGTTCGCAGGACTTCTGCCGACCGGGAGAGTGGCTGTTTTCATAACAGCAATGAGAGTGGTACCACGGGTACAATGTAGTATTTGTCCTCGTCTCTCTTAGGGTGTATGCCCTATGAGAGACGGGGTTATTTTTTTGGAGGAAACAAGGCAATGATGGATGTTACCAAGTACAAGCCGGGATATTATCCGGCTCCTGAAAACCAGTATCGCTGGGTCAAGAAAGATCATATTGAGACCGCTCCTGCATGGTGCAGCGTGGACCTGCGGGACGGCAACCAGAGCCTCATCGTTCCCATGAGCCTGGAGGAAAAGCTGGAGTTCTACCAGCTCCTTCTGGACATTGGCTTCAAGGAGATCGAGGTGGGCTTCCCTGCCGCCAGCGAGACGGAGTACGAGTTCCTCCGCACCCTGATCGACAAGAACATGATTCCCCAGGATGTGACGGTACAGGTTCTCACCCAGTGCCGGGACCACATTATCCGGAAGACCTTCGAAGCCGTCAAGGGCGCTCCCCGGGCTGTGATCCACTTCTACAACTCCACCAGCGTTGCCCAGCGCCAGCAGGTGTTCAAGAAGGACAAGGAAGAAATCAAGAAAATTGCCGTGGAAGGGGCCAAGCTGGTCAAGCAGCTGAGCCAGGAATACGAAGGCAACTTCCTGTTTGAGTACAGCCCCGAGAGCTTTACCGGCACCGAACCGGAATATGCCGTGGAAGTCTGCAACGCCGTTCTGGATGTAATGCAGCCCACCCCTGACCGACCCATGATCATTAACCTGCCGGTAACCGTGGAGATGAGCATGCCCCACATTTACGCCAACCAAATTGAGTGGTGCAGCGACCATCTGAAATACCGGGACAGCGTTATCCTCTCCACCCACCCTCACAATGACCGGGGCACCGGCGTTGCCTGTGCAGAGTTGGCCGTTCTGGCCGGAGCCCAGCGGGTGGAATGCTGCCTCTTCGGAAACGGAGAGCGGACCGGCAATGTGGATGCCATTACCATGGCCATGAACATGTACAGCCACGGAGTGGACCCCCATCTGGACTTCGGTAATATGCCTCACATCTGTGAAGTGTACGAGCGCTGCACCCGGATGCATGTGTACGAGCGGCAGCCCTACGCCGGAAGCCTGGTCTTTGCGGCCTTCAGCGGCAGCCATCAGGATGCCATCGCCAAGGGTATGAACTGGCGGGAGAAGAAGCAGCTCCACGAGTGGACTGTTCCCTACCTCCCCATCGACCCGGAGGATGTAAGCCGTGCCTACGAGGCCGACGTAATCCGGATCAACAGCCAGAGCGGCAAGGGCGGCATCGGATATCTGCTGGAAAAGACCTACGGCTACAACCTTCCTCCCAAAATGCGGGAGCATCTGGGCTACGCCGTCAAGAGCGTATCCGACCACAAGCACAAGGACCTTTCCACCAGCGAGGTCCGGGAGGTATTCGAGGAGAACTACCTCAACAAGACCTCTCCCCTCAATGTGCTGGAAGCCCACTTCATCCAGAAGAAGGGTATTTACGCCGTAGCCACCTTCAGTCAGAACGGCGGTCCCGGAGAGGAGTGGAGCGCAGCAGGCAACGGCCGTCTGGACGCCATCAGCAACGCCATCAAGGCCCACACCGGATATGATTTCACCCTCATCGAGTACAGCGAACACAGCCTGGATTCCGGTTCTTCCAGCCGTGCCATGAGTTATGTAGGCCTGAAATGGAGCAACGGAACCGTCACCTGGGGCGCGGGCAGCGACACCGATATTATTACCGCCGGCATCAAAGCCCTGGTATCCGCCATCAACAATAAAAAGTGACCCTGTCCAGGGAAAGGAGATATTATTATGGGAATGACCATGACCCAAAAGATTTTGGCCGCACACGCCGGGCTGGACCAGGTAAAAGCCGGCCAGCTCATCAACGCTCACCTGGACCTGGTCCTGGGCAACGACATTACCACCCCCGTAGCCATCAAGGAATTTGAGAAGGCCGGGTTTGACAGTGTCTATGACAACACCCGAATCAACATTGTGTTGGACCACTTTGTTCCCAACAAGGATATCAAGAGTGCCCAGCAGAGCAAGACCTGCCGGGAATTTGCCAACAAGTACGATATTCTCAACTTCTTTGACGTAGGCAAAATGGGAATCGAGCATGCCCTTCTCCCCGAGCAGGGCATCGTCACCGCCGGTGACTGTGTCATCGGTGCCGACAGCCACACCTGCACCTACGGTGCCGTGGGTGCCTTCTCCACCGGCGTAGGCAGCACCGACATGGCCGCCGGCATGGCTACCGGCATGGCCTGGTTCAAGGTTCCCGCCGCCATCAAGGTGGTGCTCACCGGCAAGCTGAAACCCACTGTCTCGGGCAAGGACGTTATCCTCCACCTCATCGGAATGATCGGTGTGGACGGCGCCCTCTACAAGAGCCTGGAATTTGTGGGGGACGGCGTTGCTACCCTTTCCATGGATGACCGGCTCTGCATCTGCAACATGGCCATCGAGGCCGGCGCCAAGAACGGTATCTTCCCGGTGGACGATGTGACCACCGCCTATCTCACCGGCCGCAGCCGCCGGGAGTGGAAGGTATACGAGGCCGACCCGGATGCCGTCTACGAGCAGACCATCACCATCGACCTGTCCGCTTTGGAAAGCACCGTCAGCTATCCTCACCTGCCCGAGAACACCCATCTGGCCAAGGAAAGCGGGGACATCAAGATCGACCAGGTGGTCATCGGCAGCTGCACCAACGGACGGCTGGAGGACATGGAGGCCGCTTACAATATCCTGAAGGGCAAGACCGTTGCCCCCGGGGTCCGGGTCATCATCATTCCCGCCACCATGAACATTTACAAGGAATGTATCCTCCGGGGCTGGACCACCGCCTTCATTGATGCCGGCTGTGTGGTCTCCACCCCCACCTGCGGCCCCTGCCTGGGCGGATACATGGGAATCCTGGCCGAGAACGAGCGGTGCATCTCCACCACCAACCGGAACTTTGTGGGCCGGATGGGCCATGTGACCAGCGAAGTTTACCTGGCCAGCCCTGCCGTTGCCGCCGCCAGCGCCCTCACCGGTTACATTACCGACCCCGCAACACTGTAAGGAGGAACCTGCCATGAATGCTAAAGGTTATGTGCATACCTACCCCGATAACGTGGATACCGACGTAATTATTCCCGCCCGGTACCTGAACACCCCCGACGCCAAGGAACTGGCCGCCCACTGCATGGAAGACATTGATGCCGACTTCACCAAACGGGTGAAAGCGGGAGATATTATGGTGGCCGGCTGGAACTTCGGCTGCGGCTCCTCCCGGGAACACGCTCCCCTGGCCATCAAGACCGCCGGAGTCAGCTGTGTCATCGCCAAAAGTTTTGCCCGTATCTTCTACCGGAACGCCATCAACATCGGTCTTCCCATTCTGGAATGCGAGGAAGCCAGCAACGCCATTGCCGCCGGGGATGAGGTGTCCATTGACTTTGATACCGGCGTGATTCAGGACATCACCACCGGGGCCACCTTCCAGGCCGAGCCCTTCCCTCCCTTCATTCAGGAGATCATCTCCAAGGGCGGATTGATGAACAGCATTAAGAACAAGTGAGAGGTGTTTCCCATGAACAAGAACATTGCGGTCATCTGGGGCGACTGTTCCAGCCCTGAAATCGTGGAGCAGGCCATCCGGGTGCTGGACAAGGTAGCCGAGAAACACGGCCACACCTTCACCTATACCCCCGTAGCCATGGGCGGCGAAGCCATTGACAAGTATGGCGATCCCCTCCCCCAGCATGAGCTGGACAAGTGCCTGGCCAGCGACAGCGTGCTGCTGGGTGCCATCGGCGGCCCCAAATGGGAGGGCCTGCCCGGGGAACAGCGTCCCGAAAAGGGATTGCTCCGTCTCCGCAGCGGAATGGGACTCTACGCCAACAACCGCCCCGCCAAAATCTGGCCTCAGCTGGCCGCCGCCTCTCCCCTGAAACAGGAGATCGTGGACCGGGGCATCGACTTTATTGTGGTCCGGGAACTGATCGGCGGTGTCTACTTTGGGGAGCATACCACCAAGGAAGTGGACGGTCAGCTGGTGGCTCTGGACACCATGCCCTACAGCGAGAGCGAAATTGAGCGGATCGGCCGTATCGGTTTTGAAACTGCCATGAAGCGGCGGAAGAAACTGACCTGCGTGGACAAGGCCAACGTACTGGACACCAGCCGTCTCTGGCGGAAGGTGATGCACCGGCTCCAGGAGGAATATCCCGAGGTAGAGTACTCCGAGATGTTTGTAGACAACTGCGCCATGCAGATCTGCAAGGACCCCTCCCAGTTTGACGTAATTGTCACCGAAAATATGTTCGGAGACATTCTCTCCGACGAGGCCAGCCAGATTACCGGCAGCATTGGTATGGTCCCCAGCAGCAGCCTGGGCGCCACCAGCTGCGGACTGTACGAGCCCATCCATGGCTCCGCCCCCGACATTGCCGGCCAGGACAAGGTAAATCCCATTGCCTGTATCCTCTCCGCTGCCATGATGCTCCGTTACAGCTTTGACATGGCCCAGGAGGCCGACGAGGTGGAAGCCGCCATCAACGCCGTTCTGGACAAGGGGCTGCGTACCGCTGACATGATGAGCGAGGGCTGCACTCTGGTGGGCTGCAAGGCCATGGGGGATGCCATTCTGGCCGAGCTGTAATTTTTGACATTTTCCCCGCCCCGGAAAGAGGGCAAGGGCAATGCCGCACCATCCCAGGTGTTTTTGGAAGTCTCACCTGCTCCACAAGATAAGGATGGTGGGCATTGCCCCAAGATAAGAAACCGCCCGGCAGGTTGTGCGGACCTGCCGGGCGGTGCTGTTTTTATGTATGATTCAAATCAGGCCGTAATGGCGGAAAGCGTTGTAGATCCCGTCCTTTTCCAGGGTGGTAGTCTGATACTCGCAGTATGGCAGAATTTCCGGCATGGCGTTTCCCATGGCAATGCTGTGGGTTACATGGCAGAGCATGGCCAGGTCATTGTTGCTGTCCCCGACGGCATAGCAATCCTCCAGGGGAATTCCCAGTGCCTCCGCCACCAGGTCAATTCCGGTGCCCTTGTTACAGCACCGCAGGACCACTTCTGCCCCCAACCGGTCTTCCAACACCTCCATGGTCTCTCCCACGATCTCCCGCAGGAGTGGATAGTCCCGGTTATAAGTCATAAATTTGGTGAAAGAAAAATCTTTGGGCAGCTCTTTTTCCAGCTCTACCACCTTTCTTCCTTTGAAGGCTTCAAACCGCTGTTTCCAAACTTGATTGGCAGGGTTGGCACTATCCAGATAAAGGCACTCAGGGCCCTCCAGATTGCAGTCGATTTCCCGGCGGCGCAGTTCCTCCACGATCCGGCAGCTTTCCTCGTGGCTCACCTGATGGTCACAGAGGAGCTTTCCGTCCAGGTAAACCTGGCTTCCACAACCGCAGATCATCCCGTCCAGCCCCAGACTGGTGATTTTCTCCTCGATCATGCACCGGGTCCGCCCGGAATTCACAATTATCTTGTGTCCTGCTGCCCGGGCCTGTTTCAGGGCTTCCCGGGCACTTTGAGGAATCCCTGCTTCATGGGACCGAAGAGTCCCGTCAATGTCCAGAAAAATCGCTTTCATCTTTTTTCTCCTTCATCTTTCCCAGGGAGAGCGGAGTATTTCTCCCGCATCCAGTTTGGTGAGGGAGGACAGGGTTGCTCCCGCTTTTACAATGGCTTTTACTCCCAGGTGGCAGCCGTCTTCCAACCGGCTGTCATGGTCTGCCACCGACCCGGTATTCACAATACAGCACCGCCCCACCTGCACACTTGCCATAAGGCAGGCCAGGGGCAGGACTACACTTCCCTCCCCGATTTGGGCCGAGGGGCTGATATATGCCGCAGGATGGCAGAGCACCGGCAAAATATACCCGGCCTCTTTCAGTTTTTCTCCCCATTCCAGCCGAAGAGGGTTGTTTCCAATGGCTGCCAGGGCATGGGTATACTCCCCTTTAAGGGCACGGTAATCCCCCAGCCGGCCCACCACACGGGGGTCCTGGCTGTTATCGTCCAGAAAGGCAATGGCTTCAAATTCACCCGCTTCTCTTGCCAGTTCAAATACCTGCCGGCCGAATCCGCCGGCTCCCAGAATCAGCAGCTTTCCCATGGTTTTCCCTCCTTGCTCTTCCTCACAATAGTAAGTATACCCTTCCCCTTTTCTTTCTGCAAGGGAAAGGGCCTGGGTTTGATTTGAATTTACCAAGCTGATATAATATTTTTACTTACATCAAAGGAGTGCCTGAACATGGCCGGATTTGAACCTATCTTCCGTTATCTTTCCCAACTGGAAGCTCACAATGACCGTACCTGGTTCCATGAACATCATAAGGAGTATGAGCAGGTGGTAAAGGATTATCTCAATCTTTTGGACCTGATTCGTTTTTCCATTGGGGAGAACGCTCCCCAGCTGGCGGAAAGCATCCTCTCCATGCAGCCCAAGGACTGGATGTACCGGGTGGCCCGGGATGCCCGGGTAAACCGGAACAAGCCTCCCTATGACCCTTCCCTCCGGGCCTTCATCTGCCCCGACCGGCGGAGCTGGCAGCCCATCGGCTACTTTCTGGAGCTGGCCCCCGGCGGCAGCTGCTACGGCACCGGTGTATGGTATACCCAAGGTGCAGCTTCGGGGCAGGTGCGGGACTACATTCTTGCCCACTGGGAGGAACTTTCCCGAATTTTGGCTCAAATTGACCTGCCCCTTATGGGGGAAACTTTAAAGCGGCTTCCCCGGGGGTATGAGGAATACGCCCAGCACCCGGCGGCTCCCCTCCTCAAGCGGAAGGGATGGTACTTTCTGGCCATCCTGGAACCGGAGGATTTCCGGGACTTTGACACCTTTGACCAGACTATACGGGCCGTTACCCGGAAGCTGGAGCCCTTCCGGTTGTTTATGCTGGAAGCCTGCAGTGTAAAGCATCAGTCTGCGGACCAGCGTGCTGCCCGGCAGCTGAGGGACTTTTACGGGTCCTGGTAAAAATCTGTAAACTTTTCCCGCCCCGGCGCATACCCATTACCAAAAGGAAAAGGGGGCCGGGGTATGGTAGGCAGTCGGCAGGAGAGAGTGTTGGTATTGGGGCGGTACATTGCGGAGAACGGTGCCACCGTCCGGGCGGCTGCCGCCCGGTATGGAGTAAGCAAGTCCACCGTTCACAAGGATGTTCAGACCCGGCTGCGGGCCCTGGACCCTACCCTGTACCGGAAGGCCCAGCAGGTGCTGGCCCTCAACAAAGCCCAGCGCCATCTCCGGGGCGGAGAGGCCACCCGGAGAAAATATCTGGAGCGCCGGTCCGGATAAGGGATTTCCATTGTATCCGGCGTTTTTTTGTGATACAATAAGCCTGACAGAAAACCGGAGAATAAAAATGGTGAAGGAGGTCCGCCGTGAAACGTCAGGACTATATCAGCTGGGATGAATACTTTATGGGAATTGCTATTCTCAGTGCCATGCGGAGCAAGGACCCCAACAGCCAGGTAGGCGCCTGCATTGTGAGCCAGGAAAACAAGATCCTCTCCCTGGGATATAACGGAATGCCCATTGGCTGTTCCGATGATTCCATGCCCTGGGAGCGGGAAGGCGAAGCCCTGGACACCAAGTATATGTACGTCTGCCATGCCGAGCTGAACGCCATCCTCAACAACGCCCACGGCAATCTGAAGGGGGCCAAGGTGTATGTGACCCTTTTCCCCTGCAACGAGTGTGCCAAAGCCATCATTCAAAGCGGCATCAAGGAGATCATCTACCGGGAAGACAAATACCATGAAAGCACCAGCTGTGTGGCCAGCCGGTACCTGCTGAAAACTGCGGGAGTCAGCTTCCGTCCCTACCAGCCCACCGGGCGGCAGGTCAGCTTTACCCTTTAAAAGCCAACAGGAGGTCAAAAAGAATGGAACCCATTGTGATTGGGATTGCCGGGGGAACCGGCAGCGGAAAAACCACTCTGGCCCGGAAGCTGTATCAGCACCTGGGCTCCGGAAAGGTTGCCATGATCAACCATGACTGCTACTACAAGCGGCACGACGAAATGCCCTATGAGGAGCGGTGCAAGCTGAACTACGACCACCCGGACAGCTTCGACACCGACCTTCTCATCCGGCATCTGAAGCAGCTGAAGGCGGGCAAACCGGTGAATGTTCCGGTCTATGACTACACCATCCATAACCGGGTGGACAAGGTCACCCGGGTGTTTCCTGCCCCCATCATTATTGTGGAAGGCATCCTGATTTTTGCAGATAAAGACCTTTGTGACCTGATGGATCTGAAAGTATTTGTGGACACCGATGCCGACGTGCGGATTCTCCGCCGGATCAAGCGGGATGTAAACAAGCGGGGCCGCACCCTGGAAAGTGTCATCACCCAGTACCTGACCACCGTCAAGCCCATGCACGAACAGTTTGTGGAGCCCAGCAAGCGCCGGGCAGACCTGATTGTTCCTGAAGGCGGCAAGAATCAGAAAGCCCTGGGCATGCTGATTCATTGGGTGGAAGCTCACCTTCCCGCTGCTGACCAGACCCAATCCTAAAACAAGACCGGGCCAAGCTTTTCCAGCTTGACCCGGCCTTTTCTTATCTATCCCGGCTTTCTGCCGGGCTTTCTTTATTTAGGGTTCTTCCAGCATATCCCATACCATCTGGCCCAGTGTCTGCATTCCTTGGGTGACCTCAGGAGGATAATCCACCGTACTGCTTCCCTGGTCGGTCATGACACAGAGAATATAGGGATATTCCCCATACACAATGGCCATATCGTGGAAGGCATAATCCCAGCTGCCGTATTTCTTGGCAGCCTCCACATCCTCAGGAATATAGAGCATCTCATGATCTGCATCCAGGAAAGCCTGCTGCAAAGAGGCTGCATGGGGCGCATTGGTACCGAAATAATACCAGAGGGTCTCCATGATTTTTCCTGCATCCTGGACCGTCATCATTCCCTGGATTCCCTCCAGAATCACGCAGGTGTCCGGATAAGTAAAGCCCATCTGGGTCAGGAACCGGGCAAATGCTTCATTCTCGGTGGGCCAGGCCCGGTCCAGCCGGTCAACCGCCGTGTTATCACTGCGGGAAACCGCCAGATAAATCACAGCCATAGCCGGAATTTCATTCTTCTGGTCGTATTCTTCCCAGGGAGTCCCGGCCAATGTTCCCTTCCACTCGTTGGTAAACCAGGTCCCCTCCAGGTCAATTTCTCCCGCATCTGCCCGCAGACAGAGCCAGTAGACAAAGGGCGATTTCAAAAGACTGGCCGGATAATAAGCATAGGTTTCATTGTAGGTATAGGTTTTCCCGGTTTCCAGATCCTTGAGCCAGACAGCCCAGACCCCAGTCTGGGTTTCCAGAAAATCGTTCAGGGTCTGCCGGTCCTCTCCGGTCAGCACCTGCCGGACCGGCTCAGGAGTGGGCTGGGGAGTCGATTCCGCTTCTTCCATCTGGCTTTCCACCTGCTGTTCCTGAGGAGGAAGGGTTGTCTGCCTTGCACCGGTTCTTTCCTGAATCATTCCCAAAAGAGCAAACCCCATGGCCAGGCTTACCGCCCCCATGAACAGGTCTCCTCTATGCCTTTTCCAAAAGGTTTCTTGCGATGTCCGCACTCATTTTCGCATCCTTTGCGTAGAAGTCCGCCCCGATTCGGGCGGCATATTCCGGGGTCATTACAGCCCCTCCCACCATTACTTTACAGGGACATCCGGCCTGGTGGAGCGCCCGGATGGTCTCTTCCATACTTTTTACCGTGGTGGTCATAAGGGCCGACAGCCCTACCAAAGGTGCGCCGGTGCGCCGCACCTCCTCCACCACCCGGCGGGGATCCACATCCTTTCCCAAATCATACACCGTGAATCCGTAATTTTCAAGAATGACCTTGACGATGTTCTTTCCTATGTCGTGGATGTCCCCTTTTACGGTGGCCAGGACGATTTTTCCTTTGTCTCCCTGTCCGCCTCCCTGGACAGCCAGGGCATCCCGCACCACCTGGAAGGCAGCCTGGGCAGCCCCCGCCGCCTGGAGCAGCTGGGGCAGGAAGATGGTTCCCTTTTCAAAACCGTCTCCCACCCGGTCCAGTGCAGGTATCAGGACCTGGTTTACCAAATCCATGGGATCCTGCTGTTCCAGAGCCTGCCGGGCTGCCTGAGCAGCTTCCTTTTTCAGGCCCCGCTCCACGGCTTCTCCCAGGGAGATATTCCCGGGAACCACGGCCGGGGCGGCTGCAGGGCTCTCTCCTCCGTAGGCGGCAATGTAGGCCCCGCTTTCCGGGTCCTGCCCGGTGAGTACCCGGAAGGCCCGCACCGCCCCCATCATCTGGGGAAGGTTGGGGTTGATGATGGGCAAGTCCAGTCCCCGGTCCATGGCCATGGTCAAAAAGGCAGTGTTCAGGGTGGCCCGGTCAGGCAGGCCAAAACTGATGTTGGACACTCCCAGCACCGTCCGGACCCCCAGTTCCTTTTTACACCGTTCCAGGGCATTGAGCGTCTCCATAGCCTGGGACTGCTGAGCGCTGACCGTCAGGGTAAGGCAGTCAATGTAGATGTCCCGGGGCGGGATTCCGTACTCTCCGCACCGTTCCACCATTCTTTGGGCAATCTCAAACCGTCCCTGGGCCGTTGGGGGAATCCCTCCTTCATCCAGGGTCAGGCCTACCACTGCCGCTCCGTACTTTTTGCAGAGGGGCAGGATGGCTTCCATCACCTTGCCTTCCCCGTTGATGCTGTTCACAATGGGCCGTCCGTTATAGACCCGCAGTCCCCGCTCCAGGGCCTGGGGATTGGTGCTGTCCAGCTGCAGGGGCAGGTCGGTGACTTCCTGGAGGGCCTTGACCACCTGTTCCATCATGGCCGGTTCATCAATGTCGGGCAGGCCCACATTCACATCCAGCACCTGGGCCCCGGCCTGGGCCTGTTCCACTGCCTGGAGGATAATATAATCCATATCTCCCTGGCGGAGCGCCTGCTGGAACCGCTTTTTGCCGGTGGGGTTGATTCGCTCCCCTACCACCGTCACCCCGGACACCTCCACCGCCTTGGTGGGAGTGCAGAGCCAGCTGCGGGTATCCGATTCCCGCCAGGCAGGAGTCAGGGTCCCGAAGCTTTCTTTCAGAAGCCGGATAAACTCCGGGGTGGTTCCGCAGCAGCCGCCCACTCCGCTGATACCCAGGTCCCGGTATTCCAGCATCTGGTCCCGGAACTGGGCAGGGGTCACATCGTAGCCGCTGCCGTCCGCCCGGGGCAGGCCGGCGTTGGCCTTGATAAAGACCGGCATATCCCCCGGCAGAACCCGGCAGAGCCGCCGGGCAAAGGGAAGGATCTGGACCGGGCCCAGGGAGCAATTGATTCCCACTCCGTCCGCACCCAAAGCTGCGGCGGTGATTCCGAAGCTCTCCACGGTGCAGCCGGTAAAGGTCCGGCCGTTTTCCTCAAAGCTCATACTCACCAATACAGGCAGGGAACTGTTCTCCTTGGCTGCCAGCAATGCGGCTTTCAGTTCGTACAGGTCGGTCATGGTCTCGATGAGGATGGCATCCGCCTCCCGGCCAGCAAGGACCACCTGCCGGAAATTTTCGTAGGCTTCCTCAAAGGTCAGGCTTCCCGCCGGTTCCAGCAGTTCTCCCAGAGGGCCAATGTCCAGAGCCACCAGGGCGCCGGTCCCGGCGGTTCCCTTCCGGGCGGCCCGGATGGCGGCGGGGACGATTTCCTCCACTGTATGT
>CALXGR010000037.1 GCA_944387885.1 uncultured Clostridia bacterium
CGCACTTCTAGCTCAGTTGGTAGAGCAACTGACTCTTAATCAGTGGGCCCAGGGTTCGAGTCCCTGGAAGTGCACCAAAAAGAACACCCGTAAGTCGTGTCCCGACTTGCGGGTGTTCTTTTTTGGCTTGCTTTCCGGACGAGAACAGGCCGTTCCCGCCGCAGCGGGAAAGAAACAGTCCAGTGGACTGTTTCTTAGGCCGCGGGTGCCGAGACTGGGCGCACGCTACCGGGGACAATCTATTTGTGTTGCCCCCTTTCATGGGGGTCCCTAGTGTGTATCCCGACTTGCGGGTGTTTCTTTTTGGCTTGCACTCCGGACGAGAACAGGCCGATGGTGTCGGAATGTACTTCGCTGCCTTCAAAATATCTGAACTGCGGTCAAGATATTTCTCAGTGCGCTCCGTTATATCTCGGCCCAAGAGCCGCCCTAGCGGGCGGTTGGCCTCGAAACGCACCTGCGGGTGCAGTCCTCGCTATCCCCATGAAGTCTTGCTCCACAACCTTTCATGGAGGGCAGGATTTTCCATCCGAACTGGATGGGTTTTTCTACCTGCCTATCGATTTAAAAGCACTGTTGCACTTCCCCCTTCGGTGAAGCCTCAGATTGTTCAGATTCGGCTCGCAGGGACTCTCGGGCTAACCAATATGTCGCCAGCATATTGTTCTTAACACCTTGGTCTGTAAGTGTACCAGTAAAGCCGCAGGCTCAATTCTTAGCCTGCGGCTTTTTATCTTTATGGATATACCCCTTTGGGTCCCTGCCATATAAGCAGCTTCAATGGCCTGAACTGAGCCCAGGACAATGTAAACAGCCCAAGCTGCACCGGGTCAGTTGGGGGTAAGCTGATCCCAGCCGAAGGGTGCGCTGCCGGCGGAACCAAAATAGAAGTCGCTGCCGTTTTGGTAGACGGTGTCGTATTCGGTGCCCACCTTTATGGTGCTGCCGTCAGTGGTGGTGTACTCGTTCCGGTCGTAGATGTAGTCGCTCCAATCGTTGGCCCAGTCGTCGGAGGTGTAGGCGCCCTCGTCGTAGCTGTTCAGAAAACTCTGGGCCTGGGCCTGGGTCATGGCGTCGATCCTGCTCGTCAGGGACTGCATTACCAGATTTTGGATGTAGCTGCCGTAGGCCTGTTTCAGATAGTTGAATTCATTCCGCAGACTGCTGTTTTCCAGGATCATCTCAAACTGTGGCTGGTACTGGTCCAGGACCGCCTGGTTCGGTGCGGAAAAAACCACCGTCAGCGGCACTTCCCATTCGATGCACTCATAGGACCCGCCATAGGCGGTGGGCACCGAGTAATAGATGAAGAGGTCGGAGGCGATGGCCTGGGCCACCGCTGTCTGGCCGTTTCCGTCGGTATAGCGGTACCGGCGGATGGCGGCGGTCCCTCCGCAGTTCAGGGCCGAGGCATTCTGGCCATAGGCGTTCAGCCTACCCACCGTATTGGTCAGGGCAAGCTCCGCCGCCTGATTCAGAGAATCCAGCAGCTGGGAGGGAACTTCCTCCTCCCCTGTGACGGTCCCCCCGGTCCCCAGCATCCCGTTAAAATAGAGATCCAGCACCTCTCCTGCGTCCTTGTAGGCCAGGTGGGAGATGTAGGTCTCGGTATCATTGTAGTCGGTGTGGGGGAACCAGCCCAGGGTATCGTACATTTGCAGGTAGTTGTGGGCGGTCTGGAACATCACCGTGGCCTGGCCGTCCGGGCTTTGGAAAAAGACGTAGGCAATGCAGGGGTTGACGGTGGAGTAAAAGTTCCAGTCGGTCTCCACCCAGGCTGACCAGCCATAGGGGATCACCGTATCCAGGACCGGCACCCCCGAGGTGGGGTCAGTGAGGGTGCCGCAGCTGCCAAAGGCCCCGCTGTACTGGGTGGTATCCAGCTGGGAAAGGTCCTGCGGGACCTGCTCCGGGGCAGAGTCCGGGGTTTGGTCCTGGTCCTGGGCAGGAAGCCCCTCCTTCCACTGGGGGGCTTCCTCCCAGCCGGTCTCCTGGTCCGGCCGGGAGGAACCGCAGCCGCAGAGCAGGAGGAGGGACAGCAAAATCACAGCCATTCGTTTCATCTTCTTTTCCCCGTTTCTCATTGCTTCGTCCAGCGGCGGGTGAACTCCTCCATCATGTCCAGCCCCATCTGCCTGTAGCCTTCCTGGATCTCCTCCAGCACCGGCTTGCCTTCGGTCAGGTCGCTGAGCAGGTCGATCCCCAGCTGCATATTCTTCAGGTTCTCCCCGTATTTTCCGGCCCGGTAATCGTCCACCATCCCTGCCAGGTTGCTCTTGGGGTCCCGGCTGATGAACTCGCTGTAACATTCCTTCATCAGGTCCAGGGATACATTGGTGATCTGCTTGATGTTCTCCCCGGGGCTGATGGACTTCCCTGCGCCTGTTACCATATCCCGCAGGCCCAGGTGGTCGGTGTTGATCCCCGTGAGGTTCTCGAACTCCTGGATGCTCTTCATAAGCTGGTCCTGGGCGGCCCGCAGGGCGATGTCGCTTATCCCGATCTCCTTGGAGAAGGCCAGCTGGATCCCCTGGGTGATCACCGTTTTCACGCTGGCAAAGGCGGGATCGTCCCCCTGGGCAATGAAGTCGTTGTAGTTCATAAAGCCCTTGTAGACCTCCATGAACCCCTTTACCCCCTGAGCATTTTTGAAGAGTCCCTGTTTGTTGGCCAGGACCACCAGGTCGGTCAGCTGGGTGATCCAGGGATTCTCCTTCCGCAGCTCGGTGACGTATTTGGCGAACTCTCGCCCCTTGTCGACCTCCGGTTCCTCCGGCTCCTGGGGGGGCTGAGGCTCCTCCTGGGGCTCCGTCTCCGGTTCTTTCTGTGTGTCGGGTTCGGTCGGCCCGGGGTTCGGCTCATCCTCCGGGATGAGGGACTGGCCGTCCATGCCAATACCGCCGGGGCCCACCCAGGTGGGAACGCCCGCCACCAGCATAAGGACAAAGGGGACCCCTGCCAGCATGATGATATCCCCCACCTCATAGTCCCTGTATTCCGGCACCGGGAGGGTGTCGGTCTGGTTGGTATAGGTGCCGTCCTCTTCCTGGACGATACCGCTGTAGGAGGGGTCGGTGTTGATCTGGCCGTTCTCGTCCACCGTCACATAGGTGCCGTCCTCCAGCTGGATGATCTGATTGCCGCCGGAACTCCCACTGCCGGAGCTCTCCTCCTGGGGAACCAGTTCCGGGAAGCCCCCTTCGGCGGCGTAACAGGAGAAAACAATCGAGCCATTTGTGCGTCTGGGGCCGTGAGAACCACCAGGGCCCCCATCCCATTCAAGGCCATAGATGTAGCACCAAACATAGAGCCCGTATTCATATTCTTCCAGATTCCCATCCTTGTCATACCATTGGATGGGAGGCTGATCGTACTTCAGCACCGTGATTCCAATAACCAGATCTCCCTCATCATCATAAGTGAGCGCTTCGCTGTCATATGCTCTTTTTGAATATTTTTCGGAACAGTCCACCCAGCCGGGGATCAGCATCCGGGACTTGTCAAGATTGTAGCTTTCTTCTGTGTAATCGATATGAGTGAACTCCACTCTCCATTCATATTTGTAAATTTTTTCTCCTGTTACGGTGCGGCAGTTATTATCGTACACATTAAATTCCACAGAATCGATCCTCATGTCCATGGGCCCCGAGGGGAACGGCATCCCCACCGGCCAGTAGATGGTGCTCCCGTTGGGGAGGGTGATGGGAGCAATCACCCCTTCAGGAACGCCGTACTCCCCAAGATCCTCCACAGGGAAGGGCAGAGGATTCCCCTCGCTGTCCACGCCGTATTCCCCGGTGGGTTCCTCCTCCGGTTCCTCCCTGGTGGGTTCTTCCGTGCCGGGCTCTTCCCCCTCCGGTTCGTCCTCCGGGGCGGAAGCGCCGCCCCCGGCATTCTGGGCGCCGCAGTCTGCACAGACCGTGGCGTTCTCCTTGTTCTGGGCCCCACATTCTGCGCACACCCAGCAATGGGGGCAGATGACGATCCCCTCCGGGATCTCCCCGCCGCAGAATTCGCAGCTCTCTCCGGCGGCCAGGGCCGTCAGGGTGCAGCCCAGGCAGAGGGCCAGGGCCCATACCAGGCAGAGAGCCCGGGTGAGGATCTTTCTTATTCTTCCCTTCATACAAACAGCCCTCCCATCCAGCAGACCGCCGCTGCGGCAAACATTCCCAGGGCCAGCCCCGCCAGGTCCCGGCGGGTGGCCTGGGGGTCCCGTCTGTGGCCGGGACGGAATTTTCCGTTAAAGCTGTTCTCCACCGCCGCTGCCAGCAGGAGGAGCTGACCCTGCTCCCCCGCCACCGCAAAGAACCAGAGGGACACCCCCAGCAGAACCATAAAGGAATGGCTGAAGCAGCAGCCCAGGGCCAGCCCGCAGAGGGTCAGGGCCAGGGCCCAGGCACGCTCCTTCCGTCCCAGCCCTTTTTGAAAAGCGGCCAGCCAGAGCCTGGCGGTGGAGGACATCTCCTGGAGGTAGTCCTTTTTCCCCCGGGACAGCCCCATAAGGAGATTCATCACCGTGAAGACGGTGAGGGTGACCCCCAAGCCGCTGTAGGCCGCATTTACAGTGGGGTCATGGGAAAAGACCCCCTTGAAGACAAAGAGGGTCAGCACCGTCCCCACCGCCGAGGACCCCAGGGAGAGCCCCAGGGTGAAGGGCAGGTTTTTGGGCTTATAGGCGGAGACCATCCCCTTCAGCCAGCTTTGCAGATAGCCGCTCAGGGTGATCTGGGCCAGGGCAGTTGTTTCCGTAGTCACAGGCAGGACCTCCTTCTCTTTTCTTCCCTTGGGGAAGACATCCTTACATCTTACATTGTAGCGGGTACCCCTTTGGTTTTGCAGTTCACATCTGCGCCATTTTTACAAAATGCCTTTGACGGGGGTCATGTCACAAATAGGAACCCCCACAGGGACCGCCCCCTCCGGCAGAAAATGCCCGCTCTTGCCATTTGCGCATTGCATTTAAATGACTTTTGTGTTTTACTAAATGAAAGCAAGGAAGGGACACCCACGACCCCGCCCGCCGCAGCAGGGCCGGGAAGGCCGCAAAGAGGAGAAAAAAGGATCATGGAACTGGGACTGTTGAAGGAGAAAATAAAGAAGCACCGGATCGTTTTCCTGGCTGCCTTTTTCGGCATCTATATGTTTGAGTACATGGTGACCCTCACCTTCATCGACCAGGGAAACATTGACATTTCCACCCCCGCCTGGCAACTGACCCTCCACTATGCGGACTATCTGCTGGTGGTGGCGGGTTTTGGCTCCTTTGCGCTGCTGCGAAGGATCATCAAGGAGGAAAGGGCCAGGATCCGGCTGCTGGTCATCCCCAACCTGGTGTATGCCGTCAGCGTAGTGGGGCTCTACTTCCTGAAAAGCCCTGCGGGATATTCCGCCATGGCCATGTTGGCCTCCTTTTCCCTGGGGACCCTGGGCGGGATGGTGTATTTCTGTGTCTCCATGGCCCTGGCCCAGACTCCCTATATGGGGCGAGTTATGGCGGCAGGGGCCTGCGGTGCAGTCCTGCTGCAATACCTGCTGCAGGAGTATCTGGATATAATGTTCGGCATCCCGTTGATGCTGGCGCTGGGGTTTTCCGCCACTCTCTGGCTGGCGGTCAACAAGCCCTGGGCCTGGCTGGGGGAGGACTGCCTGCCCTACCAGAAGGAATCCCGGGAATCCAAACGGGATCTGAGGAAGGAACTGTGCATCCTCTCCCTGACCGTTGTGGTCCTTTCCGTCATCGGGACCTTTTATGATACCCAGATGACGCGGCTGAATGTGGAGTCCGGATACCGGGAGTTCAATTATTATGCCTGGCCCCGCCTCTTCGTCATGGGTGGGTATCTTCTCGTTGGACTGGTGGGGGATCTGGAAAAGCAGAAGTACGTCCCCGTTGCCACCCTCTGCGTCGCCATGTTCGGGGTGTTCAATCCCATCCTCTTTGGGGCCTATGAGGACTACACCTTCAACATGTGCCTTTACTATGTCTGCCTGGGAGCCAACGTTGCCTACTTCAATTTGATGTTCTGGAACATCGCCCCCAGGACGGGCCGGCCCGAACTCTGGGCCGGCATGGGGCGGATGGTCAGCGGCGTGGCGGACAGTATCCTGGCAGCCACCCCCCTGGCAGATCTTTCTATCAATCTGATCATCGGGATCGACATCCTCATGTTTGTGGTGCTGGTCCTCTCCCTGGCTGCCGGGGGATATCTCCTCATCGGGCCCGCCCGGGAAAAGAGGGAGGAACCCGCCCCCCGGGAGGAACTCTCCCCCCAGCAGCGGCTGAAGCTGTTTGCGGAATCCAACACCCTGACCCCCCGGGAGACGGAGGTGCTGGAAAAGCTGCTGACCACCGAGGACGGCATCCAGGAAATTGCCGACAGCCTTTTTATTTCCCGCCGGATGGTCCAGCGGTATGTCTCCTCCATCTATGACAAGACCAAGACCAAAACCCGGCTGGGGCTCTTCCAAAGCTACATCAATTTTACAGGCCGATGATCTCAGCCGGGCCGGGTGCCGCTTTCCTTCCGGAAAGCGGTATTTTTTTTGCCCTTTTTCCAAAATGGCACAGATAGGAACCCCCCTTTTGGCAGGAAAGGCACAGGTGGGAACTGCAAAAAGACCCCCTTTGTTCTGTATGATAAGGGTATGCTGAAGGTCAGCCTGTAAGGAAACACAAAGGAGGAGATACATATGCGGAAAAAGGTCATGGGATTGCTGTTGGCCCTGTCCCTGGTTTTGTCCCTGGCAGCCTGCGGAAAAGAGGCTGCCTCTGCACCGGAGGCCGGGACTGGGGGCCAGGAACCGGTCCAGACCCAAACAGCAGAGACCGCCTTCCAGCCGGAAAAGAAGCTGAGCCAGCTGGTGGCGGAGCGGAACCCCAAGGACCGGGAAGAGGAGGTGACCATTGCCCTGGAGCTGGCACGGGAAGAGCTGGACCGGGCCGTGGCCGCCGCAGAGGCAGCCGGGCTTTCGGGGGATGAGACCCTGCAGGAACGGCTGGGATACTGGGACGGCCGGATCACCAACCTGGTGGAATACCTCCCGGAATATATGGAAAAGGTGGACGGGGAGCCGACCCAGGAGCAGGATGAGGAACTCTTTGATATCATTCTGGATGCAGCCTGGGTGTACAACGCAGCCAGAGGCATCGCCCGGGATCCGGCCCTCTGGCTGGAACGCTACAAGCTGATTTACAATTCCCAGACCGGGACCTCGGATTCCGGCGCCGCCCCTGAGAACATAGAAACAGGCGGCGTCTGGCCCCAGGGCTACTTCTTCTCGGACCGGATGCCGGCCATGGAACAGGTAGATGAGCTCCTGTCCATGCCCACCGGGGAGGAATACGGCTTTGAAAACGGGGAGGAATATCTCCTCTATGTCTATTCCCTGGAGCCGGATGGAATGGAGGCCTATCTGGACCAGCTGGTACAGGCAGGCTTCCGGGAAGAGCTGAAAGATGGATGGTCTGAGGGGTTCATGTGGTTTGGACGGCTGGACGACAGCGAAGGTCACATCAGTCTGGCCATGACCTATAACGGGCAGGCCGAGGGGACGGCCAAGAGGCCCTGCCTGACCGTCCAGATCTACAACTACGACATTGTGGGGATGCTCATCGACCTGGGACAGATCACGGTCTATTAAGGAGAAGACGGTTGTGAAATGGAAGAATGTTATTTCCCTGCTGCTGGCCCTGACCGTCCTGCTCTCCCTCTGCGGGTGCGGGGCGGCCCGGGAAGAAGAGGCAGGGCCTTCCCCCGCCGGGGCACAGGCCCAACCCACACCGGAGCCCACTCCGGACCCCAGGACCCTGCCCGAGTACCACTCCACCGAGAAGATCCAGGAGCGGGGGGTCCTGCAGGTAGCGGTATCCCAGGAAGGGGTGATGACCTATCTGGTTCCCGACGATCCGGAGACCTATGGGGAACTGGCAGGCACCCAGGCAGGATATATTCCGGAACTTTGCCGCCGGATCGCCCAGGAGCTGGAAGTGGAACTGGAATTTGTGGAATGTGAAAGCCTCCAGACCCAGCTGGAGGCAGCGGAAACCGGGGAGGCGGATCTTGCCGCAGACTGCTTTACCATCAACGAGGAGCGGCTGGCCCTTTATGAAATGACCGACGACATCAGTGTGGTGGAACTGGAAGGGGATGAGATCTTTTTAAGCGTCAACCCCCAGCCCTGGCTGAAGGAGGAAGAACCGGAGGAAACCCCCGCCTCCACCCGGGAGCCGGAGGAAACTCCCGCCCCTACCCCGGAGCCCAGAGAGATGATCCGGAGCGAGGAGGAACTGGCCCGGGCCCGGATCGCCGTGCTCCGGGGTTCCGTGCAGGAGACCAACGCCGGGAAGCAGTTCCCTGAAGCGGAGATTCACCCCCTGGCCGACAACCAGGAGATCCTGGATGCCCTTATTGCCGGGGAGGTGGACGCAGGGGTATTCACCACCTTCAACAAAATGTTCGCAGAGCTGATCGTGGAAGCTATTTTGGACGGAACGGTGGCCCAGAGCGACTACTATCTGGTGCCGCAGGATACACAGGGGATTGGATTTATCATCATGCAGGGAAACGAGGACCTCTGCCAGACCATCAATGGGATCCTTTCCCGACTGCGGGAGAGCGGCTGGTTGGAAGAGTGCTATTACACGGAAATGGCCAAAGCGGCAGACCGGGGGATCCGCTGAGGGAGAGGCTCCGGAACAGGCCGCAGAGGGCGGCAGAAAGGATGAAGCAATATGAAACTGAAAGCTATGAAAAAGGGTCTGCTGTGGGTGGCAGCGCTGCTGGGAGCGGCGGTATTCCTGACAGCCTGCGGCAATTCGGCGGCCTCCTCTGACGGTGCAGCCGCCCCCGAGGACGCCCAGACGGAGACCCAGGAGGCTGCCGTGGACTATACCGGCCTTACCGACCAGGAATTTCTCACTACCGTGGGGACCTGGTGCAACGAGAACGCCCCCGGAGTGATTTATTTCTTCTATGAGGACGGCACCGGCCAGCTGACCACCGACAACGAGCATACCATCTATGAGATGGACTGGTCGGTGGAGGAGGGGCTTCTCACCTTCCAGATGAAGGACTGGCCCTACAGCAACGATATCCAGAATTACATCTTCCTGCCGGACAAGGAGAACGGGCTCTTTATCACCGTCAATCCTGACACCCAGTCCGAGGCTGCATTCCTGCCCCGGGAGATGGTGGAGTTCCCCACTTATGAGGAGAACAAGCCCCAGGAGCTGCTGGGCTACTGGGTGTCAGTGACGGATGCCCAGGATGTATTCAGCCTGCGGGTATGGTACCTGACCGCCGGGGAGGGGCGGAGCGGCTACGGGTCTTATCTTCCGGATGGGGATGCGGTCTACATGGACAGCCATTTTGAGGACTGGAACGTGGTGGAGGACACCATGGCCTTTGTGATGGAAAACGGCACCGTCACCAGCCTGCCCTACACCCTGGAGGGGGATATCCTGACCGTGAATAACTCGGACGGTTCCACCCTTGTGCTGGAGCGGATGGACACCTCCGGCATGGAGATCAACTGGTAAAGGATTCTGTATTCAAGGAAGGAATGACCCTGGACAAAAAGGATTGGTCCTGGTTCTGGCTGCCTTTTCGGTTCCCACCCGGAACGATCCTCCTGACATGACCGGGGAATCCAACCGGAATTTTGCCATCCTGGAATAAGAAATGAAAAAGGGGATGCGATCAGATGAAAGCGGTTCAGCGGATCCTGCCTTACACCAAACAGCTGGTGCTGTATGCCCTGTATGATGTGCTGGATTCGGAAGAAAGCGAATATGACAAAACGGAAAACGGATGCATCGCCGCCGAAGTGACCGTTTACGGAAACACAAGCGGGATTTGCCCTGTCCGTATCCCCCAAACCGCCGCTCACTCTGCTGACGGTGGAAATGACCCGCCCCTGCCCCTGGCTTTCGCCCCGGGGTCGGCAGCGGGCGGCGGATTATCTGGCGGACCGTGTGGAACAGATGCTGGAAAACGAGCTGAAAGGACCGGCTGGAATGAAAGAGAAAGTAGGAAACCAAACATGATAACCGAGAAGCAAAGCAGAATTTTCAAACCGATGGCACTGGTGCTCTGCCTCTGCCTGATGATAGGGCTGATGCCCATGACCGCGTTTGCGGCGGAAACGGGTCCGTTTATCTTCGGGTATAAGAGCGGCGCACCAATCATAAGCGTCAGCACAACTAATCAGTCAGACTATACCAAAGTTGCCGATTATGACGATTCATTACTCGGACTGGAAATAATCAACGGCACTATATATGGACTGAGCTGTGATCATTACTTTTATACATCAAAGCTGGTAATTCTGAATCCCGATTTCACCATTCGGAATACGGTTGGGAGTTGGTTCAACGAAAACTTTGTAATCGTAGATACGGCGGTACAGAACGGTACGCTGTGGGAACCTATAATGATGAAAATGCTGATTCCTATCTGATTCCGATCAGTTTGACTACCGGACAACCGGAGACTGCCGGGACCAAAAAGATCACCGGCCTGCCCGAGAATGAGATCATCTACACCATCGCATGTAACGAAAGCGGTCAGATGTACGCCATCGTTGCCGACGGCGGAGACAACGGTGGCCCCGCAACTCTGTACACCATCAACACATCGAGCTTTGAGGCCACAAGGGTGGGCAGCACGTACGTGACCACCAACTACATCTCCAGCAGCGCCTTTGCGCCGGACGGAACCCTCTACTGGGCGGAGAACAATGTCGGTAAGCTCTATACCGTAAATACCGGTACCGGAAGAGCGACAGCCGTACCCGGCGGTACCATCGGCGGTTATGGGTACGAGCTCAATGCCATGATGATCCCAGATAACGGTAATACGGCGGCATATGTCAAGTTCATCGTTAAAGGCGAAGATGGAACCATCGCTATGAATGATACAACAGTAAGTGGATTCCAGAAAGTCACTGCCGGTGAAGATCTTGAGCTGACTTTCACACCAGGTAATAACAACAAGGTGAAAGAGGTAGTTGTGGACGGCGAAAAGCTGGAAGCTATCGACAGTTATACCCTAAGCGAAGTGAGCGCATGGGGCAGAGGCATCCACACGGTGGAAGTGACCTTCCAATCGAGGGACATCACGATCACCTCAAATCCTTGGAAAACGGGGTATTTGGGCGAGCATTCCTTGCAGTATCACCCGACCTTTGAAGCTATTCTCTATTTCACTGTATCAAACGGTCCTTTAAGGCACACGGCAGGCGTGCCAAATTACCAGATTTCCATTGAGAAGGACGGAGAACCTATTGATAAAAGCGACGTTGTCCCCGATACCTATGACATTCATGTCACCAGAGCAGCAGATGCTGACTGGAACGAGCTGGATACCGTTCTGAAAGATTGCCTGACGATCACAAAGCAGACCGCCCTCATTCAGTGGAGTGATCTGGAGCTGACGGCGAATCCGGGCGACACGCTGGCGGATGTTGAAAAGCCTGCCTATCTCGTAAGCCCGCTGGACGGCAAGCAGATCCCGGGGACCTTCTACTGGGTCGATGACGAGGGCACTTCTGTGGGCGAGCTTGGCGACAGAACGGGATTTAAGTTCCGCTTCGTGCCGGATATGCCGTTGTCGGCGGAACTCGCTGCCCTCTACGATTTCTCCAATATGCCGGAAAACGGCTTTGACGGAACGGAATCCAACTACCCCTTTACTGCCTATGTGACGGTTCAAGAGGCGGGCGAGGTCCCCAGCGGCACGGATTCCATCACCCTGCCGGTGCGGGTGCTGGAGGAAGGGAATACGGATTATTCCCCGGCTCCGGCGTTTTCCGCCACCTTTACCCCGGACACTGCGGTGACCGTGGGTGAGTTTAACGAATGGCAGGGCCTTGCCATCGACTACCGCTATCCCATGGAGGACACGGAAAATTATGGTCCGGTAAGCGAGGGCTATGACATCCAGGCAGAGTACACCGTCTCTATTCCTCTCACTGATTACCAAGGCGAAAACCTCAGCGGAACCCTGACCATCCCTTTGCCCCAGGGGTATGACGGGGCGACCGCCCGCATCAAGGGCGGCGTTTCAGCCAGCAGCTATACGGCGACCACCGTCAGCTTCCCCGTTACCCTGAAAATGACAGACGGAACCGCTGAAGTAGTCGGCCTGCTCATAGAATACCGGGAGGCCCAGGAGCCGGTACAACCCCAGCCCCAACCCCAGCCTCAGCCCTCCCAGGAGGATGACACCGGCCTGCCGGTGGTGACCTCTCCCACTGTTCCCGGGCAGGTCAGTGGGGAGGTGGGCCAGTGGGTGACCTTTACGGTGGCCGCACAGGACGGACAGGCCTACCAGTGGTATCTGGACCGGCAGGACGGGCAGGGACCCCAGCCTCTTGCCGGGGCCACCGGCACCAGCTTTTCTGCCCAGCCTTTGGGGGCTGACTGGAGCGGCTATGCCTACTACTGCAAGGTGACCAACCAGCTGGGCAGCACCATGAGCCCCGCCTTTGTGCTGGTGGTGGAGGGGGCGGCTCCCGCTGGAGCAGCCCCCGCTGGAGCAGCTTCTGATGGGGGCAGCGCTTCCGGCAACGGCGAAACTACTGCCGCCCCGAAGCCTTCTGTAAGCCCGGAGCCTTCTGCCACTCCGGAGCCCACAGCTGTGCCCAGCCCTACTGCCACCCCGGAGCCCGCAGGGGGCGGAACTCCCACCCCGGAACCTGATGCAGTACCCGCTTCGGCCCCGGCGGAGGAGGGCGGCGGAGTCTCCCTGGTCTGGATAGCAGTACCGGTGGTGATGCTGGTGCTCTTCCTGATTTTCCTGTTCCGCCGTACCAACCGGGAAGAATGATTTTCCGGGGAGAGACGGTGCCATTTCAACACACCCTATTGATCGGATACTATAATATATCCGCTCATAAGTGAGGTGTATGGAAAAGAGCCAGGGGAGAGACCTCCAATGCCTGGGCCATCTGCTCCGGCAAAAGGCGCTTGGACACCCGATACTCCATCTCATGCCGGGAGACCGGATTGGCAGCCAGGCCGATCGGGTCTCCCGGTTCTTATTGAATGTTTAAGCGGAAAGGAAATAAAGCCCCGGCTTTGCTGGGGAGAGTAAAAAATTATATAGTGAAAAAAGACCTTCTGGTAAAATAAAGTTGTGGTCGGCCAACGGCAACAATAAAAACCAGGAGGTCTTTTGACTATTGCTTCATAGTAGACACCTCCCATTAGATGATTTCAGATGGCTGTTAGAATTCGACCTCTGTAAGGGAATTGTTTCCGAAAGGATAGAACCGTGAGAAAACATTATGTTTCTGACAACTCCCTGACCCCTCTTACCTGGGAATCCATGGGCCAGCGGAGTTTCCACTCAAAGTATTGCTCGTGGGTTATGTTCCCGGAATAGAAGGCAGCCTGCTGTTCGGCCCACTCCTTGAACAGACTGTCCAGCATTCCGTTTTCAGTCCAAAGGACAGTGGGGGGCAGAGAGCTGCTGGGAACCACAAGATTTCCTTCCAGCTGGGGAAGGAAAGTGTCGGTACTTTCCGCTGTGCCATCCCGGCGAATGGTGGTCAGCCGGAAAATGCCGGGCACTTCCTCGTCCATCCAGAACAAGGTCTCCATAATATCCGAGAGGGTGCCAGCGGTGGGCTCCAGCAGGGCCAGGGGAGAAACCTCCAAGGCCTGGGCCATCTGCTCCAGCAAAGGTTTCTTGGGCACTCGATAGCCCATCTCATACTGGGCGACACGATTGGCAGCCAGGCCGATCCGGTCGCCCAGTTCTTTTTGTGTCAGTTTCCGGTGCAGTCGGATGCGGTGGATCTTTTCCCCAGTAGTCATAGGCGCAGCCCATCCTTTCCTGTTTCTTACCGTGATTGTACCCTGCTCCAAAATAAAAGTAAAGAAAAAATTAACTTTTTTGCGAAAATGGTCTTGACAATCGCAAAATTGTTAAGTATAATAGGATTAACAATAATGCGAAAGTGCAGGCCGAGATAATCCGGACTGTCTTTGTTGCTGATATAGAACGGAGGAAGTTTTCCCTCCGTGTTTTCTCGTTTGCCTTTTTGCCGGAAACGGACCACGCCCAGGGCCGCCGAAAATACTTTCTCTTGCGGCGGGAGCACCGGGGTGGCCCTCCGGCTTTTGCCGCCAAGGGTATCCTAAAACGATATCCTTGTGGCGGCCATCATCCCTGGCAAGGATATCGTAAACAGCATCCTTGTCTTCGATTATTACAATCGCAAGGATATCATCAATGACATCCTTGTACGGAGAAAGGAGGAACTGCCGCCGCAACCGGCCGGCACCCAAAGCGGACCCAACACACCAGGCAAGCCCGGCGGGAATCCATTGCCCCCAGTGACGATGATGACGGTCATGACGATGAATGTGACATATACCCTGACCATGGGTATATCTCCAAAACACCGTCATCATCGTCATCACCGTCATAGCCGAGGAAATGGGGCCATTTTTTCCCCCAGGAGGTGGCTGTCTTTGCAAGCATAGCGTTTGGATATCCACCAAACGCAAACCTCTTGGGGAGCACCCCAAACCCCTGCCCGTCACTTGCCGTTTACCTATCTATTTTAAAACAAGGAAAGAGGGATGCCTATAAGCGCCAACTTAAAAAGAAGAACCGAAAGAAAAAATGAATGTCCTGCACCTCCTGTGGTTTGGGAGCGAAGGTACGGAGGCTACCCGGTGAAGATCTGCTTTGCAGAACACCCTACGCCGGGAACCGAGACCCGCTTGCTGGATGCCATCCTGGCATCCTACCGCAGCCGGATAGAAAAGAATCCGTAATGTGTAACCTGCTGCCATTCAGCCGGTTTTCCAGAGATTCTTTCTCCGGTTTGGTGATGGCTATCCTCAGGGAGATAGAGTAGTGTTGTCCCTGGAGGATGCAATTTCAGCGGGACCTTGAAACAATGAAAAGCCGGTCTGAATTGCAGCCAAGCCTACAAGGAGGACAGGGCATTGAAAGAAATCAACAAGAATGATGAGATCTGGCTCAACGACCAATTCTTTGCCAGAGAGATGGAAAAGCTGCCGCAGGATGCACCCCGGGCAGGACTGGCCTACCGGGTGTCCACCAAAGGGCAGGTAGACCACGATGACATCCCCATGCAGAAAATCGAGTGCCGGAAATTCTGTGTCCAGCAGGGCTGGCGGGTGGTCATGGAGAAAGCGGAAAAGGGAGTCTCCGGCTCCAAGGTATCTGCCTCCAAACGGGATGCTATCCAGGAACTGAAAGCCCAGGCAGAGCAGGGCAACCTGGATATTCTCCTGGTCTACCTCTTTGACCGGCTGGGCCGAATCGAAAGCGA
>CALXGR010000038.1 GCA_944387885.1 uncultured Clostridia bacterium
AACCCCTTCAGGAGTCAGCAAGCAATAACCCCTCTGGGGTCTGAGAAAACCACTAGTTTACTAGTGGTTTTTATTTTTATGTGATTTTCAGGGCACGCTGGACCCGGTAGACAATGTACCGGAACAGACCGGCGATCATGCTGCCCTCCACCCAGAAATAGTTGGGAAGATTGACCAGCCGGAAGGGAGGCTTGTCCAGCTTGGGAATGGCTTTCCAGGCTTCGTGGAAGCCCTTGGCGTAATCCCCGCCGAATCCTTTCAGCCGGAACATAATGACCTTGAGGAGATACCCGGCAGCCAGGAAAGGCAGGTTAAGGATCAGCATAACCAAAGGCATATTCTTGTAGGGAAGGAGAATGCTGTTCCGTCCGCTCTGGATGCTCTTGAAGGGGTTGTACCGGACCGCACCGGTGGTGGCCCCGGCAATGTGGTAGCATTTGGCGGCAGGGCAGTAAACATTCTTGTAGCCGAAATTGTTGGCCCGCCAGCTGATGTCCACATCCTCATAGTAGGCAAAGAAGTTTTCGTCAAAAAGACCGATTTTGTCCAGAATGCTTTTCCGGTAGAGGGCAGCTCCTCCGCAGGCACTGAACACCCGGCAGGGCTGGGAATACCGCTCCCACCGCAGGCCGTCCCCACGCTTGCAGGCAAAGCCTAGCAGAGTCATATAATCTCCGGCGTCGTCCGCCAGTTCCCGCTGGAAATGGCGGATCATCAGGCTGGATACCCCGAAAATCCGCTGATCCTGGTCGGCAGTGCGGATCAGGGCTTCCAGCCAGTCCGGCTCGGCAAAAGCGTCGTTGTTGAAGAGAACTACATAGGGAGTATCGGCCATCCGGATGCCCTGGTTCACGGCATAGCTGAACCCGGTGTTGGTCTTGTTCTCAATGAGGGTATACCGGGGATGGTCTATGTAGCTGCGGGCAATCTCCAGGCTTTCATCGGTGGAACCGTTGTCCACCACGATCAGGTGAAAATCCTGGCAGGTCTGGGCCCAGATGGATTCAATGCTGTCCTTCAGCCAACCCGCTCCGTTCAGATTGGGAATGACGATGGTGGCTTTCATCATGTTCGTTTATTCCTTTCAGGTCAGGCAGAGGGAGCGCTGTTGAAGTAGTAGGGATACTCCCCGTAGTAACCATAGTAGTCATCGTAATAATCGTCGTAGTAGTCGTAATAGCCATCCCCATGGCCGAAGAAATCCCCAAAGTACTCAGGGTAGTCATTATAGTAAGAACCATAACTCATGAGCGCAGCCATGATGGTGGAGAGAATCCCCATCAGGATCCCAATCAGAGCCAGACTGACTACCAGACCCAGCAGGGAGAGAAGAATGTTGGCCCGAGCCAGATTCCGGCGGTGGGGGGAACCACTGTCGCTGAGCCCCCAGAACAGAGAAACTATAAATCCGATAATGGGCAGCCGCATGATCAGCTGCATAAAGAAATACTGTCCGGTGGTGGGGACGGAAGGGTCTTCCTCCTGACGGGGGAAGGAACGGCCTTTTCTCCGCTGGGTGTAGATGGGGGCAGCCGGATCGTCCTCTTCCTCCTCTTGAGAATAGGAGAAATCCCTGGTTTCATCCTGGGAGGAAGAATTGGGATACTCCTGCAGGGGGATGGCCTCCGGCTCCGGGGGAACTTCACCGGCAGAGGCGGTGTCTTCAGGCTGCCAGCCGGAAGGTGCTGCCTGCTCCCGGGAAGCGGAGTTGTCGGCGGCATCCTCCGGGGGAGCGGCTTCCTCGGGTTGAGAATCGTTATGGGAATCCTGGGCTGCAGAGCCGTTCAGGGCTGCCTGGGCCTGGTCCAAAGCGGCCTGGACCTGGTCTTCCACCTCCTGGGGAATGGAATCCTGGGCCTTGCCGCAGACGGGGCAGATAAGGGCATCCTGGGGCAGGGGAGCCCCGCAATGTTTACAGGTCATGAGACGAATCCTCCTTGATGATATGGACAGGTCTTTCCACCGGGGTGGAGAGGATGATTTGGCTGCTGGTCATCCCAAAGTGCTGAAGACTGCTGATCAGATGTTCCAGCTGTGGAATGTCCCGGCACCGGACCTTGACCATGTGGCTGAAGGAGCCGGTAACGTGATAACACTGCTCCACCTGAGGGGCCGTGTGGAGAAAGTCCATAAAGTCCTGATGGCTTCCCGGCTTCACCGAAACCGAGATAAGACTCTCCACCTGGGAGGGCTCCTGGGGAGTGCGAAGAAGCACCGTGTACCCTGCAATGATTCCCTCATCCTCCAGGTGACGGATCCGGGCGGAAACTGCAGGACTGGTAAGATTTACCGCCTGAGCGATCTCTTTCAGGGAGATCCGACCGTTTTCAATGAGGAGGTTCAAAATTTTTTGATCCAGCTGATCCATGGCTGCCACATCCTTAAAAATTGCGTATAAACTTGAAAAAGAAAGTAAAAGACAATGCCTTTGAAAACAAAATTAAAATATGAAGCAAAAAAATGCTTTGAAATTTATTATAAAAGAAAGATTTGGGAAAGTAAAGAAATAAAATAAATAAAATCCGGGTTTTGTGGTTTGACAGATAAAGAAAAAAACGTATAATAAAGACCGTGGCAGCTGACCGCTGTCCCCCCGAATTTTGATAATCTTCTACAAATATACTTTCCCACCCCTCTATGCGGAAAGCCCTGCCCACCGGCGGGGCTTTTTGCTTTGCAGGGGCTTTTTTTATTCTTCCCAGAGGTAGGGTTCAAACTGGTACAGGTCCTCCAGTTTGGCCATACCTTCATAGTAGACGCCGTCGGCCCGGTATTCCTCCACCGCCACGCTTCCCCGGCTCCGGAGAATATCGGCCAAAGCCAGCTTGTCATAGGGCAAAAGGATACGGATGGGGCGGATCCGGGAGGAGAGAGCCTGGTCCAGGGCCTCTTTCAAGGCTTCCAGGCCGGCCCCGGTTTTGGCGCTGGTGAGAAGTACCTGGGGGTCCATGCTCAGGGCGTTGGCGGCATCGCATTTGTTGTAGACCACCAGCTGGGGAATATCACTGCATCCCAGCTCCTCCAATACCTGGTCGGTGACCGCCAGCTGTTCCAGCCGCTGGGGGTCGGAGGCATCCGCCACCTTGACAATGACGTCGCTGTAGGCGGCCTCCTCCAGGGTGCTTTTGAAAGCTTCCACCAGATGGTGGGGCAGCCGGCTTACAAAACCTACCGTGTCGATGAGGACCACGGTCAGGCCGCTGGGCAGTTCCAGTTTCCGGGCGGTGGGGTCCAGGGTGGCGAAAAGCATATCCGCCTCCATGACCTCCTGGCTGCCGCAGAGGGCGTTCATCAGACTGGATTTTCCCACATTGGTGTACCCAACCAGGGCTACCACGGGAACCCCGGATTTCTGCCGGGCCCGGCGGGTCTCCCCCCGGCGGCGGACCACATCCTCCAGCTTTTTCTCCAATGCCTCGATCCGGCTGTGTACATACCGGCGGTCCAGTTCCAGCTGGGTCTCGCCGCTGCCCCGGCGGGCGCCGGCAGCACCGCCGCCGCCACCGCCCTGGCGGGTCATGATCTGGCCCAGCCCCTGGAGCCGGGGCAGGCGATACCGCTCCAGAGCCAGCTGGGTCTGGAGCTTTCCTTCATTGGTGATGGCCCGGGCCTGGAAGATCTCCAGAATCAGCATGGTCCGGTCGATGGTTTCAATTCCCAGGGCCTCGCTGAGATTCCGCATCTGGCTGCCGGTGAGCTCCCCGTCAAAAATGGCCATCTCTGCTTCCAGGTTCTGGGCCACCAACCGGGCTTCCGCCAATTTTCCTTCTCCCAGCACGGTGCCCGCTTCCGGGACGCTCCGCTTCTGGGTGACACTGGCTACCGGCTCCATCTGTGCAGCCTGGGCCAGCGCCTCCAGTTCCTCCAGACTCCGCTGGGGGTCAAACTTGCCCTGGTCCAGGGCCAACAAAATTACCTTGGTCAAAGTCATTCATCCTCGTAAATGGCCCGGACGCCCCGGGGCCGTAAAAAGTCCATTCGGTCAAGAAAATATCCGTCGCAGTCCACAGGGGTGCCGTCGTACCGGGGAATGATGGCGGCATGGTCCAGGATAAAGCCAACCTTGGACAGTACCCGCCCGCTGGCGGCATTTTCACAGTGGTGATAGGCCACCAGCAGCTCGCTTCCGGTGTTGTCGAACCAATACTCGCAGACGGCCCGGAGGGCTTCGGTGGCGTACCCCTGGTTCCACCATTTGGCTCCCAGCACATAGCCCACCGACCAGAACTCCGTGTCAGTGTACCCGATGGTCTCCCACTCCGGGTCAGGGGGAGAGGGCTGGATCCCGATGCTTCCCATCAGAATTCCGGTGGATTTCTGAACGATACCCCACTCGTAGCACCGGGGGTTCTGGTAATCCTGCTCCAGATGGTAAAGGTATTCATAGGTGACGGTCCAGTTCCGGTGAGCGTCCCACCGTAAAAACCGGGTCACGTCCTCATCTCCGGCCCAGTTCTCAAACATGGTCTGGGCATCGTCCACCGTCAGGGGACGGAGGAGCAAACGGTCCGTTTCAATGGCATGGGTTCCGCAATGGTTCATGGCAGTAACTGAATCTCCTTTAGGGTATAACATCTTACCTTATAGTATATCGAAAACCGCTGTAAAAATCCAGAACCAAACGGAAAATAAAAAGCCCTGTGTCCCGAAGAACACAGGGCGGAAAATCATTCTTCCCAGATGGGGTGGTTCAGCACCCACCGGCCATACTGGTCTTTGTGGAAGAGTTCAGGGTTGTAGAACCTGTCCATGATGGCCCAGAACTCCTGCTCGGTGTAGCCGCAGAACTGGCAGAAATCCCGCACGCAGAGGGGGTCCAGAGCGCCGTCCCGCTCCTTGATGATGGGAATGGCCTCCTCCCGGGTCATAAGACCATACCGGATATACCGGGCGGTGTAGTCGGTGGCGGCGGCATGGCCGAACTTGGGGTATTTCAGCCAGCTGTGGACCAGGTAGGCCCGGCTGTCGATCTGGTCAAAGTTCTCGGCGTGATGGGTCCGGTCCCACTCATGGGTCAGATCATGGAAGCCGTACTTCTTGGCCAGCTGGTAGTTGGCGAAACTGTTCCAGGGGAAGAAGTAGCTCATATAGAAGGGGTCAAGCTTGGCCAGCTCCTCCTTGGAGGGGGCCAGAGTCAGGCTCAGGTCCTTCTCGGTGACACCGTCCCCCAGCAGTTCCTCCATGGGCATTCCCACGGCTACGCCGTTCTCGATCTGGTCCCGGGCGCTGTAGGTCTCCTTGTCAGCGTTGCCGCCGTACTCAAAGCTTACGTTCTCCCCGTAGCAGAGAAGGGGAGTGTTGAACTTGAGGGCCATGTGAAGGGGGAAGGTGTAGATGAGCCGGTCTACATACCAGGTGGGTTTGCCGTACTTTTCAAAGAACTTCCGCATGAGGGTCTTCTGAACTTTGATGTTGGGCTTGCAGCTGATGATGGTGCACCCAAAGGCCTCACTGATGTTCTGCAGGTTGTGCTTGCCGGCCTCGGTCATGGGGAAGTTATCCTCCACGCTGAACAGAATGGGGTTCATTCCCATGACCTCTTTCAGCATGTATACCTGGTAATGGCTGTCTTTGCCGCCGGATACGGCCACAGCGCAGTCGTAACCTCCGGGACCGTTGCAGCCCCGGTACTTGTCGCAGAGGGCCTCGAACTCCTTCTTCCGGGCTTCCCAGTCTACCAGCTTCCGGCTTTCGTAATGGCGGCAGGCGCTGCATACGCCCTCGCTGTCAAAGGTGATGCCGGGCCGGGTATCGGGCATGGTACATTTTTTGCAGTACTTCATAATCAAAACTCCTTTGGGTTGAATTTGGATGGTATGGTTCAGGAGGACTTGCGGGCTTGGGTCAGCTGGCCCAGAAAGCCGGCAGCTTCCTTCAGCTGCTCACGATAAAGAATGAGATAGAGGACAAGGGCCACAAGACAGAGGGCTCCTTTGAGAAGGAACCGGTCCCGGAAGAACACCCCGGCAGCGGCTACCCCAATGGCCAGGACAAACCCGGCAGCGGTCCGCAGGGGATGGAGGATGGTCCGGTAATAGTATTGCCCCATAATGGTCCGGAATAAGAACATTCCCCCGGCGGATACGGCCAGGGCCAGGGAAGCCCCCATCAGCCCCATTTTGGGAACCAGCAGAACGCAGAGCCCGATGTTCCCCAAGGCGCTGATGGCAATGCCCATGGTGTCAAAGATGGGCCGGCGGGCAATGGAAATGCCGTATACCGTTCCCTCGCAGAGAATGGTAAAGACCGGACTCATCATGAGGACGGGGAAGACCGGAAGACAGCCCTGGTAAGCGGGGAAGATGAAAAAGAGGATATCCTCCGCCGCCACAAGGCAGCAGTAGAAGGAAAAAATCAGAAGGCAGAGATAGTCCTGCACCTTGGCGATCAGCTCCTGCTGGTCCCGGTAGTTGGCATAGACGAAGGGCCCCCAGAAGGTGGAAAATCCCGCCTGGATGGTGGTCACCAGCTGGGAGAGCCGTACCCCGAAGGCGAAGGTGCCCTGGACGGTGGTCCCCAGGATGTTGCCCAGAAAGGCCAGACTGAAGGTGTTGTTGAGATAGAGCATGATCTGGGTGGGAGCCAGGGCCAGACCATAGGGAAGAATCTGCTTGGCTACCGGCTTGGTGAAAGCCTGCCGCCCTTCCCGGAAAACTCCCCGGTAACGGAGCCCGAAAACCAGGGCCACCCCTCCAAAGGAGAGGACGGATACCAGGGCAAACACATAGGGGTCGCTGGTGAAAAATCCCGCCACCAGATAGAACAGGTTGTAGCACCCCTGCATGAGCAGGGTCTCCAGGGTGTAAAGCCCTACCTTACCTTCCAGCCGGAGCAGCACATTCAGGTACCGCACCCACATATAGAAGAAGGCGTTGAGGAAAAGGAGGGGGACTACCCCGGACCCCATGGCCTGGAAGCTGAGGATACCGGCCAGCCAGTCAGGACAGACCAGACTGAAGAAAAGCCCGGCGGCGGTCATGACCAGGGCGGAAATGGTCAGGCAGAATCCAAACAGCTGCCGCCCCGTCCGCCCGGCGGGAGGTTCCGCATAAAACCGGAGCAGGCTCTGGTCCAGCCCCAGGATCCCAATGTTCATGAGGGTGGCGGTGGCGCTCATGAAGGTGAGGGGGGCGGCGGTTTTTTCCGGCCCCAGTACCCCGCTTACAATGAGGGCCAGCCCTGAGATGCCAAACCCCAGGTAGGTGGCGATGCTGTATTTCAGAATGTTTCCCAGGAATCCCTGGGGAGAGTGCTGATCGGGAGCAGCCATGGCAGCCCTCCTCTCTGGTAAAAGTTATTTCAGGACAGATAGGGGCGGATCTTCTCCTCCATGACCCGGACCTGGTCCGGGGTCACATGGGCTTTGTCCACATACCCGTAGATACGCTGGGCAAAATCCGCCAGTCCTTTGTGGAAGAAGAACACCTTTTCCGGGGGAAGATGAAGCCTGTACAGCCCATGCACTCCCCAGAGGGCCAGGTATTTCAGCCAGTTGAAATGGGGGGTGAACCCTGGTCCCATGGGATGGTCCCGAGGCTCCTCCCGGTATACCTGCTCCAGCAGGTCCGCCATCCGGAGATAGGCAGGGGTGGGACTGGGGTCAAAGTACCCTTCGATCACTTCCCGGTCAATGGGGAAGGGAGGCTGCCCCTGGGCCATGGCGGCCTCAAACTCCTGGTAGGTGGTGATGTACCGGGCATCCTTGTAGATGACCGGGTCATACTCGTGTTCAATGGGAACGGGGCGGAGGATGTGACAGCTTTTCCCTGCCATGTATACCTCCGCAATGGCGGTGGACATCCAGATGGAGATGGAGTCAGCGGCCGTGATCCAATCCTTTACGCTCCCCTCAAAGATAACGTGGAAATTGGGCCGCTTGGCGGCCAGGGCATCCAGGGCCGGGCTTTTCCACTCGCTGGGATGGCGGCGGTAGACCAGCTCCACCTGGGGGTGGTCGGCCAGATACCGGTCAAACCAGTCCAGGGTTTTTTCCATGCTCACCCGGTTGGTCCGGGCAAACCCGGAAAAATCCGTGCCTGCCATTTTGGAAAGTTCCGCCACCTCGGCGTCGCTCATGCTGGCATATCCGAAGCTGGAAATGTAAAGGTGCAGCTCCTTTTTGGGGTCCAGGCCGTGGCGGGCGCAGAGTTCCTCCTTTCCCGCATAATATCCGGGGAATTTCAGAAAATCCATCATAATGGCCCCGGTGACGGGGGTGTTTTTGGCTTCCATCCCGTGGGCCTGAAGCCGGCGGGCGGTGCGCTGGCCCCAGCAGGTCTGAACGCACTTCTTGGCGTTCCCGGACATATTGAACCAGTCCCCCTCCTCCTGGGTGTCCGAAAGCATCTGCTCCCAGTGAAGGTTGACGATTCTGTCGCACCGGCCGATGTTGTTGTAAACATGGCCGTTGATGGCCTCGTTGTCATACATGCAGCTGGCCACCAGAACCTTGGGTTTGTTCCAAAGGCGGAGGGAAAGAAGCTTGGGGTCCAGCAGCTGCCGGATGGCTACCTTGTAGCCCCGGCGCTCCAGCTCCAGCTTGAGAAGCAGGTCGCTCTCATATTCCCGCACCGTATGTTCGTAGAGAATGAGAAAATCCAGTGCCATGGTTCCTCCCGCTTTTCACCCCACCTGGGTGAAAAGCATTTCTGTAAATTGGGGCAGTCCGTACCGGGTGTCCAGGTGCAGACCGTCATAAAACTGGGTGTCGTCGTCAAAGTCGGGACGATTGGTCCACTCGTAGTCCAGCAGGGAAAATCCGCATTCCTCCGACCACCCTTCCAGAGTGACCAGGAACTCGCCCATCTTCTGGTGGATTCCCAGGGGAATGCAGACGGTGTCCATAATATAGTCCGCCACGGGGGGGAGAACCACTGTCAGCTCCACACCCTGTTCCTCACACCGGAGGGCCAGCTCATAAAGCCGCTGGGCCTGGCTTTCGTTGATTCGGAAATTCTCGCACCGTGGCAGAATGGACTGGGGATAGAGGGCCAGCTGAAGGTGAAGGGGATAGACATTCCCTTCTGCGTCAGTATAGTCATCCGGGTAGACCCAGTCTCCCGTCTCCTCGCCCCCCTGCCGGCCGGCCAGCCAGTCGGTAAAGTTGGTGAGGGTGTTCACATTATACTCCAGATTGAAACAGTAGGCCAGGGGATTGTCCAGCACATCCTGGAGGGTAGACATCCGGTCCACATCATAGGCGGCGCTGAGGGAGTAGAAGGACACCCCGAACACCACTTCCTCCAGCTGGGGATAATTGTCCAGCAGATATTCCAGAAGGTCGCAGGTCTCCCGGAGACTGGCCCCTCCAAAGGCCAGATTCTGCCAGGGACGGCCGCTGACCTCTTCCACCAGGTTCAGGTCAAAGTGGGCCATCCGGCTGTCCCCCAGAATCACCCGGGGGCCAGGGTCCGCCTCATAGGCCCGGATCCGTCCAATGGGGGCGGTGGAGTTGGAACTCTCCTTGAGGCCAAAGTAGTTGTTTGGCTCAAAGGCAATAAAGAAGGCCAGCCAGGCCAGCACAGGAATGCTTAAAAGGGCCAGCCGCTTGAGAATGAATTTCAGAGCAAAAGCCCCCTTTCAGAAATTGGCGTAGGCAAAGGAGACTCCTGCAAAGCCTCCGCTCTGGATGATAAGCCCTGCCAGGATGCTGCCAATAAGGAAATAGTAGAGGATCCACCGCACCGCCCGGTTCTGTCCGGCCAGCACCACCTCGGAGCCCTGGTCGGCGTACCGGAAATGGCGCAGACAGTCCAGCCAGAAGGCCACCAGAATCCCCAGGGGAAGGAAGGCCAGGTATCCCAGCACCATCCGGGAGTCATCGTAGAAGCCCTGGGCCACGGCGGCAGTGATCTGCCCGGGCAGGGCGGAGAGTGACCAGTTCCGGAAAAGGCCGGCAATGTACTCCATGCAGAGACTGATCTGGGGGGTGGACCCGGAACCGATCCGGAAGAAAATCATGGTAAAGCCCCAGAGAAATACCACCACAGCACGCTTGGCCCAGAGAGTGAGGGCGGGAGCGTTGGGGGCGGGTTTTCCCAGGGTCATGTGGAGAAGTTCTTCTCCTATCCGGTAAAGGCCCAGCAAGGCGCCCCAGACCACAAAGGGAAGGGTGTTCCCGTGCCAGAAACCGCTGACCAGCATGACCAGAAACAGGTTGAACAGGTGACGGCCCCGGCTGACCCGGTTCCCTCCCAGGGGAATATACAGATAATCCCGGAGCCACTGGCTCAGGGAAATATGCCACCGGGCCCAGAATTGGGTAAAGTTGGTGGCCAGATAAGGGGTGGAGAAGTTTTCCGGCAGCTCCAGCCCCAGAATCATTCCGGTGGAGCGGGACATTTCCGAGTACCCGCAGAAATCAAAGTAAAGGTAAAGGGTGAAGGCCGCAGCCCCCAGCACCAGCATGGGGCCGCTCTGGGCGGGGATATCCTCGTACACCACGTCAATAAAAAGGGTGAGCAGGTCCGCAATGGCCACCTTTTTCCAGAGGCCCAGGCCGTAGAGCTGGAGGGCTTTTACAGTGCGGCGGCGGTCAAACCGGTGTTCCACCTCCAGCTGGGGCAGGATCTGTCCCGCCCGGCAGATGGGACCCGAAATAATGGTACCAAAGAAAAAGAGAAAGACGAAGAGGGCCACCGGGTCCTTGGCGGGACGGATTTTTCCCCGGCTCAGGTCCACCAGGTAGCTGATGGCTGCGAAGGTGAAAAAGCTGATTCCCAGAGGGAAGGGGAGCCGGGCCAGAACCGTGCCCTCCAACAGGGTGGGCAGGGGAGAATAGTTGTAGTATTTGAAGATCGCCAGCACTGCCAGCAGGGCAATGACGCCGCCCTTTACCAGCCGGCCCCGGCGTTTCCCCGATGCGGAAGCAATGGCCGGGCCCAGGAACCAGAGCAGACAGAACACAAACCCCATGGCTGCCCAGGGCAAAAAGGCGTCCAGAGGCCGGGACAGGTCAAAGGATGCGTGGGTGCCGAAAAAGAAAAGGCTGGCCAGGGCCAGAAAAGGGGTCTGGAACCGCTGGGGAAGGATCAGGTAAAACAGGGCCACCACCGGCAGCCACCCAAAGTAGGAAAAACTTTGCAAGCTCATGTTGACCGGCTCCTTCCCTGTCTTTGACGCCTCCTCTCCCTGAAAGGGGACAGAATCATCCAGAATAATTACTGCTATTATACTAGTTTTGCCCCGGACTGTAAAGGGAGCCTCTTCCACAGAAACAAGTTGAAATTTGCCGCCTGATGCACTATACTTGTAATAATACTTTTAAGGAGATTTATCATGGGAAAGAAAGTCATTGTCACCGGCGCAGACGGATTCATCGGCAGCCACCTGACCGAGGAACTGGTTCGCCGGGGGGATCAGGTCAAGGCCTTCTGCTACTATAACTCGTTTGGAAGCAACGGCTGGCTGGATACCCTCCCCTCCCAGATCAAAAACGAGATCGAATTTTTCAGCGGAGATATCCGGGACCCTCACGGGGTAGCAACTGCCATTGCAGGGCAGGAAGTGGTCTATCACCTGGCCGCCCTCATTGCCATCCCCTTCAGCTACCACAGCCCGGACAGCTATGTGGACACCAACATCAAGGGCACCCTCAACGTCCTCAATGCCTGCCGGGACCTGGATGTGGAGCGGCTTCTGGTCACCTCCACCAGCGAGGTGTACGGCACCGCCCAGTATGTGCCCATCGACGAAAAGCATCCCTACCAGGGCCAGAGCCCTTACAGTGCCACCAAAATCGGTGCGGACCGTCTGGCGGAGAGCTTCTACCGGAGCTTTGACCTGCCTGTGACCATTGTCCGGCCCTTCAACACCTATGGCCCCCGCCAGTCGGGACGGGCCATCATCCCCACCATCATCACCCAGCTGCTGGCCGGCCAGAAGGAGATTCGGTTGGGCAGCCTGACCCCCACCCGGGATTTCAACTATGTAAAGGACACCGCTGCCGGATTCATGGCCATTGCTGACTGCCCTGCCGCCATCGGCCGGGAGCTGAACATTGCCACCGGAGTGGAACATTCCATCGGGGATCTGGCCAAGGAACTGATCGCTCAGATCAATCCCGGGGCTACCATCGTCTGTGAGGAACAGCGGCTGCGCCCGGAAAAGAGCGAGGTAAACCGCCTGCTGGGAGACTCCACCCAGCTGCGGCAGCTGACCGGTTGGAAGCCCGCCTACACCTTCCAGGAAGGTCTGGCCCTTACCACCCAGTTCCTGCGGGAGAATCTGGATTCCTACAAGGTTGGACAGTATGTTTTGTAAGATTCTGGAAAGCTGTACCCAAAAAATCAAAGGCCTGCCCCGGTGGGCAGGCTGGCTTTTCTGCGCCCTGGCCGCTCTGGCTGGGGCCATTTCCTTGCTGTATCTGTGGCGGGTTTTGTATGACCTGGACCTTCGCCCTGAGATAGACCAGAAACTTCTCCTTCTGGGGCTGGCCGGGGTCGCCCTGGCCGGAGTGGGCGCCGCCTTCGGGGTGTCCCGGGTCAAGGATGCAGCTGCCAAGGGGGCATTGGTCATCTTCCTTTGCGGGGTGCTCTTTGCCTTTGTGAATCCCCCCATGCAGGCCCCCGACGAGTACACCCATTATCTCCGGGCCTACTCCATCAGCCAGGGACATTTTGATTTTGACGGCAGCCGGGAATACCCGGAGGATGTGGCCCGGCTGTATGAGACCTTCCCGGGGGCCTGGGTCAATGCCCATACCTCCATCGGTAGCCTTGAGGATGAGGAGACCGGGGAGGAGACCTACTACTCCAGCGCCGGCTATGCCCTGAAACGGTACGGGGAGGATGGCAAAGTCTACTCGGTGCTGGACAGCTTCCGGGAATACCTGGACGGCGGGGAGGCCGAGCCGGTCACTGAGCCTATTCTGGTTATGATCCTGCCCCTGGTGCCCCAGGCAGTGGGGATGGCTCTGGCCCGGCTTTTGGGTCTGGGCGCCCTGGGCTGCCTGTACGGGGGACGGCTGGTCAACCTGCTGGCCTACACCGGCCTTTGCTGGCTGGCTCTCAAAAATACCCGGCGGGCAAGGCCCCTTTTCCTGGCCTTTATGCTCTGCCCGCTCAGCCTTTATCTGGGCGGCTCTTTAAGCTATGACGCCACCCTTTTGGGGTGTTACTACCTTATGCTCAGTTTTCTGGACAAGGAGGAATTTACCCGGTGGGATGCCGGATGGTTCCTTTTTGCCCTGGGCTGGGCCAACATGGCCAAGCCTGCCATCAACCTGCTCTGGCTTTTTGTCCCCCTGGTTATTGCTGGACGGAAGTGGAAGCTCAAGACAAAGTTCTGGCTCTTCACTGGGGCAGGGCTGGCGGTGGCGCTGGGAATCACCTTCTTCACCACCTGGTACGGGAACTTCTTCCGCCATGACTATGACCTTTCGGCCCTGGGCCGGATGATCGAGGGGGCGGACCAGATTCCTCAGCTTCTCTTTGTGCTCCGGTATCTGCCCCGGTATCTGGCAGTGATGGTCCAGACCCTCTATGAGAATCAGTTCTTCCTGGGCCAGCTGGGGCTCTTCGGCGCCCTGGACCTGGATATCCCCCTGCTGGACCTGACCGCACCTATGGTGCTTCTGGTGGCGGCATTCCTGTCGGTGCCCAAGAAGGAAAACCGGCTGGAACCCCAGAGAGCCTTTGGACTGGGCGGATTCGGCCTTGTCTATCTGGCCGGAGCCATGACCGCTATGTATATTACCTACACCCCTGTGGGAATGGTCCGGATCATCGGCCTGCAGGCCCGGTATTTCCTGCCGGTCTTTCTGGCCTTCTACTGGCTGGCGGCCCAGGCCCTCAGCCGGTATCTCACCCCCGTCTCCCGGAAAAAGGAGACCTTGGGTCTGCCCCTTTTTGGTATTTATGGGGCGGTGGGAGCGCTGCTTCTGTTCCAGCACTACTATATCGGACCTATCTACACCATCGGTTAACAGCTTCCCTTTGGGAAAATGAGAAAAGAGGTTTTTCAAAATGGCATTCATTCCCTTGTCGGTACCCAATGTGGGCGCAGAGGAAACAGAAAAGGTCGCCCAGGCGGTGACCAGCAGCTGGGTCTCCACCGGCGGCCAGCTTATCAATGACTTCGAGGAAGCCTTTGCTTCCTATCTCCACATGCCCCGGGCGGTGGCCTGCAACAGCGGCTCCTCCGCCCTCCATCTGGCGGCCCTGGTCAGCGGGATTCAGCGGGGGGACGAGGTCATCGTCCCCACCCTTACCTTCATTGCCGCCGTCAACCCGGTGACCCGGTATATGGGCGCCGAGCCGGTTTTCATCGGCTGTGACGACAGCCTCTGCATTGACCCGGATGCGGTGGAGGAGTTCTGCTCCCAGTACTGCGAAATGCGGGAGGACGGCCTTTATAACAAATCCACCGGAGCCCGGGTCCGGGCCATGGTGGTGGTCCATGTATTCGGCAACATGGCGGATATGGAGCGGCTGATGGAAATCGCTCACCGGTATGGCCTGCTGGTCATTGAGGATGCCACCGAAGCCCTGGGCACCCGGTACACTCAGGGAACCTATGAGGGCAAATATGCCGGAACCATCGGTGATGTAGGCTGTTTCAGCTTTAACGGAAATAAAATCATCACCACCGGAGCCGGCGGCATGGTGGTCTCCAACCACCCCGACTGGGCCGAGCACGCCAAGCACCTGTCCACCCAGGCCAAGGCGGACGTGCTCCAGTTCCTCCATGACGAGGTGGGATACAACTACCGGATGACCAACCTCCAGGCCGCCATGGGCCTCTGCCAGCTGGAAAAGCTGGAAAAGTTCATTGCCACCAAGGAGGAAAACTATAACCATTACAAGCGGGCCC
>CALXGR010000039.1 GCA_944387885.1 uncultured Clostridia bacterium
AGTGCCCCGACGGAAGCTACGAGCTGGTTTCCGGCAACGAGATGGGCGCGCTGCTGCTGGACTACATCTGCGCCGGCCGGATCGAGAAGGGCACCATGCCCAAGAACCCCGTGGCTGTAAAGTCCATTGTGTCCACCCCTCTGGCCGATGCCATTGCTGAGCATTACGGCGTGGAGATGCGGAGCGTTCTCACCGGATTCAAGTGGATCGGGGACCAGATCGCAGGTCTGGAAGCCGCCGGTGAAGTGGACCGCTTCATCTTTGGCTTTGAGGAGAGCTACGGCTATCTGGCCGGACCCTATGTACGGGATAAGGATGCCGTCATCGGCTCCATGCTCATCTGCGAGATGGCTGCTTACTACCGGAGCATCGGCAGCAGCATCAAGGAGCGGCTGGAGGAAATCTATAAGCAGTATGGCCGTTACCTGAACAAGGTGGACAGCTTCGAGTTCCCCGGCCTTACCGGTATGGATAAGATGGCCGGTATCATGCAGAGCCTCCGGGACAATGTGCCTACCCAGTTTGCAGGGGATAAGGTTGTCCAGGTACTGGATTACACCAAGCCCGAGGAGACCGGCCTGCCCGCCGCCAATGTGCTGATTTACAAGCTGGAAAGCGGCGCCACTGTGGTGGTCCGTCCCTCCGGCACCGAGCCCAAGATCAAGACTTACTTTACCACCCTGGGCAAGGACCTGGCTGAGGCCCAGGCTCAGAAGGATAAGCTGGCCGAAGCTCTGGCACCTCTGTTCTCTTAAATTGAAATAAGGAGGAGCCTCCCTCAGGGGAGGCTCCTTTTCAGGTGAAAAAATGTCTTATGTGATTTGTGAAGAATGGTCCACTCAGTTCCGGGATGCCGACCAGGACGGCTTGCTGGGCCTGCGGGGCTACATGAACTATTTCCAGGAGCTGGTGGGGAAATACCAGCTCAGCCTGGGAATCGGAGTAAACCGGATCTATCCCCGGTACGGACTGGTCTGGCTCTACTCAAAGTTCCGGGCCAGGGTCTTTGAGAAAGTCCCCTACGGAGTAAAGGTGGAAATGAAGGTCTGGGCGGAGCCCCTCCGCTCCTCTGTCCGGCTGACTCCCGTGCTGGAGATACGGTATGAGGGACGGCTGGCCTTTCAGGGACGGCTGGAAGCCTGCCTGGCCAACCTGGAAACAGGGACCATTGCCCGTATCTCCGATATAGAAATGGGGGAAGATGCCTTTGGCCCCGCCCTGGAGGAACTTCCCGGCTTTACCCGGCTGCCCCGGCAGCTGCCCCAGGGAGAAAAAGCCTGGGAATACAGGGTAGGGTACAGTGATCTGGATATCAACCACCACATGAATAACCAGCGGTATATTCCGCTTTTCCTGGATGTTTTTGACTCTGCTTTCTGGAAGGAACATCCGGTCCGGGAACTGGAAATTCATTATCTCAACCAAAGCTACGAGGGAGAAACCCTCACTGTCCTGGGGCAGCAGGAGGAGAAAGGCTCCCGGCTGGTGGCCCTGAAAGAGGATGGGACCCCCGCAGCCAATGCCTGGCTGGGCTGGGAATAAAAAAGAAAAATCCCGCTTCCGGAAACCCGGAAACGGGATTCTTTAATAAGATCATTCGCCCTTGATTTTGCCGTCGATGGTGATGGTCACCACCTGCCAGGGAATGAACTTGCCGCTGTTTTTTAGGGCGGTGGTGGCGGCATGTTCCAGACCGCCGCAGCAGGGAACCTCCATCCGGACAATGGTCAGGCTCTTGATGGAGTTCTGCGCAATGATTTGGGTCAGCTTCTGGGAATAGTCCACCATGTCCAGCTTGGGACAGCCAACCAGACAGACCCGGTTCCGGATAAACCGGTTATGGAAATCTCCGTAGCTGAAGGCGGTGCAGTCGGCGGCCACCAGCAGGTCTGCGTTCTGGAAGAAAGGTGCATTCACCGGAGCCAGCTTGATCTGGACCGGCCACTGGCGCAGCTGGCTGGCCAGGGTAAAGGCAGAATGGTCAGGCATGGCAGGGGAGGGGCAGGCGCTCATCTCCCGGACCCGGCTGCCGGGGCAGCCTCCTCCGGCACACCCGCTGCTTTTCTCCTTGGCAGCCTTGGAAGCCAGCACGGCCGCTTCGTCATAGGCGGGAGCCTCCCGCTCTACAAAGGTGATGGCCCCGGTGGGGCAGGCGGGCAGACAGTCTCCCAGCCCGTCGCAGTAGTCCTCCCGCATCAAAGTGGCCTTGCCGTTTACCATGGCGATGGCGCCCTCATGACAGGCAGAGGCACACTTGCCGCAGCCGTTGCATTTTTCCTGATCGATTTCAATGATTCTCCGAATCACCGCAATCCCTCCTGTTACTCTGATGAAATCAACAGTACTCAAAAAGAAAGAAAAGAACTGTTGCCTGGGCAACAAAACTGAAAAAGAAGCCGGGAAAAATTTACCGGATTCTTGACGAAGGGGGAAAAGCGTGCTAAACTGTTCTGGCAATCGTTCCCAAGGCTGCTCCGGGGCACTCCCCGCTGGTGGCCGATATTGAAGGTTGTTGAATCGGCCATGATTTCGCATGGCCACCGTCAAAACCAGAAAGAGGTGAACAAAATGAAGGCAGGAATCCATCCCAACTATGTGGATTGCACCATTACTTGCGCTTGCGGCAATGTGATCCAGACCCGGTCTACCAAGCCCAGTGTCCATGTCGAAGTCTGCAACAAGTGCCATCCCTTCTACACCGGCAAGCAGAAGCTGGTCGATACCGGCGGACGTGTTGATCGTTTCAACAAGCGCTTCGGTCTCAAAAAGTAATTTTTGCAGTTGCCAAGTTAAGGCGGTTTGTTCTTCAGCAAACCGCCTTTTTCTTGTTGTGAAAGGGGAAGGCTATGGAAGACTACCGCACCCTCCGGGGAACCGGAACAGGAGAATATGAGGAAAAGCACAGCCGGTTTATTGCCCTGGCTGCCTTTGTGGATACGGAAGAAAAGGCCCTGGCGGTTCTGGAACAGGTCCGGGCGGCCAACCGTACCGCCCGGCATAATGTGTATGCCTACTGTCTGCGCAAGGACAGCCGGGTACGGTATTCCGACGATGGGGAACCGGCCAAAACCGCCGGACTTCCTGTGCTGGAAGCCATCCAGCACGCAGGACTTACCGATGTGATCGTGGTGGTCACCCGGTATTTCGGGGGAATCCTGCTGGGCACCGGAGGATTGGTCCGGGCTTATACCAGCGCAGCCAAAGCAGCTCTGGAAAATGCGACCATCGTTACCATCCGCAGCTGTGTTACCGGCCATGTGACAGTGGACTACTCCCTCTATGAGCGGGCGGCTTTGCTCATTGGGCAGAGCGGCGCTCAGATGGAGGAACCTGTCTTTGCGGACCGGGTCACCCTGGCTTTCACCATGCCCGAGGGGACCGAAGGACCCCTGGTCACCGCCCTGGGAGAACTGACCCGGGGCAGGGACCCGGTGACCATCAGCCAGCCCCAGTACCTTCCTTTTGAAGAAAAATAAAAAAATTCAAAATAAAAAAAGGGAATGGGAAGGAAAGGGCGTATAAAAATAATAGAGCCTGTTTATTTTGTAAAAAGGAGGGAAAGGAATGAATATCCGTCAGCGGCAGGAGGCCCTGGAACATCAGATTCTGGCCCCCTTTGCCTCTTTCAGCGACGAGAGCCGGGGCCGGGCAAAACCGGAGGAACCAGATGAGATCCGCACCGCTTACCAGAGGGACCGGGACAGGATCCTTCATTGCAAGGCGTTCCGGAGACTGAAACAGAAAACCCAGGTATTCCTTTCCCCGGAAGGCGACCATTACCGTACCCGGCTTACCCATACCCTGGAGGTAAGCCAGATCGCCCGGACCATTACCCGGGCACTGCAGCTGAACGAGGATTTGGCAGAAGCCATCAGCCTGGGCCATGACCTGGGCCATACCCCCTTCGGCCATGCAGGGGAGCGGGCCCTCAACAAGTTTGCGCCGGGGGGATTCTCCCACTACCAGCAGAGCATCCGGGTGGTGGACCGGCTGGAAAAGGACGGGGAAGGCCTGAACCTGACCTGGGAGGTGCGGAACGGAATCGTTACCCACACCAAAGGTGCCTGGGCGGAGACCCGGGAAGGCCAGATCGTCCGGTATGCGGACCATATTGCATACATAAACCACGACATTGAGGATGCCATCACGGCGGGGGTGCTCCAGAACGAAGCCATCCCCAAGGAAGCAGTGGAGATTCTGGGCAAGACCAAGAGCGAGAGAATCACCACCCTTATCACCGATATGGTCTCCAACGGCGCCCAGGAGATTCGGTTCAGCACCCAGATCAATGGCGCTTATGAACTTCTCCATGATTTTATGTACTCCACCGTCTATGTGGACCCTGTGGCCAAGCGGGAGGAGGGCAAGGTGGAGAAGATGGTCTACGAGCTGTATGAGCGGCTGCGGGAAAACCCGGAACTTATGCCCAACTTCTACCTGCAAATCGCTTATCAGGAGGGCGTGGACCGGGCGGTGGTGGACTACATCAGCGGCATGAGCGATGAGTTTGCCACCCGGATGTTTGAGGAACTGTTTGTTCCCAAGAAATGGCATATTCTGTAACAGCCTGAATCCTGGGAAGGGAGGTGGAAGAGGATGATTCCCCAGAGCTATATCCAGGAAGTGCTGGAACGAAATGATGTGGTGGACGTGGTCCAGAGCTATGTGCAGCTCCGCCACCGGGGCAGGACCTATACCGGCCTGTGTCCCTTCCACAATGAAAAGACCCCTTCCTTTGTGGTCTACCCGGACACCCAGAGCTTTTACTGCTTTGGCTGCGGGGCAGGTGGGGACACCATTACTTTTATGAAAAAGATCGCCAACCTGGATTATGTGGAGGCGGTCAAATCCCTGGCCAGCCGGGCAGGAATGCCTCTGCCCCAGGAAAACGATGAGACCGGGCGGCAGCGGAGCCGGATTCTGGCCATGAACAAGGATGCTGCCCGGTATTTCTACGACCAGCTCAATGCAAACCAGCCCCAGGCCGCCCAGGCCCGGGCCTACTGGCACCGGCGGGGACTGTCCGACAATACCATCCGCCGGTTCGGGCTGGGATATGCCCCCGATGATTTCAACGGCCTCCAGCGGCACCTGCGCCAGCGGGGGTACACCGACCAGGAAATGCTGGAAGCGGGGCTGATTAAAAGGAGTCAGAAGGGGAACCTTCATAATACCTTCTGGAACCGGGTGATGACCCCCATCATTGACCTGCGGGGAAACGTCATCGCCTTTGGGGGCCGGGTGCTGGATGACTCCAAACCCAAGTATGTGAACAGTCCCGAGACTCTGGTCTATAAAAAGAGCAAAACCCTCTTTGCCCTGAATGTGGCCAAGAAGGACCCTTCCCGGCGGTACATTCTCTGCGAAGGTTATATGGACGTGATCAGCCTTCACCAGGCAGGGTTCGGTACGGCAGTCTGTGCCTGCGGCACCGCCCTTACCGAGGAACAGGTCAAACTCCTGACCAATTATGCGGATGAGGTGGTCCTGGCCTACGACAGTGACGAAGCGGGACAGAAGGCCACCGCCCGAAGCCTGGAACTGTTCCGAAACACCGCCATCAAGGTGACGGTGCTGAATATCCCGGGGGCCAAAGACCCGGACGAATTCATCAAACGGAACGGGGCGGATGCCTTTGGGCGGCTGCTGGATAAATCCGCCAACGGAATTGAATATAATCTGGACAAGCTCCGGGCCAAGTATGACCTGTCCACCGACAGCGGAAAGGTGGAGTATGTGCGGGATGCAGTGACCCTGCTGGCCAGCGGTCTGACCCCCACCGAGCGGGAAATCTACGCCGGGCGGATTTCGGAACAGACCAATGTGTCCAAGGCGACCATCCTGAACCAGCTGGAATCTACGGTCCGGCGGGTCAGTGACCGGCAGCGCCGGCAGAGGCAGAAGGATCTGCAAAAGGAAATGCTTCCCGCTCAGATCAAGGTCCCTCACTCCCTGGGAGGGGAGAAGGCCCTGGCGGCGGTAAGCGGGGAGCAGCAGCTTCTGGCTGCCATGCTCAAGGACCCTTCCATTATTCCCGGCATCCGGGAACGGGTGGACCCTCAGGAACTGGTCATGCCCGAGGACCAGGCCCTTTGCCGGGTGCTGTACAGTATGCCGCCCCAGACCGGGCCGGGAATCCTGGCAGCCCTGGGTGGCCAGCTGGACGAAGGCCAGATGGCCCTGGCAGCACAGCTGCTGGCGAGAAACAGCGACAACCCTCTCACTGCAAAAGATGTAGAGTTGTTCATCCAAAGAATCAAACAGCGGACCGCCTCCCAGCGGCAGGCTCCTCAGTCGGAGGAGGAAATGCGCCGCAGGCTGGCAGACCTGACCAAAGCAAAAACTCAATCCAATACCCAAAGCTAAAAGGAGAATTTCATTATGGCAGATAAGAAAAATGTAATTCGTGAATTGCTGGAGAATGGCAAGCGGAACGGTTCTCTCAGCTCCAAGGAGATCAATGATGCCCTGGAAGAATGCAACCTGGAACCGGATCAGCTGGAAAAACTGTACGAGACTCTGGCAGGGCTGGGAATTGAGATTGAGGAAGAAGCGGTAAGCGATGCAGATGCATTCACCCTTACCGATGAAAATGTAAACCAGTTTGAAAGCGCACTCTCTGCGGAGGGCGTATCCATTGACGACCCGGTCAAGGTTTACCTGAAAGAAATCGGCCGTGTGCCCCTGCTCACTCCCGAGGAGGAGGTCCGGCTGGCCGAGGCCATCGAGACCGGCGCCGCAGCCATTGACCAGATCGCAGAGTGCGGGCAGGACCTTTCTCAGGAGGACCTGGAACAGCTCAAGAAGATGGTGGCAGCAGGGGAACGGGCCAAGCAGCGGCTGAGCGAGGCCAACCTTCGTCTGGTAGTCTCCATTGCCAAGCGGTATGTGGGCCGTGGAATGCAGTTCCTGGACCTGATCCAGGAGGGCAACCTGGGACTTATCAAGGCCGTTGAGAAATTTGACCACACCAAGGGCTTCAAGTTCTCCACCTACGCTACCTGGTGGATTCGCCAGGCCATCACCCGTGCCATTGCCGACCAGGCCCGTACCATCCGTATCCCGGTCCACATGGTGGAAACCATCAACAAGGTGAAGAAGGTCTCCAGCCAGCTGCTCCATGAGATGGGCCATGAGCCCAGCGTGGACGAGGTGGCCGAGCGGCTGGGCATGCCCGCCGACAAGGTGCGGGAGATCATGCGGGTGGCTCAGGAGCCTGTGAGCATGGAGGCTCCCATCGGTGAGGAGGAGGACAGCCATCTGGGAGACTTCATCCCGGATGAGGACGCTCCCGTTCCTGCCGAGGCTGCAAGCCACACCCTCCTGAAGGAACAGCTGGCTCAGGTGCTCAAGAGCCTGACTCCCCGTGAGGAAAAGGTGCTCCGTCTCCGGTTTGGTCTGGAGGATGGCCGTCCCCGTACCCTGGAGGAAGTGGGCAAGGAGTTCAATGTTACCCGTGAGCGCATCCGTCAGATCGAGGCAAAGGCCCTCCGGAAGCTCCGTCACCCCAGCCGCAGCAAGAAATTGCGGGACTTTTTGGACTGATTTTTCTTGTCAAGCCCCATTTTTGGAGAGCAGCGGTTACTTAACAGCATACAAGCATACACTTGCCCGGGCGTTTCACACCTGGGCAAATTTTTTTTAAAATCCTGAAAAATGGCTTGACAATGGGCTTTTTTAGGATTATACTTCTCAAGTATAGTATCTTGGAATAGAGCGCCTTGGCAGCTTTGAAAAGTCGGGAAAAAGCTAAAAATTCGTATGAATGCACAAACTTTTGACGGGATTTTTGAACTGAATGGGCGTTATAACCAAAGATGAAATTCTGAGAATAGGAGTGGTTGCTTTTTATGATGAAGGTCAAGCCCACGACCCTTGGTAAAACCCAGCGGATGAGTTTCTCCAAAATCGAAGAAGTCATCGGTATGCCCAACCTGATCGAGGTTCAGAAGAACTCGTATCAGTGGTTCCTGGATGAGGGTCTCAAGGAGGTCTTTCACGATATCTCCGCCATTGAGGACTACACCGGGAATCTGGTTCTGGATTTTGTAGATTTCCGTTTGGATAAAACTCCCAAATACTCTATTAAGGAGTGCAAGGAGCGGGACACTACCTATGCCGCTCCTCTGCGGGTCACCGCCCGTCTGCTGAACAAGGAGACCGGCGAGCTGAAGGAGCAGGAGATCTTCATGGGGGATTTCCCCCTCATGACCGACTCCGGCACCTTCGTTATCAATGGCGCCGAGCGTGTTATCGTCAGCCAGCTGGTTCGTTCTCCCGGCGTGTACTACGGTGTCACCAAGGACAAGACCGGTAAGGACCTGTTTACTGCCACCATGAACCCCAACCGGGGCGCCTGGCTGGAGTATGAGACTGACAGTTCCGATGCTTTCTATGTCCGTATCGATAAGAACCGCAAGCTGCCCGTCACCGTTCTGCTCCGTGCCCTGGGCATGAGCACCAACGGGGAGATCACCGAGTTCTTCGGTGAGGAGCGGAAGCTGATGGCTACCCTGGACAAGGACCCCACCCACAACCGGGAAGAGGGCCTGCTGGAGTGCTACCGGAAGCTCCGTCCCGGCGAGCCTCCCACGGTGGAGAGCGCCCAGACCCATCTGAACAATCTGTTCTTCGACCCCCGCCGGTATGATCTCAGCCGGTTCGGACGTTACAAGATGAACAAGAAGCTGGCCCTGGCTACCCGTATCACCGGGTATGTGGCCGCTGCCGAAGTGGTGGACCCCATCACCGGCGAGCTCCTCATTGAAGCAGGGGAGCGGATCACCCGGGAAAAGGCCCAGGCCGCTGAGAAGGCTGGTGTTTCCGTGGTCCGTCTGGACCTGGACGGCACCATTGTCAAGGTCATCACCAACGGCACCGTGGATGCTCAGCCCTTCTTTGATTTCGATGTGAAGGAGTGCGGCATCAACGAGAAGGTCTCCTTCCAGGAACTGCGGAAGATTCTGGATTCCACCTCCGATCCCGAGGAGCAGAAGGAACTGCTGGCCGCCAACCGTGACCGGCTGATTGGCAAGACCGTCAATGTAGACGACATCTTCGCTTCCGTGAACTATCTGTTCTGCCTGGACCACGGCATCGGAACCACCGACGACATTGACCACCTGGGCAACCGTCGTATCCGCAGCGTGGGCGAGCTGCTCCAGAACCAGTTCCGCATCGGCTTCAGCCGGATGGAGCGTGTGGTCCGTGAGCGGATGACCCTCCAGAACCAGGACGATGGGGAAGTGACCCCTCAGGCTCTGGTGAACATCCGTCCCGTGGTAGCTGCCATCAAGGAATTCTTTGGTTCCAGCCCCCTGTCCCAGTTCATGGACCAGAACAACCCTCTGGCTGAGCTGACCCATAAGCGCCGTCTGTCCGCTCTGGGACCCGGCGGTCTGTCCCGTGACCGGGCCGGATTCGAGGTTCGCGACGTACACTACACCCACTACGGTCGTATGTGCCCCATCGAGACTCCCGAAGGTCCCAACATCGGCCTGATCTCCTACCTGGCAACCTTCGCCCGGATCAACGAGTACGGCTTTGTGGAGGCTCCCTACCGGAAGGTGGACAAGGAGACCGGCGTAGTCACCGATGAAGTGGTTTACATGACCGCCGACACCGAGGACGAGTATGTAGTAGCCCAGGCCAACGAGCCTCTGGACGAGAACAACCGGTTTGTCCGTCCCCGTGTCAATGGCCGCCGCCGTGACGAGATTCTGGAAATCGAGCGGGAAAAGGTGGACTACATGGACGTCAGCCCCAAGATGGTAGTTTCCGTGGCAACCGCCATGATTCCCTTCCTGGAAAACGACGACGCCAACCGTGCTCTGATGGGCTCCAACATGCAGCGGCAGGCTGTGCCCCTCATGGTCACCCAGCAGCCCATTGTGGCCACCGGTATGGAATACAAGGCAGCTACCGACTCCGGCGTAGCCGTTCTGGCCAAGAACGACGGCGTGGTAGAGAAGGTAGACGCCAGCAAGATCGTCATCCGCACTTCCAAGATTTCCACCGATGAGTATGAGCTGATCAAGTTCATGCGGTCCAACGCCGGCACCTGCATCAACCAGCGGCCCATCGTTTCCGTAGGTGAGGAAGTGAAGGCCGGTCAGGTCATTGCCGACGGCCCTGCCATGCGGAACGGCGAAATCTCCCTGGGTAAGAACGCCCTCATCGGCTTCATGACCTGGGAAGGCTACAACTACGAGGACGCCGTCCTGATCAACGAAAAGATCGTTCGTGAGGATGTTTACACCTCCATTCATATTGAGGAGTACGAGACCGAAGCCCGGGATACCAAGCTGGGACCTGAGGAAATCACCTGTGACATCCCCAACGTGGCCGAGGAAGCCCGTGCCAACCTGGACGAGCGTGGTATCATCCGGATCGGTGCCGAGGTCAGCGCCGGCGATATTCTGGTAGGTAAGGTCACTCCCAAGGGTGAGACCGAGCTGACCGCCGAGGAGCGTCTGCTCCGGGCCATCTTCGGTGAGAAGGCACGGGAAGTCCGTGACACCTCTCTCCGGGTACCCCATGGCGAGTACGGCATCATTGTGGATGTAAAGGTCTTTACTCCCGAGAACAGCGACGAGCTCCAGCCCGGCGTCCGGGAAGTGGTCCGGTGCTACATTGCCCAGAAGCGTAAGATCAGCGTGGGCGATAAGATGGCCGGCCGTCACGGCAACAAGGGCGTTGTGTCCCGGATCCTGCCCCAGGAGGATATGCCTTTCCTGCCTGACGGCACTCCTCTGGACATTGTGCTGAACCCCCTGGGCGTTCCTTCCCGTATGAACATCGGTCAGGTGCTGGAAGTTCATCTGGGCTACGCCGCCAAGGCTCTGGGCTGGAAGGTCATGACCCCCGTCTTCGACGGTGCCCACGAGTCCGATATCCGGGAAGCCTTCAACGAGGCCGCTTCCATCTGGCACAACGAGAATGCTCCCGAGTATCCCACCAAGCTGGATAAGATCATGGGCGAGAAGGGCCATGTGATCGACTTCAGCAAGATCGACCTGACCGAGGACGGAAAGACCACCGTTTACGATGGCCGTACCGGTGAGAAGTTCGATAACAAGGTAACGGTAGGCTACATGTACTACCTGAAACTCCATCACCTGGTTGACGATAAGATTCACGCCCGTTCCACCGGCCCCTACAGCCTGGTTACCCAGCAGCCTCTGGGTGGTAAGGCTCAGTTCGGCGGCCAGCGGTTCGGCGAAATGGAAGTCTGGGCTCTGGAAGCCTACGGCGCCGCTTACACCCTCCAGGAGATCCTGACCGTCAAGTCCGACGACGTGGTAGGCCGTGTCAAGACCTACGAAGCCATTGTCAAGGGCGAGAACGTACCTAAGCCCGGTATCCCCGAGAGCTTCCGGGTACTTCTGAAGGAACTCCAGAGCCTGGGCCTGAACATTGTGGTGCAGGATGCCGAGGGCAACGAGGTGGATATGCGCCAGAACTTTGACGACGAAGAAGCCGGTTACGAAATCGGCGATCTGCCCCAGGGCGAGAACGTCATGCTGGAGGACGAGCTGAACGACAGCTACAGCGTGGAAGAAGCTGACGAAGGCTTTGAAGAGGAAGAAGACGAGGGCGAGGAAGCAAGCCTGGATCTCTCCGACCTGTTCGGCGGCGATTCCGAAGAAGAGTTCTGATTTGAATCACATCCCCAGCCCTCCCGGACAAGACTCCGGGAAGGGCCGGCGGATTCCAAAGGCCGTTATATACACCAATCTCATAATTTAAGAGAGGGTTTTTGAATGCAAAATAACGATTTTGATTCGATTAAAATTGGCCTTGCTTCTCCTGACCAGATCCGGGAATGGAGCTACGGCGAGGTTAAAAAACCTGAAACCATCAACTACCGCACCCTGAAGCCGGAGCGGGACGGTCTGTTCTGCGAACGGATCTTCGGACCCACCAAGGACTGGGAGTGCCACTGCGGCAAGTATAAGCGTATCCGCTGGAAGGGCAAGATCTGCGACAAGTGCGGCGTAGAGGTCACCAAGGCCAAGGTCCGCCGTGAGCGGATGGGCCACATTGAGCTGGCTGCCCCTGTCTCTCACATCTGGTACTTCAAGGGTACCCCCAGCCGGATCGGCCTTATGCTGGATGTAAGCCCCCGTCAGCTGGAAAAGGTGCTCTACTTTGCCAGCTACATTGTTACCGATCCCGGCCTGGTAACCGCTCTGGAGAAGAAGCAGCTTCTCTCCGAGAAGGAATACCATGAGATGCGGGAAAAGTATGGTGACGAGTTCAAGGCCGCCATGGGCGCTGAGGCCATTCAGGACCTGCTGGCCGAAATCGACCTGGAAGAGCTGAGCAAGGAACTCCACGACGAGCTGGAGAACGCCTCCGGCCAGAAGCGGGTCCGCCTGCTCAAGCGGGTGGAGGTTGTGGATGCCTTCCGGCTGTCCGGCAACCGTCCCGAGTGGATGATCATGAATGTGCTGCCGGTCATTCCCCCGGACATCCGTCCCATGGTTCAGCTGGACGGCGGCCGTTTCGCCACCTCCGACCTGAACGATCTGTACCGCCGGGTCATCAACCGGAACAACCGTCTTAAGCGGCTTCTGGAGCTGGGCGCTCCCGACATCATTGTCCGGAACGAGAAGCGTATGCTCCAGGAGGCTGTGGACGCCCTGATTGACAACGGCCGCCGCGGCCGTCCCGTCACCGGCCCCAACAACCGTGCCCTCAAGAGCCTGTCCGATATGCTCAAGGGTAAGCAGGGCCGTTTCCGTCAGAACCTGCTGGGCAAGCGTGTTGACTACTCCGGCCGTTCCGTTATCGTTGTAGGCCCCGAACTGAAGATGTATCAGTGCGGTCTGCCCAAGGAAATGGCTCTGGAGCTGTTCAAACCCTTTGTCATGAAGGATCTGGTGGAGAAGGGATTTGCCACCAACATCAAGTCCGCCCGCAAGAAGGTGGAGCGTGCCAGCACCGAGGTCTGGGACAGCCTGGAGACCGTGATCAAGGGCCATCCCGTTATGCTGAACCGTGCACCTACCCTCCACCGTCTGGGCATCCAGGCTTTCGAGCCTGTGCTGGTAGAGGGCCGTGCCATCAAGCTGCACCCCCTGTCCTGTACCGCTTTCAACGCCGACTTCGACGGCGACCAGATGGCTGTACACCTGCCCCTGTCCACCGAGGCCAAGCGGGAAGCCAAGATGCTCATGCTGGCTTCCGGCAACCTGCTCAAGCCCTCCGACGGCGCACCTGTTACCGTGCCTACTCAGGATATGATTCTGGGCAGCTACTACCTGACCATGGTCAACCCTGACGACGAGGGCCACGGAAAGATTTTCCGGGACGAGAACGAAGCTCTCATGGCTTACGCCGAGCATGTTGTCACCCTCCAGGCTCCCATCAAGGTCCGCCGCACCGGCACCTGCAACGGTGAGCCCGTCACCAAGCTGGTGGATACCACCGTGGGCAGCATTATCTTCAACACCCCCATTCCCCAGGACCTGGGCTATGTGGACCGGAACGATCCCGACCACTGCCTGGATCTGGAGGTAAGCTTCCAGGTTACCAAGAAGAACCTGCCCGACATCATCAGCCGCTGCCTGGCAAAGCACGGCGCCAAGGTCACCTCCGTAATGCTGGACGCCATCAAGAGCCAGGGCTACAAGTACTCCACCGTTTCCGCCATCACCGTGGCTGTCTGCGACGCCGTTATGCCTGAGGAGAAGCCTGAGCTGCTGGCTGAGGCTGACCGGAAGGTACAGCAGGTCATCAAGCAGTTCAACCGTGGTATGCTCAGCGAGGAAGAGCGGTACAAGAATGTTATCGAGATCTGGCAGGAATGCACCGACAAGGTCTCTGACGCTCTGTCCAACAACCTGAAGACCAACCACAAGCGGAACCCCATCTACATGATGGCTGACTCCGGCGCCCGTGGTTCTATGAACCAGATCAAGCAGCTGGCCGGTATGCGTGGTCTGCTGGCCAACACTGCCGGTAAGACCATCGAGATGCCCATTCGTGCCAACTACCGTGAAGGCCTGAACATCTTGGAGTACTTCGTATCTTCTCGTGGTGCTCGTAAGGGCCTGGCCGATACCGCTCTGCGTACCGCCGACTCCGGTTACCTGACCCGCCGTCTGGTAGACGTTTCGCAGGATGTTATCATCCGGGAAGAG
>CALXGR010000040.1 GCA_944387885.1 uncultured Clostridia bacterium
CGTCTCTCTCGGAGACAGCTTTAATATATTACCACCGGGGAGGAGAAATGTCAACACTTTTTTCCATAAAAATCAAGTTTTTTCCTTTTACTTCCTATCCCCCATCTTGTATTCCCGGACCGCTCTTATTATACTATTATATATGCAGATACCAAGGGAGGCGGCAGCTTATGATCCTGACCATCAACATCGGGAACAGCAACATCACCATCGGAGGGTACCAGGAGGACCAGCTGGTCTTTCACGCTCAGATCTACTCCGACCCCAATTGCAGTGTGGATGAGTATGCCATCAAGCTGTCCGGGCTCATGGACCTTTATGAGGTGGACCCCGCCCAGGTGGAGGGGGCCATTCTGGGCAGCGTAGTGCCCATCCTCACCGGGCGGCTCTCGGATGCCCTGCGGCAGCTCTGTCCGGTGCGGGTGCTTCTGGTAGGCCCCGGACTGAAAAGCGGTCTGCCCATCCGGATCGACAATCCCGGAGAGCTGGGAGCCGAGCTGCTCTGCGGTGCAGTGGCAGGAATGGCTGCCCTCAAGCCTCCCTTTGTGGTCATCAACATGGACACCGCCATCAGCATGATGGGGGTGAACGCTCAGGGAGAACTGGTAGGAGGGGTTATCCTGCCCGGACCTCAGCTGGCCCTTACCGCTCTCATCCAGAGCACCGCCCAGCTGCCCCAGGTAAACTTCCGGAAGAAGCCCGCCGGGGTGCTGGCCACCAACACCGCAGACAGTCTCCAGAGCGGCGTGGTCCTCTCCTCCGCCGACATTCTGGACGGCATGGCAGCCCGGTTCCGGGAAGCTCTGGGGGAAGAGACCCAGTTCATTGCCACCGGCACCCTGCCCCCCACCATCCTCAAATCCTGCCGCACCCCCATCCTCTACCGCCGGGACCTGATTCTGGAAGGTCTCTACGCCATCTGGAAAAAGAACCGGAAATAAAGAATTCCCGCCGCTTCCCCTCAGGAAGCGGCTTTTTTCATTTCCGTTCCTGGAATGAAGGAAGATTTTCCGGGCAGACTATCCAAAAAGACCATAAAAAGGAAGTGTTTCGGGATGGATCTTACCCCTGAGCGATATCAAAAAATGGTGAAGCGGGCAAACCCCTCCTCCCCTCTTGGGACCCATTGTCTCTGGGCCTTCGGGGTGGGAGGCGCCATCTGCACCCTGGGAGAAGGGCTGCGGCAGCTTTATCTTTCCCTGGGCTGGGATCAGGACGCCGCCGGGTCTCTCACCAGCATCACCCTCATCGGGCTGTCCGGGTTGTTTACCTCCCTGGGCCTTTACCAGAAGCTGGCCGTCAGGGCCGGGGCCGGCACCCTGGTTCCCATTACCGGGTTTGCCAATGCGGTCATCAGCCCTGCCATCGAGTTCAAGGTGGAGGGAATGATCACCGGGGTGGGGGCCAAAATGTTTGTGATCGCAGGCCCCGTCATCGTCTACGGTCTTACGGCCAGCTGGGTATGGGGGCTTATCTACTGGGCCACTGCCCAGATGGGATGGGGAGGTTAAAACCATGAATCGGAAGGAAACTCTGGTGCTGGGACAGGGAGCGGTCATCCGGGCCTGGGCCAGCGTGGGAGGAAAGAAAGAAGGGGAAGGTCCCCTGTCCGGGGAGTTTGACCTGGTGAACGGGGAGAACAGTCTGGGCCAGGACAGCTGGGAGCAGTCGGAGTGTCAGCTTCAGCAGCAGTGCGCCGAGCTGTGTCTCCGGAAGGGAGAAATCACCCCCAAAGAGGTGGACCTGACCCTGGGCGGGGATTTACAGGCCCAATGCACCGCCACCGCCTACGCCATGCGGAGCCTGGGCACCCCCTACGCCGGGCTGTACGGGGCTTGCAGCACCATGGCCCAGGGGCTGGCCCTGGGGGCCTGCCTCTCCTCCAGCTGTCTTCTGCCCCAGGTGCTGGTCATGACCAGCAGTCATTTCTGCACTGCAGAGCGGGAGTTCCGCACCCCCCTGGAATACGGGGGGCAGCGGACTCCTACCGCCCAGTGGACCGCCACCGCCGCCGGGGCCTGCCTCCTCTCCCCCAAGGGGGAGGGCCCCCGCATTACCGCCCTGACCTTTGGGCGGGTGGTTGACCTGCAAATCACCGACATCAACAACATGGGGGCCGCCATGGCTCCCGCTGCCGCCCAGACCATTCTCCGGCATCTGAAAGGCCGGGGGACCCGGCCCGGAGACTACGACGCCATTGTCACCGGGGACCTGGGCCAGGTGGGAAGCCGGCTGCTCCATGAAATTCTGGAGGGGGAAGGTCTTCCCCTTCCCAACCACCGGGACTGCGGCCTGATGCTCTATGATTTACAGACCCAGCAGGTAGGGGCGGGGGGCAGCGGCGCCGGGTGTTCCGCCTCGGTGCTCTGCGCCCATTTCCTCCCCCGGCTGGCGGCGGGCGAATACCGACGGGTCCTCTTTCTGTCCACCGGGGCCCTTATGAGCCAGACCACCTTTTTGCAGGGGGAGAGCATCCCCGGGCTGGCCCATGCCATTGAACTGGAGGGATGTATATGAACTATCTCTGGGCTTTTGTCATCGGAGGGCTTATCTGCGTTATAGGCCAGCTTCTCATTGACCTGACCCCGGTCACCCCCGCCCGTATCCTGGTGGGATATGTGGTGGGAGGGGTGGTCCTTTCCGCCTTGGGTTGGTATCAGCCCCTGGTGGAGCTGGCCGGAGGCGGGGCCAGCGTTCCCCTTTTGGGGTTCGGTCATCTTCTGGCCCAGGGGGTCCGGGAAGCGGTGGACGCCCAGGGCTGGCTGGGAGCCTTTCTGGGCGGGTTCACCGCTGCCAGCGGCGGCATCTGCGCCAGCCTTATCTTCGGGGTGTTCTTTGCCCTGGTGGCCAAAAGCCGGGACCAGAACTGACCCTGGTTGCTTTTTTACAGACAGCAGGCTATAATAAGCCTGCTGCTGTTTTTTTCTCAGTAACAGAAAGGATTTTTATGAAAGCCCAGATTCGCATCTCGGACCATTTTACCTATGGCAGGCTGCTCCGGTTTACCCGGCCCTGCATTGTAATGATGATCGTCACCAGTGTGTACAGCATTGTGGACGGCTTTTTTATTTCCAACTTTGTGGGAAAGGAAGCCTTTGCAGGGGCCAACCTGGTCTGGCCTGTGCTGATGGCCTTCTCCTCCTTCGGATACATGATCGGCACCGGGGGCAGCGCCCTGGTGGCCAAAACCATGGGGGAGGGAGAACAGGACCGGGCCAACCAGATCTTCACCATGCTGGTGGGGGTCCTGGCAATAGTGGGCTGTATTGCCGCTGCTGTGGGGTTTCTGCTCATGCCCTCCATTGTCAGGCTGCTGGGGGCCACCCCTGCCCTGATGAATCACTCCATCACCTACGGGCGGATCGTTCTTCTGTCCGGGCCCTTCTTTATGCTCCAGGCCGCCTACCAGAGCCTTCTGGTCACCGCCGAGAAGGCCAAAATGGGTCTGGCCATGTCGGTGACCGCCGGGGTGATGAACGTGGTCATGGACTTCCTTCTGGTCTACTGCTTCCCCCTGGGAATCGTGGGCGCCGCCCTGGCCACCGCCGCCAGCCAGCTGGTGGGCGGGCTGGTCCCCACCCTCTATTTCTTCCTTCCCAACCACAGCCGGCTCAAGCTGGTCCGGTTCCGGATGGATTGGCGGAGTCTGGCCAAGGCCTGCGGAAACGGCTCCTCGGAAATGCTCTCCACCCTCTCCAGCAGTCTGGTGGGGATGCTCTACAACCTTCAGCTTCTCCGGCTGGCCGGGGAGGACGGGTTGGCCGCCTACGGGGTCATTATGTATGTGAGCTTTATCTTTGTGGCGGTCTTTTTCGGGTATGCAGTGGGCACCGGCCCGGTGGTAGGGTTCCATTACGGGGCCCAGAACTGGGAGGAGATTCGGAGCCTGCTCAAAAAGAGCCTGGTCATCACCGGCTGTTTTGCCCTGGTCATGACCGCCGCCGCCCAGCTGGGGGCCCGGCCCCTGGCCCAGCTCTATGTGGGATATGACCCGGCCCTGGCCCAGCTCACCGCCCGGGGAATGTCCCTCTACTGCACCGCCTTCCTTCTCTCCGGGTTCAACATCTTTGCCTCCGCCTTCTTTACCGGCCTGAACAACGGGCTGGTCTCCGCTCTCATCAGCAGTCTCCGGACCCTGGTCCTTCAAATTCTCTCCATCTTCCTTCTTCCCATGGTTCTGGGGGTGAACGGCATCTGGCTGGCCCTGGCTCTGGCCGAGGCCGGGACCCTGCTCTTCTCTTTGACCATGCTGGCAGTCCACCGGAAAACCTATCATTACTAAAAATAAAAGGTACCCTTGTTCAAAGGGTACCTTTTTTCATTACTTCTTTTCCATCAGCTTGTCGATGGCATCAAAGAGGGTGTTATAGCTGTCCTTGAGGCCGGTATAGTCCTTGGTGACCCCGGCGCTCTCCATCAAATCCGACAGGCTGGAAGGGTCCTGGGTCAGGGCCTGGCCATGGCTCCGGATATACTCCCAGTTCTCCCAGAAGGTATCCTTCTGTTCCTGGGTCAGCGCCCCGTACCACTCTTCCAGCTCCTGGGTAGGGTCGGCCAGGGGGTCATTTTTCTGGCTTTCCTCCCACCAGTCCAGCAGACCGGCGGCATAGGATACATTTTTCAGGCTTCCCCCTGCGGTCCCCTGTCCGTAGCTGAGAATGGGGTCCAGGGCCTGGGACAAGGGGGCCATGGTGGCCTGGGGCTCCATGGATGTTTCAGGGGTCATGGTGGGCTGGGCGCTGCTCTGGGGCATCGGCATGGTGGTAGCCTGAGGAGAGGGGCTGGCAGTGGGTGCAGGCTGACTGCTGTCCATACCGCACCCGGCCAGAGCCAGGACCAGGGCAAAACCGGCCAGGGAAACAATGATTTTTTTCATGGTGTACACTCCTTCCGGATTCCGCTCTCCCCCGCCCTCTTGCGAAAGAGACCGGGGACTTCTATAATAGGAAAAAAGAGCGGAGGGTTTATTCTATTAGTCTGGACCGGCGGAAAGAAATTATTCCCCCGGGCCCTCCCAGCCGCCCCTTTCGGGGGCAGATTTGAGGTACTGTTTATGGCGTTGGAAAGTTTATTTCAGTTTCTGGATGCCGGGGTAAGCCGGTTCCACTCTGCGGCCCATGCGGCCTGGCTGCTGGACCGGGCCGGGTTCCGGGCTTTGGAGGAGACCGCAGCCTGGGAGGATTTGCAGGAGGGCCAGGGGTATTATCTCACCCGGAACGGCAGCGCCCTGGCTGCCTTCTACTACACCGGGAAGCCCCAGGGGTTCCGGATCATTGCCAGCCACGGGGACAGCCCCACCTTCCAGGTGAAGGCGGCTTTTCCCCCCGCCGGGGGGATGACCCGGCTGGAGGTGGAGCGGTACGGGGGGATGATCGCTCCCTCCTGGCTGGACCGGCCCCTGACCCTGGCAGGCCGGGCCATGGTGGCCCAGGGGGAGACCCTGGCTCCCCGGCTGGTTTACCTGGACCGGGACCTGATTATCATTCCCAGTCTATGCCCCCACTTTGACCGGGAATCCTCCCTGGGCCGGAAGCTGGACCCTCAGGCCGACTTGCAGCCCCTGTTGGGGGATGACCAGGCTCCCGCCCTCCGGGAATTGGTGGCCGGGGAACTGGGGGTGGAGCCCCAGGACATTCTCAGCCTGGAGCTGACCCTGACCCCCCGGCAGAAGGCGGTTTATCTGGGGACCCGGAAAGAGTTCTTTGCCGCCCCCCGCATCGATGACCTGGAATGTGCCTGGGCCAGCCTGGAAGGATTTCTGGCCGCTGACCCCGCTCCGGGGATGGTGAATCTCTGGGTCCTTCTGGACAACGAGGAGGTGGGCAGCAGCACCCGTCAGGGAGCCTGCGGCACCCTGGTGGAGGATGTGATGGACCGCATCCTTCTGGCTGCGGGAGCCGCCGGGCAGGACCGGCACCGAATCTATGCCAACAGCATGGCCCTCAGTGCCGACAACGGACACGCCGTCCATCCCAACCATCCGGAAAAGAGCGACCCCCTCAACAGCCCTAAAATGAACGGCGGGGTCCTTCTGAAAATGAACGCCAGCAAACGGTACACCACCGACGGAATCATGGAAGCCCTTCTCACCCGTCTGGCTCAGGAAGCGGACATTCCCCTTCAGGTCTTTACCAACCGGGGAGACATTGCGGGGGGTTCCACCCTGGGGAATCTGCTCCAGCACCGGGTGAGCATTCCCATGGCGGACATCGGGGCTGCCCAGCTGGCCATGCATGCCTGTGTGGAGACCGCCGGGGCAAAGGACGCCCTCTGGCTGGAACAGCTCTGCCGCACCTTCTACGCCGCAGCCGTCACCTGCACCGGGGACGGCCGGTACACCCTGGCCTGATGGGGGCGGGACGGTACGCCCCCAGTCCCAGCGGGCGGATGCATTTGGGGAATCTGCTCTGCTGTCTGGTGGCCTGGTGCAGCGCCAAATCTGCCGGGGAGGATGTGGTGCTTCGAATCGAGGACCTGGATACCCTCCGGTGTCCCCGGTCTTACGCGGATTTAATTGAAAAGGACCTGGACTGGCTGGGCATCTCCCCTGACCGGGGAGGAAGCCGGGGCGGTCCGGAAGGGCCCTATTACCAAAGTGAGCGGAGCGGCATTTATGAGGAATACTTCCGCCGCCTGGAATCCATGGGGCTTATCTACCCCTGTTTTTGCAGCCGGGCCCAGCTTCACGCTGCCAGCGCCCCCCACCGGGAGGACGGACAGGTGGTCTACCCGGGCACCTGCCGGGGACTCTCTGAACAGGAGATAGCCCGCCGGTCTGCCCAGCGGCCCCCCGCCTGGCGGGTCAAGGTGCCGGACCGGGACATCTCCTTCACTGACGGGAACCTGGGCTTCACCCGGGAAAACCTGCTGAGGGACTGCGGGGATTTTGTGGTCCGCCGGTTTGACGGAGTGTTTGCCTATCAGCTGGCGGTGGTGGTGGACGATGCCCTCATGGGGGTGACCCAGGTGGTGCGGGGCAGCGATCTGCTCTCCTCCACCCCCCGGCAGCTCTATCTCTATGAATTACTGGAGCTTCCTGCCCCTCAATTCTACCACATTCCCCTTCTCCTGGCCAGCGACGGCCGCCGCCTTTCCAAGCGGGACGGGGATGTGAGCCTGGAGACCCTGGAAGAGAAATACTCACCCCGGGAAATCATCGGGAAGCTGGGATATCTGGTGGGATTGCAGGACTCTCCCCGCCCCGCCGACCCGGCCCGGCTGGCAGAAAACTTTTCCTGGGACCGGGTCTCCAAGCAGGATATCCTTCTCCCGGAAGGGTTGTTCTGATTTTTACAACAAGTATAAAAAATCCCGTCCTCTACAAAGAGGACGGGATTTTTGTTTATCCGATTCCGTTTCTTACTTAGTGAAAGCGGAAGCGTTGGTGCCGGCAATACGGCCGAATACCACGGTGTCGGTGAGGGCGTTGCCTCCCAGACGGTTGGTGCCGTGGATGCCTCCGGTCACCTCACCGGCGGCGTAAAGGCCGGGGATGGGGTTATCCTGGGTATCCAGCACCTGGGTCTCGGTGTTGATCTTCACACCACCCATAGTGTGGTGTACGGTGGGAACACGGGCAGCTGCATAGTAGGGAGGATTGTTGATGCCGTTGTTCTTCTCCTCGGCATCGGTAAAGAGGGTACGGCCGAACTCGTCGGGCTGACCTTCCAGGTCGCCGCCCAGGCAGTGACGGTTGTACTCTTCCACAGAAGCTACCAGGTTCTCAGCGGGAACGCCGATCTGCTCGGCCAGCTCTTCCAGGGTATCGGCCTTGTAGGCACGGCCTGCGGCTACCAGGTCATTGATGGTCTCGTTGAAGTTGTTGACCTCGTCGCCGGTGGGGTAGCAGTCGCTGTCCATGATGATGAACATGGTGGTCTCGGGCTGCTCAAAGAGGGCCAGGGTCATTTCGTCCCGACGGCCGCCTTCGTTTACAAAACGGTTGCCTTCCAGGTTTACAAAGATACGGCTCTCTACAGAGTGCTCAATGTTGCCGGACAGGCTGCCGGTCTCGGGGTCGCCCAGGGGCAGGAGCTGGATGTTGCCCATCTGAACCAGCTGGGCGCCTACAGCCTCGGCCATGACGATACCGTCGCCGGTGATGGCGGGGGTGTTGGTGGAGGGGATGCTCTCGTCCAGAGTGGGCCACATATGGGTCTCCTCATTGGCAGCCATCCGCATCTCTACATTCCGGCCAAAGCCGCCGGTAGCCAGGACCACGCCGTTGTTGGCCCGGACGGTGATGGTGTTGCCGGTGGGGCCGGTGCAGGTAACGCCAACTACCACGCCGTCCTCCACAATGAGTTCCTTGGCCTTGGTGTTGTACTGCATGGTAATGCCCTGGTTTTCATCCATGTATGCCTGATAGGTCTTGAAGAAGCCGGAGCCTTCCGGTTCCACAGGCTTGTGGGCACGCTGCCACATACCGCCGGTAACGGTGAATACTCCGTCATAGAACTCCATGCCCAGGCTCTTGAGCCATTCCACCCCGTCCCAGGCGTTCTCTACCAGCACCCGGACCAGTTCGGGGTCGCCCTGTTTGTCGCCACCCTCAAAGGTCTGCTGATAGTGGAATTCCACGCTGTCGTCATGGGCCAGAGCGGTCTCGCTGCCGTCGTCCACGGCGTTGAGTGCGCCGCCGGCCAGAGCAGTGTTGCCGCCCATCTGGCTGGTCTTTTCAATGACGATAACGGTCTTGCCTTCCTGGTTGGCGGTAACGGCAGCAGCCATACCGGCGCCGCCTGCACCAATGACCACCACATCAGCGGTCATTTCCTGGTCCTCCTCCTGCTCTACGGTAGGAGTGATGGCTTTCAGGGCCTCCACATCGCCGCCGGCCTGGGCCACACAATCGGCCACGCCGTCCAGAATGGCGTTGGAGGTGAGGGTAGCACCGGCCACTGCATCAATGCCCAGGCCCTGGAGCTGGATGATCTGGGCAGGCATGCTCTCGCAGACGGGAACGCCGATGCCGGGGGTCTCCTCGTGCTCCAGCTGAATGTCGGTGATGGCGGTGTCGCTGAAGGTGACGGTAACGGTCATAGCCTTCATGCCGGTCACCTCGGAAGTGTAGGTTCCGGGGTTGTACAGCCCGTCTCCGGTGACTTCCACCACCGGCTGAGCTGTCTCCTTGCGCAGCAGGAACACCATTGCCACAATGGCCAGTACAAAGACCAGGGTGGCAATGAGATCTGTGCGCCGTTTCAGAATCTCTTTCATGGGTTGATTCTCTCCTTACGCTTTTTCCCCTCCTGACATGCAGAGGGAGTTGTCACAATTTTATCACACTTTTTTTCCCAGTTCAACGATTTTCCCTTTTTTGAACTGGAAATTTTTGCGGTATTCCCAAGGTTTTTCCGCTCAAATCTCCCCTTCCGGGCTTTTCTGTCATTCCCTGCAGAAAAAGGCCCGCAGACCCCTGAGGAGCCTGCGGGCTTTGTTATTTTCCCGGCACAAATTCGGGGCCGGTCATTCCTTCCGGAAGCAGGTGGTGCAGCCCAGGACATTCCTTGTTACAGGACCTTGCTGCCGTTGGCCACCAGCTTGAACCGGGCGCCCAGCACCTCTGCCCCGTGGCGGCACATCTGCATCCGTCCCAGGAAGATGTCAAAGTAATCGTACATGGTGCAGATGCTCTCGTCCAGTTCCAGGTCCAGGGTAATGAGCCGGGCCGCCGGGTCCATCTCCAGCCGGGCATCGGTGACCGCCCAGTTTACCCGGTCGTGAATATCAAAGCTCCGGTGGTCCTTGGCCCGGACCCGGTTCCGGCGCACATCGGTCTTATCCCCGATGATGAGGGCGGCGGACACCGGGTCAAAGGCGTTGCCGGTGGACTCGTCATGGTTGGCCACCGCCGCCACCACCGTCAGCCGGTCCTCCAGCTCCATCCCCCGCCGGGCCAGAATCTGGTCCAGCAGGATGGCGCCGTACTCTGCGTGATGTTTCCGGTTGATGGCGTTTCCGATGTCATGGACAAACCCGGCGATACGGGCCAGCTCCACCTGATGGGCAGAATATCCGAAAGCCTCCAGCAGGGCTCCCGCCCGCTGGGCCACCAGGGCGGTGTGGGCCTGGGAGTGGTCGGTAAAGCCCAGGGCGCCCAGAATGTCGTTTCCCTTCCGTATCAGGCCCAGAATTTCCGGGTCCCGTCGAATTTCCTCATAGGTCATAATTTTATTTTCCCTTCCTTATTTCACTCTTTTCCTAGATACCCTTTCATTCTACCCTGAGCCCCGGTGGAAAAACCACCCGTCCCCTGTAAAAGATGGGTCAAGTTTTGGTAAATCCACCCGGACTTTGGGAATAAATAGACAAAGCGCCCAGTTTTTACCACTGGGCGCTTTGAATTTTCAACCTTTTAAACAGACTTTTCCACAAAGAGGACCTGATACAGCTCCTGGGGAGTGGAAAACTCGGGCACTCCGTGGGCGGTCAGGTACTCCCCTACAATGGGAGTCCGGTGAGCCCACCGGGCGGCTCCCACTGCCACCCCTGCACGGCGGCACATTTCCATCCCCGGGATAAGGTCATCTATCATGAACAGGTCCTGTTTCTCCAGGCCCAGCCGGGCGCAGATGTCCTCCAGGGGGAAGGTATGAGGCTTCTGTTCCTCCTTGGGCCGGTCACATCCGTAAATCAGGTCGGGCCGGGGCAGGCCTTCCCGCTGGTAGTCCTGAAGGACGGCTTCCTCCCGGTTATGGCTTACCACACAGATATATCCCCCCAGCTCCTTCTGGGTCCGGGCGATTTTTGCCATTCCCGGGTAGACCTGGGCATGGTGGGCGGCGGAAAAGTCCAGCCAATCCTGGTATTCCTCCGCCATTTCCTCTTCGGAGAGTTTCAGCACATCCCGGAAGTAGGGAAATATCCCCGGGTCGCAGTTGATCTCAAAATACTGGGCCAGGGTCATCTTCACCCCGGGACGGCACCGGGCCATGGAATGGAGAAAGCTGGGATAGTGAATGAGTGCGGTACTGTCCACCATGGTGTCATCGTGGTCCAGAATAAGGCATTTGTAGCGCAGGTTCATGGGGTGGGGCCTCCGGTTCTTTTTTCAGGGAATTTCCTTTTATTATAGGACCGGTCCGCCCGAGTGTCAATGAACGGGCTCAGTACAGATCTTTGATGATTTCCACACACTTGTCAATGCCCACCCGTCCGCTGTTCAGGGTGATGTCATAGTTCTGGGCATGGCCCCACTTCATGTCGGTGTAGAACCGGTGGTAGGCAGCCCGGCGCTTGTCCTTGTCCCGGAGCCGCTGTTCGGGGGACTGTTCCCGCTCCCCGTACACCTCCACAATACGCTTGGCCCGGAAGTCCATGTCCGCATGGATAAAGACCCGCAGGCAGTCCGCCTTATCCCGGAGGATGTAATCGGCGCACCGGCCTACAATGACACAGGGACCTTCCTGGGCCAGCTGGCTGATGATTTTATACTGGATGTTCCAGAGGTAGTCCGCATTGTTGGGACCGGTGGCGGAATGGGAGAAGGCTGCTGCCAGGAATCCGCCGGGGGCATACTCCCCTGCTTCCTGGATGTACTTTTCATCAAAGCCGCTTTCCTTTGCGATCTTTTCCAGGAGTTCCCGGTCATAACAGGGAATCCCCAGTGCCTCGGCAGTCTTTTTTCCGATGGTCCGTCCGCCGCTGCCAAACTCCCGGCTGATGGTGATCACTCTGTTCATACTTGGTCTCCTCCTTCAAAAACAGGTCCAGATTTTCAGGACATAAAATTCCGGAAAATCTTTGGCCTTATTATACTCCAATCCTCTTTTTGTTACAATAATCCAAGTGCAAGGCTCACATTTTTCAACACTTTCTCCCCTTCTCTGTGAAAAAGAAGGGGATTTTTTTGGTCAAGCTGCACCTTGAAACCACCGGGAAAAAACCTTTAGACTATAAGTAACGGAGAATTATTTTCCCCATCAAGTTTTCCGGAGGTGGATTTTATGGCCAGTTCCACAATATATGACTGGGTGGTGTTTGGCTGTGCCCTGGCGGGACTTTATTTCATCTTCTGCAAAATGAACCAGAATCATCTCCGGAAATGGGTGGGAAAAGGGCCCGAGAAAGAATCAGAACTGGACAGAATGCGGATGGAGGTTTTCTTCTTTCCCCTCTTCATCCTCCTTTTCGTCCCCTTCCTTTTTGTTCTGGTGACTGCCGCCATCCAAGGTTCCTGCGCCAACCTTCCCACCAAGATAACCGGAGGATGGCCCATCCGGGAAGGAGTCATTACAGACTGGGGCCATGGCTACAGAGGCTCAAAAGGCTCCGCCCTCATCCAGATGGAGGATGGCGCCCAGTGGTTTCACATCCTCAACGGCAACATTATGGAGGGAGAGATGGTGGGTGTCACCGTCCGGTTTGCCTGCAACGATTACGAATCCAAAGCCTGTGTCCTGGAATACATGGAGTCCGGGTCCTGGGTAAGGGAGCGGTATCTTCCCAACTTTGGCCGGGAGGTGGACGGGGTTCCCAAGACCATCGCCGTGAATCTGCTGGGAGGAGCCCTCAGCTGCGGGTTTATCCTGAAAAAGCTCCTTCGCCCGGAAGAGAATTCCTTTTTGAAAAACCGGTTTATCCGGAATGGTTCAGGGCTTTGCCTTATCCTGTGCACCATAATAAATGGAGTGCTGGTCTGCCGGAATCTGCTCAGTTTCCAGGCCACCTGGCAGGGGGAAGAGCAGATGGTGCGCAGTCAGTTTTCCATGATGGTCCTCATCTGCCTGAATGTGCTGTTCTGCATTCTGGCCAGCCAAAAGACCACCCTGTTCCGGTACTGGTGGGACACCTCCAGGGAATTTATGAAACGGTTAGAGTAAAACAAAAACCTCCCGGTCACAGGCCGGGAGGGGGTTCTCTTTGGGATGACTGGACAGGCAAGGCTTGCTTGCCTGCTTTGTAAAAGCAGACTAAGGAGAAAAAGCTGACCGCAGGCCAGTTCTGCCGCTGGATGATCGGGCAGGAGGCGGTGATTGAATCTATCTAGGCAGTAATAATTCATATTGCCATTGATTTAATGTTTTTACAATGATAAGATGGTTACAGGTGCCAGAGCAATGATATGAGTGCAGTATACTCATGCCATATGGAGGAGCAATGGAGAGAAGG
>CALXGR010000041.1 GCA_944387885.1 uncultured Clostridia bacterium
CATATAACGGGGCTCGTTCAGCTCCTTGATGCAGGTGATCAGGCAGGGGGTCTGAGCCTTCAGGGTCATGTAGCCGTCTTCCAGCATGCGCTTGACCACTACGCTGTCACCCTCCAGCTTGATGTCAGCTGCATAAGTAATCTGGGGCAGGTTCAGCTTCTCAGCGATCTGGGGGCCAACCTGGGCGGTGTCGCCGTCGATAGCCTGACGGCCGCAGAGAACGATATCGCCCTTGCCTACGCCGACCTTGTTGACGGCAGCAGCCAGGATCTGGCTGGTAGCAAAGGTATCGGAACCGCCGAACTCACGGGCGGAAACCAGGACGGCCTTGTCAGCGCCCCGGGCCAGCAGCTCACGGAGCATGCCTTCAGCAGGGGCGGGGCCCATGGTCACTACGACAACTTCCACTTCGGGGTTGGCGTCCTTCATCTGGAGGGCGCACTCCACAGCGGCCAGGTCATCGGGGTTGGTAATGGTAGCCATGGAAGCACGGTCCAGGGTGCCGTTGGCGTTCACTGCCACCTTACCGGAGGTATCGGGAACTTGTTTTACGCAAACTACTACTTTCATTGTTTTAGCCTCCTTACTTCAGCAGATCGCCGGAGATGACCATCATCTGAACTTCGCTGGTGCCCTCGTAGATTTCGGTGATCTTGGCATCCCGCATCATCCGCTCCAGGGGGTAGTCACGGGTGTAGCCGTAACCGCCGAAGAGCTGCAGGCAGCGGCGGGTCACGTCGCTGGCGGTGCGGCTGGCGATCAGCTTAGCCTCGGCAGCGTCCACGCTGTAACGCTCCTTGCTTCCGTCCATAACAGCCTGCTTCTTGAGAGCAGCCTTATAAACCAGGTACTTGGCAGCATCCACACGAGCCTTCATCTCAGCCAGTTCGAACTGGGTGTTCTGGAAAGCAGCGATGGAACGGCCAAACTGCTTACGCTCCTTGACGTAGGCAACAGTCTCCTCCAGAGCGCCCTCGGCAATGCCCAGAGCCTGAGCAGCAATACCGATACGGCCGCCGTCCAGGGTCTTCATGGCCAGGGGGAAGCCCTTGCCCTTCACGCCCAGCAGACGATCCTTGGGGATGATGCAGTCTTCCATGATCAGCTCGCAGGTGGAAGAACCACGGATACCCATCTTCTTCTCATGCTTGCCAACCTTGAAGCCGGGATCGGTGCGCTCCACGATGAAAGCAGAGATCTCCTTGCTCTTCCGGCCGCGCTTGTCGGTGATCCAGCCGGTAACGGCGATGATGATGAACACATCGGCATAGCCGGCGTTGGTGATGAAGATCTTGGAGCCGTTCAGACGCCAGTGATCGCCCTCGTCAATGGCCCAGGTCTGCTGGCCCTGAGCGTCGGTGCCTGCACCGGGCTCGGTCAGACCGAAAGCGCCCAGCCACTCGCCGCTGCACAGCTTGGGCAGGTACTTGGCCTTCTGCTCGGGGGTGCCGTTCTCAAAGATGGGAGCAGCACACAGGGAGGTATGAGCGGAGATAATAACACCGGTGGTGCCGCAAACCTTGCTCATCTCTTCCACAGCCATAACGTAGCTCAGCACGTCAGCGCCGGCGCCGCCGTACTCCTTGGGGAAATAGATACCCATCATGCCCAGCTTGGCCATCTTCTTGACGGTCTCCTGGGGGAAACGCTCCTCCTCGTCCACTTCTGCGGCCAGGGGCTTTACTTCATTCTGAGCAAATTCCTGGTACATTTTCTGCACCATCAATTGCTCCTTGGACAGATTAAAATCCATAGAAACATCCTCCGTTTACTTGGTTTGTCTCAGCAAAGTCCCGCCGCCGGTATTTTCCACCGGCAGCGGGCAGAAAAGCTTAGTTTACAGGGCGTCCACAGGGGTCTTGGTGCGGTCGGCATTGTAGACATAGAAGCCCTTGCCGGTCTTGGCACCCAGGTTGCCGCCACGGACCATCTTCCGGATCAGGGGGCAGGCACGATACTTGCTGTCGCCGGTTTCCTTGTACAGAACGTCCATGATGGCCAGGCAGATGTCCAGGCCGATGAAGTCGCCCAGCTCCAGGGGTCCCATGGGATGGTTGGCACCCAGCTTCATAGCGGTGTCGATGCCAGCGATATCGGAAACGCCTTCCATCTTAATGAAGGCAGCCTCGTTGATCATGGGGATAAGGATCCGGTTGACCACGAAGCCGGCAGCCTCATTCACCTGAACGGGGTTCTTGCCGATCTCAACAGAGATCTTCTTGATGGTCTCAACGGTCTCGGCGGGGGTGTTCACACCGGCGATGACCTCGATGAGCTTCATACGGTCAGCGGGGTTGAAGAAGTGCATGCCGATCATGGGACGGCTCAGGTCCTTGCCGATCTCGGTGATGGAGAGGCTGGAGGTGTTGGAAGCGAATACGCACTCGGGCTTGCAGATCTTGTCCAGCTCGCCGAAGGTGGTCTTCTTGACGCCCATATCCTCGAAAGCAGCTTCCACAACCAGGTCGCAGTCAGCGCACAGGTCTTCCTTCAGGCCCGGGGTGATGGCGGCCAGGATGGCATCTACCTTCTCCTGGGTCATCTTGCCCTTCTCAACCAGCTTGGCGTAGCCCTTGGCGATCTTGGCCTTGCCGGCCTCAGCCCACTCCTGCTTGATGTCGCAGAGTGCTACAGTGTAGCCTTCGCACTGTGCGAAAGCCTTTGCGATGCCCTGGCCCATGGTGCCGGCGCCGATAACTCCTACTTTCATGGTTATATCCTCCTAAAAATCTTAATTTTACAAACTGAAATCAGTTGTTGGTGAACACTGCCTTGGGTTTGGGCTTCTCACGGGACAGGAAGCAGGCCATGCCTTCCACCTGGTCGTGGGTCTCGAAGCAGTCGCCGAACAGCTTTTCCTCGATGACGATGGCCTGGTCCATATCCACCTGCAGGCCCTCGTTCATAGCCTTCTTGCAGTTGCGCACTGCGATGGGAGCGTTCCGGCTGATCTTGGTAGCCAGCTTGAGAGCGGCTTCCATCAACTCAGCCTGGGGATAAACAGCATTGACCAGGCCGATCCGGAGCGCTTCCTGAGCGTCAATGTTGAGAGCAGCGTAAACCATCTGCTTGGCCATGCCGGGGCTGACCAGACGGGCCAGACGCTGGGTGCCGCCGAAGCCGGGGGTGATACCCAGGCCCACTTCAGGCTGACCGAACACAGCATTGTCGGAGCAGATACGGATGTCGCAGCTCATAGCCAGCTCGTTGCCGCCGCCCAGGGCAAAGCCGTTGATGGCAGCGATAACAGGCAGGGGGAAGGTTTCGATCATCCGGAAGATGTCGTTGCCCAGCTTGCCGAAGGCCTCGCCTTCAGCCTTGGTCATGGTGCTCATGCTGCCGATGTCGGCGCCGGCCACAAAGCTCTTGTCTCCTGCACCGGTGAGGACCACGCAGCGGACGGTGTTCTGGTCGATGGCTTCGAAGGTAGCCTTCAGCTCAGCCAACACATCGGGATTCAGTGCGTTCAGGGCTTTGGGACGGTCGATGGTGACAACGGCCACAGCGCCCTGGACTTCATACTTTACAAATTCCATGGGAGGTTCCTCCTTATGTTTTTCTAAAACAGGGGTGCGGCAGGCCTGTTACGGCCTGCCGCAGCCGGAATAGAATCAATCCATCTCCACGATGGTGGCGCAGCCCATGCCGCCGCCGATGCAGAGGGTAGCCAGGCCCTTCTTAGCGCCACGATGCTTCATGGCGTAGAGCAGGGTGACCAGGATACGGGCGCCGGAAGCGCCTACGGGGTGGCCCAGAGCAATAGCGCCGCCGTTTACGTTGACCTTGTTCATATCGAACTCCAGGTCATGAGCAACAGCCAGGGACTGAGCAGCGAAAGCCTCGTTGGCCTCGATCAGGTCCATGTCAGCAACGGTCAGGCCGGTCTTCTCCATAACCTTCCGGGTAGCAGCGATGGGGCCAACACCCATGATGGAGGGATCAACGCCGCCCAGAGCGCCGCCAACCCAGGTAGCCAGAGGAGTGATGCCCAGCTCCTTGGCCTTCTCTTCGCTCATGACGACCAGAGCAGCAGCACCGTCGTTGATGGCGGAAGAGTTGCCGGCGGTCACGATGCCGTCCTTCTTGAAGGCGGGCTTCAGCTTGGCCAGAACTTCGGGAGCGCTCAGACGGGGGCCTTCATCGGTATCGAATACGATGTCGCCCTTCTTGTTCTTGATGACAACGGGAACGATCTCATCCTTGAAGGCGCCGCTCTTGATGGCAGCATCGGCCTTGGCCTGGCTGTTGTAAGCGAAGTTGTCCAGATCCTCACGGGTCAGGTTCCACTGCTCAGCTACGTTCTCAGCGGTGATGCCCATGTGATAGTTGTTGAAAGCATCCCACAGAGCGTCGTTGACCATGGTGTCCACCAGCTCGCTCTTGCCCATGGGGTAACCCATGCGGTAGCCGTAACGGCCCTTCTGCAGAGCGAAGGGAGCCATATCCATGTTCTCGGTGCCGCCGGCTACAACGATGTCGGCGTCGCCGGCCTTGATCATCTGAGCAGCCATGTTGACACAGTTCAGGCCGGAACCGCAGACTACGTTCACGGTAACGGCGGGGGTGGTAACAGGCAGACCAGCCTTGAGGGAGGCCTGACGTGCTACGTTCTGGCCCTGACCAGCCTGGATAACACAGCCCATGTAAACATGGTCTACCTGCTCAGGCTTCAGGCCTGCGCGGTTGATGGCTTCCTTGATGACCACTGCGCCCAGATCGGCAGCAGGAGTGTTGGCCAGGGTGCCGCCAAACTTGCCAATGGCGGTACGGCATGCGCTTGCAATAACAACTTTCATACTGAATAGCCTCCTTCAAGTGATTGCTAATCGAAAACAATTTTATTTATTGGAACACCGCTGCTTTCCGGCAGACGATGCTGCAAACTTATTCTTCCTCCCGGTGGAGGGCTTCCATTTTTTCCTTCATCCGCCGGGCAACCAGGTCGGGCACAAACCGGGATACGTCGCTCCCGTAGAAGGCCGCCTCCTTGGCGATGGTGCTGGAGAGATATGCGTACTCCAGGCTGGTGGTAAAGAACATGGTGTCCACCTGAGGATCAATGATGTGGTTGGTCTGGGCGATCTGCATTTCACTTTCGAAATCAGTTACCGCCCGGAGTCCCCGGATGATAACGGTGGCGCCGTTGTCCCGGGCAAAGTCCACAGTCAGCCCGGTGAAGCTCTTGACCTCCACATTGGGCAGGTCCCGGACACACTCCCGAATCAGCTCTACCCTTTCCTCAATGGTGAAGAGGGGGTCCTTGGCCCGGTTAATAAGTACCCCGATGATCAGCTTGTCCACCACTTTGGCGGCCCGCTGGATGATATCCAGGTGGCCCCGGGTGACGGGATCAAAACTGCCGGGATAGATAGCGACGGTCATTGCGATTTTCCGGCCTTTCTCCGGAAGCACCTTCCTCTAAGGGGATGCGCTTCCTGCGGTTTGTTAAAAACTAAACAAAGTAGGGCGTGCGTCCTCCTTGGTTTGCTAATTAAGCATACCACATTGTCAAATTCTTGTCAATGAAAAGGATGTGAATTTTGCCAGTTTTGGAAAGATTGTCATTTTGACCAATTTCAGGGGAAAATTTAAATGTCTTTTCACTTGACCCGGGGGATAAGAGAGGCTATATTTATAATTAGTTAAGAAATTAACATTATATAAAAAGCTATAACACAAGGCCCTCTCCCCTCAGGGGCGGAAGGGTTCCAGGAGGTTTTTGTATGAGCGATTTCAAGGAGATGTATTCTCAGAAACTGGTTTCCGCTGAGAAGGCTGCTGCCGTGGTCAAGAGCGGTGACTGGGTGGACTACGGCTGGTGCGCTACCACCCCCGTAGCCGTGGACAAGGCTCTGGCCAAGCGGATGCCCGATCTGTATGACGTAAAGTTCCGGGGCGGTATCCTTATGTGGGTGCCTGAGATTTTCAAGGTGGAGAATCCTGCCGAGCATCTGACCTGGAACAGCTGGCACATGGGCGGCATTGAGCGGAAGGCCGTAGCCCAGGGCTTCAGCTTCTACGCTCCCATCCGGTACAGCGAGCTGCCCCGGTACTATCGTGACAGCCAGGAGCCCCTGGATGTGGCCATCATGCAGGTTGCTCCCATGGATCAGCACGGTTGGTTCAACTTCGGGCCCAGCGCCAGCCATCTGGCTGCCGCCTGCGAGAAGGCCAAGGTGGTCATCGTAGAGGTCAACGAGAATGTTCCCCGTTGCCTGGGCGGTTTTGAGAACGGGATCCACATCAGCCAGGTAGATATGGTGGTGGAGGGCGAAAATCCTCCTATGGGCCAGATGGGAGCCGGTGGCGCTCCCAGCGAGGTGGATCAGGCTGTGGCCCGGCTCATTGTCAATGAGATCCCCAACGGGGCCTGCCTCCAGCTGGGAATCGGCGGCATGCCCAATGCTGTGGGCAGCCTGATCGCCCAGAGTGACCTGAAGGATCTGGGCGTTCACACCGAAATGTATGTGGATGCTTTTGTGGATATTGCCATGGCAGGCAAAATCAACGGCAGCAAGAAGGCCATTGACCAGGGCCGTCAGGTATATGCTTTCGGGGCAGGCACCCAGAAGCTGTATGATTATCTGGACAACAATCCCCAGTGCATGAGCGCTCCCGTGGACTACACCAACGACATCCGGAGCATCTCTGCCCTGGACAACTTTATGAGCATCAACAACGCCGTTGATGTGGACCTGTTCGGTCAGGTCAACGCCGAGAGCGCCGGCATCAAGAACATTTCCGGCGCCGGCGGTCAGCTGGACTTTGTGCTGGGCGCTTATCTGTCCAAGGGCGGCAAGAGCTTCATCTGCTGCAGCTCCACCTTCCGGGACAAGAAGACCGGTCAGCTGGTAAGCCGGATCCGTCCCACCCTGGCCAACGGAAGCATTGTCACCGATACCCGTGCCAACATCCATTATCTGGTCACCGAGTACGGCATTGTCAACCTGAAGGGTCTGCCCACCTGGCAGAAGTGCGAAAAGATCATCAGTGTGGCTCACCCCGATTTCCGGGAGCAGCTGATTGCTGATGCCGAGAAAATGAACATCTGGAAGCGGAGCAACAAGCGCTGATTCTTCCTCTCCCGCCTTTCCCCCTCCGGGAAGGCGGGATTTTTTGCCGCCTTCCCCCGACCGCTTTTCATGGCGGTCCCCGGCCTGCGCTCTTGACTTTCATATTATAAAGTGGTATTCTAGGAGCCGCTGTTCTGAAAGGGCGTTGCCGCCCGGTCAGAACAGTTCTTGTTTGGCCCTGGTCCAGGCGATGCCGGGCCGATTTAAGGATGTGTATATTTTACAGAGAGAGAGGTTAATGTTGCTATGTCTTATCATTACCTGTTAGACCTGGCCCTGATCCTTCTCAGCACAAAGGTGCTGGGAATCATTACCCGCCGCTTCCAGATGCCCCAGGTAGTGGGCGCATTGCTGGCTGGTCTGATTCTGGGACCTGCCGTGCTGAATGTTCTCAACGGGACGGAGTTTTTGTCTCAGGTCAGCGAGATGGGTGTTATTGTCATCCTGTTCACCGCCGGAATCGGCACTGATCTTCACGAATTGAAAAATGCCGGAAAGTCCGGCTTCCTGGTTGCCCTTTGCGGCGTGCTGGTCCCCATGGCTTTGGGCACTGTCTTTGGTCTGGCCGCAGGAAAACTTGGATGGCTTCCCAATGCCACCCTTCTGGAAAGCATTTTCCTGGGCACCATCCTCACTGCCACCTCCGTCAGCATTACCGTGGAAACCCTGCGGGAGCTGGGGCACCTGGACACCAAGGTAGGCGGCACCATTCTGGCTGCCGCCCTCATCGATGACGTTCTGGGACTGGTTGCCCTGACCATCGTCACCAGCTTTGCCGGAGAAGGCACCAACGTTCTGCTGGTTCTGCTCAAGATCCTGCTCTTCTTCGTATTTATCACCGTAGTGGGCCTTCTGGCCATCCGGTTCTTCCGTTGGATGATCAGTCGGGCTGATGGCCGGAATCTGCGCCGGTATCCGGTGCTGGCCTTCGTTCTCTGCCTTCTGCTGGCCTACTGCGCTGAGGAGTTCTTCGGCGTTGCCGACATCATCGGCGCTTTTGCCGCCGGTCTGGTGATTTCCGCCACCCCCAAAGCCAAGTATGTCCAGTCCAAGTTTGAGGCTCTCAGCTACCTGCTGCTTACCCCCGTCTTCTTTGCCAGCATCGGCACCAAGGTAATTCTCCCCGAGCTGAGCCTTTCCCTGGTTCTCTTCTCCCTCTGCCTGCTGGCTGTAGCCATCCTGTCGAAGATCATCGGCTGTGGCCTGGGCGCCAAGGTATGCAAGTTCCAGAACCACGAATGCATCCAGATCGGTGCTGGTATGGCCTGCCGTGGTGAGGTTGCCCTGATCGTTGCCAACCGTGGTCTTTCCATGGGAGTGCTCAGCCAGGATCTCATGACCCCCGTCATCATCACCGTTGTGGGCTGCGCCATCCTTACCCCCATCATGCTCAAGCTGGCCTTCCGGGGTCAGTCCCCTGCTCCCATCCAGGAAAATGGTCTGGTGGACAATTACAGCCAGGTAGAGCAGCTGGATATTGTATCTGCCACCCTGCTCCAGAAGGATAACGAGTTCCGCAAAAAGGATGAAAACAAATAATTGCATTCTCTTTTGCAATAAAAAAGGACACTTCCTCAGGAAGTGTCCTTTTTTATTGCCCGATTTACAAAGGTCACGCCTTTTCCGCCGCCCGGACAAAGGCTTTCAGAATTCTGCGGCTGGCCTCCTGGGTTTTCCAGGAGAACTCAGGGTGCCACTGCACCCCCCAGACAAACCGTTTTCCCGGCATCCATACTGCCTCGATCAGGCCGTCCTCTGCCCGGGCCATCTCCTCCAGGCCGGGCGCCAGGGTCTTGATTCCCTGATGGTGGTAGCTGTTCACCTCCAAGGCTTCAGCTTCCAGCAGCCTGGCCAGAGGGCCTTCCTGCTTCAGCTCTACCCGGTGGATTGGCTGGTCATAGGGCGGGGTCTGATGATGTTCCAGGTCGGAGGGTCTTTGGGAGGGAATATCCTGGTACAGGGTCCCTCCCAGGGCTGCGTTGAGGAACTGGATTCCCCGGCAGATTCCCAGCACCGGCATATCCTGTTCCAGGGCCAGCTCCAGAAGGATTTTTTCCATCTCATCCCGGGGAGTACAGGGAACACCGCACTGAGGGAGAGGTTCTTCTCCATAGATTGCCGGATCCACATCGTGGCCGCCTGACAAAAGAACTCCGTCCAATTCCTCTATCAGCCGGGCCAGGTCCTCCCGGTCTGCGGTGAGGGGCAGCATTACAGGAATGGCCCCGGCCTGGGTCAGCCCCTCCATGTATCCCGGAAGCATCCAAAGGCTTTCCCGTTCCTCATCCACCAGGGGAACGATGCCCACCAAAGGCTTTTTCATTTTTCCTTTCCCTCCTTAAACAAACCAGCGGGGCCTCATGACCTGAGACCCCGCTGTCTTCACTGATGGTATTATACACAATTATTTCGCCTGTGGCAATAGATTTTCAACCCTTGTTTCCGGCCTTTCCCATCTCCCCGGCCAGAGTAAAGCCCCACCGGGCTACAAACACCGCAATGATTTCATTGATCACCGCCGCTGCTGCAATGGTTCCCCGGACAATATCCCCGTATTGACTGTAATCCCCCGTCAAGGCAGAGATTGCAATTCCTGTCAGGACCAGGGAAACACCGGAATGCGGCAGCAAAGTCATTCCAAGATATTTTTTCACGGTAGGCGCTCCATGGGACAGTTCTGCGCCCAAGGCCGCCCCGCCCATCTTTCCCACGGCACGGGTGATAATATACACGGCGGTAAAGACCCCGGCACCCAGGATCAGGTGATAATCCAGAGGTGCGCCCAGATTCAGGATGATGACCGTAAAGCAGGCTCCCACAATGGGATTGCAGTATTTCATGGTCTCCTGGAAAGCCTTTTCCTCTGTGCGGTTGGCCAGCACCGCAGAGTAGACCATTCCGCTCATCATATAGTTCAGCACCGGGAAGGGCATGAGATAGGTGTTGGCAAACATGGTCAGTCCGGCAGTAAGAACGATTCCCCCCAGCAAGACCGCCGCACGCTTTTTCCCGGAGGCGATTCTTTTCAGAACCAGGGACAGGGGCCATCCCACCAGGGTTCCGATGAGAAGGGGGAAGGCCACAATGAGCAGAATCAGGTACCCCGGAATGGAGCCATTGGAGGTATGGTGGAGGACCACCCCCATTACCGAGATGAAGGTGCAGATGGCAATTACATCGTCTATTACCGCCAGAGGGATCAGGGTCCGAGTGACCGGTCCGTCGGTCTTATACTCCGAGATAATGGAAAGTGCAGGAGCCGGAGCGGTAGCCATGGCAATTCCGCCGAAAATCAGTCCCAGGAAAACAGGAATCCCCATAAAATGGAATATAACCGAGAAGGCCAGGCTGACCACTGCGAAGGTGACCAGGGACTGTGCGAAAGTGATCACCACGATCTGTTTTCCATAGGACCGCATTTTTTTCCAGACCATCTCGCTGCCCAGCATCAGGCCCATGCAGCATTCCAGGAAGGAAACCAGGGTCTCGTAGGCAGGGGCATCCAGAATTCCCTGGTTCAGAAGGTTCAGGGCGTTGGGGCCCAGTATCATGCCCGAAATCAGAACCCCCAGCACCGCCGGCATTTTTGCCAGGGAGGCCAGTTTTCCCGCCCCAAATGCCAGTGCAATGGCTAAGGCCAAGCATAAAATATCCAACATGGTATTTCCCTCGCTTTCCAAAGAGTTTTATTGTAAAGCTCTTTTAAAAATGATATCATAACTGTATCTGCCATTCTGCCACAGAGGAGGTCAGGGCTTATGTCCACCGCCGAATTCACCAAGTACATGATAGCCCAGGGAATGAAGGAACTTTTGACTGAAAAGGACTTTGAAAAGATTTCCGTGGGCGACCTTGCCAGTCACTGTCATATCAGCCGAAACACTTTCTATTACCATTTTCAGGATAAGTATGATGTGATCAGCTGGATTTTCTATTCTGAAATCATGCCTCTGATCGGTTCCTCTCCCTTTGTGGGAAAATGGGCAGATGTGCTCCTGACACTCTGCCGCTACCTGCAGGAAAATAAAACTTTTTATATCAAGGTCCTCCAGGTGGAAGGGCAGAACAGCTTTACCGAGTGTCTCATGGAATTCCATGCCCGGCTGGTTCGGGACCTGCTGGTAAATGCCCGAGGGGACCAGATCCTGACTCCGGAACAAATCCGCACCATTTCAAACTTTTATGCTTTCGGGATGACCGGAGCCATTTCCAGTTGGGCCAAGAACGGGATGGCCGGAGACCCTGCCCCGGTAATTGAGACCCTCCGGGACCTTATGTCCGGGAAAATTTTCAAACAGCTTCTGGATTTACAAAGCCAAGCCCAAGGTTCCTGAGTCTTTTATAGCGGTACACTATGGGACTTTTTCCTTCAAACAGTTCGGCGCTGTTTAAAATAGTAACAGTATCTTTCTTCTGTTGCACTGTACAGGATTCTTTCCCTGTGTAAAATTAGGACAATTTTATCTGTTTGTCAGTCTCTGCCCGGAATTTGTTCCGGGGTTGCTGACCTGCTTTTTACTAACGAAAAAGGGACACCCCTGTGGGGTGTCCCTTTTTTCATCTTTCAATATAATGAGCAAGTCCGGAAGCCGTCACATTATTCTGCCGGAAGGGTAAATACGATCCCGGCAAAGGGGTCAGCCACATAGAGCACCCCTTCCGCCCAGGCCAGTCCAGTAGGAGCCGCAGGCCAGAGCTCTCCTCCCGTTCCCTGGAAAGAAATCAGGGTTTTTACCTCTCCCTTTTCAATGCACCGGACCGCAGAGTTTCCGGTATCAGCCACATAAAGGGTATCGCCCTGCATGAGAACCGCCGTTGGAGAAGAGAATGCCGCCTGGTCTGCCGGTCCGTCGGCAAAACCTGCATTGTCCTCCGGGTTTTCTCCGCCCGTAAGACCTGCGGCCACCTTCAGCTCCTGGCCGTCCCAGGAGAGGATCTGGTTTGCCCCTGTATCTGCAATATACAGAATGTCTCCGTCCCAGCAAATGCCATAAGGGGAATTCAGGCCCGAGAGAACAGTCTCCACCATTCCCTCCGTGGTAATTTTCCGGATACAGCCGTTGCCGCTGTCCGCCAGGTAGAGCGCTCCATCCCCGCCCACGGCCAGTCCTTGGGGGTTGTAGAAAGTAGCATTATTGGCATCCCCATTTTCGCAGCCCTGCACCCCGGTGCCTGCCAGGGTCTGGACCACTCCATCCTTCAAAAGCCGGAGACGATTGTTGCCCGTGTCACTGATCACAATGCCCCCCAGCCACTCTGCCATGGCAGAAGGCTGATTGAAGAGGGACTCCGCAGCAGCCCCATCCCCGTACGCTCCGGGAATGATTCCGCCTATCTGGGACAGAACGCTGCCGGCTACACGGTCAGCTTCCCCCTCTGAAAGTTCCAGAATGGTATGCAGACCGCTGTCCGCCACATAGAGCCTTCCCTCTTCGGTCATCAGGATTCCCTGGGGGGAGCGGAAGGCCAAAGTTCCTTTAGGGGTTGTCGTCTGGGACGGCCTGGGCAGCAGTGCCACCACCGCCACCGCGGACAGTGCAACCAACCCAATAATTATGGCGAGAATTTTTTTCTTTTTCATGGTTGGCGGGCGGAATCTCCGCACTCCCTCCTTTTCGGTTTCAAATCATTCAATT
>CALXGR010000042.1 GCA_944387885.1 uncultured Clostridia bacterium
TCTTTCCCTGGAGGAGGTATCCCCATGAAAAAAGTATCCCTTACCTGCATCTGCTGCCCTCTGGGCTGCCCCTTGGAGGTGACCCTGGAGGAGGGAAAGGACCCGGTGGTCCGGGGCCATACCTGTCCCAAGGGCCACCAGTACGGGAAGATGGAGGTCACTGCCCCCACCCGTACCCTTACCACCACCCTGCCGGTCCCCGGGGGAGACCCGGCCATGGTCCCGGTGAAAACCGCCGCCCCCATCCCCAAAGGGTCGGTGCTTCCCGCCATGGAGGCCCTGAAAGGGGTCACCCTCACCCCGCCCATTGCCCTGGGCCAGGTGGTGGCGGAGAACATTGCCGGAACCGGGGTGAATCTGATCGCCACCCGGGACATCCCGGTAAAAGAATAAAAAAACTGCCCTTCCCGATTGGGGGAAGGGCAGTCTGCATTTTAAAGGGAATCTCAGCCCCAGAGGGGGGAGGGATAAAGCCCCTGGGCGGTCATGGCGGCAATGGCGGCCTGGACCACCGGCTTATCTTCCTGGTAGGTGACACCGTACCATTTGTCCGGGCTGGTCAGCACCTTCACCCGGGCTTTGTTTTCGGCCATCAGCCGGTTGACCACGCTGGGCAGGAAGTATTCACCCTTCATGGGGTTCTCCTTGAGGGCGGTGTCCAGGAAGGGGGCAAATCCTTCCCGGGTCTGGGCTACAAAATCGGCGGGGAACCCGAACAGGTTCATGCTCACAATGGTGTCGGGGGCAAGGTCGGTGTAGCTGGCGCCCCCGTCCTCGGTGTAATGGATGCCGCCCTCATAGGGGGCAATGGCGGTCCGCTCAGTCAGGGTGTCCAGGGTGCCTTCCCCGGAGAGGGTGCATACCCCCCGGCTGACGGTGCCGTTTTCGCTCACCGTGTTTTTCAGCAGGAAGCCCACCATGCAGTAGCTGTCCGGGCCTTCCTGGGCCTGGGACAGGTAATCGTAAACCTCCTTGTAGGCGGCGGGGCCGTAGTAGTCGTCGGCATTGATGACCGCAAAGGGAGCGTCAATGGCCTCCCCGGCGCAGAGGATGGCGTGGCCGGTGCCCCAGGGCTTTACCCGGCCTTCCGGCACGGCGTACCCCTGAGGCAGCTTTTCCAGCTGCTGGAAGGCGTACCGGATCTCCATCCCGCTTTTGGCGGCCCGGGCGCCTACGGTGGCCTTGAAGTCGGCCTCGATCTCATGCTTGATAATAAACACCACCGTGTCGAATCCGGCCCGGCGGGCGTCGTAAAGACTGTAATCCAGAATGGCTTCCCCCTGCTGTCCCACAGGGTCGATCTGCTTCAGGCCGCCGTACCGGCTGCCCATACCGGCGGCCAGAACCACCAGAATCGGTTTTTTGCTCATATTCTGCAACTCCTTTTTTGTAGTAAAGGCTTTGCACTATTGTACGCCAAAACAGGGAAAGGCGCAAGGGGAGGGACAAAATCCATTCTCTTTTGCGGGAAACTGTGATATAATAACTCCGTGTAAAACCTTTTGGAAGGGGGCTGGCCATGAAAGGCTTGGTGTTGGGAGGCGGCGGAGCCCGGGGCTCTTACCAGGTAGGGGTCTGGAAGGCTCTGGAGCAGCTGGACTGGAAGCCGGGAGTCATTACCGGCACCAGTGTGGGCAGCCTGAACGGGGCTATGCTCACCGCCGGCAAGGTGGAAGAGCTGGAACAGCTCTGGCTCACCCTCACCCCTCAGGAGGTGGCGGTCTATCCCCCGGAACCTCAGGAAAAGGATAAATGGCGGACCTTCATGCTGGAACTGATCCAGTCGGGAGGATTGGATGTGACCCCCCTCCAGAACCAGATCGACCAGTATCTGGAAGAGGAGGAGACCCGGAACTCTCCCATTAAATTCGGACTGGTCACGGTGGAAATGCGGGGGCTGAAACCCCACGAGCTGACCCTGGAGGAGATTCCCCGGGGAAAGCTGGGGGATTACCTGATGGCCTCCTCCGCCTGTTTCCCCGCCTTCCGGCCCCGGGAAATCGACGGGGTCAAGTACATCGACGGGGGATACACCGATAATATGCCCTTCCACCTGGCCGCCCGGATGGGAGCCACCGAGCTGCTCTGCGTGGATTTGAACGGAATCGGCATCAACCGAATCAACAACACCGGCCTTCCCACCAAGGTAATAGGGAGCCGGTGGTCTTTGGGGGGATTGCTCACCTTCTCCCCGGAAAATGCCAAGCGGAATATTGCCCTGGGACAGCTGGACTGCCTGCGGAGTTTTGGCCGGTATGAGGGAGAGTGGTATGCCCTCACCCCTGACCCGGAATTCTGGGCTGACCTGGGGGATGCTGTGGGGGTGGCCGCCTCCCAGGCCGTCCAAAGGATGGCAGGCAGCGGCCTGGCCGGGCTGATGGAGGGGGCCGCTTCCCTGAGCCAGAGCCTGGATCTCTCCCAGAAGCTGGCCCTGCCCACCCTGGAACGGGAGGCCCGGGAACTGGACCTGGACCCCACCATCGTCTATACCCCCCGGCAGCTGGGCCGCCGGGTGCTGGAAGAAAGCGGGGAGGGAGCTGCCAAAATCAGGAAGCTCCTGTTCGGGGAGGAAGACCCCATCACCCTGGGAGAGAACGCCCAGATACTTTCCCGTCCCGCCTGGCTGGGGCAGGCTGTGGTCTGCCAGGCCCTGGGATGGATCTTACAGGAATAAAGGAGGGAAAGGAATGGAAGTGCTGCGGGGAATCACGGGACACTCCGGATTGGTGGTAGGTCCCATTGTCCATCTGGACCGTATTGTGGATGCCCAGTACCGGCGGGTCATGTCCCCGCTGGAGGAGAAGAACACCCTGATTCAGGCGGTGGAGCAGGCCAAAAAGGAACTGCTCCAGCTGGAAGACCGGTCGGACGGGGGAGACCAGGATATCCTCATGTTCCAGAGAATGCTTCTGGAGGACGGGGGCCTGCTCCGGGAAATCGACGACTATATCAACGCCGGGGCGGGAGCCGCTGCCGCCGTGGAGCGGGCAGGGCAGATTTACGCTGCCAAGCTCAGCTGCATGGAGGATGAGTATTTCAGCCTTCGGAGCGCCGACGTGCTGGATGCCTGCCACCGGGTGGTGGATGTGCTGGACGGGCGGCCCCGGAAACAGGCGGTCCTAAGCGAACCCTCCATTCTGGTCTCCGAGAGTTTTTATCCCAGCGATATCCTCAGCTTCGGCCAGGGGATGGTGCTGGGGTTCATAGCCGCCAAGGGCAGCATCCGGAGCCATGCGGCCATCATTGCCGAGGGAATGGGGATTCCCACCATGACCCAGGTGGGCAGCGGGATACTGGATTATCCCGACGGCACCACCGTGGTGCTGGACGGGGAGAACCACCAGGTGGTAGTGGACCCGGACCAGGATACCCTGCGGGAAGTGAACCGCCGCCGGCAGGAACATAAAAGCCGCCAGGAACCGGACCCCACCCTGCTCTGGCCGGGAAAAACAGCGGACGGCACCCCGGTGGCGGTGATGGCCAACTGCACCTGCCCCGAGGATATTGAGACCGCCCTGGAAATGGGGGCGGAGGGGGTGGCCATCCTTCGGACCGAAAGCCTCTGCCAGGCGGGCAGCCTGCCTCAGGAGGAACAGCAGTATTATTTCTACATCAGCTGCCTGGCAGCAGCGGAAGGAAAACCCATCACCATCCGGTGCTTTGATTTGGGCCTTTCCACCCTCAGCCCGGGCAGCCGGGTGGAGGAGAATCCCGCCATGGGAATGCGGGGGGTCCGGATGATGCTGGGCCGTCCCGGTGTCTTTGAAAATCAGCTCTGCGCCCTGCTTCGGGCTGCCGCCAAGGGAGACCTGCGGGTGCTCATGCCCATGGTCACCTCCGTAAAGGACTGGAAGCGGTGCCTGGAAGCGGTGGAACACGCCAAGGAAAAGCTCCGCCGCCGGAAAGTGGCTTTCAATGAAAACATGCAGGTGGGGGTGCTGGTGGAGGTCCCCAACGCCGCCCTGGAATGTGGTCAGATCGTGGATGCGGGGGCGGATTTCGTCACCATCGGCACCAACGACCTGGTCCAGTATGTCTGCGGTGCAGACCGGTATGACCCGGCCATGGGTACCTACTACGACCCCTTTACCGACGGGATGAAACGGCTCTTCCACCTGATTCTGGAGGACGTGGGAGGCCGGGTGCCTGTCAGCGTTACCGGCCTTGCCATGAGCGAGCCCGCCATGGTGGAGAACTGTGTCCGGGCGGGAATCCGGCAGATCGGCCTTCACGCCGGGGGGGTGCCCCAGATCAAGGCCTTCCTCCGGGGACTGGACCTGACCAAGGAACCTAAGGAGAAAAATTAAACCGGCTGTCCCTTTTCAGGAACAGCCGGTATGGAAAGTATCAGGATTGTGGAAGGAAGAAAGCGACCTCTCTGTCCCGGACCTGGTCATTCCGGACCATGAGCCGGTAGAATTCCTCCATGGCGGGGCCTACCTTTTCCAGGTGCCCGGAATCCTGAGTGAGGGCCAGAAGGGAATACCGCACCCCGAATACCCGGCTCTGGACAGGGGCTTCCAGGCAGCCGCTCCGAAGATAGAAGGAGAGCCGCCGCTGGGCCATGACCGGGTCGGGGGCCAGGGGAGGCCATTCGCTTTCCAGCAGAACCACCCGGGGCGCCAGGTAAAGCTCCATGGCTTCCAGAATCCTGCCGCCCAGGCCGCCGCCCCGCTTTTCGGGGAAGGTGGCAAAGTAATCCAAAAGAAGATATTCACCGCCGGGCGGGTCCAGCAAAAGGGCATACCCCACCGGCTCCCCCTCCTCCAGAATGGAAAGGGGAAGGTAGATACCGTCCTCCATCATCCGGAGAATGCTGGACAGAGGCTTCAGCTCAGGAACGGGAAAATCCTTTTCCATGTACCGGGCATAGATCCCGGAAACCTGCTGGGGAGAGAGGGTCTGGAACGTGATCATAAAAACCTGCCTTTCTGAAAACTCCCTTTGGGAGAAAAATAAATGAATCTGAATGTAAGGAGAAAACTCCATGGAATGGACTGATATCACTCTCACCGTACCCAAATCCGCCGCCGACACCGCCGAGGCCATCGCAACCATGATCGCCAACGGGGGCATTTATGTGGAGGATTACAGCGACCTGGAACAGCAGGTCCAGGAAATTGCCCATGTGGACCTGATCGAGCAGGAACTGCTGGACAAGCCCCGGGACCAGGTCATCGTGCACCTTTACCTGGCCCCCGACGAGGAGCCCGGCCAGGTGCTGGGACTGCTTCATGACCGGCTGGAGGAAGCGGGCATCTCCTATGTCCTGGGTACTGCCGGGGTAGAGCAGGAGGACTGGCAGAACGCCTGGAAAAAGTATTACCACGCCACCACCGTGGGCAAACGGCTGGCAGTGGTTCCCAGCTGGGAGGAATTTGAGACTGACCGCATCGTCCTGAAAATGGACCCGGGCATGGCCTTCGGCACCGGCACCCACGAGACCACCAGCCTTTGCCTGGAAGTCCTGGATGAGAACATCAAGGGCGGAGAGCGGATGCTGGACATCGGCACCGGCAGCGGAATCCTGGCCATTGCCGCCCTCAAGCTGGGGGCTGCCCGGGCCGAGGGGGTGGACATCGACCCCATGTGTGTCCGGACCGCCGGGGAGAACGCCGCCGCCAACGGCATCGGGGAGGAATTCCAGGTGCTGGTAGGGGACCTGAGCGATAAGGCCAGCGGAAAATATGACATTATCACTGCCAACATTGTGGCGGCTGCCATCTGCGCCCTGGCCCCGGCCCTGCCTGCCCTCATGAAGCCCGAGACCCTGTTTGTGGCCAGCGGCATCATTGACACCCGGAAGGAGGAGGTCATCTCCGCACTGGAAGCCCAGGGTCTGGCCATCCGGGAAGTGAAGGAAAAGAAGGGCTGGGTCTGCCTGGTCTGCCAACTGGCTTAAGGCCGGGGAAAGGAAAAACCATTTATGCCACATCGCTATTTTACCACCCAGGTAAGGAATGGGCAAGCCTGGCTGTCCCCTGAGGACGGACACCACTTTGTCCGGGTCATGCGGGGGAAGGTGGGGGACCAGCTGGTCATCTGCGACACCAACGCAGTGGAATATATAGGCACCGTCACCGCCATCGAGGGGGAGGATGTGACCCTCTCCCTCAGCGAAGGTTACCCCACCGTGGCCGAGCCCGGGGTGGAGGTCACTCTCTTTTTAGGGTATCCCAAACAGGGAAAACTGGAGGATGAGATCCGCCACGGGGTGGAACTGGGCGCCAGCCGGTTCGTTCCCTTTTTCAGCCGGTACTGTGTGGCTACTCCCAAAAAGGAGGACCAGAAACAGCAGCGGTACCAGAAGATAGCCCAGGAGGCCGCCAAACAGTGCGGCCGGGGGATTCTGCCCCAGGTGGAAACAGCTCTGCCGGATTTTTCCGCCCTCTGTGCCCGGCTGGAACAGGAAAACTATGATCTGGTCCTATTCTTCTACGAGGGGGGCGGGGAAAGCCTGGCCCAGGTATTGGCCCGGCATCCCGGACTTAAAAGGATCGCCCTCATCACCGGGGCGGAGGGCGGTTTCTCCGCCCAGGAGGTGGAGCAGATAGCCCCTCTGGTCACCCGGGTGGGACTGGGCCCCCGCATCCTCCGGTGCGAGACTGCACCCCTGGCCGCTCTGGCCGCTGTTATGACCCTCACGGGAAACCTGGAATGATCTGGGGCCCGTTGGTTTAATAAAAAGGAGATTTCAAGGTATGTACAACTACGAAATTTTTACCGAATCCACTGCCGACCTGACCCAGGAACTGGTGGACCAGCTGGGGGTCCAGGTCATTCCCATGGAGTTCACCCTGGACGGGAAGGATTACCTCAACTACCCGGACAACCGTCAGCTTTCCCCCAAGGAATTCTATGACGGCCTGCGGAACGGAGGCAAGTCCACCACCGCCCAGGTGAACAGCGAGCGGATGAAGGATGCCTTCCGTCCGGTGCTGTCCGAGGGAAAGGACCTGCTCTATCTGGTCTTTTCCAGCGGACTGTCCGGTACCTGGCAGTCTGCCCAGCTGGCCCTGGAGGACCTGAAAGAGGAGTTCCCCCAGCGGAACATCCGTTTTGTGAACACCCTCAACGCCAGCATGGGGGAGGGCCTGATGGTCTGGTACGCCGCCAAAATGCGGGAGAAGGGAGATTCCCTGGACCAGGTGGCAGATTATATGGAAAAGAACTGGGAGAGCTTCAACTCCTGGTTTACGGTGGATGACCTGATGTTCCTCAAGCGGGGCGGCCGGCTTTCCGGCGGTGCTGCCATTGCGGGGACTCTGCTGGGCATCAAGCCTGTGCTCCATGTGGACCAGGAGGGACACCTGATCAACATGGAAAAGGTCCGGGGCCGGAAGACCAGCCTGGACAGTCTGGCCCGCCATTACCGGGAGCATGGTCTGGACAAGGAGAACAATGTGGTCTTTATCAGCCACGGAGACTGCCTGGAAGACGCCAAGTACCTGGAACAGCAGATTCGCCAGGCCGGAGCCAAGGAAGTTTACCTGGGCACCATCGGCCCGGTAATCGGAGCCCACAGCGGCCCCGGCACCGTTGCCCTCTTCTTCTGGGGAGACGGACGGTAAAATAAACACAAAAAGCCGCCCGGAGGGATTTTCCTTCCGGACGGCTTTTTTGATTTTAAAGGGTCAACCCATGATTGCGGTCCAGAGGGCACTGCAGGGCATGACCAGAATCAGGGCCGGCATCATGTCCACAAGGGGAATGACCTTGATTTTGGAAACCCGAAGCCCGGCGGCCATAGTCAGGATCCCCCCGCAGGCGGACAGGTCTGCAAACATGGCGGGGGTCAGCAAGGGAGCCAGTACCCGCCCGGCTCCGAACACCCCCAACAGGATGACCACCTGGGGCAGCGGGATGGCGCAGATGGAAAGCCCCAGGGAGGCGGCAAAGACCACAGCAGTGAAAAAGTCCAGCACCGACTTGGAGAGAAGCAGGGAAGGGTCTCCCGTGATTCCTTCGGTCAGGGTGCTGTACCAGCCGAAACCGCTGCAGCAGAAAAGAGCAACCGCCGTAATATAGAATTCCATGTCAATGTCTTTTCCGCCCAGATGGAGTGCCCGGACCAGCCAGCCGAAAAAACGGGCGCTCTTTTCCTCCAGGCCCATAAGCTGCCCCAGGGTGAAACCGGTCAGAATGGCAAGAACCACGGCGGTCATGGCATTGGCTTTGATGATGGAGTTGATTCCAATGGCAATGGAACAGCAGCCGAAAGCCATAGGCAGATAGTGATTCAGCTTTTGGGGAATCACCTGCTTGAGAGCGGTCCCCAAAAGACCGCCGCAGAGAACACACCCGCAGTTTACCAGAACGCCAAACGGCATTGAAATCATCCTTTCCCGCATTTTAACATAATAATTACATATCAAGTGTATGGGAAAAAGGGATGGAAGACAATGGAAAAAGGGTACAAAGACGAAGGGAAAAAATGGTTACGGTTCAAAAACTGAAAGGTTTTTCCGGGAAAATCTTTCAGGGTGGAAGAATGAACAAAAAGCCTTGGGACGGACACCGTCCCAAGGCTTTTTTTAAGAAAGATTACAGGCTGTCAGCCTCCTCCTGGGAAGGCTGAACCGGAGGGTTCTGCTCCCGCCAGATGCGGAACAGCTTGTCCATAAGGGGCAGGTAGGTAAGCAGGAAAAGGGGAACGCAGGTCAGGGTAAGGCTCCGGCGATACCGCCGGGGAGCGTAAAGACCAATGAGGACCCCCAGGGAAAGCAGACAGAATTTCAGGGCGGCCAGCACCTTCCAGTCGGACTGGTCCAGGTATTCGTCTGCCAGAGCAAACAACCGTTTCATGGACAGCACCTCCTTTTATTTACAGGGCCGGCAGGTCACCGGGCCCAATCGGCCAAATGGTTCAGGCTGGTCCGGCTGCCGGACAGGAACAGAATATCCCCGGCACGGAAGGTATAATCAGGGACCACAGTCTCCAACAGATTTTTGCCGTTTTCCACGGCGATAATGTTCACCCCGAAATTCTTCCGCAGGTCCACCTGCAGAACGGTCTGGCCCACCATCTTTTCGGGGACCATCAGCTTGGAAATGTTCAGCTTCTCGCTGAGCTGGATGTAGTCCAGCATTTTGGAGACCTCCAGCCGGTGGGCCAGCCGGATGGCCATATCCCGCTCAGGGTAGACCACCTCGGCCCCCAGCTTTTCCAGAATTTCCCCGTGCTCCGGGCTGGAAGCTTTGGACACCACCGTGGGCACACCCAGGCTTACCAGATTCAGGGTGGTGAGGATGGAGGAATCCATATGCTCGCTGATGCAGACCACGCCCACATCGCAGTTCTGGATGCCGGTCTCGGCCAGGGTCTTTTTGTCCAGACTCTTCACCACAAAGGCGTTCTCAGTGTAATCCCGCAGTTCCCGCACCTTCTCTTCGTCCCGGTCCAGTACAATGATCTCGGCGCCGGCAGCAGCCAGCTCCAGGGCCAGGGCGGTGCCGAATCGGCCCAGACCCACAATGCCGTAAGTGTTTTTGTCGGTTTTCTTTTTGTTGAACATAGTATTTTTCCTCCCGGTCAGCCGATGGCAATGTTTCCCTCAGGGTAGCTGATACGCTCCCCGCGGGTAAAGTACCAAAGGGAGGCCACGGTCAAGGGCCCCAGCCGCCCGATATACATAATGAGAATGGACAGCAGCTTGCTGCCGTCGGAAAGGGTGGTGGTGATACCGGTGGACAGGCCCACGGTGCCAAAGGCGCTGGTCACCTCAAACAGAATGTCCATCAGGTCCAGCTGCGGCTCCATCACCGCCATAATATAGGTGCCGCTCACCACCACGCTGAGGGCCAGCAGGGTGATGACCGCCGCCTTCCGGAAGGAATCCGGGGGCAGGGCATACCGGAAGGCCTTTTCCGAGTGGTTGGTGGCTGCGGATTTCACCCCCTGGAGCAGGGCAAAGAAGGTGCCGGTCTTGATACCGCCGCCGGTAGACCCCGGGGAAGCGCCGATGAACATGAGGACGATGAGTACCAGAAGCCCGGCATTGGAGAAATCCCCCAGGGCGTAGGTGGAAAATCCGGCAGTACGGGCGGAAACACTGTGGAAAAAGGCGCCCAGCCAGGAGATATCCTCGGTGAGCTTGAGAAGGAGGGTGCCCACCAGAATGAGAACGCCGCTCACCGACAGGACCACCCGGGCGTGCATGGAAAGGGCCTTCCACCGGAACCGCTTCTGGATCACTTCCCGGATGACCAGGAAGCCGATGCCTCCGAAGAAGATAAGGCCACAGGTGACCAGGTTGAGCAGAACGCTGTCCCGGTAGGGGATAAGGTTCTGGTAGTTTCCCAGAATGTCAAAGCCGGAATTGTTGAAGGCGGCTACTGAGTGGAATAAACTGATGCCCAAAGCCCGCAGGGGCGGGTAGTCCCGGATAAAGACCAGGAAGCTCAAGAGGGCTCCGGTCAGCTCAAAGGCCATGGTGGTGAGAAATACACTTTTCAAAAACCGGACCGTGCCCCGGCCGGAATCCAGGTTCATGGATTCCCGGATCAGGTTCCGGCCCTTCAGGTTCACCCGCTTGCCCATAAGAAGGATGACCCCGGCACCAATGGAAGTGACCCCCAGCCCTCCGATCTGGATGAGACTGGCCAGGAAAAACTGACCCAGGGGGGTAAAGGTGTCCCCTGCATCCACCGCAATGAGCCCGGTGACACAGACGGCACTGGTGGAGGTGTAGAGGGCGTCGATATACCGGATGGTTGCCCCCTCCTTGACGCTGCAGGGAAGACAGAGAAGAATGGACCCCAGCAGAATCACCAGGGCAAAGCCGCTGGCAATGATTCGGGCGGGGGATTGTTTTTTCAGAAAACTGAACATGATACGCCTCGATTTCAAAATGAAGAACCGGGATAACCCCCGGCTTCTGGTTTAAGGATAGCAATTCCCGGAAGGAATGTCAAGAGAAAGGCTGTCGGCTTTTCACCGCCGCTCCAGAAGACAGACCGCTTCAACTTGCTGTTCATTGTCCAAACTGATATTCATATCTTCCTCTATGATAGGCAGTCTGAACTTAATGGATTTCAG
>CALXGR010000043.1 GCA_944387885.1 uncultured Clostridia bacterium
GGTGACCCGTGGGAGAATCGAACTCCCGTTTGCGGCGTGAGAGGCCGCCGTCTTGACCGCTTGACCAACGGGCCACAATGGGGTGCTTGCGCACCGTATATCAACACCCGTTTATCAGGTGGTGTTGCTCTCACAGCAAAAACGATTATAGCAGGAGTCTATGGGGTTGTCAATAGTTCTTTTGAAAAAAATCAAAAAATTTTTTTCTTCTTCCCCATCTTTCCCCATTGCTGGCAAAATGTACAAATAGAACCTGAAAATTTTAGAAGCCTCAAACTGGTTTTTTATGGGCAATCTATTTGAAATTTTTGCCAAATGTGTTAAAGTGTTTGTATACTTTGTCGCCCTGGAACCTTTTTTCCGGGGGGAAACTAGAAAAGAGGTTTAGGCAACATGAGCTATTCAAGCAAAGACATTCGCAATATTCTGGTGGCCGGTCACTCCGGCTGCGGCAAGACCACTCTGGTTGACGGGCTGCTCTACCATACCGGCGCCACCGAACGGATGGGAAATGTTACTGACGGCACCTCTGCCAGCGACTTTGACCCGGAGGAGATCAAGCGGAAGGTCAGCCTGAATGCCGCCGTGGTCCCGGTGGAGTACCAGGACACCAAGCTGAACCTCATTGACGTGCCCGGTCTGTTTGACTTTGAGGCCGGCATGTACGAGGGCATCGGCGCTGCTGAGAGCGTTCTTATCTGTGTATCCGGCCGCAGCGGCGTTACCGTAGGCGCAGAGAAAGCCTACACCCTGGCCAAGAAGCAGAACAAGGCCGCCGTGGTCTTTGTGACCAAGATGGACCTGGAAAATGCCAACTTCTTCAAGATCCTGGAGGACATGAAGATCCGGTTCGGCACCTCCGTCTGCCCCTGTGTGGTCCCCGCCAAGCTGGATGACGGCACCACCGTTTACATTAACCTGTTCAGCCAGAAGGCTTTCAAATACGAGAGCGGGAAACCCGTCCAGGTGGAAGTTCCCGACATCGGCCACCGTTTTGCCGGTCTGATCGAAGCCATGAGCGAGGCCATCGCCGAGACCGATGACGAGCTGATGGAGAAATTCTTCGGCGGTGAAGCCTTCACCACCGAGGAGATCGTGGAAGGCATGCGGAAGGGCGTGAACGCCGGAGCCATCACCCCCGTATTCTGCGGCAGCGCCGTCAACGGCCAGGCCCTGGATATGCTTCTTTATAACATGAAGGTGCTTCTCCCCAGCGCCGCTCAGGCAGGCTGCGACGAGAATGCCCCCGTCAAGGCATATGTTTTCAAGACCTTGGCTGACCCCTTTGTGGGCAAGCTGAGTTATGTAAAGGTTCTGGGCGGCGCCCTTACTCCCGGTGCCTCCCTCATCAACGCCCGCACCGGCGACACCGAGAAGCTGGGCAAGCTGATGGCTCTCTGCGGCAAGAAGCAGACCGAAGTAGAGCAGATCACCGCCGGTGACATTGGCGCCATTGCCAAGCTCACCGTTTCCCGCACCGGGGATACCCTGGGCGTGGCCGGGGTGGAGCCGGTTGCAGCTCCCCAGTTCCCCCAGCCCAGCTACCAGATGGCCATCCGTCTCCTTAAGAAGGGGGACGAGAGCAAGATCGGCGGCGCCCTGGCCCGCCTGATGGAGGAAGACCCCACCATCGGCTACCGGGTAGACAAAGAGCCTGTGCAGCAGGTCCTCTCCGGCCTGGGCGAGCAGCACCTGGATGTGGTTCTGGCCAAGCTGAAACAGAAATTCGGCGTGGACCTGGCTCTGGAAGCTCCCAGAGTTGCTTACCGTGAATCCATCCGGAAGAAGTGCAAGGCCCAGGGCCGGCACAAGAAGCAGACCGGCGGCCACGGCCAGTTCGGTGATGTGTGGATCGAGTTCGAGCCCTGCGACAGCGACGAGCTGGTATTTGAGGAGAAGGTGTTCGGCGGCAGCGTGCCCAAGAACTTCTTCCCCGCTGTAGAAAAGGGTCTGCGTCAGGCTTCCGAGCACGGCGTTCTGGCCGGATATCCCGTGGTGGGCCTGAAAGCCACCCTGCTGGACGGCAGCTATCACCCGGTGGACAGCTCCGAAATGGCCTTTATCATGGCCGCCAAGCTGGCTTACAAGGCAGCCCTGCCTGAGGCAAGCCCCGTTATTCTGGAGCCTGTGGGCACCCTCCAGGCCCATGTTCCCACCGAGAACACCGGCGATATCATGGGCGATGTGACCAAGCGCCGGGGCCGTGTGCTGGGGATGAACCCGGACGAGGACGGCCTGCAGGTGGTCGAGGCTGAGGTTCCCATGGCCGAGATGCAGACCTTCAACACCTTCATGCGGCAGCTGACTCAGGGCCGTGGCTGGTACACCTGCCAGTTCGTACGGTACGAGCAGCTTCCCTCCAATCTGGAGGAAAAGGTCATCCAGGAATCCAAGAGCCTGGGCAATCTGGATACTGAGGAATAAAATGCGGCAGACAGCCGGGATCCTTCCCCCTTCCGGGGCCGGGATCCCGGCTGTTTTTTATTGACAAACCCCTTTTTAACTTGTATAATATACAGGTTATTAGGCTCCCCCCAGGGGAACTATCATGTGATTAAGGAGATTTTTCCATCATGGCTAAAGAAATCGTAGTTACCCGGAAGGGTTTGCAGGATCTGCAGGATGAACTGGATAACCTCAAGTCCGTGAAGCGGAAAGAGGTAGCCGATAAAATCAAGGTGGCCCGTGGCTACGGGGACCTGAGCGAGAACGCCGAGTACGACGCCGCCAAAGAGGAGCAGGCTTTTGTGGAGGCCCGGATCGCCGATCTGGAAGCCATGGTCAAAAGCGCCCGGGTCATTGACGACAGCGAGCTGAATCTGGACACTGTTGCCGTAGGCATGCATGTGGTGATCCGGGAGCCCGGCTGCGACACCGAGGAATATGATATCACCGGCAGCACCGAGGCCGACGTGAACAAGGGCAAGATCAGCGATGAAAGCCCCATCGGCAAGGCTCTGCTGGGCCACCGTGTAGGCGACAGCGTGGAGGTCACCCTGCCGGGCGGCGGCACCATTACCTTTGAGGTGGTGGAAATTCGCCGTTCTTCCCTGTGATCGTCGGGAAAAAGAGCGAATTTTCTTGAGAAGGGGGGGGTGCATAGCGCCTCCCTTTTATGTTATACTTAACCTATCATGGAGTATTATGGGCCAAAGGCCCAATCAGAATAGAGAGGAGCGTACCTCATGGAAGAAAACCGTACCAATGCCCAGGCCCCCGCTCAGGACTACAACCAGCTGGTAGCTGTCCGCCGCCAGAAGCTGGCCGACCTGAAAGCTGCCGGCGCAGACCCCTTTACCATTACCAAGTTCGACCAGAACGCCTACTCCGCCGACATCAAGGAGGAGTTTGCCGACCTGCCCGCCGAGGCTGAGACCGGCAAGATCGTCCGGCTGGCCGGCCGTATCATGAGCAAGCGGGTGATGGGCAAGGCCAGCTTTGCCCACCTGCGGGACAACAAGGGCGACATCCAGATCTTCGTCAAGCGGGACCTGCTGGGCGATGAAGCCTACGCCGCCTTCAAGAAACTGGACATCGGCGACATCATCGGTGTACAGGGCGAAGTATTCCGGACCAAGATGGGCGAGCTGAGCGTTCGCATCGACCAGCTGACCCTTCTGGCCAAGAGCCTGCTGCCCCTGCCCGAGAAGTTCCACGGTCTGACCGACCGGGAGACCCGGTACCGTCAGCGGTATGTGGACCTGATCATGAACCCCGAGGTGAAGGACACCTTCATCAAGCGGAGCCTGATCCTGCGGGAACTGCGCTCCTACCTGGACGGAAAGGGATTCCTGGAGGTAGACACCCCCATCCTGACCCCCTTTGAAATCGGCGCTTCCGCCCGTCCCTTCACCACCCACCACAACACCCTGGACATGGACATGGTCCTGCGTATTGAGACCGAGCTTTACCTGAAGCGGCTCATCGTAGGCGGCATGGACCGGGTATATGAGGTTGGCCGTATCTTCCGGAACGAGGGTATGGACCCCAAGCACAACCCCGAGTTCACCTCCATTGAGCTGTACCAGGCTTACACCGACTTCCACGGCATGATGGACCTGGTGGAAGAGATGATGAAGACCGTTGCCCAGAAGGTATGCGGCAGTCTGGTCATTCCCTACCAGGGCAAGGAGATCGACCTGGGCCACTGGGAGCGGCTGACCATGGTGGAAGCCGTCAAGAAGTATTCCGGCGTGGACTTCAACGACTGGGAGACCGACCAGGACGCCATCAACGCCGCCAAGGAGCACCATGTAGAGCTGCCCGAAGTGCCCACCAAGGGCTCCATTCTGGCCCAGTTCTTTGATGCCTTCGTGGAGGAGAACCTGATCCAGCCCACCTTCATCTACGACTACCCCGTGGAGATCAGCCCCCTGGCCAAGCGGAAGCCCGGGGACCCCGCCTTCACCGAGCGGTTTGAGTACTTCATCAACGCCACCGAGTTCGGCAACGCCTTCAGCGAGCTGAACGACCCCATCGACCAGAAGGGTCGGTTTGAGCGTCAGGTGGCCGAGCGGAAGGCCCTGGACCCCTCCAGCAAGGCTCAGGTGGACTACGACTATGTGACCGCTCTGGAGTACGGCATGGCCCCCACCGGCGGCCTGGGCTTCGGTGTGGACCGTCTGGTCATGCTTCTCACCGACTCTGCCTCCATCCGGGACGTGCTGCTCTTCCCCACCATGAAGCCCACCGACAAGAAGGAGACCCCCGCCAAGGAGGAAGCTCCCGCCGCCCCCGTGCAAAAGCCGGTGGAAAAGGTGGATTTCTCCAATGTGGTCATTGAGCCTCTCTTTGAGGAGATGGTGGACTTTGAGACCTTCGCCAAGTCCGACTACCGTGCCGTAAAGATCGAGGCCTGCGAGGCTGTGCCCAAGAGCAAGAAGCTCCTGAAGTTCACCCTCAACGACGGCACCGACCGCCGCCGCACCATCCTCAGCGGCATCCACGAGTACTACGAGCCGGAAGAACTGGTAGGCAAGACCGCCATTGCCATTGTGAACCTGCCTCCCCGGAAGATGATGGGGATTGATTCCGAGGGGATGCTCATTTCCGCCGTTCACCAGGAGGACGGCCACGAGGGCCTCAACCTGCTCATGGTGGATGACCGTATCCCTGCCGGCGCAAAGCTGTATTGATCTTGTCTCCCGGCCTGCTGCCGTGAGATAAAGCTCCCGCAGCCCGGTACCATTTTTCCTTTATATCAAAGTTAAAAGAAACTGAAATAAGGTGGCGTGACCTGTGTTCTTTCCGGGGCACCCACCTTATTTTCAGATTAAGCCGCTGAAAGGGGATTTCCAAATGGATTGTCTCAGATCGACTGTTTCCTTCCTAAGAAAAAAACCTCTTCTGATTTTCATTCTTGTCCTGGAATTGCTGGTTCTGCTCTGGGTTTCCTCCCTCTGTTTTCACCCCCGGACTACCATGACTATTTTGGGAACGGATATGCAATCTACCGAAAACTTCCCGGTCACCTGGGGAGAGGATGGCTCGGCCACCACCTTTGTTGAACTTCCCGTAGACGAGGCCCCCATGCTGGAGAAAGAGATCTCCCTTTCCCCCGGGTCTTACGACATTCAGGTATACTATCTTTCCGTTGCCACTCCGGAAGGCTCCACCGAGGACGAATACTGTTATGCAGGCTGGCTTTCCCTGGAAGCTCAGTCCAATCCCAACGGAATTCTGGGCAAACGCCTTTATCTTCGGGACAGAGACACCGATACCACCGAGCTGTTCACCATTCGGTTGGGAGGACAAAGCGACGATCTCACTTTGAAGATCTACCAGTACGGTTATGGTACCCTGACTATACAACGAATTCAGATCCAGGAAAGCATGGCCTACCGAGGCGCCCGGGCTCTGGGTTTTCTGGGAATATTCGCAGCCATCGATTTGCTTTACCTGATTTTTGCGGACAACCCCATCCTGAAGCTGAAGAAAAGCCAAAAATATGTAATCCTGGGGATTCTCCTGATCACCCTTTTCGGAAGCATTGTTTTCTTTGCAGATTTTCTGCTCCAGGGCCATGATCTGAGGTTTCATCTCTACCGCATTATCAACCTTTCCCAGTCTCTGCGGCAGGGACAGATTCCCCAGCGCATCCAGGCAGAGATGCTTAATGGATACGGCTATGCCGCTCCTCTCTTCTACGGGGAACTGTTCCTGCTTTTCCCTGCGCTTCTGCTTCTCATTGGGGTCCCGGTTCAAATGGCTTATCAGATGTATGCCGTTGCCGTCACTCTGGCCACCTGCATCATTGCATACTGGTGTTTCAGTAAAATGACAGGCGACTGGAAAAAGTCTCTCTTCGGAGCAGCACTCTACACCCTGTCCGCCTACCGCATCATCAACGTGATCCTTCGGGCTGCGGTGGGAGAATATACGGCCATGGCCTTCTTCCCCCTGATTCTTTACGGATTTTACCGTATCTACACCGCTCCGGACCGGGAAAAAATCCCACTGGGCGGCTACCTTCCCATCACCCTTGGCCTGACGGGGATCCTGCAGTCCCATTCTCTGAGCTGTGAAATCGTCGCCCTTTTCATTGTAGCCGGCGTTTTGGTACATATAAAAAAGACCATCCAACTTCAGCGATTCATAGCTCTAGCCAAAGCCGCTCTTCTCACCCTTCTTCTCAATGCCTGGTATCTTATTCCCTTTGTCCAGTCCCTTCTCTCCACCAAGCTGAATCTGGTCGGCGCCAATGCCGAAAGCAATGCGCCTTACCCCATGCAGATTTTTGCTGTCTTCCCTGATGTTCTGGGAGGCAGCTACGGCCGTGGGACTCAGCAGGAACTTCCCATGATGATAGGGCCTGCCCTTGCAGTTGCCCTGGTCATCTGGCTGTTCTGGCGGATCCGCCAGAGCGGGTCCGAGAAGAAAGAGCCGGGGTCTGGTTCCGTCTCCACCTTCTTCCTCTGGGGAGCCGCCGCCCTTCTTCTCTCCACCACCCTTATCCCCTGGAACAACCTGGAAAGCATCAGCCCTGTCCTGTGCGAGCTGGCCATGATGATTCAGTTTCCCATGCGGTATCTCGGCATAGCAGGGTGTTTCCTGGTCTTTGGGGCCGTCTTTCTGGCAGGCCAGATGGAACGGCAGGGTCTGTCTCACTGGAGCAGCATTTTCATTTGTGTCACCCTGGGCCTGTCTGTTCTGACTGCGGGAAGTCTCATTACCAAAGCTTATACCGATATGGAAGAGACCCAGATATTCAGTCCCGCAGCCGTGGAGACTTACCACGTCATGAGCGGAGAATATCTCCTTGAAGGCACCGACAAGGCAGACTTAAGGTCCCGGAGACTGATCACCGGAGAAGGTGTCACCGCAGAGAACTACACCCGGGAGGGTCTTCATTCCCAGGTATGGTGTGAAAACACTTCTGAAGCTGACTCTTACCTGGATGTGCCCATTACCGCCTACCCCAACTACCACGCCTGGTTGGAGGACGGGCAGGAGACCGCCGTCTCCATCGGAGAGAACAATCGGGTCCGAATCACCATTCCCGCCGGCTACTCCGGCATGGTGGACCTGAATTATCAGGTACCTGTACTTTGGCGGGTATGCGAAGGAGTTTCCCTGGTCACCCTGGGGGGTCTCCTGGTGGTATTCCTCCGCAGAAGGCATCGCAATAAAGGTATGTCCGGTCTGAGTCCGGTTCAGGACTGAGACATTGCTCACTCCATTTTGTCCCGGAGGGAAATCCCTCCGGGACCTTTTTGTTATGATTTTCCTTTCCAGGTGGAGGGAATGATCAGGGCCTCCTTCTCCTCCTGGGTCAGCCGGGCCGCCAGCTGGTCCAGGGTGACCAGCTGATACCCCTTTTCCTTCAGGGTCAGGATGATGGATTCCAATACCTTGGCCGTTTCGGGGCAGTCGTGGAGGACCACCACATCCCCGTCCTTGATATGGTCCACCACATTGGAGTAGATTTTATCCTCCTGACCCGGCTCGCTGTCCCGGCTGTCCACCGTCCACATGGCCAGAGTGATCCCCGCCTCCTGCTCCACCTTCTGGGTATAGCTGCCGTAGGGCGGGCGGAGATACCGGAACTTATGGCCGGGAAGGATTTTTTCCACCTCCTCCTGGGCCAGGGCCACCTCCTGACGAATCTCCTCCCCGGTGAGGGCGGAGAGATTTTGGTGGGAATAGGTATGGCACTCCACCTGATGCCCCACCGCCTTCATCTCCCGGATGAGAAGCCGCCCTCCCTCCATCCGCTCCCCCACCAGGAAAAAGGTGGCCGGGGTCTGGGTCTGGTAGAGGATATCCAGAATCTGGGGCGTATACCGGGGACTGGGGCCGTCATCAAAAGTAAGGGCCACCATAGGCCGGTCCGGGTCCAAGGTCTGGGTGATGGGGGGCCGGGAAAGCCGGCTGTACACGCCCCAGAGCAGCAGGGCAGTCACGGTGGCGATGAGCCCCAGCACAAAGAGAGCAAAGCAGATATTTTTCCTTTTCATTTCCACTCCCCCTTCCTGCGGAAGAGATGGATCATATACCCGTGAAGGGCCGCTGTGCTCTGAAGGCCCTGGAACACCAGCAGAAAGGCGATGAATCCCGGCAGGCTGTTGTGGAAGGGAATCCCCAGCTTTTTCTGGTAGAGGTAAACGGCGGCGGAAAGCAAAGCTCCCACCGCCACTGTGAAGATGGTCAGGGCTCCTACCAGGCAGAAGCAGCCCATGCAGGCCAGGACCAGCCCCGGGATAAAGCCAAGAAGAAAGGCCAAATCCAGGTAAATCACTCCCACATTGAGGCAGGTGAAGTGGCAGGCAAAGAAGCTTCCCTGCTGCCAGGGTTTTACCTGGGAGAGCCCCTCCAGCATCCCGATGGCCCAGCGCTTCCGCTGGTTATACAGACCGTTCCAGGTCTGGGGCACAGTGGTATACCCCACCGCCCGAGGCTCGTAGGTGGAGGGCAGCCCCTTTTCCAGAAGCTGATAGGTAAGGACGATATCCTCCCCCATCCGGTCCTGCCAGCCTCCCGCCTGGCGCACCGCCTGGGTGGAGTAGGCGCTGAATGCTCCCTGGGCCACCAGAGTGGATCGGTAACTGCCCTGGAACCGCTTGATGGCGGCGATACTCATAAGGTAATCGTAAATCTGCATTTTGGCGCAGAGGGTCCGGGTGGGACGGTCCACAAAAAGATTCCCCGCCACACAGGCGCTTTGCCGGGCATTGATATGGTCCATGATCCGCTGGACCGCATTCTTTTCCAGGTAGGTGTCCGCATCCACCGTAATAAAGTAAGCGGTCTCCACCTGGGCCAGCCCGGTATTCAGAGCATGGGCCTTTCCCTTTTGGGCGCAGTACAGGTACTCCACCTGCCGGTTCTCCCCTGCCAGGTCCTTGACCCGGAAAATTTCGCTGCGGGTCCGGTCGGTGGAGGCGTTATCCACCACCAGCACCCGGATTTTTCCCAGGTAGTCCTGGTCCAGAATCCCCTGGATGGTCCGGGCCACGGTCCCCTCCTCGTTGTGGGCGCAGAGAATGACGGTGGTATCCTGCCCCGTGTGGGGATAGGTCCTGCATTTCCAGTGCAGCAGGTTGGAGAAGAACATTCCGCTCATCATAAATCCTGGCAGAAGAGCCAGGCCGATGATGGCCCACCATACATAAGCCGCCGGCAGGTAACAGGAAGCCTCCCGGGCCCAGCCTATGGCGAACCAGATGGAAAGCCCCAGCCAGACGCCGGCAAAAATCATGGTTGCCGCAAATTTCCCTTTCAATGGAATCACCCCCTTTCCCAACCTATGCCGGAGTAGAAAGAAGGGTTCCGGTGAAAATCGGACAAAAAAGAGCGCCTCTCCCTTCGGAAGGGAAAAGCGCTCTTTCGGATAATATCTTCTTTTTTGTGGAAAGCGGAGTGTGTTCCGGTATGGAAAATCAGATTTCCATACTCACCGGCTGCTACCTCGTTTTCTGAATCCTGTAATCGGTTTCCTCCGCATCCCCCACCAGCCATTCCATGGATACATTCAAGGCCTTCGCCAAAATCCGCAGCTCTGCATCACAGACATGGCGCTGGTTTTTCTCAATGCGGGATATGATCAGCTTGGTCATGTCCTCCACCCCCATAAGCTGGATCTTGCAGGCCAGAGCCTCCTGGGTCAGGGGAGGCTTCTGAAGGGCTCGTCCCAGGCGCACCCTTTCCCCACACAGATTTCCTTTAATAATAAACGCATTCTTGCCCATGGCGGTTCCCCGATATTGCTGACTGAAGGTTTCCGTTTTGCTTAATATTATGTCTTAATCTGTTGATTTTATCCCAAAATAAATCATAATATTGTATTAAACAGATACTTATTATCCGCCTTGGATATTTTGCCATATTTTTTGAAAAAAGCCTTCCTCTTCCTCCCCTGCAGCCAGCCGTTCCGGGAGGCTCAAGTCTGCTGCGACGGGATGATCCTCCCCACACAAGTCATCCCTTCTCAGATAGAAGGCCGTCTGAATTTTCAGGTGGCCTTCCTTTTATTTACGCAAAAAATCCCCCTCAGCATACTGCTGAGGGGGATTTCTATTGGCTTTGTGTTCAGGCCAGATTACTCAGCCTTGGGGCCGGCAGCAACCAGGGCCTTGCCTGCCTCGTTGCCAGTGTACTTGACGAAGTTCTTCTGGAAGCGGGCGGCCAGATCCTTAGCCTTGGTATCCCACTCTTCGGGGTTGGCATAGGTGTTCCGGGGATCCAGAATGTTGGTGTCTACGCCGGGCAGCTCGGTGGGAACGGCCAGGTTGAAGTAGGGGATGGTCTTGGTCTCAGCCTTCAGGATGGAGCCATCCAGAATGGCGTCGATGATGCCACGGGTATCCTTGATGGAGATACGCTTGCCGGTACCGTTCCAGCCGG
>CALXGR010000044.1 GCA_944387885.1 uncultured Clostridia bacterium
GTTTTTATTTACCAAGGTCTTTTATCCACCCCTGGTAGAACCAGGGGTTTTTTCATGCCTAAAGGCGCCAATAAAAAGGACCGTCTTCCAAAAGACGGTCCTTTTCTTGCATCAGATTACAGCTCTGCTTCCTCAAAGCCCTTGGCGGTGAGGATAACGCTGTGGGTAAAGCCTGCCTGTTTTGCGTAGGCTGCGGCTTCCTCAAAGCCCCAGAGAATGGACTTGGTGTCATGGGCATCTCCGGTGATGATCACCTGACCGCCCAGCTTCTTCCACTCTTCCAGCAGGAAGAGGGCGGGATAGAAGTCATTCCGGTAGCCCCGGTAAGCGCCGCCGGTGTTGATTTCCAGCACCTTGCAGCCCTCAAAGGCACGGCGCAGGGCATCCAGAGCGGCTTCCTTGTACTCGGCGCTCTCCTCATTGAAGAAGCTGCCGGTGCAGTTCAGCTTTTTGATCAGGTCAAAGTGTCCCAGAATGGTGGGGTGCTTGGCAGCCACCTGGGCCACATGGTCAAAGTAATGCTTTGCCATGGCCAGACCGTTGCCCTCAAACTCCTCCTGCAGGCATTCCAGCAGGTCCTGGGGGCGCCAGTCGATTTCGTAGTACTTGCCGGTCTTGGGTCCCTGGATATAATGGACGCTTCCGATCCAGTAGTCATACCAGCTGGGTTCGGTATCGGAAAATTCGTCCCATTCCAGGCCGCAGAGAATGTCCATCTTCCCGGCATACTGCTTTTTCAGCCGGGCGATCTCCGCCTTATACTGGGCAGTCCGTCCGGGGCTCATGCAGTATTCCAGGTCGCAGGGGGTGTGGCTGTGGCCCGAGAAGCCAAGGGTCTGGACCCCGGCCTGCCAGGCGGCATAAGCCATATCTCCCAGGCTGGATTTTCCATCGCAAAGGTTGGAATGGTTGTGTACGCTGCTGCTGCGATAGTCTGCCATCATTGCATCCTTTCTTGCTTGACCTTGTGGTCAATCACATGGCGCTTTTCTTCTTCTTTGGTGATATCCTCCACCGTGATCCCCATTTCCACCATGAGAACCATCACATGGTAGGCCAGGTCGGCGATCTCATAAATGGTTTCTTCCTTGTCCCGCTTACAGGCGGCGACGATGACTTCGGTGGATTCCTCCCCTACCTTTTTCAGGATCTTATCCATCCCTTTCTCAAACAGGTAGGTGGTGTAGCTGCCCTCCTTGGGGGTGTCCTTTCGGCCTTTCAGCATCTGGTAAAGACCTTCCCAGGCGAAGGGTTTCAGCTCATCCGAAACATAGACTTCATTGAAGAAACAGCTTTCCGCTCCGGTATGGCAGGCAGGTCCGTCCTTGACCACCTCCACCACCAGGGCATCCCCGTCGCAGTCGGCGGTGATGGAAACCACCCGCTGGATATTTCCGCTGGTTTCCCCTTTCCGCCAGATTTCCTGGCGGCTCCGGCTCCAGAAAACCGTCCGCTTTTCCGCAATGGTAAGAGCCAGGGTTTCCCGGTTCATATAGGCAAGGGTCAGCACCTGCTTGGTGTAGTGATCCTGGACAATGGCCGGGATCAGACCCTTTTCATCAAATTTCAAATCCATACTGTCAACTCCCCCCGGCACTCCGGGGCACTCTTCAAAGTCTTACCTCTATATTATTATATCGGAGGTATTTTTTCAACTCCCCAATGGGAACTTTTTGGGTATGAAAAATGCTGGCGGCCAGACCTGCATCCATTCCCTTGTGGTGGAACAGTTCCAGGAAATCCTCCTTGCAGCCTGCCCCGCCGCTGGCAATAATGGGCACATCCACCAAAGCTGCCACAGCATCCAGCATTTCCAGGTCAAACCCCTGTTTTACTCCGTCGGTATCAATGCTGTTGAGGCAGATTTCTCCGGCGCCGTTTTTCACTCCCTGCACGATCCAGTCCAGAGCATCCAGCCCGGTGTCCTCCCGGCCTCCCTTGGCAAAGACCCGGAACTGCCCATCCACCCGCTTTACATCCACGCTGAGGACCACGCACTGGTCCCCATACCGGCGGGCAGCCCGGGAGATAAGCCCGGGGTCCCGGATGGCGCCGCTGTTGACGCTGACCTTGTCTGCACCGCATTTCAGCACCCGGTCAAAGTCCTCCAGGGTGTTGATTCCTCCTCCCACCGTCAGAGGGATAAAAATCTCCCGGGCCACCTGGGTGAGGATATCGGTAAAGAGGGTGCGGCCCTCATAGCTGGCGGTAATGTCGTAAAACACCAGCTCGTCCGCCCCGGCCTGGTTATACATCCGGGCCATCTCCACCGGGTCGGCCATATCCCGGAGCCCTTCAAAGTTGACCCCCTTGACCACCCGGCCGTTTTTCACGTCCAGACAAGGAATAATCCGTTTTGTAATCATAGCTTACCAACTCTTTGTATTATTCTGCAATTTTTATACAATTCGTTAAATTCAATGCTCCGGTGTAAAGGGATTTTCCCAGGATTGCTCCCCAGACTCCCATCTCTTTCAGCTGGGTCAGCTCCGGTTCAAAGCTGATTCCCCCGCTGGCAATGATGTTAAGCCCCGGGATGGCGGTGAGCTGACGGTAGAGTTCCAGGTTGGTTCCGGCCATGGCGCCATCCCGGCTGATATCGGTGTAGATAACGGTACTGACCCCCACATCCGCCAGCCGGCGGCAGAAGTCGATTCCCTTCTCCCCGCTCAGCTCCTTCCAGCCTTTAATGGCCACATAGCCGTCCCGGGCATCCACGCCCACCGCAATATGGGAGCCATACTCTTTGGCCATCCGGGCGGTAAAGTCAAAATCCTCCACCGCCACAGTGCCCAGAATACACCGCTCCACCCCCAGGGCAAGGTAGTCCTCAATTCTCTGCTGGGTGCGGATTCCGCCTCCCACTTCAATGGAGAAGCCTCCCAGAGCAGCAATAGAACGAATGCTTTCATAGTTGGCGGTGGTGCCGTCCTTGGCCCCGTCCAGGTCCACCAGATGGAGCTGGCTGGCTCCCGCCTGACGAAAAGCCAGTGCCTGAGCCGCCGGGTCCTGACCGTAAACGGTCATCTGGTCGTAGTCTCCCTGATAGAGCCGGACCACCTGGCCAGCCCGCAGGTCAATGGCGGGGAGAATATACATAGGGATTCCTCCTTAGAGTTGGCTGAAGGCTTTCAGAATTCTCAGGCCCGTATCCCCGGATTTTTCCGGGTGGAACTGGGTGCCCCACACAAGGCCCCGGCGCACCACCCCGGTGACCGGAATGGAGTAATCGCTGGTGGCCAGGGTGCTTTCCATGCAGTCCTTGCCGTAATAACTGTGTACATAGTAGACATATTCCCCCTCCCGGATATATTGGAAGAGAGGGTCGTCCTTCAAAATATGGAGGGCGTTCCAGCCCATGTGGGGGACTTTCAATCCCGGGTCTTTCAGGTCAGGGCGGAGGGGGGCCACCTGGCCGGGAATAAATCCCAGCCCTTTATGGCGGCCATATTCCAGGCTCTCCTCAAAGAGAAGCTGCATGCCCAGGCAAATTCCCAGCAGAGGCTTTTGGGCTGCCATCTCCCGGACTACCGGCACCAGTCCGGTCTGTTCCAGTTTATCCATGGCATCCCCGAAGGCTCCTACCCCCGGCAGGATGATACGGTCTGCCCGGTCCAGTTCCCGGGGGTCAGCGGTGACGGACACTTCCAGGTCCAGTGCCTTCAGGCTGCTGGACAGGCTGAACAGGTTGCCTACCCCGTAATCCAGAATCGCAATCATACCAGCAGCCCCTTGGTGGAGGGGATCTCATCCCCCAGTTTGGGGTCCAGGGCCACTGCCTGGCCCAGGGCCCGGCCCATTCCCTTGAAACAGGCTTCCAGGATATGGTGGGCGTTCTCCCCTGCCAGCTGTTTGAAATGGAGGGTCCCCGGCAGATTCCGGGCCAGAGCCCACCAGAATTCCTTGGCACACTCGGTATCGAAGTCTCCTACCCGGATGGTGGGCAGTTCTACCTGGTAGCCCAGAGTGGCCCGGCCGCTGATGTCCACGGCGCAGATGACCAGGGCCTCATCCATGGGCAGGATAAAGCTGCCGTACCGGGTGATTCCCCGCATATCCCCCAATGCCTGGGCAAAGGCTTTTCCCAGAACGATTCCCACATCCTCGGTGGTGTGGTGGGCATCCACATTCAGGTCCCCTTTGCATTTCAGGTCCAGGTCAAACCGGCCATGGCGGGCAAACAGTTCCAGCATATGGTCCAAAAATCCACAGCCGGTATCCACCTGGACCTTTCCGGTCCCGTCCAGGCCCAGGGTAAGGGAAATCTGGGTTTCCCTGGTATTCCGTTCTACAATAACTGTCCGCATATTACGCTCCTTGTCCCTGGAGCAGGTCCCCCAGGATATTCAAAAAGGCTTTCATTTCCTCGTCGGTGCCCATGGTGATACGCACAAAAGGCGCAGTACGGGGTTTGCCGAAGTGACGAACCAGCACCCCACGGGCTTTCAGGGCCTTATACAGGTCTGCCCCCAGAATCCGGTCAGTCCGGGCAAAGAGGAAGTTTGCCTTGCTGGGCAGCACCTCCAGCCCCATTTCCTTGAGAGCTTTGGCGGTTTCCTCCCGGGTGCGGATGATTTTTTCACAGCAGTTCCGGAAGTAGGCCACATCCTGGATGCTGGCGGCGGCGGCCAGCATGGAAAGCCGGTTGATGTTGTAGGGGTGGAAGCTGAACTTGATCCGGTTCAGGTCCTGAATCAGTCCGGCCTGGGCCATGGCGTAGCCCACTCTGGCGCCTGCCAGGTTATGGCTCTTGCTGAAGGTCTGGACCACCACCAGGTTGTCATAGTAAGGAATGAGATTCAGGCAGCTTTCCGCCCCGAAGTCCACATAGGCCTCATCCACAATTACCACATTCTCCTGATTGTTTTTCAGGATTCCTTCCATCTGGTCCCGGGTGAGGGCCACACCGGTAGGCGCATTGGGATTGGCCAGAACGATGGTTCCCCCTGCATTGTAGTACTTGGTGGGGTCGATGGAGAAATCCTCCTCCAGGGGAATGATTTTGGTGGGAATCCGGTTAAGGCTGGCCCAGATGGGATAGCAGCCGTAGGTCACATCCGGGAAAACCAGAGGGGTATTCTCATCACAGAAAGCCCGGACCGCAAAAGCCAGCACCTCGTCGCTGCCATTTCCCAGCATGATCTGGTCCGGCTCCAGGTCGTACCGGGCGGAAAGGGCGTCCACCAGCGTTTTACAGGTGGGATCGGAATAAAGCCGGAGCTTGTCCGCCTCATCCGCCGTCAGTACTTCCTTCACCCAGGGGCTGGGCGGATAAGGGTTTTCGTTGGTGTTCAGTTTGATGTATTTCTGGTTCTGGGGCTGTTCCCCCGGCACATAGGGTTCCAGCTCCTCCAGGGTCTTGGTAAAAAAGCGGCTCATTGTTTTTCCTCCTCAAACCGGATGGTCACGCTTCGGGCATGGGCCTGAAGCCCCTCCTGCATGGCGAAGTCCGCTACCCGCTCCTGGACCTTTTCCAGGGCAGAGCGGTCATAATAGATGAAGCTGGATTTCTTGACAAAATCGTCCACACTCAAAGGACTGCTGAACCGGGCGGTACCGCTGGTAGGCAGGGTGTGGTTGGGCCCGGCAAAGTAATCTCCCAGGGCCTCGGGGACATTCTTACCCAGGAAAATGCTTCCCGCATTTTTAATGCTGGGGAGAAGGGCAAAGGGCTGGTCGGTGCAGATTTCCAGGTGTTCCGGGGCAATCAGGTTGACTGCCTGGACTGCCTTGGACATATCGGTTGTGACCACGATTTTTCCGTTGGTCTCAATACTGGTCCGGGCAATCTCCTCCCGGGGGAGCAGGGGCAGCTGCTTTTCCAGCTCCTGCTGAACCGCCAGGGCCAGAAGCATACTGTCGGTGACCAGCACGGCGCTGGCCAGCTTGTCATGCTCGGCCTGGCTGAGCATGTCGGCGGCCACCCAGGCCGGGTTGCAGGTGCCGTCAGCCAGCACCAGAATCTCGCTGGGGCCGGCAATCATGTCAATGCTCACCTTCCCGAATACCTTCCGCTTGGCCGTGGCCACATAGATGTTTCCGGGGCCTACGATTTTATCCACAGCGGGGACAGTCTGGGTACCGTAAGCCAGGGCTGCAATGGCCTGGGCTCCCCCGGCCTTGATGATCTGGGTCACCCCTGCCACCTGGGCGGCAGCCAGGATGACCGGATTCACCTTTCCGTCCTTGCCTGCGGGAGTGGTCATGACGATTTGGGACACTCCTGCGATCTGGGCAGGAATCACATCCATGAGAACGGTGCTGGGGTAGGCGGCAGTGCCACCCGGCACATATACTCCGGCCTTCTCAATGGGGGTGTATTTCTGACCCAGGACTACCCCTTCCCGGCCGTTGTAGACCATATCCTTGTGGACCTGGCGGCGGTGGAATTCCCGGATATTCTCCGCAGCCATCTCCAGGGTCTTGATGAACTCCGGGTCAGTCTGGGCCATGGCCTGGTCCAGCTCCTCCTGAGTCACCTGGACCGAGTCAAGAGCGGCCCCGTCAAACTTTTGGGCGTACTCTATTAGGGCTTCATCCCCTCTTTGGCGGACATCCTCAATGATGGCGTCCACCACTTCCTCCACATTCTTCTCGGCCCGCAGGTCCCGGTTGAGAATTTCCTGAGGGCTTACCTTATCGAAATCGTAAATCTTAATCATGTTTCAGTACCTCCCCCAGCTTGGTCAGCAGGGTTTTCAGCTGGGTCTCCTTGAACTTGCTGGTGGATTTGTTGGCAATCACCCGGGCGCTGATGGGCATAAACTCCTCCAGCACTGCCAGGTCGTTCTCTTTCAGGGTGGTTCCGGTCTCCACAATATCCACGATCACATCGGACAGCCCCAGAATGGGAGCCAGCTCAATGCTTCCGTTCAGCTTGATAATATCAATGACCCGGCCTTTTCCGGCGAAGTGGTCCTTGGCAATGTTTACGAACTTGGTGGCTACCCGAAGGGGACGGCTTTCGTCCTCCTGGAAGTCCTTGGGCCCTGCCACGCACATTCTGCATTTGCCCAGCCCTGTATCCAGCAGCTCGTCCACGTCCGACCCGGATTCCACCAGAATATCCTTTCCCACAATTCCGATGTCGGCGGCTCCGTGCTCCACATAAACCGCCACGTCGCTGGGCTTGACCAGGAAATACCGGATCCCCGCCTGGGGGTTCTCCACCACCAGTTTCCGGCTGTCCTGGTAATCCTCCGGGCAGCCGTACCCGATTTTTTCCATAAGGGCGTACACCTTATCCCCCAGCCGGCCCTTGGGCAGGGCTACATTCAGGACCACCGGCTCCTCCGGGGAAGTTTCGGCGGATTCTTTCAGGCCGTCCAGTTCGTCCAGATAGAGAGCAAATCCCATGGCTCCCGCCCCGGGGGTGAACTGCCGGGCCAGCAGGTCATACTGGCCGCCCTTGAGAAGGCACCGGGGCAAGCCCTTTACATATCCGGCCATGACCACCCCGTTATAGTATTCCATCTCGCCGGTCAGCCGGAGGGAAAGGCGGACCTTCTGGGAGATATGTCCCAGAATACCTGCAATATCCTCCAACTGGTCCAAGGCTGCCTGCATTTTGGTGTTGAGGACCATGGCCTGAGCCTGGTCCAGCACCGGGCCCAGTTCCCCTTCCAGCGGGATGACCCGCTGAAGGGTGGCCGCACAGTCGTGGGAGAGTTTTCCCTGCCGGGCGTACTCGGCCAGAATATGCCCCTGCTTATTCCGGAGGCATTCCAGCACGGCCCCCCGAATCTCCGGCGGGACCTGCAGCCCTTCCAGAAGTCCGGTGATAAAGCCCATGTGCCCTACTTCCAGCACAAAATCGCAGCCGGTGAGGGCCAGGGCATCGATCCCCAGCCGGATGATCTGGGTGACCAGGCTGTTATCCACCGCCCCGATACACTCCACGCCCATCTGGCTGATTTCTCGGAAGGTATGGCTTTCCCGGCTGGGCCGGTAGACCTTTTCCTGATAATAATATTTCTTGCACTGGCCGGGCTGGGGCTGAGCATTTTTGGCAATGCTCAAGGTCACGTCCGGCTTGACCGCCAGCAGCCGCCCGTCCAGATCGGTGAAGGTAATGACCTGTTCCGTGCTGAGGAACCGGGCATACTGCTGGTAAAGGCTGTATTCCTCAAACCGGCCCATACGGTAGCAGTGGTACCCCTGCTTTTCCAATCTTTCCCGCAAAAGAAGCGCTGTACTTTCGCCTCTGCTCAGACTGCACAGATCCAATTCCATAACCTTGTCATCCTTTACCTAATAGCTTGGTTTCCTACAAAAGAGGACTGAATTATTATACTTTACTTTTGTAAAGTTGTAAAGTGTTCTTAGGAGTTTCTCCCCCGAAAAAACAGGAAAAGGGCAGCCGCCTGGCGGCGGTGCCCTGTTGTTTCTGCCTTATCCCTGGCAGCCCAGATCGTCCCAGTCCCCAAAGTCCTCGGGAGAGGCAATGCGGGTGGGATCAAATTTTCCATCTTCATCCCGGGGTGCTTCCTGGCTTCCCAGGGTGACCGGGTTAGGGTTGGGAGAAGGAGAATCTGACCAGACTCTGCCCTGAGCCCGCTCTTCCTCCAGCTCCTTTGCATTTTCCTGAGGCATAAAGATTTCTGTTTCTTCGTCCTCCTCCGGCTGGTTCACCTTGATCAGCCGGTAAGCGGTGAAGGCCGCTGCCATGCCTACTCCAACGGCCAACAATCTGTGGATCATCTTCATAGGGATCTTTCCTTTCTTTGGTAAGATTTCAGGACACGGGTACTACGTCCTCCGCAGGTGCCGGAGCCGGGACCACCTCCAGCGCTGTAAGAACGGGGCCTTTGCTGTCCTCCAGCTGGCCCTGGTAAACCGGGTGGAATTTTACATTACACCGGGCAGTTACCTTGATCCAATCCCGCTGGCGGAGTTTTCTTGCACCCTCCATCCGGCAGGGGAATCCAATAAACTGAATGTCGTCCGCACAGCAGGTCATGGCGAACCGGCCGGGGACAAACGCGTCCTTCCCTACCTTGTCGCTGTGGCAGACCTGGGCCAGGAACCGGACGGTCTTCCCGTCATACTTGGCGGGGTCGTCCATCCAGTCCATATACCAGATCCCATAGCAGTCGTCGGGTATCTCAATGACAGGAGCATCAATATCGAAGGGCAGCGGGTCGGGGATGTCATCATAGGCCACCTGACCGCCAGCATACTCATAGGCAATATCACACCGGCGGCTGGCCATCCGGACCAGCTTGTGGATCATCTGGTGGTCTTCCTGGTTGTCCACCGCCTCCGCCCGGTTGATGACCAGCAGCTCACTGCGGGAGATTTTATCCAGCAGCAGGCTCCGCATGGCGTTGTCACCGGCGTAGGTTTTGATGGTGGTTCCGTCCGCAGTGGCAATGCACTGGTAGACCAGCCACCGGGGAGGCATGGCCTCGCCCAGCTCCTGCAGGGTCCAGACACCGTTGTATTCCAGCACTACCCGGCCACAGCCGCTTTCCTTCTCCATCTGTTCCAGGGTGGCCCGGTTGAGCTGGGAGCGGTCGGTAAGGTATTTTACGGTCACCCCCCCAAAGCCGAAGGCTTCGGGGTCATACTCTTCCTCCCCTTCCTCGCAGACCAGCAGCAGGGTCTTGTCCCCGCTGTCAAACTGGGGGTCCTCCATGGTCTCCTGGATAAATTTGGTTTTTCCGCTCTCCAAAAAGCCTACGAACAGGTAGACAGGAATGGTCTTTCTTGCCATTGATTTCAATCCCTCTGTGTCAATAAATTACAGTCCGAACAGTGCGGCGGCAGCTTCCTTGTCCAGCTGGCTGCCGATCACGCAGAGCCGTCCGGTCACATCAGCGGAACGGGTACGGATCTCGTACTCGCCCGGCACATAGTCAAACTCATACCAGGTGCCGTCACCGGCTACCACGCCCTTGGCCCGGAGGATGGTTCCCACCTGGCCCTCGTCCAGGGCCTTCAGGGCAAACTCCAGCTCGGCCTTGGTGTAGCTGCGGGCAGTCTCCTGGCCCCAGCTGGTGAACACTTCGTCTGCATGGTGGTGATGATGGCCGCAGCTGCACACCCCATTCTCGTCATAGTGGTGTACATGACCCTCCTCATGATCGTGGTCGTGGTGGCAGCACTCACCCTCGTGGTGATGCTCATGATCATGGTCATGATCATGGTCGTGATGGCAGCACTCGCCCTCATGGTGATGGTCATGGTCGTGGTCGTGGTGGCAGCACTCGCCCTCGTGATGATGGTCGTGATCATGGTCGTGGTGGCAGCACTCGCCCTCGTGATGATGCTCATGATCATGATCGTGATGGCAGCACTCGCCGTCATGGTGGTGATGTTCATGCTCGTGCTCTGCCTCGTGGGCCAGGCTGGCAGCCCGGGCCTGCTCCAGCAGCTGGGCCACAAAGTCCTCCTGGGTCTTCATGGCGCTGCGAAGCTGCTGACCGGTGAGCTGAGACCAGTCGGTGGTGATGATGGTAGCCTTGGGATTCTTCTCCCGGAGCAGTTCCACTGCCTTCTGAATCTTTTCAGGGGAAGCAGTGCCGGTGCGGCTGAGGAAGATGGCGCTGGCGTGCTCTACCTGATCGTTGTAGAATTCGCCAAAGTTCTTCATATACAGCTTGACCTTGTTCACATCGGCCACCGTAACAAATGCGTTGAGGGAGACCTCGGGGTCATCCTGAGCCACGCTCTCCACAGCCCGGGTCACATCGCTGAGCTTGCCCACGCCGGAGGGCTCAATGAG
>CALXGR010000045.1 GCA_944387885.1 uncultured Clostridia bacterium
AACTTGCCGCCAACACCGATCCACTTGTCATGGTTGACGTCCTGTTTTTTCTTCACGCGGTGCAGCATCAGGTAACAGCCATCCTGTTCCAGATAGCACAGCGTGGTCTGCAGCAATCCCATAGATACCCTCCTGTACATAAATCGCCGCGTTTAGCAAATACTACCACCAAATCCAAATGGAGGAAGCACAATGAAAGCAACCGGAATCGTACGCCGCATCGACGACCTGGGCCGGGTGGTCATCCCCAAGGAGATCCGCCGCACCCAGCATATCCGCCAGGGCACACCCCTGGAAATATTCACCACCGGGGACGGGGAGGTCATTTTTAAAAAATATTCCCCCGTGGAGGAGCTGGAACCTCTGGCCCAGCGGTATGTCCAGGTCCTGAGCCGGAGCCTGGGGGTCCCCTGTATCATCTGTGACCGGGAGCAGATCATTGCCGCCTGCGGGGCAGGGAAAAAGGAACTGGAAGGGAAAACCATCTCTGCCCGGCTGGAGCAGACCCTGGAAAAGCGGAACCTTTATACATGGTCCGGGGGCGAGGAGCCTCCTCTGGTTCCCTGCCAGGGCAGCACCCGGCAGGTGGGAGCGGCGGCTCCCATCCTGGCGGCAGGGGAACTGGTGGGGGCGGTGGCGGCCCTGACTCAGGACCCCCGGCAGCCCTGCCCCCCGGAACAGGCCAAGGCGGTGCAGGTGGCAGCGGGGTTCCTGGCCCGGCAGATGGAGGAATAACCGGATTGGGGAGGGCTTTTTCACCCAGGGGAAAGAGCTCTCCTTTTTTGTTTGTGACCAAATTGTTAAACTTTGATTTTTTTTCAAAAAAAGGGTTGACAGAGGAAAGGTTTGGAATATAATAAAGTTAGCACTCAGGAGCTAAGAGTGCTAAAGATTTGTGAAAGGTGGGATTCCCCATGGCCATGGATGATCGAAAGCAGCGGGTGTTGGACGCCATTGTGCTGCTCTACGGCTCCGGCGGGGAGCCCATTGGAAGCGGATTGCTGGCGGATTACTTTGGACAGTCAGTGTCCAGCGCCACCCTTCGGAATGAGATGGCAGCCCTCACCAAGCTGGGGCTGCTGGAGCAGCCCCACACCAGCGCAGGGCGGGTGCCCAGCGCCAAGGGATACCGGGATTACCTGGACCGGCTGCTCAGCCACGGGGTGGACTCCCTGGGGGCTTCGGACCGTCAGCAGATAGACGCTCTTTTTGCTGAGATGGATATGGAGCCGGATCACCTGGCCCAGAGCGCTGCCCGGACCCTGAGCAGCATCACCGGACTGGCGGCGGCAGCCACCACCCCCAATGCGGAGGACCATTGCATCGCCCATTTTGAGGTGGTGCAGGTGGGCCGGAATGCAGCGGCAGTGCTGGCAGTCACCAACGCCGGCGGGGTGCGGACCCGGGTGGCCCGGACCCAGGGAAACCTGACCCGGACCGATGCCCAGGAGGCGGCAAGGTTTTTGAACGAGAACCTGACCTTCCGGTCGGCACCTGACCTGAGCGCCCGGTACCGGCACCAGCTGATCCAGGCGGCAGGGGAGGACCTGGCCCCGGTGGTGGCAGCAGCCATCCTGCTTCTTTCCGCCCGGCCCAGCGTTTACCTGGAAGGAGCCCAGAACCTGGTCCGGTGGCCCGAGACAAGGGTGGAGCTGGCAGACCTGCTGGCCCTCTTTGCAAGGGAGGACACCGCCCGGCAGGCCATCGCTCCCATGGGAGGACGGATCACCGTCACTCTGGGGGAGGATCTGGAAAGCCCCATGCCTGGCCTTTGTGTGGTCAGCAAAAATTACCTGGCCGGAGGCGGCCAGACCGGCACCATGGCAGTGATCGGTCCCAAGCGGATGGACTTCCGCAGGGTCATCCCGGTGCTGGATTATTTCGCAGTAAAGCTCGGACAGTGTATGTCCGGTAAAGGATAGGAGGTATTCCCATGAGTGAGGAAACCAAGGTCCCGCAGGACCAGCAGACCCCGGAAACGCAGCAGCAGCCTGAGACCCAGGCCGGACAGGAAAGCCCCAAGGAGCCCGAGATCCACTCCTCCAAGAAGGAGAAGAAGAAAAAGGTAGGGGAGCTTGAGGTGCTGAAAGCCCAGCTGGAAGCCGCACAGGCCCAGGCCAAGGCCGCAGAAGACCGTCTGCTCCGGACTGCCGCTGAATATGATAACTACCGCAAGCGGACCACCGCGGAAAAGGATGCCCGGTTCAATGACGGCGTTTCCTTTGCACTGACCCAGATCCTGGAGATTCTGGACACTCTGGACATGGCCGCCAATGCCCCTTGTACCGATGAAAGCTACAAGAAGGGCGTGACCATGACCCTGGACAAAGCCGCCAAGGCTATGGAGAAGCTTCGGGTGGAAGAAATTCCCGCCCTGGGCCAGCCCTTTGACCCCAACCTTCACGCCGCCGTTCAGCAGGTTCCCGCCGCTGAAGGCCAGGAGAGCGGACAGGTGGTCCAGGTATACCAGAAAGGGTATAAGCTGGGGGATAAGATCATCCGCCATGCCACGGTAGTGGTGGCTGAGTAAGCCGAACTCTCTTTTTCCCGTTCAAAAGCGGAAAAGAGTTTATATACAATTTGGATAATTCACCTTTAATATAACAATCAGATGACTTAAAAGGAGTTGTTTACTATGAGCAAAATTATTGGTATCGACCTGGGTACTACCAACAGCTGTGTATCCGTTATTGAGGGCGGCGAACCCGTTGTAATCGCCAACGCCGAAGGCGCCCGCACCACCCCTTCCGTAGTAGGTTTCACCAAGACCGGTGAGCGTCTGGTAGGCCAGGTGGCAAAGCGCCAGGCCATCACCAACCCTGACCGGACCATCTCCTCCATCAAGCGGAAGATGGGCACCAACGAGAAGGTCACCATCGACGGCAAGGCCTACACTCCCCAGGAGATCAGCGCCATGATCCTGTCCAAGCTGAAGGCTGATGCCGAGGCTTACCTGGGCGAGCCCGTCACCGAGGCCGTCATCACCGTTCCCGCATACTTCAACGACAGCCAGCGTCAGGCTACCAAGGACGCAGGCACCATTGCCGGCCTGAACGTAAAGCGTATCATCAACGAGCCCACCGCCGCAGCTCTGGCTTACGGCCTGGATAAGGAGACCGATCAGAAGATCATGATCTACGACCTGGGCGGCGGTACCTTCGACGTTTCCATCATCGAGATGGGCGACGGCGTTACCGAAGTTCTGGCCACCAACGGTGATACCCACCTGGGCGGCGACGACTTCGACGAGCGGATCATCAACTGGATGGCCGAAGGCTTCAAGGCTGAGAACGGCATTGACCTGCGCAGCGACAAGATGGCTGCCCAGCGGCTGAAGGAAGCTGCCGAGAAGGCCAAGATCGAACTGTCCAGCGCTACTTCCAGCGCCATCAACCTGCCCTTCATCACCGCCGACGCCACCGGCCCCAAGCACCTGGATATGACCCTGACCCGGGCCAAGTTCAACGAGCTGACCGCCGACCTGGTAGAGCGGACCATGACCCCCGTCAAGAAGGCTCTGGCCGATGCCGGCCTGCGCCCCACCGACCTGGCCAAGGTCCTGATGGTAGGCGGTTCCACCCGTATCCCTGCCGTTCAGGAAGCCGTCAAGAAGGAACTGGGCTGCGAGCCCTTCAAGGGCATCAACCCCGATGAGTGTGTTTCCATCGGCGCTGCCATCCAGGGCGGCGTGCTCCAGGGCGACGTAAAGGGCCTGCTCCTGCTGGATGTTACTCCTCTGAGCCTGGGCATTGAGACTCTGGGCGGTGTCTGCACCAAGATCATCGACCGGAACACCACCATCCCCACCAAGAAGAGCCAGATCTTCTCCACCGCTGCTGACAACCAGCCCAGCGTAGAAGTGAACGTGCTCCAGGGCGAGCGTGAGTTTGCCCGGGACAACAAGAGCCTGGGAACCTTCCATCTGGACGGCATTGCCCCCGCTCCCCGTGGTATCCCTCAGATCGAAGTTACCTTCGACATTGACGCTAACGGTATCGTCCATGTATCCGCCAAGGATATGGGCACCGGCAAGGAGCAGTCCATCACCATCACCGCTTCCACCAACATGAGCAAGGAGGACATCGACAAGGCCGTCAAGGAGGCCGAGCAGTTCGCCAGCGAGGATAAGAAGCGCCGTGAGGACGTGGATCTCCGGAACAGCGCCGACCAGACTGTGTTCCAGCTGGAGAAGAGCCTCTCTGAGATCGGCGACAAGGCTACCCCCGACGAGAAGGCAGCCGTCACCGCCAAGATCAACGAGCTGAAGGAAGCCCTCAAGGGCACCGACATGGAGGCCATCAAGGCCAAGAAGGAGGAAGCTGAAAAGGCTTTCTACCCCATCGCTGAGAAGATGTATCAGCAGGCTCAGGCTGCCGCAGGCGCTCAGGGAGCCAACCCCGGTGCCGGCGCACAGCAGGGTCCTAACGACGACGGCGTGGTGGATGCAGACTTCAAGGAAGTCTGATTCCCCCCATCCAATAAATTCATCCGCAGGCCGCCCGCCCACTGACGGGCGGCATTTGCGGCGTAATGAGGTAAGGGATAAGTATGGCAGAAAAGAGAGATTACTACGAGGTCTTGGGCCTGTCCAAGGGCGCCAGCGACGATGAGATCAAACGGGCCTACCGGAAGTTGGCCAAAAAATATCACCCTGACCTGAACCCCGGCAGCAAGGAAGCCGAGGAAAAGTTCAAGGAGGTCAACGAAGCCAACGATGTCCTCTCCAATCCTGAAAAGCGCCAGCGGTACGACCAGTTCGGCTTTGCCGGGGTGGACCCCAACTACGGAGCAGGAGCCGGCGGAGGTGCCGGGTTCGGCGGCTTCGGCGGCGGGGTGGACCTGGGAGACATCTTCGGAGATCTCTTCGGGGGCGGCTTCGGAGGATTCGGCGGAGGCAGCCGGTCCAACCCCAACGCACCCCGGAAGGGCAGCGACATCCGGGTACGGATCGAGCTCACCTTCCAGGAGGCGGCCCACGGCTGCAAAAAGACCATTACCGTAAATGCCCAGGAGACCTGTCCCGACTGCCACGGCAGCGGCGCAGCCCCGGGCACCAGCCCCACCACCTGCCCTGACTGCGGAGGCCGGGGCTTTGTGGTGACCCAGCAGCGGACTCCCTTCGGTGTGATGCAGAGCCAGCGGCCCTGTTCCCGCTGCGGCGGCAAGGGCAAAATCATCCAGGACCCCTGCAAAAAGTGCCGGGGCACCGGACGGAACGCCCGCCGGAAGACTCTGGAAGTGAATATCCCCGCAGGCATTGACGATGACCAGAGCATTGCCCTCCGGGGCCAGGGAGATGCCGGTGTAAACGGCGGCCCTGCCGGAGATGTAATTGTCACCGCCGCCGTCCGTCCTGATCCCCTCTTTGAGCGGGACGGCTACGACGTATGGGTCAAAGTACCTATCACCTACAGCCAGGCTGTGCTGGGCGCCAGCGTGGTGGTCCCCACCGTTGACGGAAAGGTGGAATATCAGGTTCCCGAAGGAACCCAGAGCGGTACCCGGTTCCGTCTGCGGGGCAAGGGCATCCAGTACCTGAACGGCAGAGGCCGGGGCGACCAGTATGTGGTGGTGGAAGTGGAGATTCCCAAGAAGCTGAACAAGAACCAGCGGGAAGCCCTCAAGAACTTCGAGGCTTCCCTGGAGGACAGCAACTACGAGCAGCGGAAAGGCTTCATGAAAAAGCTGAAGGATATGTTCCGGTAACAAAGTGCCGAAAATTCCACCGGGAATTTGGCGTTTTGTGGAAAATCCGCCCCGGGAATTGCAATCCCCCCAAAGGGTGTTACAATTAAATAAAGCGAAAAGCGCATAGGAAATACCCTATGCGCTTTTTTTAAAATCAAAAGGGGGCTTTTCCATGGCCAAGTACGTGATGGCGCTGGACGCAGGCACTACCTCCAACCGGTGTATCCTCTTTGACCGGCAGGGGAAAATGTGCAGCGTGGCGCAGAAGGAATTCACCCAATACTTCCCCCAGCCCGGCTGGGTGGAACATGATGCCAACGAGATCTGGACCACCCAGCTGGGGGTGGCCCTCTCTGCCATGAACCAGGTGGGGGCAGGCCCCGGGGATATTGCGGCCATCGGAATCACCAACCAGCGGGAGACCACCATTCTGTGGGATAAAGCCACCGGGGAGCCGGTCTGCCGGGCCATTGTCTGGCAGTGCCGCCGGACCAGCCGGTACTGCGATGAACTGAAAGCCCAGGGATATACCGACTTTTTCCGGCAGAAGACCGGACTGGTCATTGACGCCTATTTCTCCGCCACCAAACTGCGGTGGATTCTGGAGACGGTGCCGGGGGTCCGGGAACGGGCTGAAAGAGGCGAGCTTCTCTTTGGTACCGTGGAGACCTGGCTTATCTGGAAGCTGACCGGGGGCAGGGTCCATATTACCGACTATTCCAACGCCAGCCGGACCATGATGTTCAACATCCATACCCTGGACTGGGACCAGGAGATTCTGGACCTGCTGGGGATTCCCCGGTGCATCCTCCCCCAACCGGTCCCCTCCAGCGGAGTGTACGGGGAGAGCGAGGCCATCCACTTCGGGGCCCCCATCCCCATTGCTGGGGCGGCGGGAGACCAGCAGGCGGCCCTCTTCGGCCAGACCTGCTTTGAGCCGGGGGACGTGAAAAATACTTACGGCACCGGGGGATTCCTCCTTATGAACACCGGGGAGAAGCCGGTGTTCTCCCAGAACGGCCTGGTGACCACCATCGCCTGGGGACTGGAAGGAAAGGTGAACTACGCCCTGGAAGGCTCCATCTTTGTGGCGGGGGCCGCCATCCAGTGGCTGCGGGATGAACTGAAGATTCTGGAGGATTCCCGGGACAGCGAGTACATGGCCCTCAAGGTCCAGGACACGGGGGGCTGTTATGTGGTCCCCGCCTTTACGGGACTGGGGGCCCCTCACTGGGACCAGTACGCCCGGGGCGCCATTGTGGGCCTGACCCGGGGCTGCAACAAAAATCACCTGGTCCGTGCCACCCTGGACAGCCTCTGCTACCAGGTCAACGATGTGGTCCGGGCCATGGAAGCGGACAGCGGCATCACCCTCTCCGCCCTCAAGGTGGACGGGGGCGCCAGCGCCAACAACTACCTGCTCCAGACCCAGGCGGACCTGTCTGCCGCCCCGGTCATCCGGCCCAAGTGCGTGGAGACCACCGCCCTGGGGGCCGCCTACCTGGCCGGCCTGGCGGTGGGGTACTGGAAAGACCGGCAGGAGGTGGTCCAGAACTGGGCCGCCGACCGGATTTTCCGCCCGGATATCACCGCCCAGGAACGGGAAAAGCGGATCAAGGGCTGGAACAAAGCCCTGAAATGCGCCTACGGCTGGGCACAAGAGGACTGAGTATATGGATATGAAATACGATGTGGTCATTATCGGGGGCGGAGTCAGCGGCTGCGCCATTGCCCGGGAACTGTCCCGGTATCAGGCCCGGATTTTGGTGGTGGATAAGGAGGAAGATTTGTGCTGCGGCACCTCCAAGGCCAACAGCGCCATTGTCCACGCCGGGTTTGATGCCCCCCACGGCAGCCTTATGGCCAAACTGAATGTGGAGGGCTCCCGGCTGATGGAGCCCCTGGCCCGGGACCTGGATGTGCCCTATGACCGGTGCGGCAGCCTGGTGGTCTGCCTGGCCCGGGAGGACCTGCCCGCCCTGGAAAAGCTTTACCAGAACGGCCTGGCCAACGGGGTGGAGGGACTGGAGATTCTGGACCGGGAAACCCTGGTAAAGATGGAGCCTCACATCTCTCCTAAGGCGGTGGCCGCTCTCTGGGCGCCCACCGGGGCCATTATCTGCCCCTTTACCCTCACCTATGCCCTGGGGGAGAACGCCGCCGCCAACGGGGCGGAGTTCCGGTTTGACACCCAGGTCACCGGGGCGGAACAGGAGGGAGATGGGTGGATCCTTTCCACCACCACCGGGCCCATCGCTGCCCGGACGGTGGTGAATGGGGCGGGGGTCTATGCCGACGTCATCCACAATATGGTGGCAGACCAGCCCATGACCATCATCCCCCGGCGGGGAGACTATCTGCTCCTGGACCGGACGGCGGGAAACCATGTCTCCCATACCATCTTCCAATTGCCCGGGAAATACGGGAAGGGAGTGCTGGTCAGCCCCACCGTCCACGGAAACCTGATTCTGGGACCTACCGCCCTGGACGTGGAGGATAGGGAGGGGGTAAACACCACCCGGGAGGGCCTGGACCTGGTAAAGGAACGGTCCGGCTGGGCGGTAGAGGACCTTCCCCTCTCCCAGACCATCACCAGCTTTGCGGGACTGCGGGCCCACGACCCTCGGCATGAGTTCCAGATAGGACCCATTGCCCCCGGCTTTTTCGACTGTGCTGCCATTGAATCCCCGGGGCTGTCCAGCGCCCCGGCCATTGGCCGGATGGTGGCCGGGATGGTCCGGGACCATCTGGACCTGAAAGAAAAAGAGAACTTTATCTCCACCCGGAAGGGAATCCTTGACCCGGCCCGCCTCTCTTTTGAGGAGCGTCAGGCCCTGGTCAGGGAAAATCCGGCCTATGGCCGGGTGGTCTGCCGGTGCGAGAGGGTGACGGAAGGAGAGATTCTGGATGCCATCCGCCGCACCCCCGGGGCCAGAAGCCTGGACGGGGTAAAGCGCCGGACCCGGGCCGGGATGGGCCGGTGTCAGGGAGGATTCTGCTCTCCCCGGGTGATGGAGCTGCTGGCCCGGGAATTGAGGATTTCTCTGGAAGAGGTCACCAAATCCGGGGCTGGGTCCCGGCTCATTGAGGGAGATATCAAAGAGGACTGGAAGGAGGGCGGAGTATGAACCAACCGGAACTGGTCATCATCGGGGGCGGCCCTGCGGGGCTGGCTGCCGCCATTGCCGCCAGAAAGGCGGGAGTGGAAAACCTTCTTGTCCTGGAACGGGAGGACCATCTGGGAGGAATTCTCAACCAGTGCATCCATAACGGGTTCGGGCTCCACACCTTCGGGGAGGAGCTGACAGGTCCCGAGTATGCTGCCCGGTATATCCGGCAGGCCCGGGAACTGGGAATTCCCTGCTTTACCGGCACCACCGTGCTGGACCTGGGGGAGGATAAGACCCTCACCGCCCTCTCCCCGGAACGGGGCCTGTTCCAGCTGAAACCCCGGGCGGTGATTCTGGCCATGGGCTGCCGGGAGCGGCCCCGGGGCGCCCTGAACATTCCCGGATTTCGCCCGGCAGGGGTCTACACCGCCGGAACTGCCCAGCGGCTGGTCAACCTGGAAGGGAAGATGCCGGGCCGCCGGGTGGTGATTCTGGGCAGCGGGGACATCGGTCTCATTATGGCCCGCCGGATGACCCTGGAAGGGGCCAAAGTGGAGGCGGTGGCGGAACTGCTCCCCTACTCGGGAGGGCTGCGGCGGAATATTGTCCAGTGTCTGGAAGATTTTGATATTCCCCTCCTGCTCAGCCATACGGTGGTGGAGATTCATGGACAGCGCCGGGTGACCGGGGTCACCCTGGCTCAGGTGGAAAACGGCCGCCCTATCCCCGGAACGGAACAATATTACCCCTGCGATACCCTCCTTCTCAGCTGCGGCCTTCTGCCGGAAAATGAGCTGAGCCGCCAGGCCGGGGTAAAGCTTTCCCCGGTGACAGGGGGACCTCTGGTGTCGGAGGAGCTGGAAACCAACATCCCCGGCGTCTTTGCGGCGGGGAATGTGCTTCATGTTCACGACCTGGTGGATTATGTGTCCCAGGAGGCGGCCGCCGCCGGGGAGAATGCCGCCGCCTGGCTGGAAAAAACGGCCCCGGCGGGAGAGCTGCTTCCCATCACCGCCGAAAACGGGGTGCGGTATACGGTGCCCGCCGCCCTGGACCGGGCCAGAACCGGCCCGGTGACCCTTCGTTTCCGGGTGGACCGGCCCTATAAGAAAAGAGCGGTGGTCCTCCGGGCGGACGGTCAGGTGGTGCTCCGCCGGGTACGGCCTGCCCTGGCTCCCGGGGAGATGGAAACCTTCACCCTTAAACCGGACCAGGCCGGTGCCTGCCGCCGGGCCGGGACCGTCACTCTTTCCCTGGAGGAGGTATCCCCATGA
>CALXGR010000046.1 GCA_944387885.1 uncultured Clostridia bacterium
ATTTTCAAGGTCCTGCGTGCTGTCCTTTCGTGTGACAGCTTGTCCATTATATCTCATTCGGTTCTCTTTGTCAAGAGGTTTTTTTGAGATTTTTTGGAGCTTTTCATTTCGCAGCCGTCTCTCTCGGAGACAGCTTAGTCATAATACCACCCATTTCGGGTAATGTCAACACCTTTTTCGAAAAAACTTTCAACTTTTTCCGAAAAAGGTGTTGAAAACTTGACTCTCCGGATAAGCAGTTATCAACTCTACAGTGAGTACTGGTTTTCCCCTGTTTTTTCTTTAAGCACTTATTATATAAGGCCGTAATGTTTCAGGGCATTATAGATGCCGTGATTTTCCAAAGTAGTGGTCTGATACTCGCAGTAGGGCAGAATATCCCCATTCAGGCCGCCCATGGCAACGCTGTGGGTTATATGCTCCAGCATGGGGATATCGTTGTTGCTGTCTCCAAAGGCGTAGCAGTCATCCAGGGTGACCCCCAGCTCCTGGCAGATCCGGTCCATGCCGGTAGCCTTGCTGCATCCTTTCTGCACTATCTCCGCACACCCCTGCTCCCGGGGGATGATCTCCATAGTGGGTCCCGCAATTTTGGCCAGTCCTTCCAGGTCCGCCTGAGGAGTCCCCAGCACAAAATATTTATCAAACTGAAAATCCGCCGGGACTTTCTTTCCCACCAGCCGGGCGCTGTCTTTGAACAGCCAGATCATTTTGGCAAACTGCACCCAGGGAATTTTCCGGCAGCACAGGTCAAACCAGGTGACAGTCTCCCCTTCCATCTGCCCTGCATACCCTTTCTCCCGGTTTTCCAGCAGAATCTTTCGGCACAGGTCTTTGGGAAGGGTGCTGTGGAAAAGAGTTTTTCCGTCCAGGTAAACCGCCGTTCCACAGCCGCAGACGTACCCGTCCGGTTTCAGGTCCCGGACCGCCTTAGGAATTCCCGCCATGCACCGGCCGGAATTGATAATCACCTTATTTCCCTTTTTTCGGGTAAGGGCAATGGCCCGGGCTGCACTGAGAGGCACCCGGCCCTTTGCATCGATGAGAGTTCCGTCAATATCAAAAAACAATACCTTCATAGCATTTCATCTCCTGCCAATCTCCGGCAGCCTTCTTCCAGCAGAGTAGCCCGCCGCTCCACACACTCCCAGATCACATAATCCGGTTCCAGGTTCCAGATGGTATTCATGGTGCAGTTTGCCAGCTTTATCACATATACCGTGGAAAATTCCCGGGTAAGGAGGGGCACCATGGACGCACGGAAAGAATCCCCCACCAACAGCACGCTGGCCTGGTTGGGAGCTTCCGGGTTTTCATATACACTGTAAGTGCCGTTGTTCTCCTGGGTGACCGACATAGCCCCCCAGTCCGGCTGAACGGTTCCATCCACCGTATACTCCAGGTCGTCCTGATAGGGCCAGTCCATGGAAACGATCTGAGCCAGGTCTTCCCCGGCGCAGTAATGGCGGATGGGGGTGAGAGGCTGGCTTTCAATGGTTTGGGTCTCCAGGGGTTCCACCGGAATCCCCAGTTTTTCCAGGGCAAGCCGGGTTCCAATATAGGCGCCCAGCTGGTTCCAGTGGGTATCATACTTGTAATAGACCTGCTGGGTCTGAGCCGCTTCCATAAGGGCCGCCTTGGGATTGACCACATTGAGGCCTTTCTCCTGAAGGGCCTGGGTAAGGTTATCCACCAGACTTACCGGCTGGCGGCGGTACCACATGGGCATATATTCCCAGTAAACCTGTTCCTTGTTGGGGGGCAAAATCAGCACAAACTCAGCGCCCCACACCTCCATGTTGTGCTGGACACGCTCCACCCCTTCCAGGATTTTGTCCCACTCCTCCTGGGTGAGGGTGGTCAGCCCCTGGTAGTCATCCAGAGGAGCTCCGTCCTGGGTGGTGGAATAAAAGAGCCAGTTGTCTTTTCCCAGAATCACTTCCCGGTTATCCAGGGTGCCAGTGGTGTAGTAGGAGTAATAGGTGTTGAGCCGGCTGAGTTTCTCCTGACGGTAAACCACCCGGTTCCACTCGGAATCCAGGAAATCCCGGGCGGCGGAAAGTCCGCCCTCCCAGGTGTGGTTTCCGTTGAGGATAAAGTTGACCCCGGTCAGCCCGGCCAGAACAAAGAGGGTCAGGGCCACCGGAATCAGGGTGAAGAGGAAGGCCGGAATTTTACACTTTTCTTTCATGGCGTTCCTCCTTAAAAGTTACCGTAAATAAAGGGGGTGTAGCTGGTGGAAGCCAGTGCTCCCACACAGACCAGGAAAAGGGCAGCAAGGCCCAGTCCTTTGGCAAGGCGGAAAGCGGGGTTTTCCTTCCAGCGGGCCAGCCACTCTCCCCAGGGCAGACAGCAGAAAACCGCAATTCCCACCAAAGGCAGGTAGGCAGCGGCTTCCCCTTCCAGGGAGCCGACGGTGCCTATTCCCGCCATACCGACAATGTACCGGAGGGCGGCAGGAAGGCTGTCCGACCGAAACACCACCCAAAGCAGGTTGACCCAGAAGATGGTGTACACCCATCCCAGGGGGCCTTTGTTCAGGGGAGCCAGCCACCGTTTGCCGTACTTTTCCAGGGTGAGAAGGCAGAAGTATCCAAGGCCCCAGACCAGGAAGGTCCAGTTGGCCCCATGCCAGATGCCGGTGACCATCCAGACCACCAGCAGGTTAAGAATATGCCGTTTTACCGAGACCCGGTTTCCCCCCATGGGGATATAAATGTAATCCCGGAACCACCGGCTGAGGGTGATATGCCACCGCCTCCAAAAATCCTGGACACTGGTGGCCAGATAGGGGCAATCAAAGTTCTGCGGCAGGGTGATCCCCACCATCTCCCCTACCCCCAGGGCCATCTGGGTATAGCCCTGGAAATCAAAATAAATTTGCAGGGTGTAGGCAATGGACCCCAGCCAGAACCCGGCAGAGGAAGCGGTATATCCATCTGCCGCCTGGTTGAAATAGTAGTCCGCCAGAGGGGCCAGCTTATCCGCCAGAAGCAGCTTCTGGGCAAGACCGGTCACAAACCGGGAAAGGCCCTGCTCAAAACCGGACAGGGAAAGCTCCCACCGGTCCAGCTGAGGGACCACCTGCCCGTACCGGGCAATAGGCCCCGACACCACCGTGGGGAAAAAGGTCAGATAGAACAGCACCTTCCTGAAGGGAGGCGGGTCCATCTGGCCCCGGTAGGTGTCCACCACCATGCTCAGGGCCTGGAAGGTGTAAAAACTGATGCCCAAAGGCAGCGCCCACCCGGGAAGGGGCAGACCGGTCCCCAGGGCCAGGTTGATATTTTCCACCACAAAAGCGGTATATTTGAAGGCAGCCAGAGGCAGGCAGAGGAGCACCCCCCCCATTCCCAGGCGGAGTCTGCTCTTGTTTACCCAGCGGGCCACCGCCCAGCTGACCACCGACATTCCCGCCAGAAGGGCCCAGGCTCCCAGCCCGGCCCAGAGATAAAAGACCAGGCTGGCAGCAAGAAGGAGGCCGGTGCGGTACCGGGGATTCCTTTTAAACAGGAAGTATCCCAGGACAGCCAGCACCAGCACTCCCGGCAGGAAAAGAAGCAAAAAGGTATTGGTTGCAAAGGTCATAAACGGTTACTCCGGGAAAATTCAGCTGCGGATATTCTCCCGCACCTGGGTGAAGAGAGGATAATTCTGGTAGAGATGTCCGGCGATAATTTCCATCAGCTGGAAATCCTCCTCGCTGTCAATGTCCAGAATTCCCGTATCCATCATCTGGGAGACCCCGATTTTTCCATCCCAGAGGATTCCGGTATGGTTGTTTGCCAGGAAATCCCGCTCAAACACATAAATGCTGGCGTTCAGGTCATAGATTTCCGGGGCCTGCTGCCGGGCGGTGAAGGGGCTTTCAATGACCTTCTCCACATGGTCTCCGCAGTCTCTTACCATATTGAAGTAGGGGTTCCGCCGGGCAGGAGTAACGCTGAACACCAGGTCCAGGTCAGGGCGGGTCTCCTTCTGTTCCACCGCGTTGGCAATATCCTGGGCGGTACGGAGAGGGCTGGTGATGTCCAGGTCCATTACATAGTCGTACCGGCCCTTTTTCTCCTCCATCCGGGCCAGGGTATCCTGGAACACTGCCATTTTGGGGACGGTGTCTCCCCCCAGTTCCTGGCTCCGGGGAAGATATTCCACCTCGGGGTATTTTTCCAATACCAGATCAGCCAGCAGATCACTGTCTGTGTTGAGGGCAATATCCACCTGGTAATCCGGGTGGGACTGGATAAAGAGCCGGGCGGCGGAGAGGGTGTAGTAAACCAGGGGCTTGCCGCAGAAGGTTTTCAGGTTCTTGTTGGCGAAGCCCTTGCTTCCAGCCCGGCCGCAGATGGTAATGAGGATTCGTTTCATGGCATTATTCTCCCAAGGTAAGTTTCAGCACATCCAGTGCCATTGCAGGGGGGTTGACGCTTTCCCCGGTCCCCCGCCGGGCATAGTCCAGAAAATATTCCAGTTCCCGGAGATACCGCTGGTTCACCGGCTCCGGGTATTCCTCCAGGGTGCCGTCCGGCAGGGTGAGAGTCCCCAGGCCGAAATCAGCGGTCAGGGTCCCTTCCGGGCAGAACAGCTCAATGCTCCGGCGGTAGGTACGGCCGAAGTAGTCCAGGTGGACCTCCGCCAGCAGGTGAGGATACCGGGCAATATAGACGGATAAATCGTCCGAGTCGATTTCCAGCTGGGAGTAGGTTCCCCGGAAGTTGTGGACCTCCAGGGGCTTTCCGAACAGTTCCACCAGATAGTCCCACTCGTGGATCAGATCGATGGTCACCCCGCCTCCCATATCCCGGTGGGCAGAATAGACCTGCCGGTAATCCACTCCCGGCCGCCAGTCGGGCAGGTAGCTGGAGCAGATGACCCGGGCGGAGTAGGGCCGGTACTCCTTCAGCTTCTTTTTCAAAGCCAGCATGGTGCCGCACCACCGCATGGGAGCAGCCACATAGGCCTTCTGGCCGGAGGAAAGCAGCTCTTCCAATCGGGTGTCCAGCTGGTCGGCGGAAAAGATGGGCTTTTCCAAAAACCAGGCTCCCACCTGAATCCCGGCCTCCCTGATTTGGGCCAGAGCATCCCGATGAAGGCTGGTGGGATTACAGAGAAAGGCCAGGTCATATTCCTGCGCCAGCTGGTCATAGCTGGTGTACTGGTGGTCCAGCAGCGGGGCCACTCCCTCCCGGAGGGGCCGGGACAGGTCGCTCCGGAGCGCATCCACCCGGCAGTCAGGGCAAAGCTGTTTCAGGTTGTTCAGGTGCCGGGTGCCGATGCTTCCAAGTCCGATAAAAAGGACTTTCGGTGCGTACTTCACAGATCACTCCTCCTCGATGGTCTCAATGAGGGCGATGGTTTCCAGGTCCTTCTCAAAGCTGTACCGGGGCTGCTGAGTCCCCGCCAGGACCCCGAAGAAGTTGTCCAGCTCGTCCACGTAAGCGTTTTCCACAATATTGTCGCTGTACCGGCTGTCCTGTTCCACGGCGGTGTAGGTGTCCACCGGGCGCTTTTCACCGGAATCGTGGTCAAAGTCATAGAGGGATTTGGGGTTGCCCTCCCAGAAGAGATGGATCCCCTCCCCGAAGCATTCAAAGTTCCGCACTGCCTTGGGGCTGACTACATCCACGGCCAGCACACCTTTTACTCCGCTTTTGTGGCGGAGGGTAATGAAGTAGCTGTCCGGGTAGTCCACCTCCAGGGCGGAAATTTTATCCTTCTCCACATGGACCTTCTCCACCGGGCCGAATGCATCCAGGAGCCAGGGCAGGTCAATGCCGAAAATCTCCCGCACGCCCCCGGTCCGCTTGTCCCCTACAAAGAAGTTTTTGTAGTTTTCCCAGGGGTGCCAATCGGGGAGATACTGGCCGATGTGGTAGATGTAGTTCACCTTTTTCCCGGTGGAGGCCATAAACTCCTGGGCCCGGGCTTTGATGTACTGGGTCTCCTTCCGGTAAAGCATGGTGGAAGAGAGGAAGAGAGGCAATCCCTTTTCCCCGGCCAGAGCCAGGTTTTTCTCATAGCCGTCCTTGACCAGGTTCAGTTCCGTGAACACCGGCAAGCCCGCTTCCAGCAGCTGGGTGATGATGGGAGCATGGGTGATGGGGGCGGTGCAGACCAGAGCTGCATCCACCTGGTTTTCTGCCAGGGCGGCAGGGATATCCGGGTAAGGGGTGATTCCCAGTCCCGCTGCCTCCTGGCGGCGGTCCGGGTTGGAATCCACTCCCAGAATGGTGATCTCCGGGCAAAGTCCCTTGGCCAGACGGGCACGGCGCTTGCCCATACTGCCCAGTCCTACAATGAGTATGGTCATAATACATCCTCCACCGGTCCGTCATAGAACACCTTGGGGGCGCCCAGGGACGGATCGTACAGTTTTTCTTCCAGCAGGGCCACAATTTTGCCGCTGGTGTCTCCCCCGTTGTAGGGGCTGATCGTCTGCCGGGCCTTTTCCCGGAAGGCCGGGGTAAGGGCCTTGTCCAGGGCGGCACGGATGGCGTTTTTCTCCGCCGGGCAGCAGAGCACATTGTCGCAGATGATTCTCCCTGCCTGACGGTTTCCGATATTGACGGTGGGGACCCCAAAGGTGGGCGTCTCCACCACTCCGCTGCTGGAGTTTCCTGCCACCACCCGGGCCAGGGCCATGGCGGAAAGATACCGCACCAGCCCCAGGCTGGTAAATGCGGCGGCCCGGTCCTGGTGGGCAGCGGCCCAGCAGTCGATTTTCTCGTTGATGGCCTGTCCTCCCGCATCAGCGTTGGACTTGGTGATAACCCAGAACAGATCCGGGGTCTCCTCCATAGCCTCCAGAAGGGCATCCATCTGGTCCAGGGGAGAAACCATCCCCGCTGTTTCCGGGTGGAAGGTGACCAGTCCGAAGGGCCGGGTCAAATCCACCCCCAGGCTGTCGCTCAGTTCCCGGGCGGACATCCGGGGAACGCTCCGGATATTTTCGTCCCCCAGTCCTCCCACCATATAGATGGAATCCGGCTGCTCCCCCAGGTGGAGAAGCCGCCGGGCGCTGTCGGGACAGGAGGGAAAATGGACCGCCGCCATCTTGGTGATGCAGTGGCGGTAGTAATCATCCGCCGCTCCCAGGGTCACATCTCCCCCGCTGATATGGAACACCGGGATCCCCAGGGCCGCAGCAGCGGTTACCACCCCGAAAATCTCATACCGGTCCCCCAGAACCAACACCCCATCCGGGTGGTTTTCTTCGAACCAGTGTGAAAAACGGTCGATGGTCAGGGCAATGGTCCGGGCAGTAGCCATAGGTCCGCTGCCAAATTCCAGAATGGGGATTTCGGCTTCCACCGGCACCCCATCCTTCTGAATCTCCTGGATGGTGTTCCCGTATTCCGGGGCAAGATGTGCCCCTGTTGCTATAACTTTTGGTATAATTTTGTCGGATTTTAGCAGTTTGTATATCACCGGTCGGAGCAGGCCGTACTCAGCCCGGGTGCCGGTGACCACTGCCAATGTTTTGGGGGCCATGGGCCTTCCCTCCTTTTATCCCAGCTCGCCGGGGGCGATAGGCTGGTCCTCCTGGTAATCCTGGCGGGCGGTCCGGCCCAGAATCTCATGCCATTTCATGGGGGAGAGACCGGTGCCGGGACGCTTGGTGGTAAGGTTATCCAGGGTAAACTCCTCCCCCTTGGCAATGGGCCGGGCGGCCACAATGCTCTTCCGGGCCACCGCTTTATTCCCCTTTTCGCTGGGGGTGACCGCTTTCTGGCCGCTGCCCAGGGCGGCTTCCACATGGCGGACTGCTTCCACCATGGCTTTCAGTTCCGCTGGTTCCAGGCTGGCCTGATGGTCAGGGCCTTCCATGGTCTTGTCCAGGGTAAAGTGCTTTTCAATGACCTGCGCTCCCAGAGCTACGGCAGCCACATCGCACTCCCAGCCCTTGGTGTGATCGGACAGGCCCACCGGGTAGCCGAAGGCCCGACAAAGCTCGATCATGGCGGTGAGGTTGGCGTCCTCATAGGGGGTGGGGTACTGGGTGTTGCAGTGGAGGAGAATCATGTTGGGGCAGCCGCTATCCTCCAGGATTCCCACCGCATCCTCGATTTCGGGGAGGGTGGACATACCGGTGGAGAGGATGACCGGAATCCCGGTTTTTCCCACCGCTTCCAGGTAGGGCAGATTGGTGATCTCCCCGCTGGGGACCTTCATCCAGGGCAGGTCCAGGCTGGCCAGGAACTCCACACTGGGAATGTCAAAGGGGGCGGAAAGGTACTGGATCCCGATGGAGTCACAGTATTCCTTCAGTTCCTTGTGGGCGGCAAAATCAAAGTGAAGTTTCCGCACCATTTCCAGCTGGCTTTCCCCTTCGCCGGTGGTCTCCTTCTGGTATTCCGCCTTGGGGGCATATTTGCTGATGACCAGCTCGGGGACGGCGGTCTGGTATTTTACCGCATCCGCTCCGCATTCCTTGGCTACCTTGGCCATCTTCTTGGCCAGTTCCAGGCTGCCGTTATGGTTGACCCCTGCCTCCGCTACGATCCAAACACTCATGGTTCTTCCATTCTCCTACGCATATTTTCCAATTCTTCCAGCTGGCCCATATCCATCCAGCTGCCTTCGCTGATGGGGTAGACCCCCACCTTTTCTCCCTGCCGGCGGTACTTTTCAATAATGTCGGGGAAGCCCTGGAACTTGCCGTCCTCCAGTTCCTCCACCACCCGGGAGTCCACCAGGTAGACCCCTGTGTTGGTGAGGAAGTTGAGAGCAGGTTTCTCCTTCATTTCCGAGATGGCGCCCTTTTCGTCCAGCTCCACTACGCCATAGGGGACCACATAGTGCTTGAAGGCGCAAATCATGGTGATAAGATTCTTCTCCCGGAGGTGGTACTGGTACACATCTCCGTAGTCGATGTCCAGCAGAGTGTCGCAGTTGGAGAAGAAGAAGGGGCCGTTCAGGGCGCCTTTCAGCAGGCAAAGCCCTCCTCCGGTGCCCAGGAACTCGGTCTCCTCGATGTATTCCAGGTGATAGGGAGTGTCCAGGTCGGAGAAATAGGACTTTATCATATTCTTTTTATAATTGACCACCAGCCGGAAATCCTCGCACCCAAACTCCCGGAACCGGTCGATGATGTGTTCCAGGATGGGCTTTTCCCCTACTGGGATAAGGGGTTTGGGAAGGATCTTGGTGTAGGGGTAGAGTCGGGTCCCCAGCCCTCCTGCCATAATGACCACCGGGATGGGGGCGCGCTTGGGTGTCTTTACATCCCCGGCGCCGTCAAAAATCACATCCACAATATTCCCCTCCCCGTCCACCAGGGGCAGGGCGGTGATGCCGTATTCCAGCAGCTTTTTCCGGGCCTGGCTCCGCTGGGTGTGGGGCAGGCTTTTGCATTGATAGTTGGCCGCCTGGGACACCTTCCCGTCCAGGGGACTGCCCCGGAGGATATACTTCCGCACATCCCCGTCGGTGAGCGCCCCCAGCAGCCGGGATTCCCGGGTGACAAAGAGAATCCGCTGCCCGGTTTTATCCAGCTGTTCCAGGGCTTCCAGGATGGTGGAATCCTCCCCGATAAAAAGCTCTTTCAGGTCAATCATACTGTCGTTCCTCTTACTCTTTGTTGGGGACCAGGTCCAGGATGGCGGTAATGACCCGTCCGCATTCTTCCGCTGTCAGGTTGGTGCTGCAGGGAATGTTGATGATCCGCTTCCGGTAGTCCAGGGCCCGGGCCAGGGCGTAGGCGGCATTCCTGCCGTAGTCGCACTGCTGGTGGATAAGGGCCCAGATGGGCCGGGTCTGAATCTGCCGCTGGTTGAGGGCTTCCATCAGGCTGTCCCGGTCCACCCCTTCAGGGAGGTAAAGGCTGTAGAACCATTTGTTGCTCCGGGTCCCTTCCCGGAAGGGCAGAATTCTCATTCCCCG
>CALXGR010000047.1 GCA_944387885.1 uncultured Clostridia bacterium
TCCAGCTTCTCCTTGCACTCGGCCCGTGTCTTGGCGGACACACTTTTCTGGATGGCCCGGCCGGTGACGGGATCGATGCCCTGGGTGTATCGGCCCTCCCAGCGGCCGTTGGGCTTCTTTCGGATACTGCCCTCGCCGTTTGCTCGTTTCTTTGCCATTGATCATCCCTCCTTGGCAACACAAACAAAACCTGACCATCCTCTCCCCCTCCTATCCCACCGACACCGCCATCATCTTCTATCCGGGTGCCAAGGTGGAGGCGGAAGCCTACCTTCCCCTGCTGGACCAGATCCGGCAGACCGGAGTGACCTGCATTTTGGTTGAAATGCCTTTCAATATGGCCATCTTTGATTCCAATGCAGCGGAGTCGGTGATTTCCCAGTTTCCCCAGATAGAGCACTGGTACATGGCTGGTCATTCCATGGGCGGCGCCATGGCTTCCCAGTTTGCGGCAGAACACCCGGATCAGGTGGAAGGTCTCATTCTCATGGGAGCCTACATTTACGGGGATTATCCCCCGGAGAATACCCTGACCGTCTACGGGTCTTTGAATCAGAGTGTGGAAGACCATCTGGACTACACTGAAAACATAGTGGAGATTCAGGGGGGCAACCATGCACAGTTCGGCAACTATGGTCCCCAGAAGGGTGATGCCCCAGCCACCATCACAGCCCAGGAACAGCAGGCCCAGACTGTCGCCGCCATTGCTGATTTTCTCGCCCGGGGCTCCCGGCAGTAATCCAAAAGAAACCCTCCTGAGTCTTTCAGGAGGGTTTCTTTTTTCGGGGGAGTATGTATAATAAAACCATCCGGAAAATATTCCGCAGTTTCGGGAGGTGCCCCGTCATGAAGGTTGTCTGTTTCGGCGATTCCAACACATACGGTTATGACCCCCGCTCCTGGCTGGGGGAGCGGTATCCGGCCCACTCCCGCTGGGTGGATCTTCTGGCTGCCGGCACCGGCTGGGATGTTCTGAACATGGGCCAGAACGGACGAGAAATCCCCCGGCACACCCCGGTTTTCCCCCAGGACACCGGCCTTCTTATTCTGATGCTGGGGACCAACGACCTTCTTCTTGGCCGCAGCCCTCAGCAGGCCGCCCAGGCGCTGGACCGGTTTCTTTCGGGGCTTTCCCTGGAGCCCGGGAAAATTTTTCTGATTGCTCCGCCGCCCCTGGCTTTGGGGGAATGGGTGCCGGATGAGCAGCTGATAGAGGATTCTGCCGTTTTTTCCCAGCTTTGCGCCGCCATAGCCCGCCGGCATGGAGTTTCTTTTGCCAATGCGGGGGAATGGAATATTCCCCTTGCCTATGACGGGGTACACTTTACGGAGCAAGGTCACCGGACCTTTGCCGCCAGACTTTTGGAGGTACTGAAATGAAACGTATTTTAGCCATTTTGTTGGCGCTTTTCCTTCTCACCGGCTGCGGTGGAAGCCAGGCCGACAGTTCCTACAACCAAATCACCCAGGAAGAAGCCAAAGAGATGATGGACACCCAGGAGGTCATTATTCTGGATGTGCGGGAGCAGGAGGAATATGACAGCGGCCATATCCCCGGTGCTGTCCTGCTGCCGGTGGGGACCATTGACGAGAACACCGCCGCCCAGGCAATACCCGAAAAGGATTCCACCGTGCTGGTCTACTGCCGCAGCGGCAACCGGAGCAAAACCGCTTCCTCCGCTCTGGCAGAGCTGGGCTACACCAACATCTATGAGTTCGGCGGCATCAACACCTGGCCCTACGATATTGAGTGACCGAACCACAGCTTCCATCTTGGTAAAGAAGGATTGAATTTATGCGTATTTTGATGCTGGGGAACAGTCTCACTTCTACGGGTCAGCTTTCCCTCCTGATAGAGGAACTGACCGGAGCCCAGGTAACATATCATACCCGGGGCGGGGCCCGGCTGGCGGAACAGCTGAACCCCAAGACCAGGCTGGGCGCCCGGACTCTGGCAGCCTTGTCGGAAAAGGGCTGGGATTATGTGGTGCTTCAGGAGATGAGCTGCGGCCCCATCACCTCCCCAGTGAGCTTTCAGTCCAGTGCAAAAGAACTTTGCCGCCTGATTCGGCAGGCCGGAGCCGTCCCTGTTTTCTATGCCACCTGGGCTTACCAAAAGGGCAGCCCCCGATTGGCAGCCAAGGGATGGGACTATGACGAGATGGCCCGGAATCTTTCTCTGGCTTATTCCCGGGCTGCGGAGGAAAACCAGGCTCTCCTGGCGCCCGTGGGAGACCTGTTTTACCGGCTCTCCCCCGCCCGGGATTTATACGCCCCTGACGGAGTTCATCCCAGCCGGGAGGGTTCCCGCCTTGCCGCCCAGGCCATCGCCCGGGTAATTCTGGAAGATAAGGAGAAATATCTATGATTCGGGATATTTGTAAAGATGAAGCCTTCCTGGCACAGAAAGCCCAGCGGGCCACCCCGGAAGATTTGGCCGTAGCCGCCGATCTGCTGGAGACCCTGGAGCACCACCAGGAGGGCTGTGTAGGAATGGCCGCCAACATGATCGGGGTGAACAAGCGTATCATTGCCTTTGAGAATGAAGGCTCCTACATGGTCATGTTCAACCCGGAAATTATCAAGAGATCCGGTCCCTATGACGCCGAGGAAGGCTGTCTCTCCCTTACCGGAGTCCGGCCTGCCAAGCGGTGGAAAACCATCAAGGTCCGCTGGGAAAATGAAAAGTTCCAGGAACGGATCAAAACCTTCACCGGCTGGACTGCCCAGATCATCCAGCACGAGATTGACCACTGCGAGGGGATCATTATATGAAAAAATGCAGAATCACCGTTATGCGGGTGGCCCGGTATGAGGACCTGATGGCCCGGTACGAGAATCCCATCTCTCACGCCTGTGACATGGTGGAAGGGCAGGTATTCATTGCCAACGGCTGGGAAAAACCGGAAGGGTTCTGTCAGAGTGCCTGGGATACCCTTTCCCCCTTTGTGCTGGCTTTGAGCCATGGGGCTGAAAACTTTTATGACGGCTGGATGAAAAATCCCCGGTCCGCCATGCTCTCCTGCAACGACGGGTTCCGCCCGGTAAGTTTTCTGGTGGAAGCCCTGGACCAGGAGGCCGGACAGGAATGAATCAACTCTTTCTGCACGGACTGGGCCAAACCCCTGCCAGTTGGGAGGCGGTGCTCCGCCAGCTTGGATGCGAGGAAACAGCCCTCTGCCCCGACCTGGCCGCCATGGTTTCTTCGGAAGAAGCCACTTACGGGAATCTCTACCGTTCTGTAGTCGGGATTTGCAAAAACCTGGACTCTCCCCTGAATCTCTGCGGCCTTTCTCTGGGTGGGGTGCTGGCTTTGCACTATGCCGCAGAACACCCCGGAAAAGTGAATTCTCTTGTCCTTGCGGCTCCCCAGTACAAGATGCCCCGGAACCTTTTGCGGGCGCAAAATGTTCTCTTTCGTTTTATGCCATCTTCCCTCTTTCAGGGGACCGGTTTTTCCAAGGAGCAGTTTATCCGGCTTTGCGCCAGCATGGAATCCCTGGATTTCACGGAAATGCTGAGTGCCATTGCCTGCCCTGTATTGGTGGTCTGCGGCAGCCGGGACCGGGCCAATCTGAACGCCTGCACCCGGCTGGCCCGGCTTCTTCCCCGGGGCGAGCTTCAAATCCTGGAAGGCGCCGGTCACGAACTGAACCAGGAAGCCCCGGAAGAACTGGCCCGGCTGATAAAAGATTTTTATCGTACCATCTAAAAGGAGGCAACACCTTATGAAAACTGCTATCTGCTACTATTCCCGCCACCACGGAAACACCCTGAAAGTGGCTCAGGCCATGGCCCTGGAGGGAGAGGTGGACCTGATTGACGTGACCACCCGCCAGGCGGTCCGGCTGGAAGGGTACGACTGCATCGGCCTTGCCTCGGGGATTTACGGCTTTGAATTCCAGAAAGCGGTGGTGGAGTTTGCCCGGCAGTATCTGCCCCAGGGCAAGCCGGTATTTTTCCTCTACACCTACGGCGGAGCCAAGGGCACCGGCGCCAAGGCTGTGGCGGAGGTAGCCCGGGAGAAGGACTGCCCCATTCTGGGGGAGTTTTCCTGCAAGGGATTTGACACCTTCGGGCCCTTCAAGATGATTGGGGGAATCGCCAAAGGTCACCCGGACCAGAAGGACCTGGAAAACGCCAGGACTTTCTACCGTGAGATGGTCCGGGCCTGGGAGGCACTCTGATGGAGCTGGGCCTGACCTTTCCTTTGCAGCGTTTTCTGAAACTCAAAACGCCCCTCTACGGGCAGGAATCGGACCGGCGGCTCTGCTGGGATTTGCATGTGATTCAGCTTCGGGGACGAAGCTCCCTGCTGGCGGTCCACTGTCACACCCGGTACACCTTTGTCCGGCACGACCTGTCCCCTTTCCAGTGGCAGGACCTGACCGGACTTTTCCGGGAAGGACTGGAAGAAAGTCTCCTTGCCGCCGGGTTTCCGCCCCGGGAGGTAGAGGATTACATGGCCCTGGTTTCTGCCCCTGAAATCACCCGCACCCACGGTCGCCGGGAAGTAGCTTTCCTCAACCGGGCCTGGGAAGATGTGCTGGCCCTGGACCTTTGTCTGAACCCATCCACCCAGGCGCAGCCCCTGCTGGACCGGGAAGTAAACACCCGCCCCAGCCGGTGTGTGGGCTTTGAAGGACTGGGCCGGGCTTTGGACCGGATGGCCCTGACCCTGTCCGCCCTATCCAACCAATAAAAAAAGACTGCCCGGCAGTTCCCCTATGGGTTCTACCGGGCAGTCTTTTTATTTTCTCAGAATTTTTTCCATGGGCTTTCCCTTGGTCAGCTCATCCACCAGCTTGTCCAGATACCGGATATCCCGCATGAGAGGGTCCTCTATCTCCTCCACCGCTACCCCGCAGACTTTCCCGGTAATCAGGGACCGGTCCGGATTCATGGCGGGGGCGTTCCGGAAAAAATCTCCGTAGCTGGTGTCCGACTGTTCCAGCCGGGCCAGGTCCTGGGGGGTATATCCGGTGAGCCAGCCGGTGACCTGGTCTACCTCCTGCCGGGTCCGGCCTTTCCTGACCGCCTTGGCCACCAGAAGAGAATACAGCTTTCCAAAAGCCATCCGGGTCACATCCGCACGGGGCATAAAGGACACCTCCTTTTTCTTGTTATGATACCACGGGACAGTTCCCGGGGCAATCCTTTTATTTCTTTGCGAAAGGCAGCCGGAGGATGCACCGGTAAGGAGGACCGGGTCGGAACTCCGCCTTTCCTCCATGGGCGGCGGCGATCTGGGCTACCAGCCGCAGACCGGTGCCGTGAGCGGGTTCTCCCTCCTGGTCCAGGGGCTGGGAGGGTTCCGGGGACTGCGCTTTTTTCACGGTCCCCCCTTCCACCCAGAGAACCAGCCGTCCCTTCTCCTCCTTTGCGCCCAGGCAGATGGTGCAGCCGTCCGGGTTATGGCGGACACAGTTGGTGAGCAGGTTATTCACCGCCCGCCGCAGAAGGAATGGGTCCCCCCAAAGCCGGGGCAGCGGGGTCTGGGGCAGGTGCATTTCCAGGTCATACCCGTCCCCCATTCCCCCATTGAGGAAGTCCGCCGCAATCTGCCGGAGAAAGACCTCCGGCTGGAGGGATTCCTTCCGGAGCGCCTGCATATCACAGTCCAGCCGCATGGTCAGATTCAGGTCATTCACCAGGTCCCGAATCATCTGACTTTGGGTGCGGATGGCGGAGGCCCGGTGCTTTTCCTCCGGGGGCAGGGCGGGAGACTGCTCCATCTGGGCCGCATACCCCATCACCACCGAAAGAGGAGTGCGGATGTCGTGGGACACCCCGTTGATCCAGCCGGACCGGGCCGCATCCCGGACCTGCTGTTCCTGGCGGAACCAACGGCCCAGTGTTACCCGGGCCAGCCCCAGCACCCCCACAAGGGCCAGAAGAAATATTCCCAGGAACCAGTAGGGCATCTTAAGAAGGTAACTCATCTCCATATTCACATCATGTTTCCAGACACTTCCCTTGGGAGAACCCACCACCAGAACGCCATCCTCCCGGGTCCAGCACAGGACAGGGTAATCCTCCAGGTACCATCGGGTAAAGGAAACCACATCCTGGAGGGTGTATTCCTCGGGCAGCTCCTCCGGCTTATTCCGGGACCAAACCACCCGCCCCTCCTGGTTCAGGAGCATGGCCCACCGGTCCCCCAGCAGATCGTCCCCGGTAAAGATATAGTCTTCCTCCCCCCTGGTAAGGGTGGAAGAGATTTGATCCACGGGGGCGCTCCACCCCCGGCCCCAATCGGAAACATAACAGCCGAAGGCAAAGCAGCCTGCCGCCGTAATAAAGAAGATCAGGAAAGCGGAAAGGGTGACCAACAGGATTCCTTTCCAGAGACTTCGCAGTTTCATGGTTTATCCTCCTGTTTCAGCCGGTAGCCCAGTCCCCGGACGGTAAGGAGATACCGGGGATGGGAAGGGTCGGCTTCCAGCTTCTCCCGCAGCCGGCGGATATGGACCATAAGGGTGTTATCATACCCTACCAAAGGCCCCTCCCAGAGGGCAGAGCAGAGGGCATCCACCGTGACAATGTTTCCCCGGGCTTCCCACAGCTTTTTCAGAAGGGCATATTCCTTGGCGGTAAGGGGAATTTCCTCTCCCTGCCGCCGGAGGGTCCCCTTGCCCCAGTCGATGCGGGTGTCCCCCAGCCAGGGTGCGGAGGGTTCCTCCCGGTAGACCCGGCGGAGCACCGCTCCCAGCCGGAGAAGAAGTTCCTGGGGCAGGAAGGGCTTGGTAATATAGTCGTCCGCCCCCAGGCCCAGCCCCCGCAGCCGGGCTTCATCCTCGTCCCGGGCTGAGAGGAAAAGCACCGGGAAATCCCGGACCGCCCGCAGCTTTCCCAGCAAAGAGAATCCGTCCCCGTCCGGGAGCATGATATCCAGCAGCACCCCGTCCGGGGGAGCAGCCTTCACCTGTTCCAGAGCCTGGGTGCAGGTGGAAGCGGACCGGGTCCTGTACCCTGCCTGGGCCAGGATCTCCCCCACCATCCTCTGGAGGGCGGGTTCATCGTCCACGATCAATATTTCATAGGCCATGTTCAGGGGCCTCCTTTGATTCAGGTTGTCTTTATTATAGGAAAAAGTCCCTCCTCCGTCCATAAATCCGGCTTCGATTTCAGGTAATCGTAAGGAAGGCTTCATGGGGATGTAAGGGTCGTTCCCTATGATGAAAGTCGGAAGGAGGTTTTGACATGAACATCATCGAAACTCATAATCTTTGCAAACAATATGGGAATGCCCTCCGGGTGTCCCACCTGGACCTGGCGGTGCCGGAAGGGAGCGTCTACGGCTTCCTGGGCCCCAACGGCGCCGGAAAGTCCACCACCCTGAAAATGATTCTGGGGCTGGTCCGCCCCACCGCCGGGAAAATCCAGGTGCTGGGGAAGAGGATGGATTCCACCCACCGCCTGGAAATCCTGCGCCAGGTGGGGAGCCTGATTGAGAGTCCCAGCTACTACGGGCATCTCACCGGAGAGGAAAATCTTCGAATCGTGCAGACCCTCCGGGGAGTTCCTGAAAAGAATATCCGGGAGGTGCTTCAAATCGTCCGGCTGGATGGCCAGAGCGGAAAGAAGGTGGCCCACTACTCCCTGGGAATGAAGCAGCGGCTGGGATTGGCCGCAGCCCTCCTGGGCTATCCCCGGCTTCTGATATTGGACGAGCCCACCAACGGCCTGGACCCGGCGGGAATTCAGGAAATGCGGGAACTGATTCGAGACCTGCCCCGGCGGCTGGGGATCACGGTGGTGGTATCCAGCCACCTTCTCAGCGAGATAGACCAGATGGCCGACCACCTGGCCATTATCCGGGAGGGAGAGCTGGTGTTCCAGGATTCCCTGGAAGTGCTCCACAGCCGGAGCCGCCATCACCTGGCTTTGCGGACCACCCAAAACCAGGAAGCCCTTCGTCTGCTCAATGAAAAATCGGTTCCCTGCCGGGAGGAAAATGGATATCTCATCCTGCCCATCCTCACCGACGAGGCCGCCGCCCAGCTCACCCGTTTTCTTGGGGAGAAAAAGTTGGGGGTGGTCCGACTGGAAGAACGCCAGAAGAGCCTGGAGGATATTTTCCTGGAACTGACCGGAAAGGCGGGGAGTTTATGAAACTGCTGAAGCTGGAATTTTACAAATGCCGCCGGCGGAAAATCCTGCTGATCTGTGCCGCTGCACTGGGGATGGAGCTGCTCTGGATGGGGGTATACTTTGCCCGGATGGAACCGGAGGAAATGACCGAAGGCTGGATGCTGCTTTTATACAATCTGAGCATGGTGGATTCCATTATCCTTCCTCTGGGCATAGCTACCCTGGCCAGCCGGAACTGTGAGTTGGAACACAAGGGGAACACCTGGAAACTGCTGGAGACTATGGCCTCCCCTGGCGGGCTTTATGCCGCCAAGATATGTTGGGGTGCCCTGATACTGGGCGGATTGCTCCTGATTCGTTTGGGGCTGTTTCTGGGAGTGGGGATTTTCCTTCAGTTTTCCGGACCCATTCCCTGGTCACAGCTGGGATTTTTCACTCTCCTGTCCTGGGGGGTATCCCTTATGCTCTATATTCTTCAGCAGGGGTTGTCCCTTTACTTTGCCAACCAGGCAGTACCCCTGATTTTTGGTATTTCGGGCAGCTTTCTGGGGCTTTTGTCCCTGCTCTTTCCCCAGGCGCTCATCCGGTGTGTTCCCTGGGGATATTATGGGCTTATGTCTCTTTCCGGGATGGACTGGGACCCGGTCACCAGAGTCAGCACCTTTTACTGGATATGGCCTCTGCCCGTCGACCTGGCCCTTCTTCTGGTCTGGACGGTGGCCTTTTTGGTCTTGGGCCGGACCCTGTTTGTGAAAAAGGAGGTATGAACCATGCTGCTGCGCTGTCTCAAAGCAGAACTGCAAAAATGCCGCCGGTCCCCGGTTTGGCTGGCTTTTCTGCTGCTGCCTGTTTTCCCTGCCATTCTGGGAACGGGAAATTATCTTGCCAATCCGGAAGTGTTGGACAGTGACTGGTACAGTCTCTGGAGCCAGCATACCCTGTTCTCCTCCACCTTTTTTCTCCCGGCTCTGCTGGGGGTATTCTGCGGCTGGCAGTGGAGGCTGGAACACACTGACCACAACTGGAACAGCTTTCTCACCGCCCCGGTGCCGGTGCGGGACCTTTACGCCGCCAAGCTGATTCTGGCCGCCGGGATGTCCCTGCTTGCCCAGGGGTGCATCGGGGTGCTTTTCCTTCTCAGCGGAAAGATTGCGGGGATAACCGCTCCCATTCCCCCGGAACTTCCCGGCTGGCTTTTGTGGGGGACCTTAGGGGGTATCTCGGTCTGCGGGGTACAGCTCTTTGTCAGTCTGGTCATCCGCCCCTTCGCACCCCCGGTGGCCTTTGGCCTGGGCGGGGGAATTCTGGGGCTTATGCTCACCGCCCAGGGCTGGGGATACGCTTTCCCCTATTCCCTGCTCTGTCTGGGAATGCGGGCCAACAATCCCCAGATGGAGCTGGACCTGGTTCCCTTCCTTCTTTCAGCCCTGGGCTACCTTGTGCTTTTTGTGACCCTTGCCCTGGGATATCTTCACTGGCGGGAAATCCCGTCGGAATAAAAAAAGCCGCTGGGCTTCCCCGCCTCCTAATAAGAAAACATGAGATAGTCCAGTAAAATCAATGTTTTCAGAGGCAAGGAACACGATGTGA
>CALXGR010000048.1 GCA_944387885.1 uncultured Clostridia bacterium
GTCACCGGTGAACATCTCGTAGAGGCGCATGGTATCGGCACCGTACTCGTCCACCACGTCGTCCGGGTTGACCACGTTGCCCAGGCTCTTGGACATCTTGACCACGGGATGGTCGGCCATCTCGCCGTACTTCTCTACCAGGTGCTTCTTGGCAGCTTCCTCGCTGCCGTACTCTTCCACCAGAGCCTTCTGCTCATTCTCGGGCAGGTTTACAAAGCTGTGGGGGTTGAGGCCCAGAATCATGCCGTGGCTGGTCCGCTTGGCATAGGGTTCAGGAGTGGTGACCACACCGATATCATAGAGGAACTTGTGCCAGAACCGGCTGTACAGCAGGTGGAGAGTGGTATGCTCCATACCGCCGTTATACCAGTCTACGGGGCTCCAGTACTCCAGAGCCTCCTTGCTGGCCAGTTCCTTGTCATTGTGGGGATCCATATACCGCAGGAAGTACCAGGAAGAACCAGCCCACTGAGGCATGGTGTCGGTCTCCCGCTTGGCAGGTCCGCCGCAGCAGGGGCAGGTGGTGTTTACCCAGTCAGTATGACGGGCCAGGGGGCTCTCCCCGTTCTCACCGGGCTCAAAGTCAGTGATGTCGGGAAGAACCAGAGGCAGCTGATCCTCGGGCAGGGGCTGCCAGCCGCACTTCTCGCAGTAGACCATGGGGATGGGCTCGCCCCAGTACCGCTGACGGCTGAACACCCAGTCACGCAGCTTGTAGTTTACCTTGGCGCAGCCCTTGCCGTTTTCCTCCAGCCAGGCAATCATCTTGGCCTGGGCATCCTTGACGGAACGGCCGGTGATGAAGCCGGAGTTGACCAGAGTACCGGTGTCCACGTCGGTGAAGGCTTCCTTGTCCAGATTGCTGGGCTCCTTGCCCTGAACCACCTCAATGATGGGCAGGCCGAACTTCTTGGCGAACTCCCAGTCACGGGTATCGTGGGCAGGCACGGCCATGATGGCACCGGTGCCGTAGGTGGCCAGGACATAGTCGGAGATGAAGATGGGAATCTCCTGCTCATTCACAGGGTTGATGCCCATAACGCCGTCCAGCTGAACACCGGTCTTTTCCTTGTTCAGCTCGGTACGCTCGAAGTCGCTCTTCCGGGCAGCTGCTTCACGGTAAGCCTGAACCTCGGCCACATTCTTCAGCTTGCCCTGGGCGATCCACTCATCCACCAGCTTATGCTCGGGGCTGACTACCATATAGGTAGCGCCGAAGAGGGTGTCGCACCGGGTGGTGTAAACAGTAAGAGTATCACCGGCGGTGGTGCCGAAGTTTACCTCAGCGCCGTAGCTCCGGCCTATCCAGTTCTTCTGCTGGGTGGCGACCCGCTCAATATAATCCAGGCCTTCCAGTCCGTCAATGAGCTTGTCGGCGTACTCGGTGATTTTCAGCATCCACTGGCTCTTTACCTTGTGGACCACAGGGCTTCCGCACCGCTCGCAGACGCCGTTGACCACTTCCTCATTGGCCAGCACTACCTTACAGCCGGTGCAGTAGTTGACATTGGTTTCCTTCTTGTAAGCCAGGCCATGCTTGTACAGCTGGAGGAAAATCCACTGGGTCCACTTGTAGTACTTGGGGTCAGTGGTGTTGATTTCCCGGTCCCAGTCAAAGGAGAGGCCCAGGCTCTTCAGCTGGCTCTTGAACCGTGCCACATTGTTCTTGGTTACGATTTCGGGGTGGATATGGTTCTTCATGGCGAAATTTTCGGTGGGCAGACCGAAGGCGTCCCATCCCATGGGGTAAAGCACATTATACCCTTCCAGCCGCTTCTTCCGGCAGATGGTATCCATGGCGGTGTAGCTGCGGGGATGTCCCACATGAAGACCGGCGGCAGAGGGATAAGGGAACTCTACCAGGCCGTAGAACTTGGGCTTGGAATGGTCGATCTCGGCGTGGAAAGTCTTTTCCTCGTCCCAGATCTTCTGCCACTTGGCTTCCACTTTTTTGTAATCGTATTTCACTTTCGGTTCAACTCCAACTCTTTGAAAATTTCAACAGGTCACTCGCCTTGAGCTTCCCTTGCTTCGTTGATGGCCTGGGCCAGGGGCAGGGGTTTTCCGTCTGCCCACATATGCTCCAGATCGTAGTACTCCCGGGCATCGGGGGTAAACACATGAACGATCACATCGCCGTAATCCATAAGAATCCAGCGCTTGGAATCGTGGCCCTCCACCCGGGCGGGACGGATTCCCAACTGTTCCAGCTGGAATTCCACCTCGTCCGCAATGGCGGACACCTGGGTGGTGGAGTTGCCGGTGGCCATAACAAAGTAGTCGGCCAGGATGGTCAGGTCCTCCACCTGAACGGCCCGAATCTCCAGGGCCTTCTTTTTATCCATAGCAATGGCAATTCTGGTTGCCAGTTCTTTAGAATCCATTATAAATCCTCCTTATGCGGCAGGTTCCTGGGTTGCCTCAGGAGCCGCAGTCTCCTCGGGGGTGTCGGTAATAACATTGTAGCTGCCATCGATGTTCAGGTCCTGCTGGCCCTGTTCGGCCTCTGCATCCAGAGCGTTCATAAACTGGATGTTGGGATCGCTGGCACCGCTGGTAGCAGTCCAGTCAGGCAGCTGGAGCTGAGAAGCATCCATGGGTCCGGTGTAATCCCGGAAATACTGGTTGAGCAAATCAGCAGATTCCTGCCGTGCGGTGAGCAGCACCGAGTTCCCATTGTAAGGCTCAGCATTGCAGGAAGGCAGCTGACAAATCATAATATTGGAGCTGTCCACCTTCAGGAAAGATACAGCCAAAGATGCAATATCGCTGGCGGACAGGTCGGTGGTCACATACTCCATGGCAATGGGAACCATCTTGACAGCTTCCCATACCGAGATGGAGCGCAGGCGGCGGAAGAGTGCAGAGTAGAAATACCGCTGCATGTTCAGACGGTCCAGGTCACTCCGTTCAAAGCCCTTGCCATAACGGCAACGGACAAAGAACTCAGCCTGTTCCCCGTGCAGAGTCTGATAGCCGGCGTAGAGCTTACTGCCCTGTCCATCTTCCATATCGTGAGGCACATAGACCTCTACGCCATTAAAGGCATCCACGATTTCCCGGAAGGATGCCATATCGATGGCCACATACCGGTCCACCGGCAGGCCGTACATTTTGTAGATACAGTCGGCCAGGCTTGCGTAGCCATCATTATACATGGCCACATTGTTGATCTGATAGTTACCGGAATTGTACACTCCGGCCACCAGAGTATTCCGAGGGATCTGGAGCATATACAGCTGGTTTTCCTTCAGGTCAAAGTGGACATACATGATCATGTCGGTATTGCCGTCGTTGGTGTTGCTGTCGTTGGTGCCATAGGCACGGTCCTCGTCCCAGTCAACACCGACCACCAGAACATTCAGCTGGTCGCCCTTATACTCTTCCGGGGTGGAAATCATATCTGAAATGCTGACGGTTCCGGTCTCGGGGGCGATGGAGCCCATGATGATCCGGAAAGCCAAGTAGAAAATGGCCATGATGATAATAAGAGTGGTAAGTACTCCGAAAAATACATTACCCCGTTTGGCAGCTACTGCACCGCCCTTGCGGCCTTTTCGTCCGGAGCCGCCCCGTCCCCCGTGGGAGGCAGAATGAGCTGCAGAAGAGCGGGTTCCCTGGCCCTGAGAGCGGCTACTGCCGGAAGTCCGTCCCGTTCCCTGAGAAGCGAAGTTGATCTGCCCTCCGGTCTGGGATGCAGGCCGGGCCCCGGTGGTGGGGCGGGACGCATATCCTGCGGCCTGGGCAGCAGGACGGGTGCCGGTGGCAGGGCGGGAAGTCTGGCCTGCAGACCGGGTGCCAGTGGCCGGACGGGAAGTCTGGCCTGCAGTCTGGGATACCGGCCGGGGAGCGGCAGCCGGGCGGGAAGTCTGGCCTGCGCTCTGGGGGGCAGGACGGGTCCCGGTGGAAGGATAAGCTGCCTGACCGGAGGCTTGGGCAGGCCTGCGTACACCGGTAGAGGGAGCAGTCTGCGCACCGGATGCAGGAGGCTGGGGAGCAGTTTTTCCCTTCAGATCGGGAATCTCGAATTGACCGGTCTGACGGCCCTGAGTGTCCTGAGGCCTGCGAATGCTTCGGCCTGAAGAGGCGCCGCTTCGGTTAATCTTGCGGGGTTCGCTCATCTTGGTCTTCCTCCTTATCCGGGCAATTGCCCAACAAATCCTCAAGAGCAGCAGCTGACATAGGATCTGCGGTCTGCTTTTTTTCTTTTACAAACGCCAAAGTGGATTCAAGAGCTCTGCACATTGCCTGGTCCAAATCCTTTTTGGCCAGCTTTCTCAATTTTTCCACTCCGGGAAAATCCCGTTCTTTACTGGTCATGTCTGCCAGAAAAACAATCTTGTCCAGTCGGGTCATGCCGGGACGGCCGGTAGTGTGGCAGCGGATGGCGGAGAGAACCTCCTCATCCTCCACGCCCCAGCGCACCCGGGCAATAATGGCGGCACAGACCCCATGCCATACCGGCTGGGGCCTCTCCTCCACATTCCCTGCCATTGTACCATTTTCCCGGAAGATTTGCAACATTTCCTCTTTGGGCAATTCCTTGGCGCAGTCATGGAGAATGGCTGCCAGTGCGGCTTTTTCCGGGTCCTCTCCATGGATTTTTGCCAGTTTTACCGCCATATCCCGTACATTCAGGGTATGTTCCCACCGTTTCTTTCCCAGCATGGGTTTGACCAGGTGGATCGCTTTTTCTTCCTTCATGAAAAATTCTCCTGATACAGATGATATTTCTCTACCAGCTCCTGAACCAAGGGGGGCAGAAGATCCGGCCGGGCTTTTCCCTGCCGGATCCGGGTGCTGGATACCTCCAGGGCAGAGGCCGGGGCCAGAATGACCCTGCCTCCCTCCCCTTCCAGCGCCCGGGCAGCCTGAATCAGCTGGGGGTCATCCCCTGGCTGACGGCTGGTGCATACCAGGGTGGCTCTTTGAAGGATTTCCCTCCATCGGTGCCACTGGGTAAAGGTAAGGAGCATATCGCTGCCTACTGCCATATAGATCTCGGCTTCGGGGTATTCCTGCGCCAGGTGTTCCAGGGTATGGATGGAGTAGCTTTTCCCCTCCTGGTCCAGTTCCCACCGGGAAACCACCAGATTGGGAAAGCACTCCTGAAAGCAGCGACACATTTTCAGCCGAATCTCTCCGGATGTGTGGGCCGCCGCCTTATGAGGCGGAATCCCCGCAGGCATGACCACTACCAGGTCGGGGTTCACCGCCCGGATGGCCGCTTCCAGATTATGGATATGCCCCAGGTGAGGCGGGTCAAAGGTGCCTCCGAACAGCAGCAGCTTCATAGGGATTACCTTTTATTCTTCTTGGCAGCCCGGGCAATTTCCCGGAGCTGCTCCGCATATTTTCCGTCCTTGGGTTTCTGCTTGTAGAGCACAAACTTGCTGCCAATGACCTGAACCTGATCGGCGCCGGTGGCCTGGGCCAGAACGTCTGCTGCTTCCCGGGGGGTATAGGAGCTGGTCTCCAGCACCCGAAGCTTGATCAGTTCCCGGGCGGCCAGACAATCCGCAGTGGCCTGAATCACATTTTCGTCAATCTCGCCTTTGCCGATCTGGAACACAGGGTCCAGGCTGTTGGCCTGTCCCCGAAGATAGGCTCGCTGTTTGCTTGTTAACATAATAACCGTCCTTTGTTTCTATTTTGTTAATTTATCTTGAAGGAACCCTTCCAATTTTTCTTCCAGCCTGGCCAATGCCTTGCCCCGGTGGCTGATGGCGTCCTTCTCCTGGGTGGTAAGCTGGGCATAGCTTCGGTCGTCATACTGTTCCACATTGAAGATAGGGTCGTATCCAAAGCCGTTGGTCCCCCGGCGCTCAAAACCGATCCAGCCGGGGCACTCTCCCCGGGTGGTCAGGCTCCGGCCATCGGGCAGATAGAGGCAGACCGCCGACACAAACTTGGCGGACCGCTTTTCCTTGGGCAGTCCCTCCAGGTTGGCCAGGAGCTTGTCATTGTTGGCCTCATCGTCCCCGTGGCGGCCGCAGTACCGGGCAGTGTACACTCCCGGTTCCCCGTTCAGGGCATCCACCTCCAGCCCGGAATCATCGGCCACGGTGGGCAGGCCACTGGCTTCGCAGATGGCCTTTGCCTTGATAAGGGCATTTTCCTCAAAGGTGGTTCCGGTTTCATCCGGTTCCAGGGTGATTCCCAGTTCCTTCTGGCTTTTTACAGTATGGCCCTGGGCTTCCAGGATACGGCGCAGTTCCTTCAGTTTTCCTGCATTTCCGGTTGCTGCACAGATCTCCATTTTTATCCCTCCCGTTCCAGAAGCTCAGGGAGCAGTCCCTGGGCAAAGTCGTGGGCATCGAAGGGGATAAGGTCGTCAATGCCTTCCCCTACCCCGATGAACCGGACCGGCAGGCCCAGCTTCTGTTTGATGGAGACCACGCATCCGCCCTTGGGGGTGCCGTCCAGCTTGGTGAGGATGATTCCGGTGACGCCTGCCGCCCGGATAAATTCCTTGGCCTGGCTGATGGCATTCTGGCCGGTGATGGCATCCAGCACCAGCAGAGTCTCCACGCTGGCCTGGGGATTTGCCTTGTTTACGCTCCGGCTGATTTTGCTCAGCTCGTCCATAAGGTTCTGCTTGTTGTGAAGCCGTCCGGCAGTATCCACGATCACCAGATCGCAGCCCCGGGCGGTGGCCGCCTTGACCGAGTCAAAGACCACGGCGGCAGGGTCAGCCCCTTCCCCGGCCTTCACAATGGGAACACCGGCCCGCTGAGCCCAGATATCCAGCTGTTCGCTGGCAGCAGCACGGAAGGTATCTCCCGCAGCCAGAAGCAGCTTCTTTCCTGCCTTCTTATAGTAGTTTGCCATTTTAGCAATGGAGGTAGTCTTTCCTACCCCGTTTACCCCTACCACCAGAATCACTGCCGGGGTGCCGGACAGGTCCATCTGGGACTGCGGTTCCATCTCGGCCCAGACCAGGTCCCGCAGAGCATCCAGAGCCTGGGGTCCTGTTTTCAGATGTTTCCGGTTGACGGTGTCCCGGAGCTGGTCCACCAGCTTGATGGAGACATCCGCCCCCACATCTGCCAGAATGAGCTGTTCCTCCAGGGTATCATAGAGATCATCGTCGATCTCGCTGCCGGTGAGGGTGTTGATGATGGAGCCGAAAAAGCCGGTGCGGGTCTTTTCCAGGCCGTTCTTTACCTTATCCTTGTTTCCGAATCCAAACAGTCCCATGGATGGTTCCTCCTATGAATAAGTTCCTTGATTTTTATTATGTGATCAACTTGGCATCCACCTGATCCAGTTCCAGCTTGAGCAGCTTGGACACTCCGTCCTCCTGCATGGTGACGCCATACAGCACATCGGCGGCTTCCATGGTGCCCCGGCGGTGGGTAATGACCACAAACTGGGTCTTGTCGCTGATACGCCGGAGATACTGGGCAAACCGGACCACATTTACATCGTCCAGGGCGGCCTCGATCTCGTCCAGCACACAGAAGGGGGAGGGATTTACTGCCAGGATGGCGAAGTAGATGCTGATGGCCACCAGGGTCTGTTCTCCGCCGGAGAGGGCGGACAGGTTCTTGATGACCTTGCCCGGGGGGGCTACCTGGATGTCGATGCCGGATTCCAGCACATCCTCCGGGTCGGACAGGGAGAGGGAGGCGGTGCCGCCCCCGAACAGTTCCTTGAAGATCCGCCCGAAATTCTGGTTGATGGTCTTGAAATTTTCCGAGAAGATTTCCTTCATCTCTCCGGACAGCTGGGCAATGAGCCGGTTCAGCTCGTTTTTGCTTTTTTCCACATCGGATACCTGGGTAGACAGGGTCTCATACCGCTGGCTCACTTCCTTGTATTCCTCAATGGCGCCCACGTTCACATTCCCCAGGCCCCGGATCCGGTTTCTCAGTTCGGTGACCTGACGGCGAAGCTCGGTGACATTTTCAAACTCCACGCAGAGTTCCTGGGCGGCGGACTGGGTAAGCTGATACTCTTCCCAAAGCCGGGTAACGGTCTGCTCCAGTTCCCCTTCTGCCTGTTCCTTCCGCTCGGCCAGACGGGCCATCTCCTGGCCCATCTGTTCCCGCTGGCTGGTAATGGCCCGTACCTGCTGGGTCTTTTCCGTCTGCCCTGCTTCCAGTTCCATCCGCTGCCGGTTGGTCTCCTGAATCTGCCCTTCCAAAGAGGAGATTTCTCCTTGGCTGGTGCGGCAGCTTTCCCGGATCTCTTCCACCTGGCGGCGGTTTTCCCGGTTCAGCTCCTCCATCTTTGCAATGGCCTGTTCCAGTTCCAGAGCCCGCTGGGCATTCTCCCCGGTCCGGCCTTCCAGGCTTGCAATGGCGGAAAGCTGAGATTCCCGGTCCTTCTGGGTGCTCAGCTGCTCCAGCCGCTTGCCGCTCAAGGCCTCGGACAGCTGCTGCCGGGAAGTGAGAAAATTATCATCCTTTCCTACCAGAGCAGCCAGCTCCTCCTCCAGCTTTTTCAGCTGGGCGGACAGCTCCTCTTCCTGGGCGGCGGATTCCTCCCGGATTTTCTTGTTTTCCTCCAGCTGGCGTTCCAGCTGTTCCAGCTCCCCTTCCAGAAGCTGCACAGCCCCCCGGTACTGGGTGAGGGCCGCTGCCAGCCGCTGATCTTCCATCTCCGCCCGAATCTTATCCTGGTTGGCGGTGATCAGCTCGCTGTCGGTGGCGGTAAGCTGGGCGGACAGTTCGTCCACCTCTTCCTTCCACCGGTCGGTCTCCTCCTGGGCTTTGGCCTGCTTGCCGGTCAGGGTCTCGATTTTCTGTTTCAGGTCCTGAATTTCCTGACGGCGGCTGAACAGCCCGGCGCTCTTGCTGGTGGAACCACCCGTAAAGGAGCCCCCTGCATTGATGACCTGACCATCCACCGTCACCACACGGTTCCGGTAGTTGAGAGCCCGGGCGGCACGGCTGGCCTGGTTCAGGTCCTCCACCACCACGATCCGGCCCAGCAGGCTGGCGGCGATCCCCTCATACCGGGAATCATACTCCACCAGGTTGACTGCCAGGACAGCCCCCTCCGGGAGGGGTCCGTTGTGGCGCTGGCCCTTCACCGTGTCCAGGGGCAGGAAGGTGGCCCGTCCGGCCCGCTCCTCTTTCAGGAAGGAAATGGCGGCCTTGGCGGCGTTCTCCCCCTCCACCACAATGTTCTGGAGGGCAAAGCCCAGGGCGGTCTCAATGGCCACCTCATACCCGGGCTTTACGGTGAGGATTCCGCTGACGGGGCCGATGATCCCCCGGAGCCGTCCCGCCTGGGAGGCTTTCATTACGGTTTTGACACTGGACTGATAGCCGTCCAGATTCTTTTCCAAATCCCGGAGCAGATTCAGCCGCTGATGGGCAGAATCCATTTCCCGGGTAATTTTCTGTTCCTGCTGGTCCGCTGCTTCCAGGGACCGCTTCCGGCTTTCCAGTTTCAGGGAAAGGCCGCTTTTGATGTTTTCCAGCCGGGTAACGGTTCCGGAAAGCTGTTCCAGGTACCGGGTATTTTCTTCCTTTTCCTGTTCCAGCCGCCGGGTCTGTTCCTCCTGGCTCTGCCGTTCCAGCCGGGCGGCTTCCATCCGCTCTGC
>CALXGR010000049.1 GCA_944387885.1 uncultured Clostridia bacterium
GCCCCTTGAGGGGCGTTGTCCGTATTATGCCCTTCTAGGGCTTACACAAGCCCCCGGCTTAGCCGGGGGTCCTGACTGTTCAAGAATCGGTTCAGCTGTGCAGCAGCTCACGCCAGGCCAGGTCACCCCGCTCCAGACCGTGGATCAGGACCTCGGCACTGGCTACATTGGTGGCAATGGGGATGGTGTGTACATCGCAGATACGAAGCAGACCAACGATACCCTGGGAACTTTCCTTCAACGGGTCCCGAAAAGCCAGGACCATGTCGATCTCGTTGCAGGCGATCCGGCTTTCCAGCTGTTGGTCGCCGCCCTGCCTGCCAGACAGCACCTGCTCCACCTTAAGGCCGGTAGCTTCGGAGATCATGCGTCCGGTAATTCCGGTGGCAATCAGACGATGCTGGCTGAGAATACGGCAATATGCCGTGCAAAATTGAACCATCAATTCTTTTTTGGAATCGTCCGCCATTAAAGCGATCGTCACCTTGCCACCCCTGCCTTTCATCTTGATTTGATTTTTGGAAAAAACCTTTTCCTAGTGCTGCGCCCAAAACTCCATTTTAACACTGTCATCTTTAGTTAGTATAAGGTGGATTGGTCAGAATTGCAAGTTTTTTTGAAGAAAATCGTTAAATAATGGGGCAATTTAACAAAAAGTTTCCAATTTTCCGCAAAATAAGAAAAAATCAGCAGATCGGGTGTCAAAGAAAAACAGGGCATTCAGGTGGAGGCAACAGTATGGGTATTCTGGATGTACTGAGGATATTCCAGATAGGCCTCCTTCACGATCTCCAGAAGACGGTTAAAGGTCTTGGAATGCTTGGTATCTTCCAGCCAGATCATCTGGGTGTACAGCTGGGACTGAAGATCAGGGACTTCCCGGAGATTTGCAGCATCCCGGGAAGTGATGGCCTGGGGATAGAACACGCCGCACTGACCGTCCCGTACCAGGGAAAGGGAACTCAGAAAGCCCCGGCTTTCCATGATAACGGAAGGAAAGGCTTTGCCCTGGGCCAGAATATCCTCTTCCACCAAACGCATGGAACTGCCCACAGGATGAAGGCTGACCATCATATTTTTTTCAAGGGCGGAACGAAACTCATCCAGAGAGAAGTCATGATCCTTGCCGGCGGGAAGGAGAAAATGCAGGCAGGTCTGGAACAGCAGTTGGGTGCTGCATCCCTCAAAGCCCTGCCGGTTGGAGCAGCAGACGGCCAGGTCTGTGCCTCCGGTCAGGAGAGTGCGGTGGGCCTGGATAAAGTTGCACTCGGTCAGTTCCAGGGATATGGCGGGGAACTCGGTGCGGAAAGCGGTGAGGATCCGGCGGATGAAGAAGTTCCGGTTGGTGGAGTCAACCATAACACGGATGGATTTGTTCTGCTGGCGGCGCAGGGCTTCCATTTTGGCTTCAAGCTGAGATTCCATGTGGAGAATGGTGCGGGCGTTATTTACAAAAATAATTCCTGCACGGGTCAGCTGCATTCCCCTGGGGTCCCGGACAAAGAAGGGTTCCCCGAATTCTTCCTCCAGATTTTTCAGATGATGGGAGACCACCGACTGGGAAAGATAGAACCGGTCCGCTGCCCGGGATACGGATTTTTCCTCCGCAATGGCAATGATGTATTCCAGAATCTTAGTGTCCATAATCCGGATCCTCCTTTCTCAGCTCCTGGGCCCAGGCGGGGTCATATTCCTCCACCAGTCCCCGGGTGAAGTCGCACCAGCAGAAAGTCATCCGGTCATTTCCCACCTGGTCCTGATACAGGAACCGAACCATTAAATAAAGGAAAAAGCGCTCCGCTTTGGAGAACTGATAGCCGGGCCGGTAAAAGACCCGGGCCATAAAGTAAACGGGATCTTTGAAACGATAGTAAAGCATCCCGTCATCCGGGACTGCATAGAAGGAGGGGAGCAGCCCGATCCCCATTCCCTCCTGGATCAGCCGGACCTCCGTAACGATGTTGGGGGTGGAGAAGGCTACCTGGGGCTGAAAATTGGCCTGGGCAAACAGGGGCTGGATCAGGTCGGTGAGGGCGGTGGAGCCCTTGGGCATAATGAAAACCTCGTCCTTGAAATCTTCCAGCTCTGCAAAGGGAAGTTCCCGGAAGTCGGCAATGGGGATTTCGGAGGGACGGCGGAAGGCGGGAACTGCCAGCACCATTTCCTCCAGGGTAAGGTCAATATGTTCCAAATCGTCATAGGCATCACCGCCGCTGAGGACCAGATCCACTTCTCCCTGTATCAGCCGTTCCCGCTCCTCCCGGAAATATCCATCCAGGGCGATCAGATTTACCTGGGGGTACTCCCGGTTGAAGTGAGGGTAGATGGCTGCCAGCAGCCGGGAACCCCGGTGAGGGGAAAGCCCTACCCGAAGCTGTTCCGTGGGTTCAAAGTCCAGAAGAGCGATGGAACGGCGGGTGTTGTCCCACACGTCCTGCATCTCCTGTACCGCCTGCAGATAGATTTTTCCGGCATCGGTGGGATACATTTTTTTTCGTTCCCGAAAAAAGAGGGACATTCCCACGTTATGCTCCAAATCGTGGAGATACCGGCTGAGAGCGGGCTGGGTGATCCCCAAAGACTGGGCGGCGGCGGAAAGACTGCCCTGCTGCGCTATAGCAGAAAGGTATGGAAGTTGCTGCAAATTCATAGGGGAAGCTCCTTTCCCGGAGAGAAAATTTTGTCTCAATCACCGAAGTTATATAACTTTTGTAAATAGAATATATAAAAATCCCCAGATTGTCAATTGAAGTCGGGAAAGCTAAAATTAAGACAACAGGAGACTCCTGAGTGAGTCAAAGCGAATCACAAATGAAAGGAAAAAACTACCATGAAAAAGTTTCTGGCACTTTTGCTGGCCCTGGCCATGTGTCTGTCTCTGGCAGCTTGCTCCGGCGGCAGCAACACCGCTGAGACCCCTGCTGACAATGCAGCCGACAGCGATGCAGCTGCTGACAATGCAGCCGACAGCGATGCAGCTGCGGACAACACCGCTTCCGAAGAACCCCTCACCATTCAGGATGTATGGCCCGAAGGCACCACCGTCTACTTTGACGTTGCTGCCAAGGCCGGCGGCGGCACCGACCTGTATACCCGTTATCTGACCCAGGCCCTCACTGAGGTTTGCCCCGGCGTCAACTTTGTAGTCACCAACTACGACACCGCTGAGGTGGGCGCTGAGCACGCCAAGAATGCCGATCCTGACGGCCTGACCCTCACCACCGTGGCCTGCACCAGCATGGACAACTATCTGTCCGGCGCCTCCAACGTGAATCCCTATGAAGATTACACTATTGTTGGCAAGATGATTGATGGTGGTCCCCAGGCTATCATCGCCAGCCCCGATGCTCCCTACCACAACCTGGAAGAACTGGGCGCCTACATCCAGGAACATCCCGGTGAAGTAGTGGTTGGCTGCGCTCTGGGCGGCACTTCCCAGGTGATCCTCTACAACATCATCGACTCTCTGGGCGAGGGTCTGGCCGACAGCGTCAACTATGTGCAGTGCGCTTCCGAGGCAGACAAGCTGACCCAGACCGCATCCAAGGCCATTGACATTGCCAACTGCTCCATCCCCAACGCCCAGGCCTATGAGGCCGACGGCAAGCTGACCATTCTGGGCACCATCGGGCCTGAAGTCGCCACTCTGGAGAACATGAGTGAACTGGTAGGTCTGGAACTGCCCGAGACCTTTGCCACCACCGTGGAGCAGGGTATCGACTTCAGCTGGGATGCAGGCTACTACATTGCCGTCCCTGCCGGTACCCCCGACAACATCTGCCAGGCCATCAACTCCGTCCTCAGCCAGATGAGCGAAAACGAGGACTTTGTAGCCGGCATGAAGACCATGGCTTCCTACGCCAACACTCCCGATCTTGAAACCTCTCGGGCCGACTGGACCGCCGAGTGGGAAGCTCAGCAGCAGTACATGAGCGATCTGGGCCTGAATGTCCGGAGCTGATCTCTTCGAATTTATCCCCTATCTTTGGCTTAAAGGACCCGGCCGACCCATGGTCGGCCGGGTCTTTCCATTACTTGAGAAGGAATGTGAACTATGAAAAAAATCAATCGCACCTACTTGGCGGGGATTGTAGCGCTGATTTTCGCAGCCTGGGTGGCCTGGCAGACCACCCTGATTCCCGAGCGGCTGGTATCCAACGAGCCCGGCCCCAAAATGTTTCCCTTTATCTCCGCTGCCGGCATTGCCGTGATGGCCATCCTCATGATGATCTTTGACGGCCCCAAGGAGGAGAACGCCCCCTATCTGGACAAGGCCGGTTGGAAACGGATGGGCCTGATTATTCTGGAAAGTCTGGTCTTCTGCCTCTGCATGCAGTACATCGGCTTCTGGATTACTGCCATGGCTGGCACCCTCATGTTTATTCTGACCCTGAGTTCCCATAAAAAGATCAACAAGCCCTTTGCTGTGATCTTTTCCATTGCGTTGGCTTCCATCTGCTACTTTGGGTTCACCAAGGGATTTGCCATTCCCCTGCCCAAAGGCGAGTTGTGGGAAATGCTGAACATTCCCATGCCTTGATGAAGATAGGAGGTAAAACGATTTATGGCTGATTATATTACTGCGTTTCTCACCCTGATGGAGCCCATGAACTTCATTATGATGTACATCTGCTCCCTGGTAGGGTGTGTTCTGGGTGCCATTCCCGGCCTGTCCGGCGGCCTTGGCATCACTTTGATCCTTCCCCTGACCTTTGCCCTGGAGACCAACCTGAGCTTTGCCATGCTCCTTGGCATGTATGTAGGCGGCGTGTCCGGCTCCTTCATTGCCGCCGTGCTGGTGGGCATCCCCGGCTCCGCCGCCTCCATCGGCACCTGCTATGACGGCTACCCCATGACCAAGAAGGGCAAGGCCGCCAAAGCCCTGTCCATCGGCATTACCGGTTCCTTCATTGGTACCTTTGTTTCCATCCTGGTCTGTACCTTTGCTTCCGGCTACATTGCAGACATCGCCCTGATGCTGGGGCCCTGGGAGTACTTCAGCCTCTGCCTCATGGCCATTACCATGGTGGTAGGCCTCTCCAACGGTTCCGTCTTCCGGGGCCTGCTGGCCGCCTTCCTGGGCCTCTGGCTCTCCTGCGTGGGTGGCGACCTGGTCACCAACCAGCTCCGGTTCACCTTTGGGAACACCAACCTGTACGGCGGCATCAACGTGGTCTGCATGCTCATGGGCACCTTTGCCCTCCAGCAGGTGGCCACCAGCTATGCCAAAGGCCAGCAGACCATGCCCGAGGTGGACGGCAAGGGTCTGAGCGGGCTAGGCCTTACTTTGAAGGACTTTACCGACAATATCCGGACCATCCTGGAATCCCTGGTCATCGGTCTGGTCATCGGTTTCCTCCCCGGCATGGGTTCCGGCATTTCCAACCTGATCGCCTACGGCCGTGCCAAGAACTCCAGCAAACATCCTGAACTGTTCGGCACCGGCATTGACCAGGGCGTCTGGGCTACCGAGGTTGCCAACAACGCCGGTGTAGGCGGCGCCCTCATTCCCATGATCTCCCTGGGCATCCCCGGTGACGGCACCTGCGTGCTGCTCCTCTCCGCCATGACCATCAAGGGACTTCAGCCCGGCCCCATGTTCATTGAACAGAACCCTGTTCTGGCCAACCTGATCTTTGTCACCGTTCTGGTGTCCGCCATCCTCATCTTCATCACCGAGCTGCTCACCAAACGGTGGTTCCCCCTTCTCCTGAAGGCTCCCTATCATTATCTGTACAGCGCCATTATGATGATCTGCTTCATGGGCGCCTTCTCCGGCACCACCTCCATGTTCGGCGTCTACATGGTCCTGGTCTTTGGTGCCATGGGTATCCTGATGGACATGTTCCGTCTCCCCATGACTCCCCTTATGCTGGCCTTCATTCTTGGCGGCAAGATTGAAAGTTACTTCCGGATGGGTTGCTCCTACGCCCGGGGTGATCTCACCTCCTTTGTAACCCGTCCCATCTCCCTGATCTTCATCCTCATTGCCCTTTGGTCTGTGCTGGGCCCCGTGGTGATGAAACTGATCAAGAGCAAAAAGAAAGCTTGATCCTGCCATCGCAGTCAAGCCAGGCCGGATGGATACTTCCGGTCCGGTTTTTTAATGACAACCTAGGAGGATTGAAATGAGAACTGTCATTGATCCCGGCAAGGAACGCCGGAGCATTAACTTTATTGACAATATCTGCTACTCCCATGTAAAAGATCTGGAGGGGAACCCGCTGGACCTGTACCTTTCCCTCATGGTCCAGAACGGCAACAGCGAAATGCGGCTGGCTGATGGACGGGATGATGAGGTGTCCACCGGTAAACAGCCTGTGATTGTCTGGATCAATGGTGCAGGATGGCGGGGCTGCGATAAAAACCTTATGGCGGCTGAGATGGAATTCCTGGCGGAAGCCGGGTACGCTGTGGCCTGCATCTATTACCGCAGCAGCGCCCAGGGCCATTTCCCTGACCAGCTGATAGACTGTAAAACTGCGGTGCGTTTCCTTCGGGCCCATGCACAGGAATATAACCTGGACCCGGATAAGGTGGGGGTCATAGGGCGTTCTGCAGGAGGGCATCTGTCCACCTGGATGGCACTGAACCAGGATGACTGCGAAACCCGGGAATACAGCCAGGAATCCAGTAAGATTCAGGCTGCGGTTGATATGTTCGGCCCGGCTGACGTGAGCTACTGCGCCAAAAAGAATATGGAACTGATTCAGGATCCTTCTTACCGCTGGCACAGTATGGATGAGACTCACGAGGGTGCCCTGTTGGGAATCACCCGGGATATGAACCGGGAAGAAATTCTGGAACTGGCAGATAAGGCAAGCTCTATCCGGTATCTCCATAAGGACATGGCTCCCCTTGCCATCCTTCATGGGGACCAGGACCCGCTGGTGGACTGCGAGATCAGTGAGGAACTTTACCGGAAAATGGTGGAGCTGGGACTGGAAGATCAGACCTGGCTGTATGTTCTGAAAAACGGAGGCCACGGAACACGGGAGTTTTTCCAGCCCTCCACAAAACAGGTTATTCTGGACTTTTTCGACCGGTATCTGAAATAAAGCATTGGCTGAAAGTACAGCGCAGCGGCCCGGAAGGCTTTTCCGGACCGCTGTTTTTTTGCTGTCCGATAACCCCTTTTCCTCTCAGATGACAGAACAAGCCGGTCTGGCTTTCATGAATTTGCTGTATGGTTCGGGATTCGGCTCTGACGGAAATAAAGACCAGGAACCGGAAAATCCTCCGAAAGAAAGAACACCGGAAATGGTTCGGGATATAACTTTTATAACTGCTATCTATAAAAATCCCCTGATTGCTCCTGCCCTGGAAAAGACATATACTATAACCAAGGGACAGGAACTTGTTCCACTGCTTGTGGAGAAGTCGCCAAGGGAACAGAAGGAGCCGGGCAGCCGCCCGGCTCCTTCTGTTTTGTTTTTGCTGAAATATTGACCGCATGGGAGAAACATTTTGCACTATTGCAGGCGGGAATTGGTCAAAATGTCCGATTTCGGGGGTGGCGATTATCGGAATTAGTCCATCTGACCACTTGCGCTTGACAGGCGGGAAGGCTATAATATAGACAGCGAAAGATGGTTTCAAGCTGTCAACATCTTTAGTTTAGGAATATGCTGATGCGTTTTTACCGCTGTCTGCTGTTTCAAATTGCATTCTAGGAGGACAAAACAATGGAAACCAATGCTCTGGAAAAGTACGGCATTACCGGCACAACTGAAGTTGTGTACAACCCCAGCTATGAGGAGCTGTTCAAGGCCGAAATGGACCCCGCTCTGGAAGGCTATGAGAAGGGCCAGCTGACTGAGCTGGGTGCCGTCAACGTTATGACCGGCATCTACACCGGCCGCTCCCCCAAGGATAAGTTCATTGTCATGGACGAGAACAGCAAGGACACCGTGTGGTGGACCTCCGACGAGTTTAAGAACGATAACAAGCCCGCTTCCCAGGAAGCCTGGAAGGCCTGCAAGGAGCTGGCTCTGAAGGAGCTGTCCAACAAGAAGCTGTATGTGATGGACGTGTTCTGCGGCGCCAACCACGATTCCCGCATGGCCATCCGCTTCATCATGGAAGTGGCCTGGCAGGCACACTTCGTAAAGAACATGTTCATCGAGCCCACCGCCGAGGAACTGAAGAACTTCCAGCCTGACTTTGTCTGCTACAACGCCTCCAAGGCCAAGGTAGAGAACTTCAAGGAGCTGGGCCTCAACTCCGAGACCGCTGTTGTCTTCAACCTGACCAGCCGTGAGCAGGTCATCCTGAACACCTGGTACGGCGGCGAGATGAAGAAGGGTATGTTCTCCATGATGAACTACTACCTGCC
>CALXGR010000050.1 GCA_944387885.1 uncultured Clostridia bacterium
CGGGATGATACTGCTCCACCACCTGATGGAGGGCCTTCCGGAAGTCACCTACCAGGCTGCAGCAGATGCAGCCGGAGTTCATCTCGGTGACCTGGATGCCGGCCTCCTGCAAAAAGGCGCCGTCCACACCGATCTCGCCGAACTCGTTCTCAATGAGGACCAGCTTTTCCCCGGCAAAGGCCTCGGAAATCAGGCGCTTGATCAGGGTAGTTTTACCGGCTCCCAAAAAGCCGGAGAAAATGTTGATTTTCGTCATAAAATCCATACTCCTGTTCTATTACACTTTATAAAAAAGTAAAAATTCTTCTTATTCTTATATTATACCAAGTTTGTCAAGTCCCAAAATAATTTTTTCTGAATCCCCATCTTGAACCCTGTCTCAGTTGTGCTACAATGAATAAAAATACAGAACACAAGGAAGATGGCTATGACTGTGGAAAAAAGACTTTCCGCCCTCCGCCGGGCTATGGAAGCCGCCGGCATGGACGGCTATTTTATTACCTGCTCCGACCCCCACTGCGGGGAATACCTTCCTGACGCCTGGAAGACGGTGGCCTGGTTCTCCGGTTTTACCGGGGAGAATGCCACCCTGGTGCTGACCCGGGAGGAGACTGCTCTCTGGGTGGACGGGCGCTTTTTTGTCCAGGCAGACAAGGAGACCGCCGGCACCTCCATCCAGGTGATGAAGATGGGGAATCCCGGGGTACCCACCCGGGAGGACTGGCTGGCCGCCCGTCTGAAAGAGGGCCAGGTCTGCGGCTTTGACGGATTTTCCACCCCCTGCTCCACTGCCCGGGGGTTTGAGAAAAAGGGTATTTCCCTGGTCAGCCGGGATCTGGCCGGTCCCCTTTGGGAGAATCGGCCTTCCCTGCCCTCCACCCCTGCCTGGCTGCTTTCTGAATCCGTCACCGGCCAATCCCCTGCCCAGCGGCTGGCCCTGGTCCGGGAAAAGCTGCAGGAGTCCGGGGCCCAGGCCCTGGTGGTAGGCGCTTTGGACGAGCTGGCCTGGCTTTTGAATCTTCGGGCTGCCGATGTGGCCTGCACCCCCTACGCCGCCGCTTTCGGGCTGGTGCTGCCCCAGAGCTGCCTTCTCTTTATGGAGGACAGCCGCCTGGCCCCTGCCGCCCGTACCCAGTTGGAGGAAGCCGGGGTGGAATTCTTCCCCTACCTGGGACTCTCCTCCTGGCTGAAAGAATGCACCCAGACCCTTTCGGTGCTGGCTGACCCGGACACCCTGAATTACGACATTGTAAAGGTGATTCAGGAAAATCCGGCCCTTACCCCGGTGGTAAAGGAAAGCCCCATTCCCCTGCTCAAGGCAGTTAAAACAGAGACGGAGCTGGAAAGCCTGCGGGACTGCCACATCCAGGACGGAGTGGCCATGGTTCAGTTCTGGATGGATCTGGAGGAGAAGATGGCCTCCGGCCAGCCCCTGACCGAGTATGACATTGACGGGATGGTGGCCGCCCGCCGGGCTGCCCGGCCCGGGTATCTTATGGACAGCTTCCACACCATTGCCGCCTATGGTCCCAACGGAGCCATGATGCATTACCAGGCCACCGCCCAGGACCACAGCGCCATCCAGCCCAAGGGCTTTTTGCTGGTGGACTGCGGAGGCCAGTACCGGAACGGCACCACCGATATTACCCGGACCTACCAGATGGGTCCGGTCAGCGACCAGGAACGGGACTTCTATACCTGGGTCCTTCAAAGCCATATTGCCATGGCCCGGGCGGTTTTCCTGGACTACTGCACCGGCTTTGCCCTGGACACCTTTGCCCGGGGTCCCCTCTGGGCCCACCTGATCAACTACCGGTGCGGCACCGGCCACGGGGTAGCTTTTGTGGGAAGTGTCCACGAAGGCCCCCAGCGGCTCTCCCCCAAAAATGAGGTGGTGTTCTGCCCCGGCATGGTAGTCACCGATGAGCCGGGCGTCTACGAGACTGACTGGCTGGGGATTCGGATCGAGAACGAACTGGTCTGTGTGGAGAAAGCGGTCAACCAGTATGGCCGGTTCCTGGGCTTTGAGCCTCTCACCTGCTGCCCCTACGACCTGGGCCCTGTAAAAACGGAACTTCTCACCCGGGAAGAGAAAGAATGGATCAACCAATATCACGACTGGGTACGGCAGACCCTTGCCCCCTATCTGAATTCCCGGGAGCAGGAATTCCTGGAGAAAAAGACCCAACCCATCCAAGGATGAAGGTGAATGAAAATGAAACTGTTTTTCTATTGCATGCGGGAGTTTGACGAGCTGGAAATTGCCCGTGAATGTTCCCAAAAATACGGCATTGAATTTGACTATACCACCGAATACCCCTCCCTGGAGAACGCCCATCTGGCAGCCGGGGCAGACGGAATCAGCTTTACCCCCTGCGACATGAGCGCTCCCATGGTGGAAGCCTTTGCCGCCCAGGGTGTGAAATACCTCTGCTGTCATTCCATCGGGTACAACCATGTGGACCTGGCCCGGGCCCATGCCCTGGGGCTTCGGGTAAGCAATCTCAGCTACCCTCCCAGCGGAGTGGCTGACTTTGCCATTATGCTCATTCTCATGTCCCTGCGCCAGCTGGGCCACCAGCTCAAGCGGAGCGAGGTACAGGATTACAGCCTGAAAGGGAAAATGGGCCGGGAGCTGCCCGGGACCACCGTAGGTGTCATCGGCACCGGCAGCATTGGCAGCTGTGTCATTGAACATCTCCAGGGCTTCGGCTGCCCCATTCTGGCATACGACCCCTATTCCAACCCCAAGCTGGAAGGAAAATGCCGGTATGTCTCTCTGGACGAGCTGCTGGCCCAGAGTGAAATCATTACCCTTCACTGCCCCGTTACCCCCCAGACTACCCACATTCTGGACCGGGAGGCTTTTGCCAAGTGCCGGGACGGGGTGATTCTGGTCAACACCGCCCGGGGCGCCCTGGTGGACACCCCCGCCCTCATTGATGCCCTGGAATCCGGGAAGGTGGGCGCCGCCGGGCTGGATGTACTGGAGGAGGAGAACGGCCTTTATTACTACAACCGGAGCGGAGATGTGATCTGTAACCACCAGATGGCCATTCTCCGGTCCTTCCCCAATGTGGTCCTCACCCCTCACACTGCCTTCTACACCGACCTGAATGTCCGGAGCATGGTGGAGGGGAATTTCCGCAGTCTTTACCTGATGGCTTCGGGGCAGGAAGACCCCCATGAGCTGAAGGCCGATCTCTGAGAGGTGACCGTTTCCATGAAATCCCGTCAGTTTATCGGCATCATTATGGCTCTGACCGCCGCCTGTTTCTGGGGGCTCTCCGGCACCATAGGGCAGTATCTTTTTGCCCAGAAAGGGGTGGACACCACCTGGCTTACCGCCATCCGTATGATTTTTGCGGGAGTACTCCTGCTCACCCTGGCAGCCATAAAATACCGGCCCCAGCTGGCCGGATTGTTTTCCCGGCCCAGGAAAGTCATTCGGCTCATCACCTTTGCGGTGGCGGGACTGATGTTCTGTCAATACACCTACTTTACCGCCATCCGGTACAGCAACTCGGCCACCGGAACCGCCCTGCAATATCTGGGGCAGGCCCTTATTCTGATTGTAGCCTGCTGCCAGGAGCGGCGGCTTCCCCGGCTGCGTGAGGAAATCGCCCTGGTTCTTGCCATCGGCGGGGTGTTCCTGCTGGCCACCCACGGGGACCCGGGGAATCTGGCCCTTACGCCCCAGGGACTGTTCTGGGGGCTTATCAGTGCCGTGGCCCTTATGCTTTACACCCTCCTGCCCGGAAGTCTCATTGAGGAATACGGCAGCATCCCTGTGATCGGCAGCGCCATGCTTCTGGGCGGGCTGATTCTGGGCCTTACCGCCCGGGTCTGGGAAATTCCTGTCACCCTGGATTCCGGTGCTCTGGCAGGGGTGATTTACATTATTGTTCTGGGCACTGCCATCCCCTACACCCTCTATCTGCAAAGTGTCTGCTGGATCGGCGGAGTAAAGGCCAGCATGTTTGCCTGTGTGGAGACGGTCAGCGCCGCTTTGGCCACCTTCTTCTGGCTGGGCACCCCCTTGGCCTCCATGGACTGGGTCGCCTTCGGGATGATTCTGGCCATGGGCCTTCTGCTGGCCTGGAAGGGCCCCGCTTCCCCTCCCTTAAAAACGGCGGATAAATTAGAATAAAGACATAATAAAAGCGCTGCAAGGAAATTTCCTTGCAGCGCTTGATTTTTTCAGGTGACCACATGAGTCCGCAGGCATTCCACCCAGCGGGCATAGCCAGTAGGATTCATATGGATTCCGTCTCCGGCAGCGTAGGCCGGATCCATATGTCCTGTGCTGTCCAGCATATAGTCATAGACATTCAGGAAATAACATCCCTTTTCCATGGCCAGGGTGGCCAGCAGACAGTTGATGTTATACACATATTCGCTGGAAAGAGCCGGTCTCTCTGCTCCGGTCTCTGCGGTGGTAGGGGTCATGCTCTCCACATAGATGGGGACATCCGGTCCCAGCACCTCCCGCATCATGTCCAGCATCTGGGAATAGTAGGTGAAATACCGCTCATCGCCGTTTCCCCGCAGGGAGTTCATTCCAAGCATTACATACACCGCCTTAGGGGCGCTGGCCGCCAAGGCGTCCAAAGCCACCTCTTCGGTCCCGGTAATATTTTTCAGGGTGGAGCGGTTCACAATGCTGTCCGGGCCGCTGTTTTTGTAGGCAAAGAACTTTGCATTGGGAAGGCCCGTGTCGTAGATGTACAGGCCCTGGGTAATGCTGTCACCCAAAAATGCCACATCATTGAAGTAATCCAGTTCCACCGGGTCGCTTTCCGGTACACTGACCATCCGGAAGTCCGTATTGTGATATCCGGCGTCCAGGGTCTGTTCCACCCGCTCGCTCTTATTCCAGGCTTCCTTATCCAGGTCCGGGAAAATCCGGGCCACGCCTGTCTCATCAACAGTGACCGGAGTGGCCGTGGGAGTCGGGGTGGGAGTGGCAGTGGATTCCACCCCCTGTTCCTGGTCGGGAGCAGGAGAAGATACCGTCTCGCCGCCTGACTGAGCCCCCTGCTCAGTCAGAAATTCAGGGATCGGAATCAGCTCAAACCTCCATCCTGCCGTTATAGCAGTAACCGCCACTACACAAAGCAGGGCTACGGACAATCTTTTCAAAAGGCGCTTCTGGCCTGCAATTTTCGTTGTTTTCTTTGGTGCGGAGTGCTTCATGCGTCCTCCCCCCTTCAAATGTCATATCGCCCTCATTGTATCACACCCTCTCTGTAAATGCAAAGTCTTTTATAGGGAAAAAAGTCCCCCGGAAAATTCCGGGGGACTGACTTTATTCTTGGGTTACTCGACGCTGCCTTCCAGCTTTGCCAGAATACCGGGGCGAACTGCGCTGGCATCGATCATCCGGATGGCGTTCCGGAGAGGAAGCACTGCGCTGGGGCTGACGGACAGCTCGTCAATGCCGATGGCCAGGAAGGTCTCGGTCATTTCCAGGTCTGCGCCCAGTTCGCCGCAGATTCCGATCCACTTGCCATACTTGTGGGCATTGTCTGCAGCCATCTTGATGGCACGGAGCACGGCGGGATGGTGAGGATCGTAGAACTTACCCAGGTTGTTGCACTGACGGTCACAGGCCAGAGTGTACTGGGTCAGGTCGTTGGTGCCAACGCTGAAGAAGTCTACCTCCTGGGCCAGCCGGTCGCTCATAAAGGCGGCGGCAGGGGTCTCGATCATAACGCCCAGCTCTACATTGTCTGCATAGGGGATTCCCTCTTCAGCCAGCTCGTTCATAACAGCCTTGCAGGCACGCTTGCACTCCCGTACCTCCCACACGCTGGTAACCATGGGGAACATGATGGCCAGCTTGCCGTAGGCGGAAGCCCGGTAGAGGGCACGAAGCTGAGTGCGGAACACCTCGGGACGGGTCAGGCAGATGCGGAGAGCACGCAGACCCATGGCGGGGTTCTCTTCCTTCTCCATCTGGAAGTAGTCCACCTGCTTGTCGGCGCCGATGTCCAGGGTGCGGATGATGACCCGTTTGCCTTCCATGGCGCTGAGCACGTTCCGATATGCCTCAAACTGCATGTCCTCGGAGGGATAATCGTCCACCGACAGGTACAGGAATTCACTGCGGAACAGGCCGATACCGCCGCCGTCGTTCACCTTGACAGCAGGTACATCATCGGGAGAACCGATGTTGCAGTAGACCATCATCTTCTGGCCGTCCTTGGTCACGTTCTCCTGGCCCTTGAGGGTTTCCAGCAGCCGCTTGAGCCGAAGCTGCTCTTCCCGCTTCTTCATCATGGTGGACCGGGTCAGCTCATCAGCGTCGATGACTACCTCGCCGGTGCCGCCGTCGATGATTACTTCACGGCCCTCATACTCGGGCTTGAGGGCATCGCCCACGCCGATGATGGCGGGAATACCCATGGTCCGGGCCAGAATGGCAGTGTGGCTGCTGCCGGAACCACCGGCAGTCACAAAGCCAAGAATCTTGCTCTTGTCCATCTGAACGGTCTCGGAGGGGGCCAGATCATCGGCAGCCAGAATCACCGGCACCTCAGAAGCGATTCCCTCGTCCCCGTCATCCCCGGACAGGATCTTGATGATCCGGCCGGAAACGTCCTTCACGTCTGCTGCACGGGCCTGCATATAGGCATCGTCCATGCTGGCAAACATCTCTGCAAACTGAGCAGCCACATCGGTGACCACAGCCTCACTGTTGAGCTTTTCCTCAAAGATCTGATCCTTGATGGCATCCTCAAAGTCCATATCCTCAGCCAGCATCTGGTGAGTCTCAAACAGAAGGGCGGCTTCGTCTCCGGCATCGGCCCGGGCTTTCTCAGCCAGCTCACCCAGCTGCTCAATGGCAGTGGCCTGGGCAGCCTTGAACCGCGCCCACTCAGCTTCAGGATCTGTAATGGAGGTCCGGACGATGCTGTGGCTCTTCCGACGATAGTAATACAAAGGACCTACTCCCACGCCATTGGAGACGCCCTTTCCCTGCACCAAAATCATAAACTCATTCCTTTCCGACGGGTACTCCCGCAACTGTTCTGCTAAAAGCAACGCAGCGGGCAGGCTGGGCAGCCTGCCCGCTGACAGGGCATTTAATTCTTAATCACAGGTTCTCCTTGAAGAACTTCTCCAGACCGGCGATTGCCACATCCTCGTCGTCCCCTTCGGCGGCTACGGTAACGGTGTCACCCTTGCGAACACCCAGACCCATGAGAGCCATCAGCTTGAGGGCATTGACTGCCTTGCCGTTCTTCTCGATGGTGATGGTGGAGGTGTAGTTCTTGGCTTCCTTTACCAGCATTCCAGCGGGGCGGGCATGAATGCCTACGGGGTCGTTCACGGTGTAAGTAAACTGTTTCATGGTTTCTCTCTCCTACGAATGTAAAATTCTGCCCCCAAAAAACGGGGCGCGGACCGTCCTTTGCTAACAGCCCTTCCTTATATATAGATGATAACTCTTTCCACCTTCAAATGCAACAATTTTTTATTTTGCAGAAAATAGCTTTTTAGGCAAAACGTCTATTATTCTTAATTTTTTTTGGTTACTTTTTTCAAAGTGATTCCTGAAAATTTCTATTTTCGTTCAAGTGCACAATCGTACAGTTCAAAAATCGTCACTTTAACCAGTAAGAGATAGGTCCTTGACATCCTTTTCCTTCGGGAGTATCCTTTTGGAAAAGACAATTTCGGGAGGGGTCGGCTTATGGTGCGAGAAATCGAAGGACATTATCCGGATACCACCCGGGCTGCCTTTATTGCCCCGGATGCAGCGCTCTGCGGCCGGGTCACCCTGGAAGAAGGGACCAGCATCTGGTACGGAGCCGTCCTGCGGGCAGATACCGGAGCCATCCGGATTGGCCGGGACAGCAACATTCAGGACCTGGCCTGCCTGCACACCGGCCCTGAGCTGGATGTTATCATCGGTGAAGGGGTAAGCGTAGGCCACAACGCTGTGGTCCACGGCTGCGTGGTGGAAGACCATGTTCTGGTGGGAATGCATGCCACTCTTCTCAACGGCTGCCATATCGGAGAAGGCAGCATTATTGCCGCAGGAGCTCTGGTCCCGGAAAACACCCTGGTCCCCCCGGGAAGCCTGGTCGTGGGGATCCCCGGGAAGGTTCTGCGCCCTGTAACCCCGGAACAGGCCCAGGGGATTCTGGAAAATGCCGAGGAATA
>CALXGR010000051.1 GCA_944387885.1 uncultured Clostridia bacterium
GTCAAATCCAGTTCGTCCAGATTCAACTCCACCTCGATATGTTGCTTGGTATTAAGTTTGGACAAAAGTACTACCGTTTCTGTATGGGCCGTAAAGGGGAACATATCCACCGGCCGGCATTTTACCGCCTTGTATCCGGCGGCGGAGAAATCCTCCAGGTCCCGGGCCAGGGTCTGGGGATTGCAGCTTACATAGACCACCTTTTCCGGGCCCATGGCTTTTACCGCCTGGATGAACCGGGGAGTGGTCCCTGCCCGGGGCGGGTCCAGGAACACCACCTGGGGGCTCTGGCCCCGGCGGGCCTGCTCCTCCATCCAGTCGGTGGCATCTCCCTGGAAAAACCGGGCGTTCTCCGCCCCGTTCCTCCGGGCGTTGGCGGCGGCATCCCGGGCGGCGGCCTGGTTCAGCTCCACCCCGATGACCTGCCCGGCCCGGGGGGCTGCACAAAGGCCGATGGTCCCAATACCGCAGTAGGCATCCAGCACCGTCTGGGTGCCGTCCAGCCCGGCAAAGTCCAGGGCGGTCTCGTATAACAGCCGGGTCTGCCGGGGATTCACCTGGTAAAAACTGGCCCAGGACAAAGCAAACTTCTGGCCCAGCAGGGTGTCCACCAGAAAATCCTTTCCCCAAAGGGTCTTGCCGGTTTTGCCCAGCACGGCGCTGGTGGCCCGTGGGTTGATGCTCTGGACCACCCCCACCACCCAGGGGGCCAGCCGGGTCAGTTCCTTGCAGAAGTTCCGGCTTCCCGGAAAATAGGCCGAGGGGGTCACCAGGGTGACCAGGGCCTGGGTCTGGGCGGTGTCGCACCGGACCATGCAGTGGCGGAGCAGCCCCTGCCCCCGGTCCTCCTGGTAGGGGGTAAGACGGCACCGGCGGGCGGCGGTCAGAACGGCGGCCTGGGTCCGGTTGAGCAGCTCCATCTGGAGGGGGCAGTCCTCCACCGGAATGACCCGGTGGGTGCCCTGGGCATAGATGCCGCTGACCAGCTTCCCGGACCGGTCCAGGGCAAAGGTGGCGATGGATTTGTTCCGGTAATGGTAAGGGTCTTCCATCCCCAGAATGGGTTCCACCGGGCAGAACTTCCCCAGCAGAGCAGCCATCTCCTTTTCCTTCTGGGCCAGATGCTCCCGGTAGGAGCGGCGGGGACCCAGACAACCTCCGCACTGGCGGGCAACGGAACATTCCATACAGTCAAAACCTTTCTTGCAATCTTCTGAGAATCAGTATAACATAAAATAGAATAAAACCAAACAGAGGAGGCAAAATCCATGAAAGTATTGCTGCTCAACGGAAGCCCCAAACCCCGGGGCTGTACCTATACCGCCTTGGAGCGGGTGGCCCAGGCCCTGGAGGAGGAAGGGATCCAGACCGAAATTCTTCATGTAGGCGGGAAAAACTATGGCGGCTGCACCGGCTGCGGCAACTGCGGCAAAACCGGCAGATGTATCTATGAGGACGGAGTCAACCGGGCAGCGGCCCTGCTGGATGAGGCGGACGGGGTGGTGTTCGGCAGCCCGGTCCATTATGCTGCCCCCAGCGGAACCATGATGGGGGTCATGCACCGGCTGGCCATCAGCGCCGGAGCCAAGCTGCGGCATAAACCCGCAGCCTGTGTGGTCAGTGCCCGGCGGGGCGGCACCACCGCCGCCCTGGAAGTGCTGAACAAGGTCCCCCAGTTCCAGGAAATGCCCCTGGTCAGCAGCCAGTACTGGCCCATGGTCCACGGCAGCAACCCCCAGCAGGTGCAGCAGGACCAGGAGGGCCTTCAGATCATGGACCGGCTGGGCCGGAACATGGCCTGGATGCTCAAGTGTATCCAGGCAGGAAAGGAAGCAGGGGTCAATCCCCCCGCACCCCGCCCCTCGGTCCGCACCGACTTCTATAAAGAACTGTAATAAGGGCGGAGACCCATCGAAAAAAGCAGCGGGCGCTGACATTTTGTCAGAGCCCGCTGTTTGTTTTTTTATGGTCAGCCCTTGTGCCGAAACAATTTCCCGGTTCCGTTTATCCGGGCTGAATCACTTTTTCCCGTAATATTCCACCAGATTGGACAGGGCGGATATGATCCAGGAAATCCCGATCACCACCAGAAAAGTCCGCCAGCCGGAAGATACATCTACAACAAAGATAAAGGTATACAGGGCAAAAATGCTGAAGATGAGACAGACGACAGATGTGATGGTTTTTACTTTTCTGCGCTTATCCAGAAAGAGTCCTCCTTTTGGCGGCCCGGCGGTCAGGACCCGGACCCGGAGAGCAGCTCCTGAATGCTGGCCACGGTGCCGGCCAGATTCTGCAGGTTGCTGGGGATGATCAGCTTGGTGGCCTTGCCGTCCGCTACCTTCTCCAGGGCTTCCAGGCTCTTGAGGGCCAGGACCTTGTCGCTGGGCATGGCCTCGTTCAAAAGCCGGATGGCATCGGCGTTGGCCTGCTGAACGGCCAGCAGAGCCTGGGCTTCACCTTCGGCCTCCCGGATCATCTTCTGTTTGACGGCCTCGGCCCGGAGGATGGCAGCTTCCTTCTCGCCCTGGGCGGAGAGGATGGCGGCCTGCTTTTCGCCTTCGCTCCGGAGAATGGCTTCCCGCTTCTCACGCTCGGCCTTCATCTGCCGCTCCATGGCCTCGGTAATGCTTCTGGGCGGGGCAATGTTCTTTACCTCCACACGGGTAATGCGGATGCCCCAGGGGTCGGTGGCCTCGTCCAGGGTCTTGGTGATCTCCCCGTTGATGGCCTCCCGTCCGGTCAGGGTGCTGTCCAGGTCCATGCTGCCGATGATGTTCCGCAGGGTGGTGGCGGACAGGTTCTCAATGGCGGCAATGGGCCGCTCCACCCCGTAGGCGAAGAGCCGGGGGTCAAAAATCTTGAAGAAGACCACGCTGTCCACCATCATGGTCACGTTGTCCTTGGTGATGACGGGCTGGGGCTCAAAGTCAGCCACCTGCTCTTTCAGGCTGATTTTCCGCACCACCCGCTCAATGATGGGAATGCGGAAATGGATGCCGGCCTCCCAGGTCTTCTGATACCGGCCCAGCCGTTCCAGGACCCAGGCATCCGCCTGAGGCACGATCCGCACGCACCGGAGCAGTACGATCACGATAATTGCCAGAATGATAACCGGAATAACCCATCCCATAATAATTCCTCCTCTTTTGTTGTTTTTACTTGGTCAGGTCCAGCAGTTCCCGCAGCTGGGTCATGAGACGGTTGAGGGAAGAGCCCTGCCCCTGTCCCAGACGGCGAAGGGAGGCAGCCTTGTCCCGCCTGGCCCTGGACCGGCTCTGGTTCTGAACCTGCTTGGCTTCGCAGTCCATGGCGTGACGGACCCGGATCCCCCGGGCATCACAGTCCAGCATATGCTCCCGGGCCAGCTTTTTTGCTGCCTGGGGGGTGATGGTCCGGCCTTCCCGTTTGTATTCCCGGGCCAGCCAGTCGTTCTCGCCGATGTTCACAGGCATCCCCTCCTTTTTCCTCAGAATATCATGTTTGAATCTCCCTTGCAATAGAAAAGCCGCCCCCGGAAGGGGACGGCTGAAAATTTTATCGAATCTTAAAGTATCCGGGACGGTCTTTCTGGTTTTCCTCCACCAGAATGGTGAAGCCGTAGGGGTTCACCTCGGCGGAACCATCAAAGGCAGTGATGATTTGAAGGTGAGGTCCCCGGTTGATGGCAATGTGGGCAGTCTCAGTCTTTCCTACCCGGCGGAACTGGAGCAGGTCCCCCTGGGCCTGGACCAGCTCAAACCGTCCGGTGGAGAAGGCGTCACACTCCCGGCGGAGCTTGGCCAGGTTGGCCAGCATGGGCCGGAGCCGCTCCTCGGTGGACTCCCAGTTGAAATATCCCCGGTTGAAGGGGTCCCGGTAGCCCTGCATGGCAATCTCGTCTCCATAGTAGATGCTGGGGATTCCGGGCAGGGTAAAGATGAGGGCGTAGGCCAGCCGGACCATCCGGATGGCATCCTCGTAGGCCTGGCCCCGGATCCGGCGGCCGCTCTGCCAGTACCGGTCCCGGCCGGCGGCAGGCTCATCCCCGATGGCGGTCATGGCCCGCTCGGTGTCGTGGGTGGAGAGGAAGTTCATCATGGAATGAAGGGCGGGGGCAGGGTAGTGGTCGCAGATGGAGAGGATCTGATCCGCCACCTGCTCCATGGGGGCGCCCTTCACAAAGTCCAGGGCGGCGGTGCGGAAGGGATAGTTCATCACTCCGTCCAGTCCTTTCCCCAGCAGATAGGTCCGTCGGCGGCTGTAAGCCTCCTTGTTGGTGGCATCCTCCCAGACCTCCCCCAGCAGAAGCTTGTCGGAACCGTGCTTTTTCACGGCAGCACGAATCTTTTCAATGAAATCATCGGGCAGCTCGTCGGCCACGTCCAGCCGGAATCCACCGGCGCCCCGCTTCACCCAGGTGTCAATGACCCCGTTCTCCCCGCAGATGAACTCCTGGTAGGAGGGGTCGGTCTCGTTGACCTCGGGCAGGGTCTCAAAGCCCCACCAGCTCCGGTAGCCGCAGGGATACCGGTGACTGAAATCAAACCATTTCCGGTAGGGGCTGGACGGGTCCCGCCAGGCTCCCCCGGCACCGTACCGGCCTTCCCGGTTGAAATAGACACTGTCGCTGCCGGTGTGGCTGAACACCCCGTCCAGAATGATGTGGATGCCGTATTTTTTTGCCTTCTTGCAGAGGGCCTCAAAGTCCTCCACCGTTCCCAACAGGGGGTCTACTTTGAGATAGTCGGCGGTGTTGTACCGGTGGTTGGAGTGGGCCTCAAAAATGGGGTTCAGGTAGAGGATGGAAATATTCATTTGGGCCAGATAGGGCAGCTTCTCCATGATTCCCTTCAGGTCCCCCCCGAAGTAATCGTTGTTGAGGAGCCCTCCCCGCTCGGTGGGCCAGAAGTAGGGCTCCCGGTCCTTCTTGGGCCGGTAGACCCGCTCCGGGAAAGGCCAGGGCTTGTTAGGGTCACCCTCATAGAACCGGTCAGGGAAAATCTGGTAGAAGGTGCCTCCCTTGAGGGGGCCAGGGGTGACAAAGTCCGGGTGATAGACCGTAAGCTGCCACTGGGGGCCTTCCTTGTCCAGGGAGGGGTATCCTTCCTCCATCAGCCCCCGGAACACTTTCCGGTCCCAGGCGTGAAGGTCGAAATAATAAAAGTAAAGACCAGGCTTGTCCAGGGTCAGGGTAATGGCAAAGTGGTCCTCCTGCCCGGCGTGTTCCAGGAAATCCATCCGGTATTCCACCGGCTGCTCCCGGTCCTTGGTCAGGACCAGGTGGGGCTGGACGAACCCGTAAGAGACCGGCACATTCAGCCGCAGGGTAAAGGGCTGGCCTGCGGGCACGCCCCCCGCAGGGGTCTTGCAGGCCAGGTCAGTGCTGTTGAAAAAAAGGTGTTCCATGGCATACCATTCCTGTGATTCAGAATAAAAGAAGGCCCCCGAAAGATTCCGGGGGCCCTGGGAAACAAAAGGGTGGGATTACTTGACAGGGTTGGCGTGCCAAATATCCCGGGCATAATCGGCCACACTCCGGTCGGCGCTGAAGATACCGCTGTTGGCAATGTTCTTGATGGACATATGGTTCCACTTGGCCCGGTCTGCATAGAGCTTCTGCAGGTCGGCCTGGGCACGGCGGTAATCCTTGAAGTCGGCCATGACCATGTAGGGGTCGCTGGCCCGCAGGTTGGAGACCACCTCGTGGAAGTTCTCCCCGTTCCAGCCCCGCTCCAGGAAGGACAGCACTTCCATGGCCACCTCGTCGTTGCCGTAGAACATGCTGGGATGATAGCCCATGTTCTTGAGGGCGTTCACCTCGGGAGTGAGCATACCGAAGATGATCTCGTTCTCCTTGCCGGCGGCATCGGCGATTTCCACATTGGCCCCGTCCAGGGTGCCCAGGGTGATGGCACCGTTGAGCATGAACTTCATGTTGCCGGTGCCGGAAGCCTCGGTGCCGGCCAGGGAAATCTGCTCGGAGACCTCGGAAGCGGGCATGAGCCGCTCGCTGAGGGAGACACAGTACTCCTCCAGGTAGACGATGCGCAGCTTCTCACGGACGGCGGGATCGTTGTCGATCAGGTCGCCCAGCTTGCAGATCATCCGGATCATCTGCTTGGCCATGTAGTAGCCGGGAGCAGCCTTTGCGCCGAAGATGTAGGTCTTGGGCAGGAAATCTGCGTTGGGGTTGTTCTTCAGGTAGAGGTACTGGGCGGCAATGTTGAGAGCGTTCAGGTGCTGCCGCTTGTACTCGTGCATCCGCTTGACCTGGCAGTCAAAGATGGAATCAGGATTGATGACCTGGCCGGTGGCCTTCTTCAGGTACTCGGCAAAGGCTTCCTTGTTGGCCTTCTTCACCTTTTCCAGCTTCTCCTGGACGGACTTGTCGTCGGCGTACTGGTTGAAGAGGGAGAGCTTGGAGGCATCCTTCTTGAAGCCGTCCCCGATGGTCTCGGAGAGCAGGTTGGTCAGGCCGGGGTTGGAGGCCAGCAGCCACCGCCGGTAGGCGATGCCGTTGGTCACATTCTTGAAAGCCTTGGGCTTGTACAGGTAGTAGTCGTGGAAGACGCTTTCCTTGATGATCTCGCTGTGGAGCTTGGAAACGCCGTTGATGGAGTGGCAGGTAAAGACGCAGATGTTGGCCATCCGTACCTGGTTGTCCCCCAGGATAGCCATGTAGTCCACCTTGCCCTTGTCTCCGGGGAAGGCCTTGAACAGGTCGATGCGGGCCCGGCGGTCCATCTCAGCTACGATGGAGTAGATGCGGGGCAGGGTTGTCTTGAAGATGTCCACATTCCACTTTTCCAGAGCCTCGCTCATAACGGTGTGGTTGGTGTAGGCGAAGGTCCGGCGGCAGATGTCGAAGGCGGCATCCCACTCGTAGCCGCACTCGTCCAGCAGGATACGCATGAGTTCGGGGATGGCCAGGGTGGGGTGGGTGTCGTTGAGCTGGATGGCTACCTTGTCGGGCAGGTTGTCCATGGTGCCGTAGGTGTTCAGGTGCTGCTGGACAATGTCGCCGATGGAGGCAGCGGACAGGAAATACTGCTGGCGGAGACGGAGGATCTTGCCCTCAGTGTGGTTGTCGTTGGGGTAGAGAATTTTGGAGATCAGCTCGGCGGAGGCGTTCTTGCTCATGGCGCTGCCGTACTCGCCGGCGTTGAAGGAAGCCATGTCAAAGTCGGGTGCCTTTGCCTGCCACAGACGGAGCTTGGCTACGCCCTGGCCGTCGTATCCCTGCACATACATATCGTTGGGAACAGCCATAACGCTGTTGTAGCCCAGGTGCTGTACATAGTGGAAGCCGTGGTCCCAGCTCTCCTTGATATGGCCGTCGAACCGGATCTCCTGAGCCTGGTCGGGATGCTCTTTCAGCCATACACGACCGCCGGGCAGCCAGTTGTCGGCAGTTTCCTGCTGCCAGCCGTCCACGATCTTCTGCTTGAAAATGCCGTACTCATACAGGATGGAGTAGCCGCTGCCTGCGATGCAGTCGGTGGCCATGCCGTCCAGATAGCAGGCGGCCAGACGGCCCAGACCGCCGTTGCCCAGACCGGCATCAGGCTCTTCCTCGTAAACGTTGTCCAGGTTTACATCCGCATCCCGGAGCACCTCGGCGGCAACCTTGTCCAGGCCCAGGTTGAACAGGCTGGTCTTCAGGCTGCGGCCCATGAGGAATTCCATGCAGAGGTAGTACACCTGCTTGTCCCCGTGGCCCAGGGCCTTGGAGAGGAACTTCTTGTGC
>CALXGR010000052.1 GCA_944387885.1 uncultured Clostridia bacterium
TGGCATCGGCGGGCACAAAGATGGTCATATTGGGCAGGGTGCGGAAAAGTGCAATGTCCTCGATGGTCTGGTGGCTTCCGCCATCCTCACCCACAGACAAACCTGCATGGGTCAGCACAAACTTGACCGGAATGCCGGTATAAGCTACGCTGTTCCGAATCTGCTCGTAAGCACGGGCAGAGCCAAAGATAGCAAAGGTAGATACAAAGGGAATCAGTCCGCTGTGAGCCATACCGGCTGCAGCGCAGACCATGTTGGCCTCTGCAATGCCAAAGTTGAAAAACCGGTCAGGGAATTCCTTGGCAAACTTGCAGGTCATGGTGGACTGAGACAGGTCTGCATCACAGACCACGATCTTCTCATTGATACGGCCCTGGGCCACCAGTTCTTCACCGTAAGCTACACGGGATGCCTGTTTCTCAGCCATCGATCTCCACCCCCAGTTCTTTCATAGCCTGCAGGTACTCGGCCTCATTGGGAGCCTTTCCATGCCAGCCGGCCTGATTTTCCATATAAGATACGCCGTGACCCTTCACAGTCTCACAGCAGATAAATTTAGGCTTGCCATTGTGAGGCTTGCGGAGGGCTTCCACCACAGCCTCAATGTTATTGCCGTCCTCCACCTTGTAGCAGGTAAAGCCGAAGGCTTCCCACTTCTTCATCACATCGCCCAGGCTGATGACCTGGTCGTTGTCTCCGTCGATCTGAAGGTGGTTATGATCCAGCATTACAGTGAAATTGTCCAGCTTATAGTGGGCGGCGCTCATGGCAGCCTCCCAGACCAGACCTTCCTGGCTCTCGCCATCACCGATGATGGTGTAAACCTGGTAATCCTTCTTCAGGTACTTGGCAGCCAGAGCCATGCCCCCTGCGATAGCGATGCCCTGTCCCAGGCTTCCGCTGTTCACGTCAATGCCGGGAGTATACTTGCAGTCGGGGTGACCCTGAAGCTGAGCTCCATACTGGCGCAGGTGCCAGAGGTCTTCCCGAGGGAAATATCCCAGGTCTGCCAGAATCGCATAAAGCGCCGGGCAGGCATGTCCTTTGCTCAGGACAAAGCGGTCCCGGTCCTCCCACTTGGGATTCTTTGGGTCCACCTTCATAACATTGTAGTAGAGCGCCATCATCATTTCCAGGCTGGAAAGAGATCCGCCCGGATGGCCGGACTTTGCCAAATACAACATTTTGACAATATCCGCCCGCAGCTGAACTGCTTTCTGTTGCTGCATTGCCATATCCATTGCAATAACTCTCCTTTCCCCCGGTCACCCGGGAATCAGGGGTCTGCCAAAGTCCCATCGGCCACCCTGATATTATGCCCCCTATCTGAAAGATGAGGGAGCATAATTTTTCTTTTTCCTGCCCCTTTAAGAGGAAACAGGGAAATAAGCGCAAACTGAGCCACTTTGAGGGTATTATACCATAGTTTTGCCAATTTAGGCTGCCAAAAATATTTTTTCCTTTCTGGCAAAATCTGTCGTTTTTACTGAAAACCCTCTTTTTTGAACCCCTTCTCCCCTTCCGCTTTTCCTTCCCTTGACAGAATGCCCCGAGTATGGTAGGATAAATGCCAGTATCAAGCCAGTTTAGCACAGTTGGTAGTGCAGCTGATTTGTAATCAGCAGGTCGGGGGTTCGAGTCCGTCAACTGGCTCCAGCGCCGGGACAGAAGGTTTTCTGCCCCGGCTCTTGTTTTTAAACTTAAATACCGCCCCTGGAACCTGCAGGTCCAGGGGCGGTATTTTCTTTAATCGCATATCACAGACATTTTTGCAGTCTGCAGAAGTCTTCCAGGGTAAGCTGCTCCGGACGCACCGAGGCAGGAAGTCCTGCTTCTTCCAGCGCCTTTGCTACCTGGGCTTTGGGAATCCCGGCTCCCGCAGAGATGCTGTTGGCCGCTGTCTTTCTCCGCTGGCTGAAAGCTGCCCGAATCAACCGGAACAGCCCTGCTTCATCCTCCGTCTCCACCGGAGGTTTTTTATGAAGGGTCAGCTGGATCACGCTGCTGGTGACCTTGGGCGGAGGGTAAAAGCTGCCGGGCTGAACATCAAACAGCACCCGGGGCTGGGCATAATAGGCAACTCCATAGCTGATGGCTCCTGCCTCCCGGCTTCCGGGAGCGGCACAGATACGGCGGGCAGCCTCTTTCTGGACCATTACCGTAATACTCTCAATGGGAAGCCGTTCCTCCAGCAGTTTCATTAGAATAGGGCTGGTAATGTAATAGGGCAGATTGGCTGCCACTGCCACCGGCATATCCCCAAACTCCTCTTTCAGGAGCTGGTGGAGGTCCAGCTTGAGCACATCCTCCAGCACGATTTTCACATTGGAGAACTCCCCCAGGGTCTCCTCCAGAAGAGGAGGCAGCCGCCGGTCCACTTCGATGGCCACTACCTTACGGGCGGCCTTGGCCAGCTCCTTGGTAAGCACCCCCATACCAGGGCCGATCTCCAGGGCTCCCATATCAGGGCCAATACCGCTGGCTTCCACAATTTTAGGACAAACCCCGGGATTCACAATGAAATTTTGTCCAAACCCTTTGGACAGGGTAAAATCATATTTCTCGCAAAGCGCCCGCAGGGTGGCAAGATCGGTCAAGTTGGGCATGGCCCCTCCTTACTGTTCTTCCTCTGTCTGACGGGAAGCCGCCAGCAGGTCGGAAACGGTGGTATTGGTCAAGCCAGCCATGGAACAGGCGGTAGTAACGGCCCGCTGGATCTGGCTGTCGGTCTCCACCGTCAGGTCGTAATAGCTCTGCTCCTCTGTGACAGAAAGCACAGCCTCGGTATCGGGCATAAGGCCCTCCCCGTCAAAGGAAACAAATCCCTCGGCCCCGTCATTGACCAGCAGCTTTGCCACGGTGACCACCACGGCACTTCCGTTGCTCATACGCTGAGGCTCGCCCTGGATGGTTCCCTGTCCGCTGGTACGGGTGCCCACAATGCTGCCTCCCTCCATCCGCTTGATGCAGCTGGCAAAGAGTTCCGCACCGGAGGCGGTTCTTCCGTTGACCAGGCAGACCATGGGCAGGCTGCACTTGGTATCATCACTGTTATACAGCACAGTCTGTTCCCCGGATTTGCTCTCGGCCACAGCCAGAGTCCCGGTCCCTACCAGACGGTCCACTGCATTCATGGCGCTGTCCAGGTCGCTTCCCTGGTTGTCCCGCAGGTCAATGACCAGAGTCTGGATCCCCTGGGCTTCCAGGTTGTCCAGAGCCATATCCAGCTCGGATGCGGTAGTATCCCGGAATTCATAAATTCTGATATAACCGCAGGCTCCAATAGCCTGACTCTCCACGGTGGGGGTAGAATAGTTGTAGTGGGTAATGGTCAGGTTGGTGGTCTGGGTGCCGTCCGGTCCGATGTAGTCCACCGTGACGGTGGTTCCCACACCGCCCCGCAGGCGGCTCTGTACGGCATCTACGTCCGCCAGGTTTTTCACCTCATAACGGGTGCCGTCTGCTGCAGTAATGGCGGTAATATAACAGTTCTTCACCAGACCCGCCTCATAGGCAGGAGAATCCGGATATACCCTCAAAACCCGGGCATAACCGGTAGCTCCGTCTTTTACCAGGTCAAGGCCGATTCCTACCAGAGTTCCGTTCTGAACATCCTGATACTCGGTAAATGCCTTGGCGGTATAATACTTGGCATACCGGTCAGAAATACCCAGAATATAGCCGGAAGCCACCGTGTCATAGACCGTATCGTAGGAGTAGTCGTAGTATCCGGCCGAGGAAACATAGGTGTTGATCTCGGACAGGTTGGAGAACATGGCCTCCCGCTCACTGATAGAGGTGATGGTGTTGTCAAACATCTGCATGGCCACTACCATGGTCACACTGAAAGTCACAGTCATGGCGATGAAAATCAGGGTGACCGCCAGACTGACAGAGATTTTTTTGTTCATGGTGTACTTCCTTTATTTACCCAATTACCTGGATGAGAACGCCGCCCACCAGAGTAATGGCCATGATAGCGGAGATGGCTCCGCAGATAATCCGTACTGTCATCTTTTTCATGCTGGGTTTCCTCCTCAGGAGTATTTGACTACGCTGGGTTTGGGAATGTAGTTCATGGGGTTGGTGCGGTTTCCGTTGACCCGGAGTTCCAGGTGGAGGTGGTTGCCGGTAGAGTTGCCGGTACTTCCCACATATCCCAGGAGCTGGCCCTGCTTCACCTGCTGGCCCACCGCCACCACAGGAGTGGACTGCATGTGAGCGTAGAGGGTAGCAAAGGTATTTCCATCGGTATCCGCACCGTGATAGACCTGTACATAGTTGCCGTAGCTGTAATGGTAAGTAGAGATGGTGACCACACCGTCAGCTGCTGCATAGATGGGAGTGCCGCCCAGAGCTGCCCAGTCCACGCCCTTGTGTCCGTCGTCGCCATAATTGCAGCTGACATACTTATAGCTGGGCAGGGGGCTGATAAAGCCCATGCTGGTATTGAAAATCACATCATCGTAGCCGTTATTCTGGCTGCGGATATAAGCGTCCAGAGCCTCGGCTGCTTCATTCAGCTTCTGCCGGGCCACAGCGGCAGCCTGTTCATTGGCTTCCTTTTCGGCCTCTTCTGCAGAAATATCCTTATCCAGCTGCTGGATATTCTGAGCCAGTTCCCCTTTCTTGCTGTCCAGCTGGGCCTGCTGCTCTTCCAGCCGGGCCTGCTGCTCTTCCAGGGCTGCCTTTTCCTCCTCCAGGGCTTTGCGGGCTGCATCCATCTCAGCCAGGATCTCGTTATCCTTTTCGCTGATGTCCTGAAGGGTCTGGTTGAAGGTCAGCAGCTCATACAGATTGGTGGCCTGGGAAAGAATAGCGATTCCTCCTCGGTCATTGATCTCCTGCATGGCCGCCATCCGGTCCTTGAAGTCCTCCCAGCGGGCGTCGATTTCCGCCTGCTTCTGTTCAACCTGGTCCTGCTTTTCTGAAATCTGTGCCTGGGTATCAGCGATCTGATCTACCAGAATGTTGATCTGCTGGGAAATCAGGTTGGACTGGGTCTGCAGGGCCGACTGCTGGGCCTGGGCATTGGCGATATTGTTCTTGTTTGCTTCAATCTGGGCATTGATCTCGTCCAGCTTTTCCTGAGCCTGAGCCTTTTCATTTTCCAGCTGCTGCTGCTTTTCATCTGTGGCTACAGCAACAGGTGCGTAAAAATTCAAACCAGTCCCCAGCATGACCAAAGCCAAGGCCAGAGCCGCTTTTGCCCGCAGCCCTTTCGCAGTAATTCGTTTCATGGAACCTCCTTACACATTGAGATGTTTCCGGATAGAGGTTGCGGTTCCCAGGCCGCCCAGCACAAAGGCAAAGGCGCAGAAACCGGCTACCAGCCAATACCACACGTCTGCCAGGGGAACCAGGCTGGCGTCCACCACAGTAGCCCACATTCCGGTAAAGAGCTGGGTAGAGTAATATTCCAGTGCATAGTAGCTGCCCAGCACCACCACAGAAGCAATGGCTGCACTGATCAGGCCGCTGGCTACGCCTTCCACAAAGAAGGGCAGCCGGATAAAGCCGTTGGTAGCTCCCACGTATTTCATAATGTTGATTTCCTTCCGCCGGGCAAAAAGGGTAAGGCGGATGGTGTTGCTGATGACCACCACGCTGACCAGGGCCAGAACTGCCACCAGGGTATAGCCGGCATAGGTGACCACCCGCTGTACGCTGATGAAGATGTCAGACAGCTCCAGAGGTGCGCTGACCTTTACTACCCCGGGGATAGCGGCGAACTGGGCGCTGAGTGCTTCCATCTGTTCCAGATCCTCTACCACTACCCGGTAGTTCGCCTTGAAGGGGTTGTCATCCTCAAAGGCATCCCAAAGGCTTGCGTATTCTTCCATGTATCCTTTATAGGTGGTAAGCACGTCCGCCTTGGACACATAGGTGATGGAAGTAACGCCCGAAACGCTTCGCACTGCGCTGTCCACCTGGGAAATCTCTTCCTCGGACAGATTCGGGTCCAGGTAAACCACCATCTCGTTCTGCTGGCCGATGTACTCCACCACAGAGTCCACGTTGGCGCTGAACAGGTAGGCTACACCGGTAAGGATCAAACAGACCGAAAGGACGCCCACCGAAGCCAGGGTCATCAGGCGGTTCATCCGCAGGCTGTGAAGCCCCTGCCCTACCAGGTATTTGAAAGACGACCACTTCATACCCGCACCTCCCCCAGATCCAGCTTGGCGTTTTCTGCATCCCGGAAGGCTGCGCCCAGGCCGGGCTGGTCCGTGTCTGCCACCACACGGCCCTTATCAATGGTAATGATCCGCTTGTTGAAACGGCTCACCAATTCATGTTCGTGGGTTACCACTACCACGGTGATTCCCATAGCATTGATGGCTCCCAGCAGCTCCATCATTTCCAGACTGAGCTGGGGGTCAATGTTACCGGTAGGTTCGTCTGCAATGATCAGTTTAGGAGTATGTACCACGGCACGGGCCAAAGCCACACGCTGCTGCTCACCGCCGGACAGCTCATCCGGGAGCCGGTCCATCTTGTCTTTCAGTCCCACCAGGTCCAGAGCGAAGGGGACCCGCTTCCGGATATGTTTTTCGGGGATGTTGGTCACCCGCATGGCAAAGGCCACGTTTTCATAGGCGGTCATGGTAGGGATAAGGCGGAAGTCCTGGAACACTACCCCCATCTGGCGGCGAAGGTAGGGAATCTTCCGTTCTTTCAGGGTGCTCAGGTCCTGGCCGTTCACCAGCACCCGGCCTGAGGTGGCTTTCTCCTCTCTGAGAATCAGCTTGAGGAAGGTGGACTTGCCTGCTCCGGAATGTCCCAGAACAAAGACAAACTCACCGGGACGAATGTGCAGATTCACATGGTCCAGCGCCACATTCCCCATGGGCTGGTAAGTTTTACACACGTCTTCAAATACGATCATTGCTCTCTCCTTTTGACGGCTCACTCCGCCGTCCCGGGGAACTGCCCTCCCCTTTCGGGTTTCACAGCCAGGCCCCTGCTGTTTTCCGTTCCTTTAACAAGGCAAAAAATTCCGTTTTTTCCTGACAAAAAGCCAAGACCGCTGAAATGGAGTATCACAGGCTCCAGAACAGTGGTCTTGGTCCCGGCCGCCCCGTAGGGCCGCCCGCTTTAATAACGTGCCGGGTTGGAGCTGAGGTACTTCTTGACCATCAGGGCCACCTTGAATACGATGGCATCGTCAAACTCCCGCAGATCCAGACCGGTCAGCTTTTTGATTTTTTCCAGACGGT
>CALXGR010000053.1 GCA_944387885.1 uncultured Clostridia bacterium
TTGTGCTGTTCAGTGCTTTCATATTAAGTTCTTCCTTATTGAATGTAATTACAAGAGTTGAAATCCGGCCTGGGTGAGGGCGGACTTGATCTGGGCGATCTGTTCAAAATCCCGGGTCTCCAGGGCCAGGGTCAGAATGCAGCTGTTGATGGCGGTCTCGGTTTCGCTGTGGTCGTAGTGAACATTCACCACATTGCCCCCGCACCGGCTGATGATGCCGCTGACTTCCTCCAGCTGGCCGGGTTTGTCCACAAGTCCGATGGAAAGGGTCACATTCCGGCCGCTCATGAGCAGGCCCCGGGTGATGACCCGGCTGAGAATGTTCACGTCAATGTTGCCGCCGGACACCAGGCAGACCACCTTTTTGTCCTCCAGGGGAAGCTTGTCGAACATGGCGGCGGCTACGGCTACGGCACCAGCGCCCTCGGCCACCAGCTTCTGGTTTTCCATAAGGGCCAGGATGGCGGCAGCCACCTCGTCGTCGGTGACGGTGACCACATCGTCCACATACTTCTGAGCCATGGAGAAGGTGATGTCGCCGGGGGTCTTTACCGCAATGCCGTCGGCAAAGGTGTTGGCGGAGGAAAGGCTTTCCACCTTTCCGTGATGGAGGCTCTGGGCCATGCTGGGAGCCCCGGCGGTCTGGACCCCGTAGACCTTGATTTGGGGGTTCAGGCTTTTCAGGGCAAAGGCAACGCCGCTGATAAGTCCGCCGCCGCCCACCGGGACCACTACCGCATCCACATCGGGAAGCTGGTCCAGGATTTCCAGGCCGATGGTCCCCTGACCGGCAATGACCTCGTCATCGTTGAAGGGATGGATAAAGGTGGCGCCGGTCTCCTCCTGGAGCTTGCAGGCGTAGTTGTAGGCGTCGTCATAGACACCCTTCACCAGCTCCACCTTGGCGCCCAGCCGTTTGGTGGCTTCCACCTTGCTGATGGGAGCGCCGTCCGGCATGCAGACCACGCTGCGGATCCCGCTGCGGGTGGCGGCCAGAGCCACTCCCTGGGCGTGGTTTCCGGCGCTGCAGGCGATGATGCCCTTGCTCTTCTGTTCCTCGCTCAGCTGGCTGATTTTGTAGTAGGCACCCCGGAGCTTGAAGCTGCCGGTGACCTGAAGGTTTTCCGTTTTCAGAAAAATCTGATTCCTGGTGCAGAGCCGGGGAGCCGCGATCAGATCGGTTTTCCGGGCCACATCCTTGAGCACAAAGGCGGCGTGATAGATTTTGTCCAAAGTTACCATAGTTCTTTCTTCCTTTCCTTGGGCGGGCATAATCCTTCATGCGCCGCAAAAAATCCCTATCGATCCTTCCGGAGGGCGGCCGGGATAACAAAAAACAGTCTCCGCCTCCTGTTTCTAAGAGGCGAAGACTGTGAAAATCTCCGTGGTACCACTCTTATTGCCGCCGCAGCGGCCTCTCTGCCAGGTCAAACAACCTGTCGGCGGATAACGGTGCCTGCCGTTCCGGCTTACTGAGTAAGGTCTGTTGGGCCGAAATGCTGCGAGGGGATCCACCCGGTCCGGCCAATACTGCCTTGCACCAAACGGCAGCTCTCTGAAATGGCGGTTGGACAGGGCCTGTCCTCGGTCATAGCGCATATAATGTCATAATTTTACCTGACTAAAGCGCACTTGTCAAGAAAAAAATTCCCTCCTTGACAACTGCACTTTAGAATGATAAAATCGGTGCATGATAAAGGCGTGGAGCGGGAAAAGTACCGCCGGTAAACCATCCAGAGAGCCCTCGGCAGCTGAAAGAGGGTATGGGGTCCGGCCGGGAAGAACACCCGGGAGCCGCAAACTGAACCGCCTTCCGGCCAAGTAGGGGCGCCGCAGGACCAGCGTTACAGGGTCAGCGCTTTCAATGGGGAGAGCGTGAAGAGAGTGGTCTGCCCTTAGGGGCGGACAAATTAGGTGGTACCACGGATATTACAGCTATTCGTCCTAAGCAGCAGGGGCGGGGAGCTGTATTTTTTTATCCTTGCTTCAAAATTACAGGAGGTAAGGATTATGTGTTGTGTCATGGGTTATACGGGAAAGGACCTGTCTGAGGAATGTTTCCGGGAGTATCTGCTTCGTACTGCCAGCCGGGGACCGGACGACCAGAGGGTGGCCCGTCTTCCGGACGGAGGCTTGATGGGATTCGGGCGGCTGGCCATTATGGGGCTGACTCCCCAGGGAATGCAGCCCTTCGTCCGGGGGAAGGACTGCCTGGTCTGCAATGGGGAAATCTACGGATTCCGCCCTGTAAAAGCGGACCTGGAGAAAAAAGGATACCGGTTCCAGAGTGACAGCGACTGTGAGATACTTCTTCCCCTCTACTACGAGTACGGGCTGGACATGTTCAGGATGCTGGATGCGGAGTTTGCCCTGATTCTCTATGATTCCGCAAGAGACCGCTGGATCGCCGCCCGGGACCCCATCGGGATCCGGCCCCTTTTCTACGGCTACTCGGAGAGCGGGAAAATCGCTTTTGCCAGCGAGGCCAAAAACCTGGTGGGGCTCTGCAAGGAGATCCATCCGTTTCCGGTGGGAAGCTACTATTGTGACGGAAAATTTACCCGGTATGAGGACATCGCAGATGTGCCGGTCTGCCACCAGGACGACCTGGACACCATCTGCAAAAACATCCGGGAAAAGCTGGTGGCCGGGGTGGAAAAGCGGCTGGATGCGGATACTCCGGTGGGATTCCTCCTTTCGGGGGGACTGGATTCCAGCCTGGTCTGCGCCATTGCCGCACGGCTGCTGGACCGGCCTATCCGGACCTTTGCCATTGGAATGCGGGAGGATGCCATTGACCTGAAATACGCCCGTCAGACGGCGGATTACCTGGGGGCCGACCATACCCAGGTCATTATGGACAAGGACCAGGTCCTGGCCAGCCTGGAGGAGGTGGTGGCCCTGCTGGGAACCTGGGACATTACCACCATCCGGGCTTCCATGGGAATGTATCTCTGCTGCAAGGCCATCCACCAGACCACCGACATCCGGGTGCTTCTTACCGGGGAAATCTCGGATGAAATGTTTGGCTACAAGTATACGGACTTTGCCCCCAGCCCGGCGGCCTTCCAGCAGGAGGCCCAGAAACGGCTGCGGGAGCTGTATATGTATGATGTGCTCCGGGCAGACCGGTGCATTTCGGTGAACAGCCTGGAAGCCCGGGTGCCTTTTGGGGACCTGGACCTGGTGCGGTATGTGATGGCCATTGACCCTGCCAAAAAGATGAACACCTACGGCAAGGGCAAGTACCTTCTCCGGAAGGCCTTTGAAGAGGGGGATTGGCTCCCTCCTGAGATCCTCTGGCGGGAAAAGGCGGCGTTCAGCGATGCGGTAGGCCATTCCATGGTGGACTACCTCAAGGAATATGCGGAAACTCGGTATACAGACGAGGAATTCCGGGAAAAGGCCGCCGGGTATAAATACTGCCCGCCCTTCACCAAGGAAAGCCTTCTTTACCGGGAACTGTTTGAGAAATATTACCCCGGCCAGGCAGAGATGATAGCGGATTTCTGGATGCCCAACAAGAGCTGGGAAGGATGCGATGTGACCGACCCCAGCGCCCGGGTACTGAAAAACTACGGCGCTTCCGGACAGTGAAAGCTAAGACTTTTTTAAAAGTGGAATACCTTGACATTTCCTTTTAAAAAACCTACCATAGAAGGTAGGTAACCAGGGGGAAAAGGAGGTGCTGTCGGCATGGAGTACAGACCCGGTGACAGAAATAATCCGGGAGCAGCCCGGGCCAGACAGCAGGCTCTTTCCCGGGCCCGGCGGCGGCGCCGCCAGAGCCAGTTTCAGGCCTGGGCCCGGCTGGGATTCCTTCTTCTTATCCTGCTGGTCATAGCAGGGATTATCACCGCCATCATTACGGCGGTGCGGAATTCCGCCCTGGCAGAGTTGGAGCAGGATCCGGTGTCCCAGGAACAGGAATCCATTCTGGCACCTCTCCCGTTTCAGGATGAGCAGGATCCGGAAAGCCTGGAGCCCCGGAACATCGGACCCCTTGTGGAGAATACCTCCCTCACTTCCCTGACAGTGGGGGCTGCCCTGCCCGCCTGCGGCACGGTGGAGACCAGTTATTTCTCCGATGCGGCATTCCTGGGGGACAGTATCACCGAAGGCCTTTCGGAGTATGACATTGACCTGGCGGGGGCGCTGATCTGCGGTTATATCGGCGCAGCACCCAACCAGATCGTAAACCGTACCGCCCTGACCCACCCGGACCGTGGGGAGGAGGTCCCACTGGATGTGCTGGCCCAGGCTCAGCCTGCCAAGCTTTATATCCTGATGGGTACCAATACATTGGTAAACACCGGCAACGACGAGGCTTTCCTGAGCTACTATGACAAGATGCTGGAGGAGATCCGGAATCTCCTGCCCAACACCATGATTTATGTGCAGAGTATCCTTCCGGTGCGGCCGGATGTAAAGGAAAAAAGCCCGGGTCTGGACAATGCCCGGCTGGCGCAGATCAATCAGTCCATCAGCCAGATGACCGTAAAGTACGGCGCTTATTATCTGGACCTGTGGGAGACCTTTGCGGACGAGGAGGGCAACCTGCGGGAGGATATTGCCCAGCCTGACGGAATCCATTTGACCGTGCCCGGCTACCAGGAATGGGTGACCTTCCTGTGCAACCATCCGGTCTATAATAAGAATAATCCCTATCTGTTGGGCAGCGATTACAGCACCAATTAACCTGGAGGAAAAGAGGACGGCAGCAACGCCGGAAAAGAGGAAATCATGGCAAACAACGGATACAACAATTTCCACGGAAGGAACGATGACGGCAGCAGTTACCAGTATAATTACAGCTACCAATATTCGGGCAATTCCCAGAATAACCGGAGAAACACCGGAAATAATTACCGGAGGAAAAAGCAGGGAGACGGTATTCCCATCCCTGCCATCGTTGTTGGATTCTTTATCAACCCGCTGCTGGGGATTGGCCTTCTCATTGCTCACCTGGTCATGACCGGGGTGATCACCAACAATCTGCCGGGGCAGTTCCGGGTGGTGCAGAATTCTCAGCCCAACATGGAGTTCCAGGCGGGCCAGCCCGAGCAGGCACCGAATCTGTCCCAGCAGGAGGAACAGCGGGCTTATGAACTGGCCAAACGGACCAAGCGGACCAAGGTGGTAAGCATCTTCCTCATGATCATGGGCGCTTTACTGGCCCTTGGCGGTGTTACTGCCGTTGTAGAGAGCCTGAGTTGGATCATTCCCTATGGTGCCTATTCTTCCGACATTGTGGCGCTGGTTTGGGGTGCCCTGACCGCAGGCGGCGGTATTTTCGCCATCCGGCAGGGAATCAAAATGCGAAAGGATATGCGGGTCAAGACCCGTATCCTTTCCATTGTGGGAAAGAACCCGGTCATGGATCTGAAGGAAATCACCCGGTCTATGGGTATGAACAAAAAGGAATGCGAGCGCCAGGTGCAGGACTGCGTGGATAAGGGCCTCTTTGGGTGGGGCGCTTATCTGGACCGGTCCGCAGACCTGCTGGTCACCGGAAGCGCTACCCCGGAGGAAAAGATTCGGGCCCGTGCCCAGAAGCAGGAAAAGGCCAAGAAGGAGCCCAAACCTACCAAGGAGGAAGCCAAGCAGGCCAACAGCAAGTACCAGGCTATCCTGGACCAGCTGAAGGCCCTGGATGACGCCATTCCCGGGGAGGAGATGAGCGCCAAGATCCGCCGCCTGGGAGAGGTCAGCCAGAAGATTTTTGAGCTGGTGGAAAAGGACCCGGATAAGCTGCCCCGGCTGCGGAAGTTCATGGACTACTACCTGCCCACCTCCCTCAAGCTGCTTACCAGCTACAGCCAGCTGGATGCCCAGGGTGTGGAAGGGGAGAACATTACCGAGGCCAAGACCCGGATCGAAAACACCATGGATACCCTGACCACCGCCTTTGAGACTCAGCTGGACAAGCTGTTCGAGGAGGATGCTCTGGATATCAGCAGTGACATTGCCGCCATGGAGGGAATGCTCAAGGCGGACGGCCTGGCTGGCGGGGATTTCCCGGATTTTACCATCCCCGGTGGAAATCTGTAACAGCCTGAATAGAAAAGAACACCCGGACAGGATGAGCTGTCCGGGTGCTTTTTTATTTGGCGCCTTTAGGCATGAAAAAACCCCTGGTTCTACCAGGGGTGGATAAAAGACCTTGGTAAATAAAAACCTCCA
>CALXGR010000054.1 GCA_944387885.1 uncultured Clostridia bacterium
GGTGTCGCTGTGGGTGGCAAAGGTGTGCCCGGCAGCCAAAAGTTCCTGGCGGAGGGCAGGGAAGTTGTAAATCTCTCCGTTGAAGACGACCACCAGGTTTCCGTCCTCGTTGAACATGGGCTGCTTGCCGCCCTCCAGGTCAATGATGGAAAGGCGGCGGTGGCCCAAGGCCACGGTGTCGTCCACAAAATATCCTTCCCCGTCGGGACCCCGGTGGATGATCAGGTCGGCCATCTTCTTGATGGTGGCCTGGGCCTCGTCCCGGTCATGCCGGGCTGATGTAAATCCTACAATGCCGCACATGGGCAGTTCCTCCTTAATCCTTCAGGGATTTGTTCCCATAGTACCGGGCAGTTTTCCGGTAATAGTTGAGCTGGCTCTTGATGTACCAGATAAGCCGCTTGAAACTGAAATCTTCCTTACAAAAAAGCTGGTGGCTGGCCTTGCCGGCTTTTTTGAGCCGGATGGCTTCCTGGAGCAGCTGCGGGTCTTTCAGATATTTCTTGATAACACCAAAGGGAGCAATCATCCAAAGGCTCTGGGTGTGAGCAATGGTCAGTTCCTGGGGCTTTCCCTCAACCACATCCTCCACCAGCCACTTGGCCAGGTTGTACCCGCTGGCAGTGACAAAGAAGCTGCTCCGGCCCTGGCGGGGATTCATCTCAAAGAGTTTATATTCCCCGGTGCGGCTGTCATACTTCATGTCAAAGTTGCTGAAGCCTTCCCATTCCATATCCTCCAGGAAAGCCTTCATCTTCTCCATAAGGGCATCATCCTCCACCGAAAGGATGGCGGCATAGTTGCCGATTCCTTCCGGGGTCTGCTCCTCCAGAAGGGGACGGCCCAGAGCCATCAGCTTTACCTTGTGATCCAGACCGGAATAGCAGTTGAGGACCCGCATGCAGTTGTCATCCCCGGGAATGTACTCCTGGAGAATCAGAGGGTCCTGGTAGCTGCTGGAATAGATGGCGGCGGTGATTTCATCAAACTCCCGGCGGTCCTGGGCAAGGAATACCTTCTTCTTGTGAGGGAACTCACAGTTCCAGTAGGCCATGCTGTTGCTGGGCTTGATAATGCAGGGGAACTCAAAGGGGAGTTCCACGGTTTTATAATTTTCCGCAGTGCAGTGAGCAGTTTTGGGATAGCTCAGCCCGTGGGCTTCGCATGCTTTGTAAAAGTTCTCCTTGATGTCCAGAGCCAGCACGGTCTCCAGCTGAGGGCAGGCAAACCGATAGTAGGGAGCCAGGGCCTGACGGTTCCGGGCCAGCAGGATGGTATATCCGTCGGCGCAGGACTGGAGCACCAGAGAAAGGTCAGAATGCTTCCTGGCAAAGTCCACCAGGGTCTTTACAAAAATCTCATCCTCTTCCAGCCGGGGCTCGACCACCACATGGGAGAGAAGCCGGGTGTTCTGAGTGGCAATCAGGCGGCGCTTGCAGACACAGGCGCTCTGGATTCCGTACTCCATATAAAAGCTGCGGGCCATGCCGTACACATTGGCATCGCTCCCCAGCAGAACAGGCAAAAATTGAGCCATAAATCATTCTTCCTTATTACAAGATATTAACCCTATCATTTTACCCTTTCCGGGGGGCATTGTCAAATAAGATCAGGAGGGCGAAACCGATTCTTCTTGACAGGAAAAACAGCAGGAATTATAATACAATTAGCAATCCGGTTAAATGAAAGGAGGCGTCCCAATGCTTCAGGATACTCTACGGGCCCTGGCCGATCCTACCCGGCGGGAGATACTGAATCTGCTGAAAAACGGGCGGCTTTCCGCAGGGGAGATCACCCAGCATTTTTCGGTGTCGGCCCCTTCCATTTCCCGTCACCTGTCGGTGCTGAAGGATGCGGACCTGATTCGGGACCAGCGGGAGGGAAAATATATCTACTACCGGCTGAACGCTTCTGTGCTGGAGGAGATCCTGCTTTGGATTACAGACCTGAAAGGGGATAAGGATCATGAAGAATAACATGAAGCAAAACAAGTGGAAAATCCTGATCAGCGCAGGGATCATCCTGCTGCCGGTTCTTTTCGGTCTGGCCATCTGGAACCGGCTTCCGGAGCAGATGCCCACCCACTGGAACATGGCGGGAGAGGTAGACGGATGGAGCAGCAAAGCCTTTACCGTGTTCGGACTGCCTGGTATCCTGTTGGGAGCGCACCTGGCCTGCATTCTGGGAACCCGCACTGACCCTAAGAACAAGGACCAGAACCGGAAGGTGATGGGAATGGTCCTTTGGCTCTGCCCGGTGATTTCTCTGGTAGTGTCCGGGATGACATACGGCGCCGCCCTGGGGATGGAAATGAATGTGAAACTCCAGGCGTCCGTACTGCTGGGGGCTATGTTTATCATCATAGGAAACTATCTGCCCAAGACCAAGCAGAACTACACCATTGGAATCAAGGTGCCCTGGGCGCTCCACAGTGAGGAAAACTGGGACCGTACCCATCGGCTGGCAGGACGGCTCTGGGTGGCCGGGGGAATCCTCATGCTGGCAACCGTCTTTCTTCCCCAGGACTGGACCTGGCCGGTCATGCTGGTGGGCCTGGTGATCCCCACCATCCTTCCCATGGGATATTCCTATCTTCTCTACCGCAAAGAGACCCGAAAATAAACCATCCCCGGCGGCTTCTCCTGAAAGGGAAAGCCGCCGTTTTTTATTTCAGTGAACCAGAAGATATAAAAGATGGTTCAGTCCGGCAACCGCTCCGAAAATTCCCGCAAAGACAAGATAGGAGAGGGGATTCCCCAGGTTAATGGTCCAGCTGATACCCTGTGGTTTCCGGATAAAAATGTTGGAATCGGCTTTATTGATATAAAACCATCCACCGTGCTCCTTTCTCCAGGCCTGGACTTCCCGGAAAGTCCATTTCCGTTTTCCCATCTGGTCAGCCTCCCCCGAAAAAGCATTTCTTATATTCAAAAGTATACCATATTTCCTTTTCCTGAGCCATAAATTCTTGAAGGGACAGGAGGTCGGCGGGGTTCTGCCTGCTTGCAATATAAGGGCAAAAGTGTATAATAAGACCATCTATAAATTAAAGGCGGTAGTGACCATGTGTGGAATTGCAGGCTTTACGGGAAACCGGGAGGAAAAGGCAGTCATTCTGAAAAAAATGACCGATGCCATCCTTCATCGGGGACCGGACGGAGAGGGACATTTTCTGGACGAGGGGATTGCCCTGGGCCATCGCAGACTCTCCATCATCGACCTGGAGGGGGGCAAGCAGCCCATGTTCAACGAGAACGGAAATCTGGCGGTGGTGTTTAACGGCGAGATTTACAACTTCCAGGACCTGGCCCGGGAACTGAAGGAGGCAGGGCATACCTTTGTGACCCACAGCGATACTGAGGTGCTGGTCCACGGATATGAAGAGTGGGGAAAGGAAATGCTCTCCCGTCTGCGGGGAATGTTTACCTTTGCCATCTGGGACAAAGAGAATAAGACCCTTTTCTGTGCCCGGGACCATTTTGGAATCAAGCCCCTCTACTACTATCTTACCCAGGAGGGTGAACTTCTTTTTGCCAGCGAAATCAAGGCCTTTCTGGAACATCCCGGCTTTGTGAAAGAGTTCAACCAAAGCCAGCTGGAACTTTATCTCACCTACCAGTACAGCCCCGGAGAAAATACCTTCTTCCAGGGGGTGAAAAAACTCCTGCCTGCCCATTGTATGACTTTCCGGGAAGGAACACTCCAGGTGGAACGGTATTGGGAGCCCTCCTTCAACCCGGACGAAAGCCGGAGCCTGGAAGAGTGGGAGACCGCCATTGAGGCCAGAATGAAGGAGAGCGTCGAGGCCCACAAGATTGCCGATGTGGAGGTGGGCAGCTTCCTTTCCAGCGGTGTGGACAGCAGCTATATGGCCTGCCTGGCCCATGTGGATAAGACCTTTACCGTAGGCTTTGCAGATAAAAAGTACGACGAGACCGACTATGCGGCCGAGTTCAGCAAGCATATCGGGGTCAAGAACTTTGCCTACCGGATCACCCCGGAGGAATACTGGGAGAATCTGAGCAAAATCCAGTACCAGATGGATGAACCTCTGGCCGATGCCGCCAGCGTGGCCCTCTATTTCGTCAATCGGGAAGCCGCCCGCCAGGTAAAGGTCTGCCTTTCCGGGGAAGGCGCCGATGAGTTCTTCGGCGGATACAACATCTACAAGGAACCCTTCACCGTCAGCTGGTATGATAAGCTGCCTCTTTGGTTCCGCCGCCTTGTGGGAACCGTTGCCCAGCAGCTGCCCCCGGTGCGGGGCCTGAATTTCCTGGTCCGCCGCTCTCTGCCTTTGGAGGAACGGTATATCGGAAATACCAACCTTATGACGGAAGTCCAGAAAAAGCGGCTTTTGAAGGAATATTCCGGCAAGATGAAGCCTACGGATTTGAGTAAGCCCTATTTTGCCAAGACCAAGGGTCAGGACCCGGTAACCAGAATGCAGTATACTGACCTTCACCTTTGGATGGTGGGGGATATTCTCCTGAAGGCGGATAAAATGAGCATGGCCAACAGCCTGGAGCTGCGGGTGCCTTTCCTGGATAAGGAAGTGTTTGCCCTGGCAAGCCAGATTCCCACCAAGTTCAGAGCCAACGCCCAGAACACCAAAATCGCCATGCGTGGGGCGGCTCTGCGGAGTATCCCCGCCAAGACCGCAGACAAAAAGAAACTGGGCTTCCCGGTGCCGGTCCGTGCCTGGCTGCGGGAGGAACAGTACGCCGCCCTGGTACGGGAAAAGTTTACCGGGGAGAGCGCAGCCCGGTTCTTCAACACCAAGGCCCTGGAAAAGATGCTGGACCAGCATGTAAGCGGAAAGCGGGACAACTGGCGGCAGATCTGGTGTGTGTTTATTTTCCTGGTCTGGTATGAGGAGTATTTTGTTAAGAGATAAAGGGGGAGCGGTAGAATGACCGTTTTGCAACTGCTGGAAGGTTTGGAGTATACCTTGGTCCAGGGCAGCCTGGATACTCAGGTCTCCGACTTGTATTATGATACCCGGAAGGTGACTGCCGGCGGCGCCTTTGTCTGTATTGTGGGCACTCAGCGGGACAGCCACGATTTTGCAGCCCAAGCCGTGGAAAAGGGAGCAGGAGTTCTGATTATCCAGCACTCCATTCCTCTGGAAGGGCTGGAAAAAATCACGGTGGTTCAGGTCCCCTCCAGCCGGAAAGCCCTGGCCCTTATGAGCGCCAATTACTTTGGCCGCCCTGCCGAGAAGCTGACCATGATCGGGGTCACCGGCACCAAGGGAAAAACCACCACCACCCACATGATCAAGTCGGTGCTGGAAGCGGCAGGCCGTCAGGTGGGAATGATCGGAACCAACGGGGTCTACTACAAGGGAACTCACCTGGAGACCGCCAACACCACCCCCGAAAGCTACGAGCTGCAAAAGCTGTTCCGGATGTTCCTGGACCAGGGATGTGACACCGCCCTTATGGAGGTGTCCAGCCAGGGAATCATGATGGACCGGATTGCAGGAATCACCTATGATGTGGGCGTTTTCACTAACCTGAGCCCCGACCATATCGGTCCGGGAGAACACGCCAGCTTTGAGGAGTACCGCAGCTGGAAAGCCCAGCTTTTCCGCCGGTGCAAAATCGGGGTGGTCAATCTGGATGATGAGAACACCCCCGCCCTGTTGGAAGGCCACACCTGTCGGCTGATTACCTACGGCATGGAAAAACAGGCAGATTACCGGGCCTATGACCCTCAGCTTTCCCGGAGCCGGGATTTCATGGGGGTGGAGTTCAAGGTCACCGGAAAGGAAGAACTTTCCCTCAAAGTAAATATGCCGGGCCTGTTCAGTGTGTATAATGCTTTGGCTGCTCTGGGAGTAGCTAAGGCTCTGAACCTGCCGGATGAAGCCATTCACGAGGGCCTTGCCAAGTGCGTGGTAAAAGGCCGTGTGGAGCTGGTGCCGGTAAGCCACAAGTTCACCATCCTTATTGACTATGCTCATAACGAGGTCAGCACCCAGAGCCTTCTCTCCACCCTGCGGCAGTATCAGCCCAAGCGGTTGGTAGTCATCTTCGGCTGCGGCGGCAACCGGAGCAAGGAACGCCGGTACGGCATGGGAGAGGTGGCGGCCCGGACGGCAGACTTTACACTCCTTCACGCGGATCACCAC
>CALXGR010000055.1 GCA_944387885.1 uncultured Clostridia bacterium
CAGCTGGTGAGCGGCGTCCACTGCCGCCCGGGGACTGCCTGGGCGGAGATGCGGGCGGTGCAGGAGCAGTTCGGCAAAAACCGAGGGAGTGGTGGCGATGCATGCCTACCAGAGTTTCAAGCCCGGAGAGGTGACCCCAGAGCAGTGCCACGCCATCGGGGTGGAGCTGGCCCGCCGGGTATGGGGTGGGCGGTTTCAGGTGCTGGTGGCCACCCATCTGAACACGGGATGTTTGCACAACCACTTCGTCATCAATGCGGTGTCCTATGTGGACGGCAAGAAGTATGAGCAACGGCGAAGCCAATATCAGGCCCTGCGAAGAATTTCCGACCAGCTGTGCCGGGAGCACGCCCTCTCCGTAATCGAGAAACCCAAAGGGAAAAAGCCCCTGCCCTTGTACCAGGCCCAGGGCAGGGGAGAAACCTTGCGGTACCAGACCATGCGGGAGGACATCCAGACCGCCCTCAGTCGGACCAGCACCGAACAGGACTTTGCCCGGGTGCTGCGGCAGCTGGGATATGCCTGGAACCGGCAGCCGGGACGAAAATATGCCGTCCTCCGCCCTCTGGACGGAGGACGGGCTGTACGGGTATACCGGCTGGGAAAAGAATACGACTGGCCTGCCCTGGAGCGGAAATTGCAAGAACGCTGTCTCTGGTATGGCCCCCACTACTATGATTTGAACTTCAATCCGAAGTACAGCCTACGGCCCCGTCCTCCATATCATTCGCCCACACGACGGTATCGGTGCCGGGGTGTGTTCACCTATCAAAAGAGCAGCCTGTTCCGGTTGTATCTCTACTACTGCTACCAGCTAGGTATCTACCCAAAGCGGCCTACGCCCCGGGTGAACTGGCCGGAGATCAACGCCCTGTGGCGGAACATCGACAAGACTCTGGAGGAACTACACCTAACCAGCGAGCGGGGCTTTTCCTCGGTGGCGGAGGTAAAGACCCACCGGGAGACACTGGCGGGGCAAATCACCGCCCTTTGCCAAGAACGGGCGGACTGTGCTCGGCAGCTACGGTGGAGGGAACCGCCGCCCGAAGCGGCCCGGCAGCGGGCGGAACTGACCCGGCAAATTTCCACCCTGCGCAAAGAGGACGAAGTCGCTAAACGCATCATCGAGAAGGTGGAAAAGACCGCCGCCTGTCAGGAAGAATACCGCCGCCAGCGGGAGGAAAAAGAAATCGCAGCCAGAAGGGACGGAACCCTGCCCGGTAAAACCAAAAGCCTGCACCGGGTGGCTCCGGTGCAGGCAGTGTGGTGGATTTGTACCCAAAAGATACAGCCATCCTTGTGCAGTTTCGTGAATAGCTTTCAGGGAGGGTTCCGGGTATCCTTGTGTTGGACCCGGAGGACCTATTTGTAAATCAAAGGAGGAATGTCCATGGTATCTGGTCGACTGACCGAAAAGAACGGCTACTATTACATTGTGCTCAGCTACAAAGGCCCGGACGGCAAGCGGGTGCAGAAATGGCAGGGGACGGGGCTACCCGTAAAGGGCAACAAGAAAAAGGCGGATGAACTGCTGCGGCAGGCCCGGCGTAGTTTCGCACCGCCGGCACCCACCCGGACCAGCGACTTAAGTTCCGATATGCTGTTCAGCGACTATATGCTCTACTGGCTGAAGATCATCCGCTCCTCGGTGGAGCAGACCACCTGGTCAGGGTACTGTTTTAATGTGAATAATCACATTGTCCCCTACTTCGAGCCTACCGGTATCACCCTGGGGGGCTTGCAGGCCAGGCACATCCAGAGCTTCTATCTCCATGAGCTGGAGACCCTGAAAGCCACCAGTGTCATCAGGCTGCACGCCAATATGCACAAGGCTTTGAAATATGCGGTGAAGCGGGACCTTATCCCCGGCAACCCGGTGGACAAGGTGGAGAGGCCCAAGCCTCAGAAGTACATGGCTTCCTTCTACACCGCTCAGGAAATGGAGGAACTGTTTCAGGCTGCACGGGGCCACCGGCTGGAGCTCATCATCCAGTTCGCCGCCTTCTATGGTCTGCGGCGGGGGGAGGTGATTGGCCTGCGGTGGGAAGCCGTGGATTTTGAGGCAGGCACCTTCACCATCCGCCACACGGTGACCAGCGCCAATGTTGAGGGAAAACATATCCTTATCCAGGCGGACCGAGCCAAGACCAAGTCCAGTCTGCGGACCCTGCCCCTGGTGGCGGGGTTCGCCCAGCGGCTGCGGGACCTGAAGGCGCAGCAGGAGTACAACGAGAAACTCTGCGGCAACTGCTATAACCGAAAGTACAAGGGCTACCTGTTCGTGGATGAGATGGGAAACCTCATCCTTCCCAACACAGTGACCGAAGGGTTTGCCAAGATGGTGAAAGACAATGGGCTTAGGCATATCCGATTCCACGATCTGCGCCACTCCTGTGCCAGCCTGCTGCTGAAGCAGGGAGTGCCCATGAAGCAGATCCAGGAATGGCTGGGCCACAGTGACATCTCCACCACGGCCAACATCTACGCTCACCTGGATTCCCAGTCCAAGCAGCTGAGCGCCGCAGCCATGGAGAAGGCCCTGGCACTGCCGGAGGAACTGCCCCAGGGACGGTGGTAAGCCTGTCAAAAATCCCCTCGGCGGTAGGCATATAAATAAATGGCGGCAAGCCAAAAAACATTGACTTGCCGCCATTTTCTGGCGGAGACGGTGGGATTCGAACCCACGGACCCTAAAGGATCAAACGATTTCGAGTCCTGCGCCGAAAAGGACTTTTCAGAAAAGAGCAGGTCAGAGCTGGTCAGTTTGTCCCCGGATTTTGGACGGTGTGAAGCACTATTTCACAGAGGAAAAGCAAAAAATGGCGTGGGTACGAATGAAATGGGAAATGCCTGTTTTGGGGAGATTTGGCACACTTTTTTGGAAAAATGCAAGATTTAAAGCAAGATAATTCAGGCCCGTTTTCCCTTATAGCTGCTGGGTTTTTGCCACCCCGCCGGAAAGGGGTTGTTCCAAAATGCAAGATTTAAAGAGAATTTTCCGTATTATTAAATATAAAATATATAAATAGTAAAATGTTGCTGAAAATTAAAGGTTCTCCGGGTCCCAATACTTTATAAGGAGAACCTGAAGATGAAAAAGAAAAATACAGCGCAGACCATGCTTGAAGAGCAGATTCGAGATATTCTTGCTCCCTGGCCTGACCCTATGAGCCGCACCGACTTCCGGAAAGCCTGTCACATCGGAACCCGCACTTCCATCTACCTGTTGGAGAGCGGACTGGTGCCCTGCGAGAACAACGGGAAGAAGACCCGGTGCTACAAAATCGCCAA
>CALXGR010000056.1 GCA_944387885.1 uncultured Clostridia bacterium
ACCGAGGATAACAACCGGTTTGAAAAGGTAGAGGACATTCTGGCCGACATCAAGGTGGGAATGGCAAAGGGAAATCCCCGGGCTGAGTATCTGGAAATCCCTGACCGGCTGGATGCCATCCATTATGCCATGGACCATGCTCAGGAGGGCGACCTGATTGCCCTCATTGGTAAGGGTCATGAGACCTATCGGGACCGGATGGGAGAAAAAACACCCTTCCTGGAACGGGAACTGATTCTGGAATACGCCCAGGAAAAGGGAATCCAGTAAATATTGTCTTAAAGGAGATCACCTCCGGCATAAAAATAGCCGGGGGTGATTTTTTGTTTTATAATCGGATATCTCCGGGACAAACCCCGGAAATGAGACTGCGGACCCGATTGATTGCGGCAGGGATGGGGGTAGTATGCTTTGGAGTGCTGGCGGCAAGACTGGCTTTTCTCCAGCTGATAGACAGCGGCTGGTATGCGGCCAAGGCTGCGGACCAGCAGCTGCGGGACAGCGTTATCCCGGCGGCCCGTGGAAAAATTTACAGTGCGGACGGGACCCTCCTGGCAGACAGTGTCACCTGCTGGACCATCCGGGCAGAACCACGGGCCCTGGCAGATGAACTGGTGGAACCGGCTTCCCGGGCTCTGGCGGAGATTCTGGAACTGGAATATGAGGAGGTGCTGGAAAAGCTGAGCCAGCGCACCAGCAATGATGCCCTTCTCAAGTACCGGGTGGATAAAGAGACAGCCGATGCAGTGCGGCACTGGGCGGCTGCCAACCAGGCCCAGGGGATCCTCATTCTCCAGGACACCCGGCGGGTCTACCCGGAGGGTGATTTCCTGGGCAGTGTACTGGGATTTACCAATGTGGACAACGCAGGAATGGCGGGAATAGAGCTGGAGTATAACCAGGACCTTACGGGGATCAACGGCAGGGTCCTTACAGCAAAAAATGCCTGGGGCTATGCCATGCCCCAGGATTATGATGTGGCGGTCCAGCCGGTGGAAGGGAACAGTCTGGTGCTGACCATCGATGCCCATATCCAGCACTATCTGGAAAAAAGCCTGGAAGCCGCCGTGGAGGAACATAATGTGGGAGCCCGTGCCGTGGGAATTGTCATGGATGTAAACACAGGGGCGGTGCTGGGGATGAGCACTACCCCCGACTTTGACCCCAACCAGCCCCGTATCATCACGGACGAGGAGACCCGGGCGGAGGTGGACAGTCTCACAGGGGAGGAGAGAAGCGCTGCCCTTCAGCAGGCCCAGCAGTACCAATGGAGAAATAAGGCCATCAGCGACCTGTACGAACCGGGGAGCGTGTTCAAATTGATTACCGCCTCGGCGGCTCTGGATTCCGGGGCAGTCACACCCCGGGATACCTACTACTGCGGCAAGTCCTATAATGTGGCGGGAACCCAGTTCCACTGTGCCAATCACAAGACCCACGGGCTTCAAAACCTGGAAACTGCTTTGCAGAACAGCTGTAACCAGAGCTTTATCCAGATAGGACAGCGGCTGGGAAAGGAGAACTTCACCGCCTACTTTGAGGCTTTTGGTCTGCGGGCGGGCACAGGAATCGACCTGCCCGGGGAAATCAAACGGAGCGAATATTACACTGCTGACCGGATGGGGCCGGTGGAGCTGGCCAGCTGCAGTTTTGGACAGAGCAGCAAAATCAGTTATCTCCAGATGATTACTGCCGTCTGTGCGGTGGTGAACGGGGGAAAGCTCATGCAGCCCTACCTGGTCCAGGAGATCCGGGATGTGAACGGCAATGTTCTGAAAGAGGTGGAACCTACCGTGAAAAATCAGGTCCTCAAGCCGGAAACCAGCGAAACCATCTGCCAGATGATGGAGGCGGTGGTTCTGGAAGGGGGAGGAAAAAATGCCTATGTGGACGGTTACCGGATAGGGGGAAAATCGGGGACCAGCCAGAAACTGGACAGTGAAGACGAGAAAGCCCGGATCGCCAGCTTTGTGGGGGTGGCGCCCATTGACGACCCTCAGATTGCCGTTCTCATCTGCCTGGATGAACCACACAGCTGGTCTACCGCAGGAGGCAGTCTTTCCGCCCCGGTGGTGGCGGATATTCTGGAGGAAAGTCTGTCCTATCTGGGATATGAACCAGAAGTGAGGGAAGAACAGAGTTCGACAGAATGATACCGGAGAAACGCATATAATGGGAAACTGTTAAGGGAATAAAACAAGAAGGAAAGGAAGAACCATGAAAGAGGCGGAAAGATACTGGATAGGATGGGAGCAGGAAAAAACGCTGGAACAGGACATATTCCTGGCGAAGACTGCCTTGGAGGAATACTATCGGGCACCCCTGGAAGCCTTCCGGGCGGAAGAACGGCTTCGCAGCAGATATCCCTTTTTGGAGAAAAAGGAGTGGCAGACAGAACTCTGCTGGTCTCCTCTCAGCGAGCCGGAGATTCTGGTGAGACTGCGCTGGGAAATTGAGATGCTGGGAGAATTGAAAAAGAAAAAATCAGCATGAAAAGGGAGCGGCCCGGTGCCGCTCTCTTTCTCTTTGAAAAGGCAGAAGAAGACTGCAAAAAAGGTGAAAAGGGAATTTACTGGACAATAGGGGAGAAATACTATATAATAAGGGACGGTAAAATTGATTTAGCCTACCCTTCTGAAGGGAATAAAAAAAGAGAAGTATCAGACTCTCAAAAGGAGTTGGAAATAGATTGGAACAGATACGGGCCTTGGGGCGTAAGCTGGTGCTGATGATTATAGACGGGGCAATCATTGCGGCCTCTTTTCATCTTGCACTGAATCTGCGCTTTCAATGGGAGATTCCTCCCGAGATCGGTGCCCGCTGGACAGAGAACGGCCCCTGGATGGTGGCTCTTTATCTGCTGGCGTTTGCGCTGGGCGGTTTGTATGAGGTAATGTGGCAGTATGCGGGAGTGCGGGACCTGACCCGGTTGGCGGTTCTGGTGGCCATTCCCAATGCGCTGATTTTTATTATCAATGCCTGGGTCATCCATGGCGTCCTTCATAATACGGTCATGTTCATCAGCGCCATATTGGCCTTCCTGTTTATTGGAGGAATCCGGTTTGTCTGGCGTTGGGTCCGCTTTATACTGTTCAGCCCGCAGGGAGCAAAGAAAGCTCCCGTTCTGATTGTGGGTGCGGGAAATGCGGCTGCCTGGGCAGTGACCCTCTGCAAGCAGAAGGAAAATTTCGGCAATC
>CALXGR010000057.1 GCA_944387885.1 uncultured Clostridia bacterium
AACCCCTTCAGGAGTCAGCAAGCAATAACCCCTCTGGGGTCTGAGAAAACCACTAGTTTACTAGTGGTTTTTATTTTGAAGAGCAGCATAGCAGGCAGTCTCTGCCTTTGAGCCGAAGAAGAAAAGGTGTTACACACCCAAAAAAAATTTCCTTCATACCCAAAAACAGGCCGCCGCTGAAAAATCAGCGGCGGCCTTCCGTATTTTAAGAAATATGGGTGGGACCCTTTTTCTCTGCTTTAGAAGAAAAAGCCTTTTTACAGTGCCTCTGCAAAGGAATGCTCTACTTTGGGAGTCTCCATAAAATCCACAGGCTCAGGCTGACCGGGTGACTCCAGCCGCTCTCGGGCTACGGCCAGCATCAGCTTGATCCGGTTTTCCTGGTTGACCCGGGTGGCGCTGGGGTCGTAGTCGATGGGGGTAATGTTTGCATTGGGATGCAGGGTGCGAATCTTGTTGACCATTCCCTTGCCAGCAATGTGGTTGGGCAGGCAGCCGAAGGGCTGGGCGCAGACAATATTCTCATATCCGCTCTCCACCAGTTCAATCATCTCGGCGGTGAGAAGCCAGCCCTCGCCCATCTTGTTCCCGATTCCGATGATTCCCTTGGGCAGCTGGGTCAGGTCCTTGAACCGGGCAGGGGCATGGTACCCATACCGGCGGAGGGTTTCACAGATGACTGCTTCCACCCCGTCCAGGTATTTCAGGAGCAGGTCAGGCAGCCACTTCTTGAGGGGGTTCCCGCCGTACAGTCGGATATCCTCGCTCATGTTGAAGGCGCAGTACTCCACAAAGCCCATAAGTCCGGGCAGGTTGACTTCGCAGCCCTCGCTTTCCAGGAATTTTTCCAGGTCGTTGTTGCCCAGAGGACTGTATTTCACATAAATCTCGCCTACCACGCCCACCTTTACCTTGGGTACCCGGGTGACGGGGATGGAGGCAAAGTCGGCGGCAATCTGGGGGAACCGGGCTTTCATGGCCCGGGCGGAGAATTTGCCCCGCTCCTTCAGGTCGGCGCCCAGAATCTCTACCCATTTGTCCACCATGGCCTGGGTCTGGCCGGGATTGTTCTCATAGGGCTTGGTCTGGTTCCGCAGGGTCACCAGAAAATCCCCGTAAAAGATTCCTGCAATGGTCCGGCGGAGCAGGGGAAGGGTCAGCTGGAATCCGCTGTCCTTTTCCAGGCCGCTGAAGTTGAGGCTGGCCACCGGAATCTGAGGGTATCCGGCTTTTACCAGCGCCTTTCGGAGCAGGTGGATGTAGTTGGAGGCCCGGCAGCCGCCGCCGGTCTGGGTAATGAGAAGGGCGGTGCGGTCCAGGTCATATTTTCCGCTGTTCAGGGCATCCAGGAACTGGCCGATGACCAGCAGAGCAGGGTAGCAGGTGTCGTTGTGAACATATTTCAGACCCATCTGAGCCACTTCGCTGCCGCAGTTGCCCAGGATTTCCACCTTGTATCCTGCCCATTCCAGCGCATACTGGATCAGGCGGAACTGGGTCACCGCCATGTTGGGAATCAGGATGGTGTGGGTCTTTTTCATTTCAGGGGTAAATTTGGGATAATGCATTTCCATAAAACAAGAACCTCAAACTTGGGGGGAACGCTCATCCAGGGCTGCAAAGAGACTCCGCAGCCGGATATTGACCGCTCCCAGATTGCTGATCTCGTCGATCTTCAGCTGGGTATACAGCTTACCGCCAGCCTGAAGGATCTCCCGGGTCTCGTCGGTGGTGATGGCATCCACGCCGCAGCCGAAGCTCACCAGCTGAACCAGGTCCATGTCGGGCTGGGTGGTGCAGTATTTTGCAGCGGCATAAAGACGGCTGTGGTAGGTCCACTGGTTGAGAACCGAGGTGGGGAACTTCTCCACCAGACAGCTGACGCTGTCCTCGGTGACTACGGCGGCGCCGTGACGGAGAATCAGTTCATCTATCCCGTGATTTACCTCAGGGTCCACATGATAGGGCCGGCCGGCCAGCACAATGATCCGCTTGCCTTCTTTCCGGGCCTGGTCAATGATCTCCCGGCCCCGGGTGCGGATCTGGTCCATGTGGTGCTGGTACTCGGAATAGGCGGCCTGGGCAGCCTGCTCCACCTCCTTGTGGGTGATCTTCTTGTCCGGGAATTCCCGCTGAAGCACCCGGGTCATGGTCTTCACAAAGTCTTTGGGACGATGAATTCCCAGGTAATCGTAAATAAACTTGGTTCCGGCCAGTTCAGGGCAGTTGCCAGCGATCACTTCCGGATAATAGGCTACCACCGGGCAGTTGTAATGATTGTCTCCCAGCCCTTCGTCCAGGTTGTAGGACAGGCAGGGGTAGAAGATGGCATCCAGCCCCATCTGGGCCAGGGCGTTGATATGTCCGTGGGCCAGCTTGGCAGGGAAACAGGCGGTATCGCTGGGGATGGTTGCCTGTCCGGCCAGATAGAGCCCCCGGCTGCTGAAGGGACTGGTATGAACGGTAAAGCCCAGCTTGGTAAACAGGGTATGCCAGAAGGGAAGCAGTTCATACATGTTCAGGCAGAGGGGAATGCCAATGCTGCCCCGGGTGCCGGGAACCGGCTTGTAGCTTGCCAGCAGGTCCCGCTTGTACTGGTACAGGTTCAACTCGCTGCTTTCTGCCTTTCCGGTGACCGGCCGCTCACAGCGGTTTCCGCTGATGAACCGGCTGCCGTCCGAGAAGGTGTTGATGGTGAGCTGGCAGTGGTTACCGCAGCTCTGGCACTGAACATTGGCCACCTTCTGACTGAAGTTCCGGAGCTGCTCCAAATCAAGCAGGGAACTGACCTGACCGGGAGCGGCCTTCTTCCGGCCGTACAGGGCAGCGCCGTAGGCGCCCATCAGACCGGCAATGTCGGGGCGGATGACCTCCACTCCCATCTCCTTCTCAAAGGCACGAAGGACTGCTTCGTTGTAGAAGGTGCCACCCTGGACCACAATGTTCC
>CALXGR010000058.1 GCA_944387885.1 uncultured Clostridia bacterium
TTCACGCCATCGGCACCGCCAACAATCTGCTGGCTGCCATGATCGACAACCACAGCCAGCAGGGCAACGCCCTCAACATTGACCCCCGGCGTATCACCTGGAAGCGGTGCATGGACATGAATGACCGGCAGCTCCGGTTCATTGTGGACGGCCTGGGCGGCAAGGTAAACGGCACTCCCCGGGAGGACGGCTTTGACATCACCGTAGCCAGCGAGATCATGGCCATCTTCTGCCTGGCCACCGACCTGAAAGACCTGAAGGAGCGGCTGGGCCGGATCGTCTGCGCCTACACCTATGAGGGCAAGCCGGTGACCGCCGGAGAGATCGGCGCCGCCGGGGCCATGACTGCCCTGCTCAAGGACGCTCTGGACCCCAACCTGGTCCAGACCCTGGAAAACAATCCTGCCATCATCCACGGCGGCCCCTTTGCCAACATTGCTCACGGCTGCAACAGCGCCATTGCCACCAAGCTGAGCCTGAAGCTGGCAGATTATGTGGTCACCGAGGCCGGATTCGGTGCCGACCTGGGCGCCGAGAAGTTCCTGGACATCAAGTGCCGGATGACCGGTCTTGCTCCCAGCGCCGTGGTGGTGGTCGCCACCTGCCGTGCCCTCAAGCACCACGGGGGCTGCCCCAAGCCCCAGCTGAACCAGCCCAATCCCGAGCTGGTGCGGGCCGGTGCCGCCAACCTGGCACGGCACATTGACAACATGAAGAATCAGTTTGGTCTGCCGGTCTGCGTGGCCATCAACGCCTTCCCCACCGACACTCCTGAGGAGCTGGAAGCCGTCCGCACCCTCTGCAACGAGATGGGCGTACCCGTAGCCCTTAGCGAAGTATTTGCCAAGGGCGGCGAGGGCGGCAAGGAGCTGGCCCAGACCGTTCTGGACATTATGGAGGAGAAACCCATTCAGTTCACCTACCCGGATGATGCTTCCCTCAAGGAAAAAATCAACGCCGTCGCCACCAAGATCTACCGTGCTGACGGGGTGAACTACTCTGCCGCCGCCTCCAAGACCCTGGCCGAGCTGGAAGAGCTGGGGTACGGCAAGCTCCCCGTCTGCATTGCCAAGACCCAGTACAGCTTCAGCGACAACGCCAAGCTTCTGGCCGCTCCCACCGGCTTTACCATGGAAGTGCGGGAGGTCCGCCTTTCCGCCGGTGCCGGGTTTGTGGTGGTCATCTGCGGCAGCATTATGACCATGCCCGGGCTTCCCAAAGCCCCCGCCGCTCTGGGCATTGATGTGACCGAGGACGGCAAGATCACCGGTCTGTTCTGATTTTTCTTTCCCCATTTCTGTTTCCCGGGGCCTTAGGGTCCCGGGTTTTTCTGTTTTTGAAATGTCAAAAGTTCTTGACATTCTGCTTTTGTGATGCTATTCTAAAAATGTAAAAAGATTTTTACATTTTCAAAATAAGAAAGGAGAATTTTCATGTCGACCACCGCTGCTCTGCTTGCTGTTTTCGGAGTCTTTCTGCTGGCTCTCATCATCCTGGACATTGCCATGATCGTTTCCCTGGTCAGGACCGGGGACGAACGGCGGCAGCTCATGGTCTGGAAAGCCAGCACCCTCACCCTGGCTGCCGTAATGGGGAGTCTGATTCTCCGCATTGTGGAGTCCATCATTAGGGTGGAGGCCATGGCGGTCAACCCCTTTATCATCCTCAGTGTGGGAGCCATGACTTACTTTCTGAGTCTGTTGTACTACAAGAAAAGGTATGGAGACTGACCATGGAAAACAGGATTCGCAGCCGCCGGAAGGAACTGGGGCTCTCCCAGGAGGAGCTGGCCAAGCGGTGCGGGGTTTCCCGGCAGACCATCAACGCCATTGAGAACAACAAATACGACCCTACCCTGGCCCTGGCTTTCCGCCTTGGGGCAGAGCTGAAACTGACGGTGGACCAGTTGTTCCACCCGGGCGGAGAATAACAGGAGGTTCCCTATGCTGGAAGTTTGTTTTAGCGATTCGGTGAAAGGCGCCCTGGCCCTTGCCCAGCACTGCGGCAAAGATATGATGGGAGGCTCCATAGCCTTTATCACGGACCGGAAAGGCCCTGCGGCCTGGCTGGCCAAATGGAAAGCCCTGCGGGAATACAAAAAGCGCCAGGAAGAACTGGCTAAAATCGCCGTACCCCTGGGCGGAAAACAGGAGGATATTGCCGGGTTGTCCTTCGGCTTTTCAGAGGGAGACATTCAGGCCCCCATCCTGCCCGGAGAATGCCCCCGGAAAGAATACATCCGGCAGTGGCTCGCCTTTGACCCCTACTGCGAATTGGGTGAAAGGGAGGAGCCCACCCAGGCATTCTGGTCCGCCTGCCTGGCCGACCTGGAAAAGGTGCAGGCCGCCCCGCCCCGGCTCCGGGTATGGGCAGACCACACTCCCAATGCCCAGTGCGGGCTTTTGTTCCTGGCCAATCTGCTGGAAGGAAAAGAGACGGAGATTCATCTGGTAGAGCTGCCCCGGGCCGTCACCCGGGAAGATGGCTGTGTGGTAGAGTACCGGGACTGGGGAGAAGTGGAGCCCCAGCGGTTCGGCACCTTCCTGAACCGGGAGCGGGTGATGCCCCGGGAGGAACTATCAGCCCTGGCCCGGCAGTGGCGGCAGCTCCAGGCAGAAAATGCCCCTTTGCGGGTGGTGGAGGGGGACCGGGTGGTGAGCGCTCCCCTCTCCTACTATGACCCTCTCATCCGGAAAGAGTTTCCCGCCCAAAGCTGTGAAGTGGCCCGAATCATCGGCCTTTCCCTGGGGCGGCAGAAGATTCCCACCGGGGATGTGTTCATCGCCCGCCGAATCCAGCATTTTATTGACCAGGGGGAACTGGTGGTTCTGGAAGAAACGGGCCGGGGCTTTTATTCCGCCCGGGTAGCCCGTGCCCCCAAATAATCTTCTCAGGAGGAACCCATGGAATCTTCCGAGGACGAAC
>CALXGR010000059.1 GCA_944387885.1 uncultured Clostridia bacterium
TGTTTTAAGTCTTTTTCCAAGACTAAAAAGGGTTCCGTTCAAGTTCTGATATTGTTCAATTTTCAAGGTCCTGCGTGGCTGTCCTTTCGTGTGACAGCTTGTCCATTATATCTCATTCGGTTCTCTTTGTCAAGAGGTTTTTTGAGATTTTTTTCGGACTGTTTACCGGCGCCAGCGGTTTTTCCTTTTGTTTACCGGCGGGCCAGTGAATATATATTATCACCGGGTAAGAAAATAGTCAACGGTTTTTTACAAAAAAAGTGCTACTTATTTACCTTTTTCCGTTTTGCACAGTTTCCTCTTTTCGCAACTGGCGGTTTTGCTGACAGTTTGTCCCAATGCTTTTACAACAGGTATTTTTTCTTTTTACAAACTGTAAAATTTCACGAATCATTCACAAGTCTGGACCGGAGCGTCTGAAGAATCCGCCTCTCCCGCCGGGAGACTTGAACCTGGGTCGTACCCAGAATTTCCGCCGTCCGGCTCTGGGTAAGCCCCTTGTAAAACCGCAGAATGATCAAGGTCTGGTCCGCCGGGGGCAGCCCCGCCAATTCCCGGTGAAGGCTCAAATGTTCCGCCAGGGCTTCCTCGTGGCTTTCCACCGGGATATCCAGTTCCCGGTCTCCCTCCTCAGGGGCCGGGGTCAGGGAAAGGGCGGGCTGGGTAGCCCGTATGGCCAGCGCCACCTGCTGAGCGCTTACCCCCAGTTTCTCTGCCAGCTGGGAAACGGTAGGCTCGTCCCCGGTCTGTTTCAGCATCCGCTCCCGGAGTGCAGTCACCTTGATCCCCAGCTCCTTCAAAGAGCGGCTGACCTTGACGGTCCCACCGTCCCGGAACAGCTTTTTCATTTCCCCCAGAATCACCGGCACTGCATAGGTGGAAAAACAAACCCCCCGCTCCCGGTCAAAACCGTCCACCGCCTTGACCAGTCCGATACTTCCCGCTGATACCAGGTCCTCATATTCCATTCCCCTGCCCCGGAACCGTCCGGCGCAGGAATAGACCAGGCCCATATTGTTTTCTATAAACTCCTCCCGGGTAATGGTGGTCCCCTCCATGGCCCACTCCTCCTTTATATAATATATGTAGGAGTTACTGCCGGGGAGTGAGCCGTTTGGTCAGGACCACCCTGGTCCCCCGTCCGGGCCGGGAGGTGACCTTGACCCCATCCATAAAGCTCTGCATGACCGAGAAGCCCAGTCCTGACCGTTCCTCCGGGTTGCCGGTGGTAAAGAGGGGTTCCATGGCCTGTTTTACATCGGGTATCCCCCTGCCCTTGTCCGAGACGGTGATTTTGACCAGCCCTTCCTCATAAAGGGCCAGTTTGAGGGTGATCTTTCCCAAGGCTCCCGGGTAGGCGTGAACAATACAGTTGGTGACCGCTTCCGACACAGCGGTTTTCAAATCGGCCAGCTGGGGAAGGGTGGGATCGGCCTGGGCCAGAAACACTGCCACAATCCCCCGGGCAAAGCTTTCGTTGACACTTTTGCTCATAAAGGTGACCTGAGCCTGGTTGATGGGTTTCATAATAAGTCCTTCCTTCTGTTTAAATGTAAGAGACCCGGGCAAGGTCCAGCATTTTCTGTATCTGCCGGGGCGGATGCTGGACCACCAGCCGGCCATCCAGGGCAGACATTCTTCTGGCCCGGCCCAGAATCAGGCCGATTCCCGAGGAATCCATAAAGCTTACCCCTGCAAAATCCAGGGTAAGGGTCCGGGGGAGGGTATTTTGAAGCTGGGCGTCTATCTCCATCCGGAGCTGCTGGGCGGAGTGGTGGTCGATTTCCCCGGACAGATAGGCCACCAATCCGTCGGAGCTGTCCCCAAAGCGAACATTTGACATGAGGCTTGTCTCCTTATAACAAAAAAATCCTGTATGCTTAAGCCAAGCATACAGGATTCGCCTGAAATATTTTGTTGAAGTCTGGAACTCACTTGCAGAGTTTTTCCAGAATGGGGCGGGCTTCCCCGGCCAGGTAGAAGCTGCCGCAGACCACCACGCCGTCCGCCTCCTGGGCCAGGGCGGTCTTGAGGGCATGGGGAAGGGTGTCGCAGGCTTCCGTCTCAAAGTAGAACTTTGCCTTCTGTTCCAGCTGCTGGGGAGTGAGGGCCCGGGGATTTTGCACCGGAGCCAGGTACACCTTATCCAGCACCGGTTCCAGAATTTCCAGGACTCCTTCCACGTTTTTGTCCTCCATCATTCCCAGCACCCCGATCAGGCGGCCGCCCCCCTCCACAATGGGCTGGAGCTGGTCTGCCAGAGCCTGGGCGCCGTCCGGGTTATGGCAGCCGTCCAGCACCACCAGGGGATGACGGCGGAGGACCTCGATCCGGGCGGGGAGGGCCGCAGTTTCCAGACCTTCCAGAATGGCCTGGTCCTCAATCTCATACCCCTGCCGCCAGAGAGCCAGACAAATCTCCACTGCCATGGCGGCATTGAGGGCCTGGTGCCGGCCCGGGAAAGGCAGGTGCACCGTATATCCGCCATAGTCAAAGTGATTCCGCAAAGGCTTTCCGTCAAAAAATTCAAAGTCTTCCAGCTGGGGCATGACCCAGTCGCAGTTCTTTTCTGCCGCTGCCGCCAGAATTTCTCCCAGGGCTTCCTTGGGCTGTTCCGGGTAGCAGATGACGGTGCAGCCCTCTTTCAAAATCCCAGCCTTCTCCCCTGCGATTTTGTCCAGGGTATCTCCCAGCAGCTGGGTATGGTCCAGTCCTATCCGGGTGATGGCTGCCACCAGGGTGTTTCCCACCCCGTTGGTGGGGTCCAGCCGTCCCCCCAGTCCGGTTTCCAGCACCACAAAATCGCACTTTTCAGCGGCAAACCAGAGAATGGCCAGGGCAGTGACTGCCTCGAACTGGCCCATGGTGCGGCCTTCCTGAGCCAGGGCGGCGCAGGCATCCAGC
>CALXGR010000060.1 GCA_944387885.1 uncultured Clostridia bacterium
ATCCAGCCCTCCGGCTGTATTGGTTGAGCAAAAGTCAGCGTGGGATTGGTGTGGTATCTTTATCTAAGTGAACCCCCGGTCTCCCATTTGGAGACCGCCTGACGGCTGACCCCCAGCCGCTCCGCTACAAACTCCTGGGTCATCTGGCACCGGAGCCGGTGTTCCTTCAAGGCCTGGGCCAGGGACACCCGCTCCCGGGCCTGTTCCTTCCGCACCGAGCCCGAGCGCAGATACTTTCGCAGCGCCCGGATCAGGAGCCAGACCAGGTACCCCAATACTGCCAGCAAGGCCAGATTCAACAGAGAAAACAGGGTGGTTGCAACAATGGTTCTTGTCATAGAATCACTTCCTTTCTCTGTGTCTCAGGATACCTTCCAAAAGTGGAAACCTCCACCAACTATCCCGCAACTTTTGGTTGCAGGGGAATTTTCCCCTTATTCCACCTGGATTTTGGCGGTGCTTCCCCCGATTTTATCCTTAGTGACCAGGATCTGCCGGGGAATTTTCTCCTTCAATTCTGCCACATGGCTGATGATTCCCACCAGCCGGTTGCCCTGGGCCAGGCTGCTCAGAGCCCGGATGGCCTGGGACAAAGTCTCCTCGTCCAGGGTGCCGAAGCCCTCGTCCACAAACATGGTATCCAGCCGGATTCCCCCGGCGCTGGACTGAATCTCATCCGAAAGCCCCAGGGCCAGGCAGAGGGATGCCATAAAGCTTTCCCCTCCTGACAGGGTCTTGACGCTGCGGCAGCTGCCGTTGTAGTGGTCGATGACCTCCAGTTCCAGACCGCTCTGGGACCGGTTGTTCTCGGCCTGACGGCTCCGCACCAGCTGGTACTGTCCCCCGGACATGGCCAGAAACCGGGTGTTGGCCCGCTCTACGATTCGTTCAAAGTAGGTGGTCTGGACATAGGTCTCCAGCATTACCTTTTCTTTTCCGGCAATGTTACCCCCGGCGGTGACTGCCAGGTCCCGGACCCATCTCAGTTTTTCTTCCAGCTGGTCCTTCTTCTGTCCCTGCTTTTTGATTTTCTCCACCAGGGCAGCGTTGTTTTCCATCCGGCTGTGGAGGATGTTTTCCTCCTGGCGAAGACTCTGCTGACGGGCCCTCAGCTCGCCCTGCCGTTTTTCCAGGGCTTCACTGTCCAGGGCAGGCTGGTCTTTCAGCTGGATTTCCAGCTGGGCCAGGGCAGCTTCCAGGGCAGCCTGCTCCTTTCCCGCCAGGTCCAGTTCCTGCCGGGCCTTCTGGATGGCCTGCTCCAGTTCCCGGCGCTGGGCGGAAAGCTGATTTTGCCGGTCCAGCACTTCCTTTTTCCCGGCGTAGGGCAGAGACTGGGCCAGGGCTTTCCCCTGCCGGGTCAGCTCGTTCATCCGGCTTTCCTTCCCGGCAATGGTGGTTTCCAGTCCCAGCACCACCTGTTCCAGCTGAGAAATAGCGGTTTCTTTTCCGGGCAGGGAGTTTTCCAGGGTCTGGCGCTCCTTTTCCCGGGCTTCCTGCTGAGTCAGAGCCTCCTTGACCCGGCGGTTTTCCTCCTCCCACCGGTTCAGGGCTTCTTCCAGGCGGGCGGGCAGCTGTTCCCAGCCTGCCCCTTCCAGAAGCCGGCCTCCCTCCTCTTCCAGGGTCTGGCGGCGGTTCTGGGCAATGGCTCTTTCCTTGGCGGCCTGGGTGGCGGCCTCATTTCTTTGGGCGGTCAGGTCGTCCAGTTTTTCCCTGGTCTGGTTGAGGGCTTCCTGGGTAGGCGCCTTGGGAGAGAGGGCCGCCGGAGCGGGATGGTGTACCGAGCCGCAGACCGGGCAGGGCTTTCCCTCCTCCAGGGTCTGGGCCAGCACCCCTGCCTGCTCGTCCCGGAAGGCACGCTCCATCCCCCGGTACTCTTCTTCCAGGGTCTGGGTCCGGTCTGCCAGGGCGGTATAGTGTTTCTGGGCTTCCTCCACCTTCTTTTCCAGAAGGGCCAGGATCTCCAGCCCCTCCTTCAAACCGGCCAGGCTGGTTTTTTCCCGGTCCAGGGCTTCCTTCTGCCGGAGCAGCTTTTCCCGCTCCTGGCCAGCCTGGGCCAGCTGGGTCAGCCGCTGCCGGTCCTGGGCCAGGGCATCCCGGCGGTTTTCCTTCTCCTGCCGGTTTGCTTCCAGAGCCTTCCGCTCCTCTCCCATTTCCTGCATCAGCCCTTTGGCATTCTTCCGCATCTCTTCCAGCCGGTCATACTGGGGCAGCTGCTGTTCCAAAGCCCCCAGTTCCCCGGTGATTTTTTGCAGGGGTTCCTCCTGCTGACGGGCCAGTTTATCCTCTTCCAGGGCTTTCTGGTACCGGGCCTTGACCCCTGGCAGCAGCCGGGTTTTGGCCTCCCGGTCTTTCCGGGCCTGTTCCAGGGCACGAGCCTGTCCCAGGGTCTCGTTTACCAGGGACAGTTCTTCATCCGCCTGGGTCAGGGCTTTTTCCAGGTTTGCCCGGGTCTTTTGGTCCTCTTCCAATACAAGGGCAGTGAGGGCCAGGGCCTCCCCCTGGTCCAGGGTTCCCTGGGCGGCTTTTTCCTCCGCCTCGGGAGGGAGCCCCTTCAGCCCCGCCAGGTATTGAGTCAGGCTGGACTGGGCCTCCCTCCAGTTCTTTTCCAGTTCCTGGGCCTGGGTTTTCAGCCGGTCCTGAAGCTTCTGATACCGGCGGGTCTTGAAAATTTCCCGGAATATCTCCTGCCGGGTTTTGGTGTCTGCCAGCAGCAGTTTCAGGAAGTCTCCCTGGGCAATCATGGCAATCTGCCCGAACTGTTCCCGATTCACCCCCAGAATCTCCCGAATTTCCCGATTCACCTGGGTGAGCTTATCGGTGGTATGCCCATCCGGCCAGGTAAGGACCGCTTCCGCCTGCTGCTGGACCATTCCCTCTCCCCGCAGGGCAGGGCGCAGGTAGGCAGGATTCCGCTTGACGGTGTAATTTTTCCCTCCGTACTGGAATTCCAGCTCCACAAAGGTAGGGGTGGCCGGGTCGGCGTACTGGGACCGGAG
>CALXGR010000061.1 GCA_944387885.1 uncultured Clostridia bacterium
AACAAAAGGAAGGCAGAACCTGTTTTTCAGGGGAAGCCTTCCTTTTTTTGCCCGGGAAAGTCATTGTATTTCCAAAAAAACTGTGGTAGAATAACCAAGGGCAGTAAAAACAGCCTATTTTTTTTCAGAAAAGGGGATTTACCCTTAAAAAATGTTCCACATGGAACAAAAGGAGGTACTCATGGCAAAGGTGGTTGCGATCGCAAACCAGAAAGGCGGAGTGGGTAAAACCACCACTGCCGTGAATCTTGCATCCTGTGTAGCCGCTTTCGGTCATCGGGTGCTTCTGGTGGACCTGGACCCTCAGGGAAACACCACCTCCGGATATGGAATCAACAAGCGGACGGTGGAGGTAGGGGCCTACGAAATTCTCATTGACCAGGCTCCCGTGGAAAAGGCCATCCTCCACACCTCCTACAAGGTGGACATTATCCCCTCCAACACCGCTCTGGCCGGGGCCGGGGTGGAGCTGGTGGGCCTGCCCAGCCGGGAAAGCCGGCTCCGGAAGGCCCTTGCGGGGATCAACCGGAACTATGATTTCATCTTCATCGACTGTCCGCCCTCCCTGGACCTTATCACCCTCAACGGTCTCTGTGCCGCTGATACGGTGCTGATTCCCATCCAGTGCGAGTATTATGCCCTGGAAGGGCTGAGCGAGCTGCTCAACACCCTGAAAACCACCCGGAAAATGTACAACAAGTACCTGGACGTGGAGGGGGTAGTCTTTACCATGTACTCTGCCCGGTATAACCTGACCATCCAGGTGGTGGACCAGGTAAAGAAGTTCTTCGGGGACAAGGTGTTCAAGGCAGTCATCCCCCGGGCGGTGCGGCTTTCCGAGGCCCCCAGCTACGGGATGCCGGTGAACTACTATGACCCGGCCGGAAAGGGGACCAAAAGTTATATGGACCTGGCCGCTGAGTTTCTCAAGCGGAACCAGAAGTAAGGAGGGGAGAAGATATGGCAAAACCAAAAGGCGGTTTGGGCAGAGGACTGGAAAGTCTCTTTGCAGATACGGGAGCCAGCAACGGGGAGGACCTGGGCGAAATCACCACCCTTCCCCTGGGTGAACTGGAACCGGACCCCTCCCAGCCCCGGAAAACCTTCCGGGAGGAAAGCCTGTCCCAGCTGGCCCGGAGCATTGAGGAGAACGGTCTCCTCCAGCCCATTGCGGTGCGGCCCACCCTGTCGGGAGGGTACACCATCATCGCCGGAGAACGGCGGTGGCGGGCGGCACGGCTGGCAGGACTTTCCCAGGTGCCGGTGGTCATCCGGGAGGTCACCGACCAGCAGGCCATGGAACTGGCCCTCATTGAAAACCTCCAGCGGGAGGACCTGGACCCCGTGGAACAGGCGGAAGGGTTCCAGCAGCTGCTGACCCGGTGCGGTCTTACCCAGGAACAGGCAGCCCAGCGACTGGGAATCAGCCGGAGCAGCCTGGCCAACAGCCTGCGGCTTCTCAGCCTGCCGGAACCTGTCCGGCAGCTGGTCAAGGAGGGCAAGCTCTCCTCGGGACACTGCAAGGTGATTCTGGGCCTGCCCACCCCCGACCTGATGGAACAGGCCGCAGCCCTGGTGGTGGAGGGACAGCTGAATGTCCGCCAGACCGAGACCCTGGTGAAAAAGCTTCAGAAGGTCCCCAAGGAGCCCCAGCCCCTGACCCTTCGTCAGGAGAGCAGCCTGCCCACCGAGGTGGAGGCCAGCCTGAAGGAAATCATCGGCAATGAGATAAAGGTCAGGTACAAGCAGGGAAAAGGCAGCCTGACCCTCCACTTCTACAGTGACGACCAGCTGCGGCAGTTTGCCAACCTGCTGGGAAATTACCAAAAAGAAAATCAGTAAAAATAACTATATATCATAGAAACAGGAGGAACATCCCATGCTGGATATTCGTTTCGTCCGGGAAAATCCGGACCTTGTAAAGGAGAACATCAAGAAGAAATTCCAGGAGGCCAAGCTGCCCCTGGTAGATGAGGTCATCGACCTGGATGCCCGGCTCCGTGCCGCCATCCAGGAGGCCAACGACCTGCGTGCCAACCGGAACGCTCTGTCCAAGCAGATTGGCATGCTCATGGGCCAGGCCAAGAAGGACCCCTCCAAGGCTGCCGAGGCCGAGGCTGTAAAGGCTCAGGTCACTGCCCAGGCCAACCGGCTGAAAGAGCTGGAAGCCATGGAGACCCAGCTTCAGGAGGAACTGACCAAGAAGATGATGGTCATTCCCCAGATGATCGACCCCAGTGTTCCCATCGGTCCCGATGACAGCTGCAATGTGGAAGTTCAGCGGTTCGGGGAGCCTGTGGTCCCCGATTATCCCGTTCCCTACCACACCGAAATCATGGAGAGCTTTGACGGCATCGACCTGGACGCTGCCGGCCGGGTCTCCGGCAACGGCTTCTACTACCTGCTGGGCGATATTGCCCGGCTCCATGAGGCGGTCATTGCCTACGCCCGGGATTTCATGATCGATAAAGGCTTCACCTACTGCATCCCTCCCTTTATGATTCGTGGAAACGTGGTCACCGGCGTTATGAGCTTTGCCGAGATGGAAGCCATGATGTACAAGATCGAGGGAGAGGACCTCTACCTCATCGGCACCAGCGAACACTCCATGATCGGCCGGTTCATCGACCAGATGATCCCCGAGTCCAAGCTGCCCCAGACCCTCACCAGCTACAGCCCCTGCTTCCGCAAGGAGAAGGGTGCTCACGGCATTGAGGAGCGTGGCGTCTACCGTATCCACCAGTTTGAAAAGCAGGAGATGGTGGTGGTCTGCAAGCCCGAGGAGAGCATGGACTGGTACGAGAAAATGTGGCGTTACAGCGTGGAACTGTTCCGCAGCATGGAAATTCCCGTCCGTCAGCTGGAGTGCTGCTCCGGCGACCTGGCTGACCTGAAGGTCAAGAGCTGCGACATTGAGGCCTGGAGCCCCCGTCAGCAGAAGTACTTCGAGGTATGCAGCTGCTCCAACCTGGGCGACGCTCAGGCCCGCCGCCTGAAAATGCGGGTAAAGGGAGAGGACGGCAAGACCTACCTGCCCCATACCCTGAACAATACCGTGGTGGCACCTCCCCGGATGCTGATTGCCTTCCTGGAGAACCATCTCCAGGCCGACGGCAGTGTGACCATCCCCGCAGTGCTCCAACCCTACATGGGCGGTACTCAGGTCCTGGTACCCAAGAAGAAGTAAGAATAAAGAAAACCACCCTGGAAAACCAGGGTGGTTTTTTTAGTTTATCCAACCGGCTGAGGCTGCCGTTTCAATCGTTTTATGATTCTTAAAAGAATCGCTTTTCCCAGGGAATAGAGGGCGTAATAGAGGATTCCGCCCAGCAGACAAATGATGGGGGGAATCCATTCCGGGTCACGGACATAGAGGAAGAGAAAATGGGTGATGCCGGTGGCACAGTAGGCTTTCTGGAACAGGAAGATAAAGTAGCTGGCTTTGCCCAGATGGCCCAGCAGTCCGGCTGTGAAGGAGGGAAGAGAGACCCGGGAAATACAGATGCCCGCCAGCAGCAGGGCTTCCATGATAAAGAGAAGACTCAGCCCGAAAGAACGGCCCCGAATCAGCCAGCCGGCGGCGGCAAAGAGCGCCGAGTGATACCACCGCCATTTTATCCCTACCTGGAAGGTAGCCATTCCCAGAAGGAAGGTGAGAAGCCGGTCCAGACCGATGGCACGAATCCCGGTCAGCTCAATGACGTTTTCAAAACGCTGCCAAATGGGCATAAAAATCCCCAGCTTGTACATACAAAGGATGGTCAGGACAAAGCAGGGCCAGGGAAATTTGGCGTAGAGCCATTGGAAGAAGGGAAAGAGGATGAGCAGCTGGACCAGAAGCCCTATGTAGTAGCCCCCCGGCCCCGGCCCGCCGGTAAGGAACATGGCCGCCATCTCCCGAATCCGGAAGAACCCCCGAGGGTCCCCGTTGAGGAAGGGATAGTACCAGGTATTCAGGTTGTTCCAGGTGACAAAGAAGCTGTGGTAGAGAACCTCAAACCCGTACAGAATGGTGTAGGGAATCAGAATCTGAGCCAGCCACCGGGGAAAGAGGGTGCGGTAATAGTCCAAAGGCCGGTCCACCTTCCGGCGGTGAGCCGCCATGGCCCAGAGGAATCCGCTGCAGATAAGGAAGGGCCGCACCGGTTCGTCATGGGAGGCAATTATATTCAGAAAGTGATCTACCTGAGCATTGGGAACTGTATGGAGCAGAATCACCAGACAGGCGGCGCCCAGCTTGAAAAGGTCCAGCCCCCATAAGCGCTTGGAGGTGGTCATGGATATTCCTCCCACCGTGATGAAATGTGAACAAAATGTAAACCTCTCTTATTATAGAGTTCTTTTTAAGACTTTGTCAAACAAAAAACAGGAAAAATTCCGGAAGAAAAAATCAATGGAAGAAAAGATAAAAAAGGATAAATTTTCCAAAAAAAGTTTTAAAAAAGGGTTGACAGAAAAAGGGGTTTTTCGTATAATAATAAAGCGTTCTCCGGAACAGACAAATGTGGCGGTGTATCTCAGTTGGCTAGAGAACTCGGTTCATACCCGAGGTGTCAGCGGTTCGAATCCACTCACCGCTACCACAATTACAAGATTTCGCCAAAATGATCGGTAACCCGCAATAGTGGGTGACAGGCTTGCTGTTTTGGCGAAATTTTGTAATTATGGCCCGATGGTCAAGCGGTCAAGACATCGCCCTTTCACGGCGGTAACCCGGGTTCGATTCCCGGTCGGGTCACCAAACAAAACAAATCCGAACCTTACGCCAGTTGGCGACGGGTTCGGATTTGTTTGTTATATTCAGAATTAACTTTATGGGACGATACGAGTAGAGGAAACATTGAATGTCGGATGCAAAGAAAGAGCTGAAAAGGTTATATGACTCTATAAAAGACTCCAACGCACATTGCGAGTATTTCTCCGATAGTATTGACTTTGCAAAGATTATCGAGCAATTTCCAGAAACAGAGAAGCATAATTGCCCTGATGGCGTAGTCGCAATCGGTAATGTTGCTTACATGTTGGAACACTTTGAAGTATCCCCATATAGAGAGGGAAACCAAGATTTATTAAAGCGAGCGCTGAATACTCCAGTTGATAAGATGTTATCGAAAAATCCAAATGGGGAAAAGGTGCCCCTTAATCCATCTGTCGATAATTTGTGTTGTGCTTTGAGCAGTAGTACAAAAAAGCACATGGAGCATTACAATGATTATTTAAGGGGAGCAGAAGAAATCATCCAAAAAGAAAAGGCTTTTGTCAAGGAATACAAGTTTATTTTTGTTATCGAAGAAGAAGGAAATACGGTTATTGAGGGTGAAAATTTCACAGTATTAGATATCCTTGAATGCACCGAAATGCTACTCGCCTACGAACAAATAGATGGAGTAATAGCATATCACCATGGGCGAGCGGAGAATCACTTGATTGCATTAGATAGAAAAAATCTTGTAGAGAGAAGTAAAACAGCAAAGAGAAAGCATCAATGTAAACTGCTCATGTACCATTTGGCTTGTAACATAATACCTGATTTGGCACAGGAAGGTAACAGACCACTAGATGATTTTTTGAAGATATTTGATGACTTTGGTGTTTCTGATAGCATTCAAGTTGAAAAGAAAGACTAGAAACCAAATCATTCATTAAGAAGGGGGAGGCATATTACAAGTGCCTCCCCTTCTCATTCAATCACTTTCTTCGCAACTTAAAGAAAGCAGCTTTTCCTCAAGGACATGACGATCCCACAAGGTAACATTGTTTGCCTTGGCCAGCGCAACAGCAGCACTTGTAAAGACGCTGTTAGTAACGACCATGCAGCGGTTGAGATTGTAGTATTGTTTTCCAGCTACAACTTCTTGAACTGCGGAATTGCCAACTTTTCCGGTATAGCACTTCGCTTGTATTCCGATGCGGATGCCATTTCTAACTGCAATGATATCTATTCCTTGGTCACCGGTAGTGGGGGTCATTGTTACCTGATAGCCCATGTTTTTGAAGATTTTAGCAATGGCCTGCTCAAATTCTTGCCCACTCATCAAATCATAATCCTCAACAGCCATTGTAGAACGGCTACTATCAGAAGCGAGTTCTTTTTCTAATTGCAGAACTTCAAGATTATCAAAGAAATCTTTCGCCACAGGAGCAATATCCTCTTTTACTTTTTTATAGGCGTATTGAAAACCTAAATGCTCAGGAATGCGCTCGCTCTTTGGAGGGAGAGGTATTTTTTGCTCCAGCATTAGATAGTAGACAAAGCACCCAAAGCAAACGGGGTCTTTATAAAGTTCTTTTACACAAGTAATGTAGTTTTTTATCTCCATGGTACAGGCCGGTCGAAAACATCCATAGGTGCATAATCAAATATGTTTCTAAAGGAGAAAAAACTCTTGTTTATTGTCCCTACCGTTCGCAAGTAGATTCCATTTATGGT
>CALXGR010000062.1 GCA_944387885.1 uncultured Clostridia bacterium
GTTTTATCGTCATCCGCGTCATCACCGTCATACCACAGCCGAAGCTGCCGGGCGCTGGCGGTGCGGCGGCTCTCGCAGCGGATGCCCAGGGGCGCCAGATCGGTGGGATAAAATTCCACCAGCTTGCGGGTCAGCTGGTTGGGCTGCACATCGGAGATGCCGGCGGCGGCCAACAGTTCGGTGGCGGTGCCCTGCCAGCATTTCTGCCGCTTCACAAAATCGGCTACAGTCCAAACGCAGGCGGGCACGGCCTTGCGGGCCAGTTCCTCGGAGGTCTCCTCTTGCTCCAACTCCCAGCGGCAGTCCTCCCAGCGCAGGTCCAGGGTGCGGCTCTCCATATCCCGGCCGGTCACGTGCAGCTGGGCGTTCAGGCTCATCCGCCGGCGACGCAGCACCCAGCTGGTATCCGCTCCGCCCATCAGGGCCACCGAGCCGGAAATGTCATCGAAGGGGTCGTCGGTCCGGTCCTTGCGCTGGTGGTGCACCAGCAGGATGCCGATGTTGTGCCGGTCGGCCAGGAATTTCAAGGCGCTCATGTCCCGGTAGTCGCAGGCGTAGACGTTGCCGTTGGTATCGCCGGTGCGCACCTTTTGCAGGGTGTCGATGACCACCAGCCCGGTGTCCGGGCGGACGGCCAGAAACTGCTCGATCTGTTCCTCAAGACCGTGGCCCAGCCCCTCGCAGGCGGTCTGGAAATAGAGGTTGTCCGGCATCTCCTCCTCGCTCAACCGGAACAACCGGTTCTGGATGCGGCTGTATGTATCCTCGAGGCACAGGTACAGCACTGCCTGGGCGCGGAGCGGCCGCCCCCAGAGTTCGCCACCTTTGGCCAGCTGCAAACACAGCCAGAGGCAGAGCCAGCTTTTACCGACCTTGCTGCCGCCCGACAGCATGGACAAACCGCCGGACAACAGATCGGGAACGAGCCACCGCACCGGCGGCAGAGGGGTGATGGAAAGAGTTCGCGCGTCAATAGGTTCGAATTTCGTCAAAAGCATTTCTCCTTTTTCGTTGGTTTGTTGGATGGGACGGGACGCGGCCACAGCGGCCCCAAACAGGCCCGCAAAACGGTCTTGGCCCCGTCGCGGGGGAAAACGCCCACACCGCCTGTCAGGCCCCGCACAGGGCGAACACCGGGCGGACAGCGGCGAAGGGCGTTTTGCGGCGCGGGAGGGTCAGGAGCCGGCGGCCCGGGCGGCGGGCTGCACGCCGTTCTCCACCACATAGCGGATCACGTTGATCTTGGGGATCTTGTAGGCGTTGCCCAGCTTCAGCCCCCGGATGCTGCCGTCTGTTAGCAGGTCGTAGGCCGCATGGCGGCTGATGCCCAGCATGACCTGCAGCTGGCGCACCGTCACGATGTCGGGATAGTCGGCGAATAACAGTTTGTAAAGGGTTTGGATGTCAGTATTCTTCATCGATCACCTGCTCTCAAAGGTTTTTGCGGCGCGGCAAAGCGCACCTGGGCGGATCAGCGGATAGCGGACGCCGGCCGAAAGCGGCGGTACCCCTCCTTTCTGTGTGGTGGCTATGGGTTCCTTATGCAGGGTTCCTTGTTTCGGATGCGGCGGGATTCCAGGGTTCCTTATGCAGGGTTCCTTGCGGCGGCGGACGGCAGAATTTGCCCGAACAAGGAACCCATCATGTAGGGTTCCTTGCTGTGGTGGCATGGTCGGGAAAAAGTCCTCTCGTTATATACCAGTAACACGGAGTGCCGCAAACGAACACCTTCCAAGAAAATCTTTGAAAGTTTGGCAAATTTGACGGGAAACCGACCATGGAAAAAGCCCCTCGTTATATCCATGTAACACGGACCCCCTCAAAACGGTCACCCTTCCAAAAATAAGTTCAGAAGTTTGTCGGTTTTGACGACAAGGGGGGCAGTGGAAAAATCTCCCCATTATATCCATGTAACACGGACATGCCAAAACGCTCACCCATTTGAAAATTTCACATTTTGCAAAAGACTGGTGAGGCGGATTCACAGTCCGGGAAACACACTTCGTTCACTTGCCTGCACATGGCTATACGAACAGCGGTGCGCCGGCCAAAGGAACAGCCCCACGGCCCACAAACCTCGCAAAACCGCAATAAACGGCGATTCAGGCAGCATATCCACCATCCCAAAGCCTCCGAAAGATACAGTTTGTGATACACCCAGCATACAGTGCGATAGGCTGACTTGGATCGCCACATGGCTATCCAACCGCAAAGCAGATGCGAGCCGCTGGCGATCCAGGTGGATTACCAGCAGCTCGTTCAATACGAAGTTGAATTGGTGTTTCGCATTTTTGTCGATTATAATTAACAAAAATGCGAATGTCAATAGCTTTCGCAAAAAAGTTAATTTTTTCTTTACAATTTTTTCTTGCTACGGTACAATCAAGATAAGAAACGGAAAGGACGGGCTTGCTCAATGACAACCGGCGGAAAAATCCAGCGTATACGGCAGCATCGGAAAATGACACAGAAAGAGCTGGGCGATGCGATCGGCCTGCCCGCCAATCGTGTTGCCCAGTATGAGATGGGGTATCGCGTGCCCAAGAAGCCTCTGCTGGAACAGATGGCACAGGCGTTGCAGGTGTCCCTGCTGGCGCTCCAAGAGCCAAATACAGGAAACATTTCAGACATCATGGAAACGCTGTTCTGGATGGATGAAGATGTGCCCGGTGTGTTCCGCTTGACGACGATCCAATTTGATGATCCGGATTGTTGGCGGGAGGAATACCAGGAGGAAGGAGCAGAGGCCTGCCTCCATGGGAACATCGTTCTTCCCAGCAGCGTGTTTCCGCCCACAGTGCTGTGGACAGAAAATGGGATGTTGGACAGCTTTTTTAAGGGGTGGGCCGAAAAACAGGCTTCCTACTACGCAGGACGCCTCACCCGCGAACAGTATTTTGAGTGGAAAATCAGATGGCCGATGGATTCAGAGGTGAGAGGTGCAGAGTTCTTTATCGAAAAATGATAGGTGGAAAACGCAAGGATATGACCAGTGAGAAATAGGGAAAAGAGTGTGTTTTAAGCGGGTGACGAATTATCTTAGAAAAAAATAAAATGAAAAGAGACTGGCCATTCTGGCCAGTCTCTTTTCATAAAGATCAATCGCCTTTCACAGTATGGTTTTTATATGTGTTCCAAGTAGGCTCATAATCTGCAGTGGCTTGGTTTCCCCACATATCCCAACCTTCTCGATCGCCTCGAGCAAAAAGTTCCAAGAAAGGGCCAGGCGAACACCGCTCAATAATCGGGATAATCTCGTCCGGTTTGCGGGAATGCTCGCGCTTTTGTGTGCGAATCAAATTCACTTGCGACCTTGCAGGAGCAAGTGTGCGGTTGTTTTCACCGCGAATTCCGAACAGGAGAATCTCTGTAACATTCCGGAAATAAAACCCTACGCCACGACCGTCTGGCTGGCCATCTTTCCTGACCTTTTCCCAGATGATATTTCCTTTATACTCGAATCCCCACGCTTTCATTACAGCCAAGCCGTCGGGAAGGAGTGCGTTTGGCACCCAAAGATACAAGTGGCTTTTTTCCGCTGCGATTTCTCCAACAGGAAGATCTTCGATCTCTTCAAGGGACATGGTTTCGTAGCGATTGAGTTTTTTGTTCTCAGGGGCTACCTTGCCGGTTCTGTTTTGAAAACGCCAAGGCGGATCAGCATAAATGGTTGCGTACTTTTTGCCCGCACAAAAATGTAATAAGTTTTCTCCGGTGGTAAGGACCTTCTCCATGTTATTCTCCTTCGGTCCAGTCCGAAATGCAAGCTTTCCGAATGCCAACAGCAAGAATAGGACAGCCGCCATTGCGTCTGGAATTTAAGCGGTACAGCAACTTGCCCATCCAAGTGGTGCTGGCACCATATTTTCTCATAATTGGTTTCCCGTCGTGATCAAGTACGGTCTTAAATACATCGTTCAGCTCTTGTGAGCGAGTGATAATTACACCAGCACTGATGATGTCACAATCGTAATATGTACGCATTGCAAGCAAGTCACGGTCAAATGTCTGGTCCTTGCTGTTCCATTCCAAGTCGAACGCAACACGGTTTTTCAAGAAATCTATATTGTGACCATCAATGTACTGTTCAATAACTCGTTCCTCAAACGGTTCATTCGAGAAGCGCCCGCGCTGATCCGCTTGCCTGGGAAAGAATTTGATATGCAGATCCCCGGAAATGCGGATTTCCCGCCAACCGAAAGGATACAAAACATCATCGAATTTTTTAGGAATGTTGGTTTCATTTCCACCGGCAGCCTGCAAGTCAGAAACCGAGATGTTGAGCTTGCGCAGACAGGTGACAAGCTCGTTCCACTCTTCGGGGAATGCTTGTGTGATAATCTCAAGAGCATGATTGTAGTTATGAAATTCATACTTCTCCAGAAGGTCCTCTGGAATGTAACTTTTAATGTCCATAGGGGACGCCTCCAAATGGGATGATATAAACTATTATAACACAAAATGCTCTGCTTTAAATGCCTCTTTGCTTAATTCTTTAAGGTAAATGAGGATTTCTTCTTTTGTGAGGTGTGAACTTTCTGCAAAATCCTCTAAGGTAAGTTTGCCTCTACGATATAAATCATAAAAGCGCCAGAATTCATTGGGGTAATTCTTGTTGCGGTGCTCGTGCTGGTTCTTTATTGATGTTGTCATGGAGATCAACCTGCCTTTCAGCACAACAACATATCACACAAAATGATAATTCTCCAGTAACAACTACACCAATTTTTAAGGCTGAGTTTTGTGAGATTGCATCACCTCAAACCCGTGGAACAAGAAATGCATCCTCCCGATCCGCTTGTTGATGTGCCAGTGCCCGCAATACCAAGCGTCACAGGTCAGGCGGTCGTCGATGGTATCCAACCACCGCTCGGTGGAGGAATCCACGCTGCCCTGGTCGATGCCGGGCAGAAAGGCTTCAACCGGCTCGTACTTGAAGGGGCAGGTGTGGCTCAGCACCACTGGCACCTGCCAGCCCCGGGCGACCAGTACCCGCTCTACCTTGGCTTTGGTGGCTTCGTCGGGCTGTTCGTCCTCCCACCAGCGGAAGCCCCGCATGAGGCGATAGTACTTGTCCACGCTGTAGGCGCC
>CALXGR010000063.1 GCA_944387885.1 uncultured Clostridia bacterium
AAAGCCCAGGCAGAGCAGGGCAACCTGGATATTCTCCTGGTCTACCTCTTTGACCGGCTGGGCCGAATCGAAAGCGAGACCCCCTATGTGGTGGAATGGTTTGTAAAGCATGGGGTCCAGGTGTGGAGCACCCGGGAAGGGGAGCAGAAGATAGACAGCCACACGGATAAACTTATCAACTATATCCGGTTCTGGCAGGCAGCGGGGGAGTCGGAGAAGATAGCCCAGCGGGTAGCTACCCGGATCCAGCAGATCAACTCCAGCGGACACTATTCCGGTGGCACCATCCCCTATGGATACCGGGCGGTCTGCCAGGGCCGGGTGAACAAGAAGGGGAAGCCGGTGAAGGACCTGGAGATAGATCCAGAGGAAGCGAAAGTAGTACGGAAACTGTTTGAACTTACCGCCTACCAGGGAAAAAGTTCCTATGCCTTGGCAGAACTGTTGAACAGCCGAGGCCTTCGCACCCACACAGGGGCAAAATTTACCTCCATGCATATATTGAGGATTCTCCGCCATGAAGGTTACACCGGATATATCATCACCCGGAGCACCCGTTCGGAGTATCTCCCTGGGTTAGAAATTGTAGATAAGGAGCTATTCCGCAAAGCCAACGAGATGGTGGCCCAGCGGTGTAACGCCAACGCCCAGGCACGAAGACTGGCCCAGAAGTCAGAGAACGATACCCTGCTGGCGGGACTGGTCTACTGTGCCCACTGTGGAGCCAGAATGTCGGGATTTCTGCACAAGGACCGATATAAACGGAAAGACGGCACCGTGATAGAGAACCTGAAACCCAAGTACAACTGTTTCCAGCGGGCCCAGCGGCTGCGGGACTGTGACGGGCAGGCCCTCTACCTGGCAGACCGGGTGGACGGTATCGTGCTGGAAGCGGTAAGGGAACTGTTCCGCTCCATCCGCCAGACTCCCAGGGATAAGGTGCTGGAGCAGAAAATTCGCCAGGAGTACCAGTCCAAGAAAAAAGAAAAAGCAGCCCTGGAGCGGAAACTGCAGGACTGCGAGAAAGCTTTGGAACGGTACGAGGGAGAGGTACTGAGATGCCTGGAGGGGAGAAGCAGCTTTTCCCAGGAGATGCTGGCCCGGCTCATTGCCAAGGCGGAAGCCGAGCTGAATCAGATCAGGCAGGAGTACGCCAAAGCCTTGCAGCAGGCAGAGGATGAGAAGGAACTCGCCAAGCAGGTGCGGGATTGCTACAAACAGTTCTGCGGCTGGGCGGAGGAGTTTGAACAGGCGCCTTTGGCAAGAAAGCGGATGATTCTGAGCCAGTTATTGGACCGTGTAGAACTGGGCAAAGGCTACCAAGTAACTCTCCACCTGAAGCTGACCTACCATCAGTTCCTGGACCTGACGGAACAGGAAAAAGGACGGGAAACCCCTTCGGACAGAAAAGAGAGACAATAAAATTAAAGGTTTGGTTTAGTAGAAATTATATTGATATGGCAAGCAAGAATGAAAAAACAAATTGGGAATAGGTCAAGAGTGTAAGTGGATAAGGCCCACCTAAAAGAGCCAATCCCCAAAGAGGAAGGATACAAAAAGGTGTACCGGCTGCGAAGGGGAAGGTAAAGGGTGTATTTGTTGGTGGGAAGAAAAAGCATGGTGGGGGATACGAAGTACAGAGGCTTGGCCTGGGCAAGCTTTGATTTGCCGGCATGAATCTGAAAAATCGTCTGCGAACGCCCCGCAATCCAAAGCCGGATGGAAGGAAAGAGCCCTGCTTTCCGGGAGAAGATCTTGAGGGTTTGTCGTTTTTTCTTGTTTCGTATACATGCAAAAAAGCCTTCTGCGGACTGATGTCCAAACAGTTTTTTCTATAGGCAAAGAGCCGCCCGCCCTGCTTATGCGGGGCGGGCGGCTCTTTCCATATGATTTTCTTTGTCAACGGATGGGGCACACGCCGTTGGCACAGTCGGAAGCGCCGATATCCAGCTCGGTCTCCTCGTGTTCGTAGCGGCAGAGCAGGGCCGGATTGAAGGGGCGCATCTCCGCCTTACGGCGTTCGTATTCCGCCTGGTCGATCTCTTCATAGGGCAGCAGCTCATAGAAGCTGTCGTCGTAGCTCAGGAAGGAGAGGGCTACCACATCATCCCAGTGGTCCCACACCCACTGCTCCACATGGTCCCACTCGTTTTCCCGCACATGCACCGTAATGGAGCAGTTGTGGTCAACATAGTGCTCCATAAACATCTTGTAGTTTTCCAGCTGTTCAATGGCGGTCACATCCCCTTTGACACGGCCGGCAGGGGCCTTTACCGGGAACTCCAGCACTTTTGTGGTGGGGTCCTGGGGATCCTGGCCCACCTCGGGCAGCACCGGATAGCCCAGTTCCTCGCAGACACGGCAGAGGGGGTCAGTGGCGGTGATCCGCACCCGGCGAATGTAGTAGGGCGAATGGGAGTAGTGGACGCCACTGGATACGGTAGGCAGCAGGGACAGGGTCCCCTCCGGTTTGAGGGTGGTCACCAGAAGCGGGCGATTGCCTCCCAACTGATCGGCCAGCTCGTCGGCTGCCTTCCGGGCCTGGGCCCGGAGCTCGTCCAGCAGTTGGGCCTGCTGGGTGCGATCCAGCCCGGTGGCGTTGACCATATCCTGCCAGCCGGTGAGGGAGCAGCCCAGAAGCCGGTCCCGCTTCTGCACCCGATCCCAACGGTACATTTCCAGCTCCCGACAGGTCATGCGATAACCTGCCCGTGCGGACAGCCGCTGGGCCTCCAACAGACCTGCCCGGTCCAGGGTACCATCCTCCCGCACAAAAGCCATCACGTTTACCGTGGTCAGGTTGCACAGGCCGTTGGAATCCAGAAGAATTTCACCACAAGGATTGCAGCCGCAGAAGTTGGGCCGCCGCTTGAGACCCGCCTCCTCATTGATCCAGCCCGGTTCCCCGGAGTAGCGCATCTGCTGGATATGCCAGTGCAGCTTCTCCCGGGTGGGCTTTTTGCGGTAGAAGATGGAGTTGTTGCTCATCTGCCGGTGGGCAATGCTCTTGTCAATCTCCCAGTGGCCGTTCACCTGACGGTAAAGGTTGGATTTCGCCTGGATGCAGGTCTCATCATCTGCATCCACCAGGCCGATCTCCGAGGTACGGCGCACCCCACCGGAAACCACGTTCTCCCCGATGATGTTGGCTATGTCCAGCAGATCGATGGGGCGCAGCTGAGTGCGCACTGTGCCATCCCGGGCACCGGCGGAGGTAACCACTTTGTGGATCTTGTCCAGCATGGTCATCATGGAGCCGGAACCGCTGGCAGTACCGCCAAAGGTCTTGAGCCGCTCTCCCTTGGGACGGATGGAGTCGTAGTTCACCACCAGGGTGGTGATGCCTGCGTACTCCCGGTTGGTGATTAGATCAAAATACCGGGTGAGGGCCTGGGCCCACCCCTCCTTGGAGTCACCAATGGTAAGAGTGGCAGTGTCCCGGCGGAAGGTGAGGTCGGTATATTCCAGCCGTTGGCTGGCAGGCATGGCATCGTAGGATTTGTGCAGGATCTTCAGGTCGGTGCGCACCGGGGGCAGCTGTTCAGCATCGGAGCTGAGCACCCGCACCCCCACACCGCTGCCCACCATCAGCAGGTAGAACAGGTCATGGTAAGCCGCAAAGTCGTTGATGACGGTGAAGGCGCAGTTGTAGTTGGCCATGGGATATTTTTCCGCCACCGGGGTGCCGCCTACCCACAGGGTGCGGCCAGACAAGAACTGCCGCAGATGATAGATGTTGTCGTACAGTTTCTCCGCCTCTTCCCGGGAAGTGGGTGCCAGGGAGGTGTTGTATTCCACTGCCCGGCGCACCGTCTCCCACCAGAACTCCCGGCGGCCCTGCTGGGGCAGATACCGGGAATAGGTGCGGGTGTAGACGAAGGCGCCCAGCTGCTCCATAGGGTTCGGCGCATGTTTGTAGGGATTTAAAAACTCCCGGGTCAGGAGTCCTTCTTTCCACTCTCCGCTGGCACGCTCCTTCTCCTTCTGCATCCGATAGAGGATATAGGCCTTGGCAGTGCGGTAGAACTGTTGCTGGAACAGGGTCTCCTCCACCGTGTCCTGAATGCGCTCGATGTCCACGATCTCCTGGCCGGTGGCCTCCAGTCTGGCCTTCACTGCCTGAGTGATGCGGTCTATCCCCTCCGAATCGTGTTCCCCCGCCGCTGCTGCGGCCAGGGTGACGGCACGGCGTATGAATTCAGCGTCAAAAGGAACTACTTTGCCGCTGCGCTTGCGTACGTTCATGATAATCTCCTCCCAAAACATTTTGAAGATACTATATATAGTATATGGTCTTTGATTTAAAGTCAATATATTGTTTTTTTGAAGTTGGCTCATTGGCATGATGGGGGACAAATGCGTCAGATGACCTTCTGCGTTTCCGTTTGCTGAGCGCTGTTCCTTTCTCTTTTTTCATGGGGATCGGAAAAAGCAGAACTGCCTGGACATACTGTATCAGAAGGGAAATGTGACCAGGACACAGCGATGAAGAGAATGGTGTGATATACTGGTCGCAAGTAAAAGAAAGAAGCAGACAGTCATGGGGGCTGAGCAAAGAACCATTTTGAGGGGAACTGAGGTTTGGCACTTTTGGCAGGGACAGGCTGCGGGCCAGATCGTTCATCTGCCTCCAAGACGGTCATGTGAAATTCATCTGTAAAGAACTGAAACAAAAAGGAGATCGTTATGGGCGAGAAGCGCATTTATGATATGATTGTTGTGGGCGGTGGACCTGCAGGCTACACTGCGGCCCTTTATGCAGTCCGGGCCGGGCTGGACACCCTGGTGCTGGAAAAGTTCTCGGCGGGTGGTCAGATGGGGCAGACCCAGGTAATCGACAATTACCCCGGCTTTGAGGAGGGGGTGAATGGATTCGACCTGGCGGAGAGGATGCGGCAACAGGCGGAGCGCTTTGGCGCCAAGACCATTTACGCTGAGGTGGAGCGGGCAGACTTGGCCGCTTTTCCTAAGGCGCTGCAGACCAGCGAAGGCAAATTTCATGCACGGACGGTGGTGATCGCCACCGGTGCCAATCCCCGGGAACTTGGGGTGGAGGAGGAAGCTGCGTTGGTAGGGCGAGGGGTAGCATATTGTGCTGCCTGCGACGGAATGTTCTATAAAGGCAAGACCGTAGCTGTGGTAGGCGGGGGCAACACCGCTGCGGAGGATGCGCTGTTGCTGAGCCGCATTGCAAAAAAAGTGATTTTCATCCACCGAAGGGATACTCTGCGGGCTGCCAAGGTCTACCGTGATCCTCTGCTGCGGATGGAAAATGTGGAGTTTCACTGGAACAGCAGGGTGGAGCGGCTGCTCCACCAGGACAACCTCACCGGCGCAGTGCTCCGGGATCTGAACACCGGCAAAAGGGTTTCAATATCCTGTGATGGCCTGTTTGTGAGCATCGGCCGCAAGCCCGCCACTGAATTGGTGGCGGGACAGCTGATCCTGGATCCTGGCGGCTACATCCAGGCGGACGAGACCACCCGCACCAGCCTGCCCGGTGTTTTTGCCGTGGGGGATGTGCGTACAAAGCCCCTGCGCCAGGTGGTGACAGCGGTGGCCGACGGCGCCGTGGCCGTCCAGATGGCGGAGGAGTATCTGGCACAGTTATCCGAAATATAAAAGATGGCAGCGCAAGGGCTCCTGAAAGAGTTCCCTGTGCTGCCATCTTCCTTTGAATAGGGAATGTCCGGTCTGATTATCTTATCCATGCTTGCAGTATTGTCTGATAGGCGTTGATGTACTTATACATTTGCAAGCATTGAGAGTTACACCTAAAGCTGACCTACCGCCAGTTCCTGGACCTGACGGTACAGGAAAAAGGGGACCAAATCACTCAAGCAAAAATGGACCATAAAAATATAGCGTGACCATGCTAAAAACGGCCTATGCCCACTGAAAATACCCTGAGAGATGCAACGGTTGGTAGAGCAACTGACTCTTAATCAGTGGGCCCAGGGTTCGAGTCCCTGGAAGTGCACCAGTAAAGCCACTGCCTAACAATTAGGCGGTGGCTTTCTTTTTGTGCTGTTATTTTTCCTTGGGCATGTTCCGGTGCACTTCCCCCTCTGGGGCGGCCTCATCCGTCGCAAGCTTGCTCGGATTCGACTCGCAGGGACTCTCGGGCTAACCAATATGCCACTGGCATATTGGTCTTAACGCCCTCGTCTAGAAGTGCACCAAAAAGAACACCCGTAAGTCATGTCCCGACTTGCGGGTGTTCCTTTTTGGCTTGCCTTTCGGACGAGAACAGGCCGATGGTGTCGGAATGTACTTCGCTGCCTTCAAAATATCTGAACTGCGGTCAAGATATTTCTCAGTGCGCTCCGTTATTCCTCCACCTCCCCAGAGAATCTTGCTTCGCAATCTTCTCCGGGGACCCCTTAAGTCAGCGGGAAAGAAACAGTCCAGTGGGACCGTTTCTTAGCCCGCGGGTGCCGGGACTGGGCGCATGCTACCGGGGACAATCTATTTGTGTTGCCCCCTTTCATGGGAGCCCCAGCGGTGGCTTTCTTTTTGTGCTGTTATTTTTCCTTGGGCATGTTCCGATGCTCTTCCCTCTCCGGGGCGGCCAACTTCGAAACACATAAGACAGAAAAGTATTATTTTTGCTTCATACAACTATTTTGACACCTACTTTATATAAAAAACAACATAATAATATTCTTTATTGACTGGAGGTGCCCGGAATTTTAGTATACGGCACGCCGTTTTGGACTGAAATGGTGAGGATTTATTTGGACGAAACGGACAAACAAGATATGCGGTTCAGGGAGACTTCTGGCAATTATTCCGAAATTGAAAATTTCTGTTAGATAAACTTGTATTTTGAAGATTCATACAGTACAATTTTTATAAATTTAGCAAGGTAAAGTTGTAAAGCGACTGGGACAAAAATCAGACATTTGGAGAATCTCATTTCGATTGAGTGCTGAAGTGGCTAAACTCTCTCAAGCAAAAGGACAAAGGCGTCTGATGATATTTGCTTTTTGAGAGTCGGATTTTCCGGCTCTTTTTTATTATTATTTTCGGGAGGAATCTGTATGCGCGTCAACAACCGGTATGTATCTTTTTATTACGAAAACGACATGGACATGGGAGAAATCAGCATTGATCCTAAGAAAACAGCTCTGCTGATTATTGACATGCAGCATGTCTTCATTACTCGCCCGGTCTATAAAAATCCTTCAGAGGCGGAGAAGAAGGAAATGGAACGCTGGGAGCCTTTTTATAAAAAGATCGATGATGTCGTTATTCCCAACAATGAAAAGATTCTGGCCGCCTTCCGCGAAAAAGGCATGGAAGTAGCCTTCGCCAAAATTCAGTGCCAGAAGAAAAACGGTGCCGACCGCTCCCTCGACCAGAAGGCCACCGGCTACAATGAGCTGCTGCTTCCCCCGGGAACTCCTTCGGCGGAAATCGTTCCCCAGCTGACCCCCCGCGAGGACGAAATCGTTGTTACCAAAACCACCGACAGTGCTCTGACCGGTACGCCGCTTCGCCTGTGGTTCCACAACATGGGCATTGATACGGTGGTCTGCACCGGCGTTTTGACCGACCAGTGCGTATCCGGAACCGTACGCAGCCTGGCTGACGAAAGCTTTAAAGTGTGGCTTATTGAAGACGCCTGCATGGCTTCCACCCAGAAAATTCAGGACAACGAACTGGAAATTCTGAACAACATCTACTGCCATGTAATCAACACTGAAGAACTGCTTGATGCACTCCGATAAATCCATGAAAGAAAGGTGAACTCCCATGTCGGAACCCAAATTGAAAAGAAACCTGAGCTTTATCTCCATGATTGCCATTGCCTCGGGTGCCGTAATCGGCGGATGGCTGGCCGAAGCTCCCACCTGGTTCGGGCTCACCGGTTCAGGCGCAGCTTTTATTTTCCCGATTTTGGCGCTGCTGCTTGTGCCCGTTGGCCTGACTTTTGCGGAACTGACCGGTATGCTGCCGTTCGCCGCTTCGGTAGATGTGTGGACCACCAACGCCTTCGGCCATAAGGTCGGTTTTACCACCCAATGGATGATGTTCCTGGTGCAGGTCGTAGAACCTCCTATGATGGCTTTTATCTTCATCACGGCTGCCGATTTCTTTGTGCCCGGCCTGATCCCGCCGTCTATGAACGTTTGGATCGCCATCGGAACGGCACTTTTGTGGTATATTCTTTCTAACTTCAATGTGGAGCTGACTGGCAAGCTGGCAAATATCTTTTTTTTCACCATGATTGTCATGTCGTTGATCGTTAGCTTTTCGCTGTTCACCAGCGGCCACTGGAGCGTTTCCAACCTGACCGCCAGCCAGGACCCGGCTAACAGCACCGGTCTGTTCCCTAACGGATTTTACGGTGTCTTCCTGGCGCTGGCTGCATTCTCGCTGAAATTCATCGGCTTTGAAATGACCCCGACCATGATCGAAGAAACAAACTTTCCCCGCTCTAAAATGTGGAAAGTTATCCTCTCTGCCCTGTTTGTCCCTGCATTGCTCTATTTTGTGGTGGTGCTGGCCATCGGAGGCATGGCACCGTGGGACCAGATCGCCCAGATGAAGATGCCCGAGCCTGAGCTGATCGCCATGTATAAACTTATGCCGGTGCTGGCTTACCTGGCCGTTATCTCGGGCATTCTGCACGCATTCACCACTTTGATGGGCTTCTGGACTTCTGCTGCACGGGTTCTGTACGGCGCCGGCGAAATGCACCAGCTGCCCAAGGCCTTCACCAAGCTTAACCGCTTTGGCCAGCCGGTTCTGGCCAACACGGTTGTATTTATCTTCACTGCATTCTTCAGCTTCTTCACCGGGGAAAGCGGCGACGGCTGGGTAACCTATGTATATACCATGTCCAACGTGGCAGCCGGTTTTGTCTACTTTATGTGCTGCCTCGATGCCCTGGTGCTGCGCCAGAAGCATCCTGAATGGGCCCGTCCGTACAAGGTCCCCTGCGGCAAGCTGCTCTTTACGCTGGGCATGCTGGTCTCCGCATGGGTCATTGTCGGCTCCTGTATGCAGATGGACCAAAATGCGCTGATCTCGCTGGTGATCTACTGTGTGGTGGGTATCGTGCTGTATGCTGGCATGGCACTCTACAGAAAGCAAAATCCCGTTGGCAACCAGCTGGTCTGCCTGACACCGGAAGACGCCGAAAGTGCGCTTTGACCCCAATTTAAATAAAACAGCGGCAGAATAACTACTGGTTCCGGTTTGTTGAAAAACCCGGCTATGCGTCGAGCATGGCCGGGTTTCTGGCGTATAGAGGGGAAGGATGATCGTGAATGAGAAAAATATACCCGAAGAACCCGTTTTTTAGGCTCATGGCAGTAAACTTGAGCTTCACCCAATTGCACACTTGTATTAACCTTCTGTATCGGGTATGGCGTTTGACAGGCTTTAACTTTTTTCAAAATTATTAACCGTGAAATCGACTGTCGAATAAAAAGTTTTTTGAATGAGGTATTGCATAAAGCATTGAGTTTTTAAAAACAAAAAGCTTTTATGGAGTGATGACAGGCCTCCCTCCTTGACAAAAAGAGACCTTGCATTTACAATAGTTGCAAATGCAAGAGTTCAAGAGGGGGAAGATGGCATGGAACTGATCAGACGCTTCGGCGGCTACCTCCGGAAGTATCGTGTGTATGCCGTGGCGGCAGTGGCCTGCGTGATGGCGGAGATGGTGCTGGAGCTGATTATTCCGCTGATCATGGCGGATCTTGTGGATATAGGTGTGGCAACCGGAGATACAGCGTTTATTTTCCGGCAGGGGCTGTGGATGTGCCTGTGTGCGGTGGCAGCCATGGTCCTGGGGGTGGGCTCCGCCCGGCTGGCTGCCCTGTGCGGCAATGGCCTGGCGGCGGAGATCCGGAAGGCTGAATATGCAAAGGTACAGAGCTTTTCCTTTGCCAACCGGGACCGTTTCCGTACCGAGTCCCTGGTCACACGGCTGACAGGGGACGTGACCACCCTCCAGAATGCGGTGGTCACCGGTTTGCGGCCCGGGGTCCGGGGCCCGGCCATGATGGTCATGTCCATCTTCATGGGCTTTCTCATCAACCCCAAGCTGGCCATCATCTTCCTTGTGGCTGCGCCGGTGCTGGCAGTAATGCTGTGGCAGATCGTTACCCATGTCCGCCCGCTGTACAGTGTAATGCAGGGAGCCGTGGACCAGGTAAACCGTGTGGTGCAGGAGAACCTGACTGCGGTGCGAATCGTCAAGGCCTATGTGCGGGGCGATTACGAAAACGAAAAATTTGAAACCGTCAACAGTCAGCTCTGTCAGGTCTCCACCCGCTCCTTCGCCACGGCGGTGCTCAATATGCCTGCCATGCAGTTTGTCATGTATGGGACCATCCTCTGCATTCTGTGGATCGGGGGCGGCATGATTCAGACGGGTGACCTTCAGGTTGGAAAACTGACTGGTTTTCTGAGCTATGTATTGCAGGTGCTCAACAGCCTGATGATGATTTCCAATGTATTCCTCCAGCTGACCCGTGCGGGAGCGTCGGCGGAGCGTATTGCCGAGGTGCTGGATGAACCTCTGGACCTGACCGACGAAAATGCCAGGGACGTGAGAGTAGAGCATGGCTCTGTGCGATTTGACCATGTCTCATTCCAGTACCGTGCAGGGGCAGAAAACTTTGTCCTGTCGGATATTAACCTGGATATCAAGGCAGGAGAAACGGTGGGCATCATCGGAGGAACCGGTTCCTCCAAATCCACTTTGGTGCAGCTGATCCCCCGGCTTTACGAGGCCACCGAGGGGACCGTATATGTAGATGGCCGCCCGGTGCAGGAATACCCCCTGGCCCATCTCCGGGATGCCATAGCCATGGTGCTGCAGAAGAACACCCTGTTCTCAGGCAGCGTGAAGGATAATCTGCGGTGGGGAAAGGCGGATGCCACGGACCTAGAGATTGCGGAAGCCTGCCGGATCGCCTGCGTGGACGAATTTATCGACCGTCTGGACAATGGCTATGACACCGACCTGGGACAGGGCGGCGTAAACGTGTCCGGGGGACAGAAGCAGCGGCTCTGTATTGCCCGGGCCATTCTGAAAAAACCGAAGGTACTGATTCTGGATGATTCCACCAGTGCGGTGGATATGGTAACGGAGGCGAAAATCCGGGACGGGCTGGCCGAGTGCCTGCCTGACACCACCAAAATCATCATTGCCCAGCGCATTTCGTCGGTGCTTCATGCGGATAAAATTGTGGTGCTCAGTGACGGCCGCATTGATGCCATCGGTGACCACTGGACCCTTATGGAGACCAGTAAAATTTACCGGGATGTCTACCAGTCACAGCAGGAAGGAGCGGGGTTATAATGGCAAAACTCATGACCTACAAGCGCCCTAAGGACGCCAAAAAGACCCTGCGCCGCCTGGCCCGGTATCTGGGCGGCCACAAGATCGCACTGGCTCTGGTGGCAGTGATGGTGGTCATATCCGGCCTGGCCAACGTAATGGGAACCTACCTGCTCAAGCCGGTCATCAATGAATTCATTGTCCCGGGAGACCTTCCCGGGCTGGCCCGAGCGATTGCCGGAATGGGGATAATGTACGGCCTTGGTGCCCTCTGCACCCTGGGATATAACCAGCTGATGGTGCGTACAGCCCAGAAAATCATAGCGCAGATTCGCCGGGATCTGTTTGCACGGACCCAGAAACTGCCGCTGGCCTACTTTGACAGCCACACCCACGGCGAACTTATGAGCAGCTTCACCAACGATATCGATACTGTCACCGAAGCCCTCAACAACAGCTTTACCATGTTGATACAGAGCTTCGTGGTGGTGACCGGCACCATTGTAATGCTGGTGGTGCTCAATCCTCAGCTGTCGGTCATTGTCATTGCCTTCCTGGCCCTGATGCTGGCCTTCATCCTCTACAACGGGCGGCGGGGCCGGAAGTACTATAATCAGCAGCAGAAACACCTGGCGTCTCTCAACGGATTTGTGGAAGAGATGGTGGCAGGCCAGAAGGTGGAAAAGGTATTCAACCACGAGGAAGCCGATTTTGAGGAGTTCTGCCGCCGGAATGAGGCCCTGCGCAAGGCGGGAACAAAGGCGGCCGGGTACTCCGGCATGATGGTGCCCACCGTGGTCAGTCTTTCCTATGTGAACTATGCAGTGTCGGCTTGTGTGGGCGGGCTGTTTGTGCTGGCAGGGCGGATGGATATCGGCAGCCTGTCTTCCTACCTGGTGTTTGTGCGGCAGAGTGCAATGCCCCTCAATCAGCTGACCCAGCAGGCAAACTTCCTGATGAGCGCCCTGTCCGGTGCGGAACGCATCTTCTCCATGATGGACGAGGAACCGGAAGTGGACCAGGGAGACGTTACCCTGGTGCGGGTGAACCGGGAAGCGGACGGTTCCATCACCGAGGCCTCCGAATATACCGGTCATTTTGCCTGGAAATGCCCTGGGGAAAAGGGGACAGAACTGGTGCCTCTCTGCGGGGATGTGCGGTTTGAGAATGTGGTGTTCGGATATACCCCCGGAAAGAAGATTCTGGACGGGGTGTCCTTCTACGCAAAGCCGGGACAGGAAATCGCTTTCGTGGGCTCCACCGGCGCAGGCAAAACCACCATCATCAACCTGATCACACGGTTCTATGAAATTCAGGGAGGTTCCATTACCTATGACGGCATTGACCTGCGGCGCATCCGGAAGGATGACCTGCGGAGATCTCTGTCGGTGGTGGTGCAGGACACCCACCTGTTTACCGGGACCATAATGGAAAATATCCGGTACGGCCGCCTGACCGCCACAGACGAGGAAGTCCGGGCCGCCGCAAGGCTGGCCAATGCGGACTCCTTTATCCGCCGCCTGCCGGACGGCTACAATACCATGATTTCCGGGGACGGGGATAACCTGTCCCAGGGACAGCGGCAGCTTCTGGCCATTGCCCGGGCGGCTGTGGCCCGTCCGCCGGTGTTTATTCTGGACGAGGCTACCTCCTCCATTGATACCCGCACCGAAAAACTGATCGGGCAGGGCCTGGACACCCTTATGGAGGGCCGCACCGTGTTTGTCATTGCCCACCGGCTCTCCACGGTGCGGAGTGCAGATGCCATCCTGGTGGTGGAGGGCGGCCAAATCATTGAGCGGGGAAGCCACGAGGAACTGTTGGAACAGAAGGGCCGGTACTATCAGCTCTACACCGGTATGACACAGCTCAGCTGAGGAGGAAGACCTTATGGAAAAAAGTCTTTATGCAGCCGTTGCCCGGCTGGAGTATGAGCGCCGCCGCTATATGCGAAGCTACTTTCAGTCCCTGGGGATTCCTCTGGGACAGGGACAGCCCCGCATCCTTGCCTACCTGCTCAAGGAAGGACCCCGCACCCAGAAGGGCCTGTCTGAGGCCTGCGGGGTGGATGAATCCACCTTGTCACGGTGCATTGACCGCCTTGCAGAGGCGGGCCTGGTGGTGCGCTCTGCCGCCCCCGGATGCCGGCGCTCCTCCGAAATCAGCCTGACAGAGAAAGGGACCCGGGCGGCGGAGAAACTTTCCGCTGCCTTTGAACATGAGGACCGGGTGCTTTCCGCTGCTCTGGGCGGCTATGGCAGGGAGGAAGTGCTCTCCCTCCTGGAAGGAATGGCCGGGGCCCTGCGGAATGCACCGCCTTATGACCCCGACAGAAGCCCTATGGAAGAATAAAAGAAATTAAAAAAGAGCCTGCCCCAAGCCCGGAGCAGGCCCTTTTTCATCCGGTTATGAACTTCTGAAACCTTCTTCCCGGCCTTGATTCCGGCGACCGCTCAGGCGGCAGGTTCCGCCGCAAAAGTCCGGCCCGGGGTCCGGATATTTTTCTGTTGACGAAGTGGAATCTTTCGTATTATAGTGAAATCAAGAAAAGGGGGACAGAGTGTGAAGATTACGGTTCTCATTGAAAATACCGCACCCTCGCAGGAACTTGCGGCAGAACATGGCCTGAGCCTTGGGATAGAATACCGGGGAGGATATTATCTGCTGGACACGGGAAGCAGCGGCGCCTTTGCCCTCAATGCCGAAAGGCTTCGGTTCCCTTTGGACAAAGTAGATGCCTGCTTCCTTTCCCATGGTCACTATGACCACGCAGGAGGCCTTTCCGCCTTTTTTGACCGAAACGCCCAGGCCGTGGTCTACGCCATGGAAGGGGCCTGTGATACCTTTTACTCGGGGGACGGGGAGAAACGTCACCCCATCGGAATCCCGGGACCTGTCCTCCAAAGACTGCCCGGGCGTATTTCAACGGTGAAGGAACTGACGCAGTGCTGTCCGGGAATCTGGCTGCTGCCCCACTCCACCCCGGGCCTGGAATCCGTTGGCGCCGCAAAAAAGCTTTACAGGGAAGTGGATGGAGGGGTAAAGCCTGATGATTTCTCCCATGAAATGACGGTGGTCTTTGAAACGGAACGGGGGCTGCTCCTTTTCAACAGCTGCTGCCATGGGGGCTTGCAGACGGTGCTGGAAGAGGCTGCCCGGGCTTTCCCCGGCCAAAAACTCTACGGGTTTGTGGGAGGCCTTCACATGAAAGGCTCCCGGAACGGGCAGGAGATTTGTACCTTCACCCGGGAGGAACTCCAGGCGGTAGCCGATGCTGCCGCAGCCCGTGACCTGGAAGCGGTTTATACCGGGCATTGTACCGGAGGGGTTGCATACGCCTTGCTGGATCCGGTCATGGGTCAAAGACTCCACGGCATGACCACCGGGCAAACCATTCTGCTGCCGGATCAAGGGGAATGACCCGCTGCAGATACCAAAAAATTCTGTTGCAAAGGAAGTGCCCAAGATAAAGCAAATGTTCAAGGTGATCTTTACAGGGGTTTTGTTGGCTTTGCTTTTGACTGCCTGCCAGAAGAACCAGGAGACACCCCAGCCCACACCTCAGCAAACGTCCTCCCAGGCTCCCGCAGCGGAGGAGACAGAACCACTGAAAGTGGTCTCTATCCCCAAGTCAATTGGAGCTGTGGGCGGGGAGACGGAAACCGGTTCGTATCAGCTGAACATGAAGGAGGACGGCAGCGCAGACCTGCTTTATTATGAGTATGCCTCCGCCAAGTGCAGCGCTCTGGAAGCGGACGACCAAGTTCCCGGCATGGTGGGGGGCGGACGCTGTGTGGTAAATGGGGAATATTTGTATGTCCTCAAAAACGGCCTGCCCTACTCGGAAGATCCGGAGAATGCGAAGGCTTTCTGTTATAGCATGAGCCTGGACGGCTCCGGCCGGAAAAAGCAGGAGCTGGGAGATGAGCTGGTATTCCATCACACCAGTTGTGTTGCCGGGGAGGAAGAGGGCAGCATTTACACGGCGGTTTCTCTGGTGGATACGGAAACGGTCACGGTAGAGACCGCTTTGATAAGGATAGACCCGGCGCAGGAAGGGTATGAAGTGCTGGCTCAATGGGAAGGAGAGTCGGTGGACCTGGCCGGGGTTTTCCCGGGCGGATTTCTTTTGACGGAGAACACCCTGGAGGGGGACCGGATGAAGTACAGTTTCTTTACCCTGGACCGGGAAACCGGGGAACAGACCCCGCTCCTTGAGGACAAGGCGCCCGCCATCACAAGCTATGGAATAGAGGGCGACACGCTCTATTACACGGTGGAGGGGGAGAATACCCTTCATACCTGGTCTCTCGCAGAAGGGAAATCCAGGGAAGACCTGACCATCACCCTGCCTGATGGACAGCAGTACACCGCAGTGACCATCCGGGAGAATGTGCGGGACGGCCACCTTCAGCTGTCTCTTGCAATCCCGGACCGGGAGGAAGCTGTCCGGGGTGGACTGGACCTGGAAACAGGAGAATTTTTCCCAATTACCTTTCGGGTGGGAACGGAAGAATCTTTCCCCTATATCTGTGGAGAGGGAAAAGAGGATTTTCTGATTTACACCGGGGAGGAAACGGCACAAAACCCGGAGAAGGGGTATCTGGTCATGACCAAGGAAGACTACTGGAACAACCAGCCCAATTACCGCCCTTTCCAATAACCGGATGCACACAGCAGCAGAACCGTATAAAAAAGAGCCCAGGCCAAGGCCTGGGCTCTCCTCGTCCGTCACCAAAAGGAGGCGGACATATCTCAAAGCGCTGATTGTGGGGAGGCGCTTCGATTCATGAAAATATGGTTACTTGCTCTCTTTGGTGTCCTTTTTCTCGGGCCGCTGGGGCTGATATGCACCCCAGAGAGAAGAGGGGGGCCAGCCGGCAGATTCCCGGCGGACGATGGACTGGGCCACTTTGCAGGTCAGACGCTGTACAAAAGATTCATTCTGTTTCATACTGCTTTACTCCTTTTTGAGATATCTATCCAAAGGAGGAAGGCACCTTACTGTACCCCGAACCCCCAATGGGAAACCAATAGCATGGCGGCCACCGCCCCCACGGAAAAGGAAACACAATTTGCCAGGGGAAAATCCAATGGGAAGAGAAGACATCCCAGCAAAACCACCGCCAACAGCCGAACAAGAAGCCTGGGCCGGATGGCGGCCAGTTCTTCCGCTGAAAGATGCAGGTTGGCATTATTGGCCGGTGCCAGACAAAAGATAAGAAAGGCACTGACGGCCAGGACCGCACTGCTCACCCAATGCGAGGTGACCAGGCCGGCAAAGGAAAGAGCGATCACCATGGTGGTGAAGGAGGCCAGAAAACAGCCTCCTGAGGTTTTGGCATGATACCCGCCGGCCCGGGTCCGCAGAAAGCGAAAGACGAACACATACAGGAATGCCCCCGGGAAACCCACCATAAGGGTGCCCGGAAAGAGGAGAATTACAAAGGTGACAAATCCCATCATCCGCCGGACCAGACCGTATTGAAACCACTGGACCTGTTCAGAGGTAATGTATTCCCTTTGCAAAAAATACTGAGTCAGCCTGGATGCAAGAAGCTCCAACAGTATCACTCCTCTACTGGTAAATTTTAGCATTTGACTTGAAATGAATCCAACAAAACGACACCAAAGCAAAAATATGGCATGAATGCAAAAGGAGGGCGGACAAACAGGCGGATTTTTTGAGGAATGACCAGGAGTCATTTGGGACTGTACAGTATACGAGAACCAGGAATGATTTGCAATTTTTATTGCTCCGACTGAATAAATATGGTATTTTAAAATAGATATCCAAAGTGGATATTTTGGAAAAAGGAAGGTTGGCTTTCTGCTGCAACAGGAGGAAGAATGATAAATATTTTGATTTTTGACGATGATCCGGCCTTTGTTCAGGACTTCCGAAAAAGGTTGATGGAACTGCCGGAGTATTCTCCCAAATCCAGCACCATCTGGCCGGTGACAGATGTAAGTGCCTTGAGTGAGGAAATGTTCGCCAAGAGCCATCTGGTCTTTTTGGATATTGACCTGGGGGAGGAAAACGGAATCAATTTGGCCCGAAAACTGCGCCGGATCAATCCGGAGGCGGTCCTGATTTTCGTGACCAATTTCAAGGAATATGCTCCGGAGGGGTACGAGGTGGATGCCTTCCGGTACCTGGCAAAATCGGAGCTGGACCAGAAACTCCAACCCTATTTTTCCGATGCCCTGAAAGTCTGCCGGGGAAGACAGCAGACGGTGGACATCCTCTGCGAGGGGGAAACGGTGCCCATCCCCACCCAGGCGCTGTTTTACATCGAGAGCATGGGGCATGACCAGTATCTGTATTTGAAGGGGAGCCCCCGGGAACGCCTGAGAACCAGATGGTCCATCACCGAACTGGAAGAACTGCTTCGTCCTCATGGATTCCTGAGAATCCATAAAAGTTTCCTGGTAAATATGCGGTATCTTCAGTCTCTACAAAGCACGGGGGCAGTCCTGACCACAGGAAAGTCCCTGCCGGTGGGAGCCAGAAGCTACCGGGTCAACAAACAAAAATTCATTACATGGCAGGCACAGCAGATATGGTAGAACTTTGGGGAACATTTTTAAGCCTGGCAGGGGCCTTCTTGACCACGGGAACACAGCTGTTCCTGTTTGACTCGGTTTTTCCCCGGAGGGCGGAAAAGAAAAATACCCTCAAACAGATCACCGTTTGGTCGCTGGCCTCCTTCTTCCTTGCCGGCTTCCTGCTGGTCCCGTGCGGATATCTGCCCCGGATCGCAATAGAACTGATTTTTCTGTACCTTTTCTGCCATAGCCTCCACAGAAGCGGATGGGATCGTCGGCTGTTTGTGGTAATTACAGTGTATGCGGTGCTCTTCTCCTTTACCTATTGGTTCCGGTCCATCGGATGCTGGATGCTGGGGGTAAGCCCTCAGGAACTGATGGAAAACATTGCCCTCTATTCCGTCCTGTTCCTTCTCAGTGGAGTGGTATCCCTGGCTATAGCAAGGTTGGTTTGCCGTCATCATCAGCCCCTTGACCTGCCGGAGCATCCAAGAGCCTGGATCACGCCCTCCCTCGTTTTCCCCCTGGGAACCTTGCTGGTGTTGTGGCAGAGCTATTCGGCAGCCCAGGACAGTGATGTGTGGCAGATCTGCCTCCTGATTTTCAATGCGGCGGACGTGGCGGCCCTTCTGCTGCTGGATTACCTGGAAATGAGCAGCTACAACCGGGAAAAACTGGTTGCGGCCAATGAGCGGGTAAGCATCCAGGAGGAGAATATCCGGGCGCTCAGTCAGGCCTATACCGGACAGCGCAAAATGACCCATGATTTCCGGGCCCACCTGGCGGCACTGTCCGCCCTGCTGGAGGAAGGAAAAATCGAGGAGGGAAAGCGATACCTGGCAGAGCTGAAAGCCCGGCACACCGAGCGTATCCTGCTGGTCAACAGCCACCATGCGGCCATTGATGCAGTCCTCAACCAGAAGGGGTACGAGGGACAGCGGCAGGGAATTGATATGCGTTTTCGGGTCAATGACCTGTCCGGACTGGAACTGCCGGATGTGGACATCACCATTGTGCTGAGCAACCTGATAGACAACGCTATGGAAGCCTGTGCGGAATTTCCGGCTCCGGAGCGCTGGGTGAGCGTTCAGCTGCTTCTCGTCCGGGAAGTTCTCTCCATCTCGGTGGTGAACCCCAGCCGTCCGGTGGCCATTGTAAACGGCGAGATCCCCACCAGCAAACCGAACCCCATGCTCCATGGCTTTGGACTGGGAAATGTGCGGTTCATTCTGGACCAATATGGAGCTGAGTATACGTTCGCCTATGAGGAGGGAAGGTTTATTTTCAGCGCCGACTGGCCCAATAAGGAAAAAGCGGAATAAAAGAATCCCCCGGACTTTCCGGGGGATTCTTTGGTTATGGGAATATCAGGCGGCCAGATAGGCATCCAGCCGAACAGCCACGTTCTCCTGGAGATTGCGGTAGAAGAACTGGTAATCGTAAAGGTGATAGACTCCTTCCGAGAAGATGGAGAGAACAGGAGGATACTCTTCAGGGGTGACGTCAGGCACCTTTAATGCCCCTCGCTGGGGGTCAATGTAAGCACCGGTGAGCTGGGGGATCTCGGTCAGAATGGCACCGCTGTAATCGGTAAAGCAGGCACCGGTGTTTTCCTCCTTGGATGCGGGGGTGCTGTCGGTTTTCCAGTTGAGAGGGTTGATGGCCAGGGTGCGGGTCCCGGCGGGAATCATAAGGGAATCCGTTACATCCTCTGCTTCGCTGTTGAAAGAAATAATCACTCCGGTGTCGTCCTCCCCGGCGGCAAACCGCAGGTGGGGGTATGCATCCGGCTCCTCCTGGGTAATGCTCCAGCCGATGGCGTAGCAGGCTACCAGCAGGTCATTCACTTCCTCCTGAGCAAAGCAGTCTTTCAGCAGACGGATGCACATGTCGGCACCCTGGGAAAAACCTGCCAGAATAATGGGCTGGCCCTGGTTGTAGTGCTCCAGATAATAGGTGAAGGCATCCTTCACATCCTGGTAGGCCAGGGAAAGATAGGCTTCCCGGTCCTCGGGGGAAAGCTCGTAGACATTCAGCCCGGCCTGCCGGTAGTAGGGGGCAAAGAAACGGGTATCCTGGTCGTAGATCCCCTTTTCCATGTTGGTGGCGCCCAGGAAAGATTCCTTGGCGGCGGTATCTTCCAGAGACATATTATAGACGCTCTCCTCCCCGCCGTATACGGTGGGACAGATGAAGAATACGTCTGCCAGTCCAGTCTCCTGGTTTTCCAGATAAGCCCAGTTTTCCGAATCCGCATAGATGGATGTGGGCTGGTTTTGGGTACTGCACCCTGCCAGGGCGGCCAGCAGGATCAGCAGGGCAAGCAGGGAAGAGATTCTCTTGGTCATGGGAAAGACCTCCTGTAAATTGTGGAAACTTGAAAAGCTGTCATATAATAGCCGATTTTCATTATATTATAGGACGGCAGTGGATGCAATCCCTCCGGATTTTCCCCGATCCATGGAAATATATTTACTGCAACAAAAATGAATGATATTCAAAAAATCATAGGGATGAAAAAGCAATTTCAAATATATTTCATTGAATTAGCGTGGAAGATGTGGCAATCTGAAATCATAAACCTGTGAAAGAATTTTGCATATTTAAAATCCTTGCAAAGGGAGGTGAAAGACGGAAAATATCCTCTGGCAAAAAAGAAAACCGGAAAGGATGAATCAAAATGAAAAAGTCAGTAATATGGATTCTAGCAATGGCACTGGTTCTGGCTCTCTGCGGCTGTTCCGGCAACAGCAGTGCCGCCCAGCCCCAGGAAGCTGCGGCCCCTGCCCAGGAAGTACAGTATGACTATGAGCTGAAGGCGGGAGAGAATATCCAGGTCAGCGGAATGACCTTCGACGAAATGGTCACGGTCACGGTGGACCCGGCCAGCACCCGGAACGGAGGACTTGAGCTGCGGAGCAGCATCAATTTTGAGGACTGCGCCTTTAAGGGTGGTCTTACCGTTCTGGGAGACTACCATGCCATGATTGCCCTGGGAGCAGGCTGCACCTTTGGGGAGGGGGCTGTGGTCACCTGTAAGGAAGTCACCGCCGGCTCTTCCAGGGAGATGACCCTGGAGGATAACTTTGTCAAGATAATGGTATCCTGCCCGGGTGTGACTGTGGAAACCGAGTGTGCCGTTGGCGTTGTAAGTGACGGGCCGGATGTGGTATTCAACGGCACTACCTACAGCAAGGCGGAACTGGCCCCGGATACCGATTTCCTGGGAGTGTACAGTACTTACCAGGAGGACACCCTCACCTATACCAAGCTGGCCATCGGAGCAGATGACAGCGTAGCGATCCTGGAATGATCGAAAATATAAATCGGGCCCCCTGCCGCACAAAAACGGCAGGGGGCCTTTTGAAATTTACTGGGTTACGGTTTTTAAAAATCACTCTTCCGGGAGATAGAACCCGGACACCCCGTTGGAAAATTCTCCCGAGGCAAACCGATGGGTGACCCCGTCAATCTCCACCTCGTAGACGGGCAAAACTTTTTCCACCCCGTAATGGGGGTCCAGTACCCGGGCGGTCTCCCCGCAGCTTCGCCAGCTGTATTGGAAAATATTCACCCCAAACAGGCGGCAAAGCCCGGAGGGACCGGCGGTCTCAAACTTCCAAACCATAGTTTCACACATCCTTCAGATGAATTTTTACAGAGCCGGTTCCTCCGGCCATTCCAGGGCAAAGAGGAAAACTCCCTCCCGGCAGTTCATGGTCCAATCCGCATGATACCTTTTCAGCACCGCAAAAACATTGGGCAGTCCATACCCGTGGAGGGTGGGATCGGCCTTGGTGGTAGGGAGAATATCCCCTTTGATTTCCAGGGGCAGGCTGGAATTTTCAATGGAGAGAAAAAGCTGCCGGTCCTCCCGGGAGTGGAGCAGCTTGACCCGGACCCACCGGACCTGACCGGGGGAAAGCCGCTGACAGGCTTCCAGGGCGTTGTCCAGCAGATTCCCCAGCACCACCGCCAGGTCCTTGTCCGGAATAGAGACCCCGGACAGGTCGTTTACCTCACAGTGGAAATCAATGTTCGCCTCCTGGGCGGAGTAGGCTTTCTGGTTGAGGACTGCATCAATGGCCGCATGGCGGCAGTTGACCAGCAAAGGACGGCTGGTCTGGGATTCCTGAAGCTGGGCAAGATAGGCCCGGGCCTTTTCCATCTCGTTCTGCTCCAGCAAAGCCTGCAAAGCGGAAATGTGGTGACGGAAATCGTGGGTCATCTTTTTCTGGGCGGAGTAGGCGGCAGTGAGGGCCCGGATGGTCTGCTCCTGAGCGGCGGACCGCTCCGAGGCGGCCAGAAGCTGCCGCTGGGCCTGAAGTTCCCGGCGGTAGCGCTTTCTGGCCCAGACCAGCACCCCTGCCAACAGGAGAAAATTCAAAATCAGAGGGATGAGAGGGGAGGAAGAACCCAGTTTGAAAAGAAGGAACAGGTACATCCCGCCCCAGAAAAAGGCCATCAGCCAGGGTATCCTTTTTTCCCAGGAGCGGGGGAAAAAGGACTGGGAAACCGCCAGCGAGACAAATCCGTAAACCAGCACTGCCAGAAGAATCAGAAAGTACTCCATGGATTTTTTGCCCTCCAGGTCAGAAAGGTTTCTTTCAGCTGTTTGTAATTCCGGGCGCTGATGGGAAGTTCCTCTCCCTGGGTCAGCCAGACCCCGGTGCTCTGCATTTTTCGGATATACTTCATGTTGACCAGGAAACTCTGGTGTACCCGCAGAAATCCGTGGGGGAGCAAAAGCTTTTCCAGTTCCCCCATGGTCTTGGAACAGGTGAGAAGCTTGGTGTGGTATCCGGTCATGTGGAGGAGAAGCCCCCGGCTATGGGTCTCCCCATAGACCAGACACCGGGAGGGAAAAACCTCGTCGGATAGTTGTATCTGGTCCCCCTTGGATTCCAGGGCATGGAGGGCCTGGGAAAAATAATAGGGGAGCTTCTGGTCCAGCCGCCCTTTGTCCAGAAAACGGAAGGCGGCGACCTCATACCCTTCCGGGGCATACTCCGGGTAGTTGGTCACAAAAATCAGAAGAGTGTCCAGCCCGGCCCGCCGAATCTTCCGGGCCAGGTCAATGCCGTTGATGTTCCCCATGTCAATGTCCAGGAAAGCAATGTCCGGGCAGCCAAAGGCTTCGGGGGTAAGCTGTTCCGGCTGGGTACAGGACTTGACCTCCACTGGCTGGCCGAAGCCATGAGCCAACCGGGCAACCTTTTGGGAAAGCTGCAGGGCAAAGGCGGGATTGTCATCACAAATCAGGATTTTCACCATGGCTTTGCCCCCTGTCCCAATGAAAAGATTCTCTGATTTAAAGATATTCCACAGCCCTCGCCCTGTCAATTGAATTCAACGCACCAAAAAGAAAAAACGGAGCCTGTTTTTGCAAATAGGCGGATTTCTTTGCAATGGCCCGTTTCCGTTGAAAAGCACCTTCCCGGCGGGTATACTGAAATCAAGGAGACCGGCTCTCATAAACGGATGATGTGAGGTGAATCCCCATGAAAGAATTGTTGGTGACCAAAGGAACAGGAAAGGACGCCCCCCTCCTGATTTGCCGGGAAGAAGGCGGACAGTTTCTCTATGGGCTTTACCCGGAGGAAGAGGGCATTTGGAGCAGATCCTGCCGGATGAAAAATGAACAGGGGGAAACCCTGGGACGGCTGGAATATAAGCATGAGGCCTTCCGGCTGGCCAAAATGCCCCGAATCAGGGGATACCTGGGAGACCGGGAGATGTTCCTGGTAAAGCGGGAGCTGGAACAGCTTCAGGATAAGGTGGAGCTGGAAAGTGAAACCCTGAAACTGGAGGGGGATGTCCCGGCGGGAAACTTCCGGCTTTATCAGGGAGGAATCTGCGTGGGAACATACCAGTATCAAGATGGGCAGATGAAAATTCAGACGGAGGGGGAAGAAGCCCTGGCTACCCTCCTGGCTTTCGCCCTGGAATGTTTCTGAAAAAGAATGGCGCCCCCACGGGAACAGGCACTGGAAGACCCTGCCCCCCTGTGGGGGCTTTTTCTTTGTATAAAAAATGCGCAAACCCCTTGACTTTGACGTAACGTCAACTGGTAAACTTGAGACAGAAGGGAGGGAAAAATTTATGGAATATTCCATCCATGAACTGTCTCAGCTGTCGGGGGTATCTCCCCGGACCCTGCGGTGGTATCATCAGATCGGGCTGCTGAAACCCGCCCGGACGGGGGAGAGCGGATACCGGTATTACGGCCCGGAACAGGTGGACCGGCTTCAGGATATCCTCTTTTACCGGGCCCTGGGGGTGGAGCTGGGGAAGATTCGGGAATGCCTGGACAGTTCCGGTTTTGACCGGCTGGAGACCCTCCGCAAACATCTGGCCGCATTGCAGCAGGAACGGGAAAAGGTGGACCGGCTGATACAGTCGGTGCAGCAGACCATCCAATGTGAGGAAAGGAAGGAAACCATGAAAGACCAGGAAAAATTTGCCGCATTCAAGAAAAATCTGGTAAAGGAAAACGAGGAAAAATACGGAAAGGAAGTCCGGGAAAAGTATGGGGACCAGGCCGCAGATCAGGCCAATGCCAGCCTGATGGGGCTGACCCGGGAAGAATATGAAGCCTGGAATGCCCTGGATGCCGAGGTAAGGGAAAAGCTGGAAGCCGCCGTCCGGGCCGGGATTTCCCCGGACAGCCCGGAGGGGAAAGAAATCTGCCGTCTCCACCGTCGGTGGCTGGAGGCAACGGTAAAGCCTGTTACCCCGCAAAAGCATAAGGGAATCGCTCAGCTCTATGTTCTGGATGAGCGGTTTACCGCCTACTATGACAGAGCCATCCCTGGATGTGCCCAGTTTCTTCGGGATGCCGTGGACCGGTGGGCAGAATAAAAAAGCCCGCCCTCTCTCAAAGAGGGCGGACTACAGATATCCCCAGCCGCCTGGAACTCCGGGCGGCTTTTATTTTTTCTCTTTCCGGGAATGATGCCTGGACAAAACGCACTGTTCCATAACGGCGCTTACATGGGAAATGGAATCCTGACAGTCGTTTTTCATCCATTCCAGAACGATGGCCATAAGCCCCTGGATGTAAAAGGCCATCATGTATTCCCGGTCCTGGACCGGGGTCTCAAACCGTTCCAGAATGGGGAGGAATACCTGCTCCATCATCCGCCGGTAGGCTTTGTCCAGGGCAAAAGACCGGGAGTTTTTCAGGGCAGCCCGGAACAGCCGCTTGTTCGCTGCAATATATTCCAGGTAAGGGGTGAGATACTCCGGGGTGACCAGGTACAGCTCCTGCCGGGGACAGTTCCGGATTTTGTCCAGAAAGGATTTTTCCCGCAGCTGCATATGCTCCAGGAATTCCCGGTTCATATACTGAACGCTTTCCTCCAGCAGGTCCCCCATCGTTTCATAGTGGAGATAGAAGGTGGAACGGTTGACCTCTGCCTCCTGGCAGATCTCCTTTACCGTAATATACTCCAGGTCCTTCTTTTCCAGCAGCTGTAAAAGTGCCCGGTCCATCCGGACGGCGGTATTAAAATATTTGCTTTCCGATTTGTTCATCCGTCCTGCCTCCCTTGGAAAGAGAACAATCCCCGGAATCATTCCCCGCTGATTTCCCGGGCCAGCTCCATAATTTCAAAGGCGTATTTCCGCTTTCCCTTTTCCAGCAGTTTTTTGTAAAGGGGATAGTTGATTCCCATGCAGATAAGCCCCAGGATGCCGATGATGACCCCCAGAACGAAGAGGGCGGTGCTGCCGTTGCCTATGACCTTTATGGACAGGCACATCCCCACCCCGGTAATCAGGGCGGAAGAAATCCCAAAGGTGTAGGTGCAGACGATGGCGGGCAGCTTTGCCCGGGCATCCAGCTTCCGAAGGGCGATTACCTTGGAATCATCCTTGGGTGCATATTCGTTGGCCAGTTGTTCAGCGTAAATTTTATCAGTGTTCATGGTGTTGCCTCCTTCATTTGATGGCTTGATTATACCAGCTGCCAAAAGAAGGAGGAACGACACAAAGGCCCCCCGGTGTTGTGTTGAAAAAATGTCATGGGGACCACCTCCTGCCCCCATTATAAACGGAGGACGGAAGGAATGTCTACCAACCGGCCGGCAACTATTGGTTGCACAGGGAATTTTCAGGCAATCTCCGGGCAGAAAAAAGGCCGTTCCCTCCTTTTGCCGAAGTTCCGTAAGAAAACAGCGCCGGAAAAGTGGTGCTTTTGGAGGATTCCTTCGTCAAATCCCCTTGACAACCACCAAGGGTGCCTGCGGGGATTTTCCTTGGACTCCACCTCAAAAACACTCCCTTCCCCGGTGCAGGGCAGTTCTTCCCGGAACGGTAAAAAGAATAATATCAAAAGCCAGGCCAGGCGGTAAAGCTTGGTCTGGCTTTTTTGTCTCTTCAATTCCGGATAAGAACCGCTGTTTTCTTATGTCACCCCGGCTTTTGGGAACGGCCTTTTTCAGTGGAATTTGCGGGAGGGCAGCATTTCCCCGCAAAGCAGGCTCAGCTCAGGGAGTTCCAGTCACCTTTGAGGAACAGGCCGGTAATTACGGGAACCAGAGCAGAACCGATCAGGCTCATGCCAATGGCGGTAAGGGCGCCCAGCTGGGCCATATTCTGGGTGGCACCCACGACAAAGGATGCCACGGCACAGATGCACATGACCCAGTAACCCCGCTTACGCCGGGCAAACAGTACAGCGCACAGCCCGGCAATGGACACCAGTGCAATGGCGACACTCAGCCAGCGACCCTGGGACAGGTTCAGACCGGTGGTGCAGACACAGAGTACCAGGGCGATCCAGAGCCAGATTTTTGTTGCGTTCTTCATAATTGTTTCCTCCGTTTTATTAAATTAAGGGATGGTTGGCGGATGGTCGGGGCCAGCCGGACTTGAACTGTATCTGCCGGACGGCAGAAAGAGCTGATCTTGTCTTGTGTTCACTTGACTTGGTCAAGTATAAATTATTTACTTGACTTTGTCAAGTAAATATCAAAAAATATTAATGCAGTTTTTCAGAAAAGGAAAAGGACAAGAAATTTTTGAGGAAATTTAACGGTAAAAAGAAAAAAGACTGCTGCACAAAAAGTGCGGCAGTCTTTTGAATGGGGGCGGCAGATGCCCTTGAATCTGGAAAAATCAATCTCGGGAAAACCAGCGGCTGATAAAAGCGGCGGCTTTTTCTTCCTGTCCGGGAAGCAGACGAAAATAAAGCTTTTCCCCTTCCGCCTGGGTGTTGAGATAAAGGCCGCTGCCCTTCCCGTGAGGCAGAGGCTTGACCCGAAGAGAACAGGGGAAGGCTTTGGGCAGATAGAGGGCGGAGGTTCCGTAAAAGTCATTGATGATGAGTACCGGCCCCGCATCCGTCATGGAGCAGAAGCACTCAGGGTCAGGGCGGTGCTGGAAAAAATAAGGAAAGTTGCGGTCCTTTCCCCGGAGAAAAAGATATTCCTGAATCTCGCTGCCAAACCGGTAGGCAAGGAGGGAAGTGTAGTGCATGGCATAGCTCTCCTGCCGGAGCTGGGCAAAAACCGGGGCATCGGGATGCTGCAAGGCCGGATGGTGGTCGGCAGGTTTGCCCAGCAAAAGGCTGAGAACCGGATAGAGCTGGTCCTCCTTGGTCTTGTTGTAGGAAAAGGAAGCCCGGGTGCCGTCCTTGAGCCAGAGGGTGACAGTGCATTTGAGCAGCTGGATGGAGTACCCTATTTCCATCAAATCACCGGGGCGGATGTTCCACACCTCCAGATGATCGTTTACCAAACGCTGGAGACAGACCTCATCCCCGAACCAGGCGGTGACATATTCCGGTGCGCCGGAGTATTGGTGGATGCGGGGAACCAGGGTGATATTGCCCGGTGGCATCCCGGCAGCATTCCAGTCAGACAAGGCGGGCTGGAATGGGGCGGGAACTTCACTCCATTCATACATCCGCTTGGGCCAGGAAGCAAGGGTAGGCCGGCGGTCTTCCAGAATCTTTCCTTTGGATAGAAAAACCATTTTTGCTATACCTCGTTTTCAGAAAAAGGGGAGGGGAGAAGAGGGTGGTCATTGCTCCGGCGGGAAATGGAGCGCTTCCGCCCTTCGTCTTTGCCCTGAGAATTTACTCCTGGGGGGAATGATTCAGTCCCATGCCAATCAAAATCCCGGGAATAAAGAAAAGCTGGGGATACTTCATTACAAAATAAAGGGATTCATCAGCACGCCCAGGCCCATTCCGGTCAAAAGGCAAAGGCAGACCAGGAGATACATCATCACCAGCACCATGCCGGAAAACAGAAGAACCTTGCGAAACAAACCTACAGAGAGCTCTTTGAAAGCCAGCAGTGTCAGCGCAATGCCAAAGCAGAAGTATGCGGCAGGCCGGAGAAAAAGAACCAGGGGAAAGATGGGCCGGAAGGTCTGCCTGAGATATTCCGGATAATAGCGGTCAAAACAGATTACACCGATGAAAAGCAAAACCGAAAGAAGGGAAAAAATAAGTGCGAGTTTCCGTTTCATAAGGATACCTCCTGCCCTTGGATGGCCTGCTGATAGGGAAACATATGGAAAAGAAACCTGAAAATGCTACTCCGATATCTGATTAAAGCGTATCAGAACCGACGGCAAAAAGCAATAACGACCGCAAAAAATCCGGCTTCCCTGCGATGCTTTTGGCCGGGGTAAAACCTCCCCGGAAAAGGGTATAATAAAAGCCCCTCCGGCCAGAAGCTCAGCAGGGCAGAGAAATTGAAAAAGGAAACAGGTTGTGGCCTGGTACTGCATCCCGTGATGGAAAGGGTGTTTTCCCCTTATTCCACCCGCAGCATACGGTATCCAACTCCGATGTGAGTCTGTATATACTGAGGGGAATCAGGCTCTTTTTCAATTTTTTTGCGTAAAGTAGCCATGAACACCCGCAGGGAAGCCACGTCGTTTTCCCAGCTTCTCCCCCAGATTTGTTGGGTGATGTAGGTGTGAGTCAGCACCTTTCCCGCATTTTTGGACAGCAGGCAGAGCAGCTTGTACTCGCTGGGGGTCAGATGCAGCTCTTCACCGTCAAGAAATGCACAGCCGGCGGCATAGTCGACTTTGAGCTTGCCGTTTACAAAAACGGAGTCAGTATGTAGGTCTCCGTTTTGACCAATGGCAAGACGGCGCTGGGTGGCACGGAGCCGGGCCAGCAGCTCTTCTACCGAGAAGGGTTTGGTAAGATAATCGTCTGCACCGGCATCCAGAGCCTCAATTTTATCACTGTCCTCTGTACGGGCACTGATCACAATAATGGGCACATTAGACCAGGAGCGGATTTTTCGGATCACATCAACTCCGTCAAAATCGGGCAAGCCCAGATCCAGAAGAATAATTTCCGGGTTGTGCGAAGAGGCTTCCAGTATGGCGGTCTCCCCTTTCTCCGCCGTAACATAACGGTAATTATGTGCTTTCAGCGTTGTACAGATTAAGTTGCGGATTGGCATGTCATCTTCGACCACCAAAATCAATGATTTAGTCATGCAGCTTTACCTCCCCTGCAGGCAGTGTAAACGTAAAAACAGCTCCATGAGGAACTGCATCGGACACTGTGATTTCACCGCCGTGTGCATTGATGATGGATTTGCAGAGCGCCAACCCCAGTCCCATGCTGCGGTGGCTGTCTGCAATTTTGTTGGCGGCACTGTAAAACATTTCAAAAACATGAGGCTTTGCCAAATCGGGTACTCCCGGTCCGTTGTCAGCAATGGACACTACAATGAAATGTCCTTGCTTCTTGAAGTTGATTTTGATTTCAGAGCCCACCGGTGTATATTTAATGGCATTGTCAATAATGTTGATCAGAACCTGAATGACCAGTTTCACATCAATTTGAGCCAGTAAGTATTCCTGTTCACTGTTCACCTTGATGATGTATTCCGAACTTTTCCGGTTGACATGGCGCAGAGCTTCTGCTACCACATCCTCCATCAGTTCTGTGGAGAGATGCAAGTTCATTTCTCCACCGTTCAGACGGCTTACCGAAAGAAGATTTTCCACCAGATTGATAAGCCAGATGGCGTCCTCATAGATGTCGGTATATATCCGCTTCTTGGTTTCTTCATCGAACAACTCGCCGTTGGCGATCAGATTGTTGGCGTTTCCGGAAATGGAGGTGAGGGGGGTACGCAGGTCATGGGAGATGGAACGCAGCAAATTGGCCCGGAGCTGTTCATTTTTGGCCAAAACGGCAGCTGCTTCCTTTTCTTCCGTGTTCCGCTTGTTGTCCAGGGCCAGCCCGCATTCACCCAGGACGGAAAGAAGGATGCTGTTGTCAAAAGTGTCCATTGCATTCTTCTGTGCATCTATCCCCACCACGGCATAGACTTTTTCCCCCATCCGGACGGAGAAGTAGACGCAGCAGGCATTTTCAAAGGTCCCTGTTCCGTAGCCGGCGCGGCAGTTGTTTTTCAGTACCCATTCGCCAACTTTTCGCTCCTCCGCACTTTCATACTGCGGCCGAAGTTCCTCGGCAGCAATGCCTTTCTCCCCAAAGAACTGCGGCCCTGTCAGGGTGTCATTCTCTGCCGTATATACTACAACATTCCGCCGGAACAGCTTCACGATCTGTTCGGCTGTTACTGTGAGAATTTGGTCTCTGCTTGTGGCCTTCTGCAAATTCTGGTTGGTCTCAAACAAAAGCTTGGCCCGCCAGGCCACCTGTGCAGAGTGCCGTGCCTGGGATTTCAGCTTGGCGGCCAAAGAGCCGGTGATCAAGGCTGCCACGAACATGACCAAAAAGGTCACCGGATATTCGCTGTCGTAAGCATGCAGAGAAAACCGCGGCACCGTAAAGAAAAAGTTGAAAATCAGCACGCTGGCTGCAGATCCAAGAAAGTTGCAGAAGGAACTTTGGGTTACGACTGAAATCAGCATAACACTCAACAGATAAACGGTGATAATGTTTGCCTCGCTGAAGCCCAGTTCATAAAAGCCAAACCCGACCAACGTGGCAGCCAGAAGCAGCGAAATGCTTTTCAGGAAGTCCTGCAGCGGCACAGGTGCCAGGCAGATCAACTTCCGCCTGGCCACTGCCAGGCTGTGATCCATTCCATTGTCAGGAATAATATGAATATCCACTTCCGGCGCAAGTTCAATCAGCCGTTCTGTAAGGGAGGGCGTATGCAGCAGCACCTTCTGGGATACTTCGCTGCGGCCTATGACGATTTTGCTTACACCGGATGCCCGGGCAAATTCTGCGATTAAAACCGGGATGTCATCGCCGTAAACGGTCTCAACGGTCGCCCCCAGGTGTTCTGCCAGATGGAGGTTCCGCCGCAGGCTCTCCTTATCCTGGGGAGACATTTGCTGGAACGTTTTGGTCTCCACAAACAATGCCGTAAAGGAACCGCGGAATGCTCCGGCCATCCTTGCGGCTGTGCGTATGATCTTGGCATTGGAGGGCGAACCGGACAGGCAAACCAAAATGTGTTCCTGGGTATGATAGGGTGAGTGCTCTTTTTCCTTCGCCTCGAAGGCGATTCTGTCAGCACAACGGCGCATACCCAGTTCACGCAAAGCACTCATCTGGTTCTGCGTCAGTTCCGGCCAGTCGTTTTCGCAGGGCTTTCCTTCCAGACGCCACTGCAGATCCTGCGGATCCAGATCCACAAATTCCACCCTTGCCGCCCTGTCAAAGACATCGTCCGGAACACGGTCAAGCCGGATGTCTCCCAGTATTTCACCGGCTGCATCCTGCAGGCTTTCCAGGCTTGAAATATCCAGGGTGGTATATACGTGGATCCCGGCGTTTAACAACTCCTGTATATCCTGATAACGGTTTTTGTGACGTGAATGATCTGAATTGCGGTGGGCCAGGTTATCCAATACCAACAACTCCGGCTTTCTTTTGAGCGCCGCATCCAGGTCAAAACAGCGGAGAACCGGCTTACCGTCGCCGCGCTGTACAGAGGGCAGACATTCAAACTGCTTCATAAGGGAAGCGGTTTCAGGCCAGCGCTCCGGCTCTGCAGATGCCAGAACCACATCGGTGCCGCACTGCAATGCCCTTTGTGCCGTTTGTGACATTCGGTATGTCTTTCCGCAGCCGGATGAATACCCGGCAAAAATGGTCAGGGTCCCAGAACGTACAGGCGAAATGGATTTTTGTGTACCAATTGCTTCCATTTTACTTTGCCTCCCTTGGGAATAAAGCTATGTGTTTTGAACCACAAATGCTCATTTGTAATAATACCCACTTTTCCCTAAAAGAAGGTGTAAGCGTTGCACAAACCGCATAAAGATTGTATTAAAGTGCGAAAGCAGGATATACGGCATGGTGATGATGCAGGCACACACCCCCACCGCCAGCAGTGTCAGCAACGGAGCCACGATGAAAAGCAAAAACAACCCAAGCAGTTGGTGGTGCATCATCAGCCGTGCTGCGTTGGTATCAAATTTATTTTCAATTCTGAAGAAAGTATCTTTAATGGTAGACATGCTCGTCCCCTCCTTGTGTAAAAACATGATATACCTTCCGGACTAAAACCGGTAAAAAGAACAGAAAACCCGAATTAAGAAATGGTTAAAGGACAAAAAGGGCAGCCCACGGCCTGCTTTTGCAGGTTGTGGACTGCCCTTTTCAGAAGTTAAGGAACTGGTCGTTTCACTTGCCGTTCTTGGCCAAAATTCCCATGGCTTGAGCGATCTCCATATTGACGCCCAATACGTTGACAGTCTCCTCGCCAAAAAGGCCCAGCAGCTTGCCCTGGGTGTTGTTGGCGACGATTTGAGTCAACTCTTCTTCGCTTAGCCCGGATGCTGCGGCAAGAGACGGAACCTGAATAGCCGCCGCTTCGGGAGAAATGTGGGGATCAAGACCGGAACCGGAAGCCGACATCAGATCAGCAGGCAAATCTTCTCGGGATACCCCCGGGTTGGCTGCGAGAAAGGCTTCAATGTCCGCCTCTACCCGTTCCACCAGTGCCGGATTGGAAGGAGCATAGTTGCTGGAACCGGAGGCCAGGCCGCCAAATTCCGTACCATCGCTGTAATACCGATTCCCGTCTGCATCTTCTGTATAAGTATTATAGTGGTAGGCAGACGGGCGGCTTTTCATAAAGTAATCCTTTGTGAATTCCTGCCCTACATGGGTGGCTCCTACCACTGCGCCATCAGCCTCCACCAGACTGCCCGAGGCCTGCCAGGGGAATACCGCCGATGAAATACCGGTCAGCACCACGGGAAACACAAAACCGCACAAGAACAGGAGAATCAGCGTTACACAAACAGTTTGACGCAGACCGCTCAAAAAGCTTTTTTTGGACTCATTCATTGTAAAAGCCTCCTTACAGTATTACGTTCAAAAGGGGCGTGATCATAACATCAATGACCTTGATTCCGACAAAGGGGGTCACTACACCGCCCAGACCGTAAATCAGCATATTCCGGGCCAGCATCTTGCTGGAGGACATGGGCCGGTACTGAACGCCTTTCATGGCCAGCGGAATAAGGCAGGGGATAATGATGGCATTAAAAATCAATGCCGACAGGATCGCACTGTACTGGGTGGAAAGGTGCATGATGTTCAGCACCTGCAGCTGGGGGATTGCCGCCATAAACATGGCAGGAATAATGGCAAAGTATTTGGCAATGTCATTGGCAATGGAGAAGGTGGTCAGAGAGCCCCGGGTAATCAGCAGCTGCTTGCCAATCTCCACCACTTCCAGAATCTTTGTGGGGTCGCTGTCCAGGTCCACCATGTTGGCAGCTTCCTTGGCTGCGGTGGTACCGGAGTTCATGGCCAGACCAACATTTGCCTGTGCCAGGGCCGGAGCATCGTTGGTGCCGTCGCCGGTCATGGCAACGATTTTTCCTTCGGCCTGCTCCTGCTTGATGACCCGGATTTTGTCCTCAGGCTTGCATTCGGCAACAAAGCCGTCCACACCTGCCTCTTTTGCAATCGTGGCAGCAGTCAGCGGGTTGTCACCGGTGCACATAATTGTTTTAATGCCAATGGCACGCAGACGCTCAAAGCGTTCAGTCATGCCGGGCTTGACAGTGTCTTTCAGGTAAATGACACCCAGGATGCGGTCGTTTTCGCAGACCACCAGAGGAGTGCCGCCCAGGGAAGAAACCTTTTCCACATGCTGGTGCAGGTCTGGGGGAACAACGCCGCCCAGATTTGTCACATAATGCTCAATGGCATCGGAAGCGCCTTTGCGGACTTTGGTCCCATCCGGAAGGTTTACGCCGCTCATGCGGGTTTGTGCTGTGAATTCTTCAAAAATAGAACCGGGGGTTTCAACACTGCTGTCACCCATACGGCGTGCCAGTTCCAGGGTGGATTTTCCTTCCGGAGTGTCATCGTGGAGACTGGTCAGCGCTGCACACCGGGTCAGGTCAGAACGGGAAACACCCTCAACAGGGAAGAAGTCCGCAGCCAGGCGGTTGCCGAAGGTAATGGTGCCGGTCTTATCCAGAATCATTGTATCCACGTCACCGCAGGCCTCCACCGCCTTGCCGGACATGGCAATCACGTTAAAGCGGGTCACACGATCCATGCCGGCAATACCGATGGCGGACAGCAGACCGCCGATGGTTGTGGGGATCAGGCAGACCATCAACGCAATCAGGGTGGAGACGGGAAGAACCACGCCGCTGTAGACGCCGATGGGATACAGCGTCACAATGACGATCAGAAAAATAATGGTCAAAGAAACAAGCAGGGTATTCAGGGCAATTTCATTGGGAGTCTTTTTGCGGGAAGCACCTTCGACCAGGGCAATCATCCGATCCAGGAAGCTGTTGCCGGGGTCAGAAGCAATACGAATTTTCAACCAGTCGGAAACCACGGTGGTGCCACCGGTCACCGAGCAGAAATCGCCGCCACTTTCCCGAACAACCGGGGCGGACTCACCGGTAATTGCAGACTCATCCACCGAAGCGATGCCTTCAGTTACTTCGCCGTCGCCGGGAATTACCTCCCCGGCACGAACCATAACGATGTCGCCCTTGTGCAGTTCACTGGAAGAGACCTGGGTTTCGTGGCCGGCTTCGTCCAGCAGGTGAGCGACCGTATCCTTCTGAGTCTTTTTCAGACTGGCTGCCTGAGCTTTGCCACGGCCTTCTGCCACCGACTCGGCAAAATTGGCAAACAACACCGTAACCAGAAGAATGATGGAAACGATCAAGTTGTAGACACGCAGTTTGGTATCGCTTTCACCGAAAATGCCGGGAACCACCGTTTGCAGCAGTGTGATGAAAAAACCGACTTCTACCACAAACATGACCGGATTTTTAATCATGTAGCGAGGGTCAAGTTTTGTGAAAGACCCTACCAACGCCTGCTTTAAAATATCCGGCGTCAGCATGTTTTGTTGTTTCTTTTTACTCATAGCGGAAATTCCTCCTTATGCCCAAAGAGTCAAATGCTCTGCGATGGGGCCCAAGGCCAACGCCGGGAAGAACGTAAGCGCGGCAAAAATGTACACAACGAACACCAGAATGATGGAGAAGGAGAAGGTACAGGTACGCAGGGTACCGGCAGATTCATTGACAAAGTTTTTCTTCATCAGGGATCCTGCAATGGCCAGCTGAATTACAATGGGCAGGTACCGACCCAGGAACATAACGATCCCAGTGGTTATGTTCCAGAAGGCAGTATTGTCTGCCAGGCCTTCAAAGCCAGAACCATTGTTGGCAGCCGAAGAGGCATATTCATACAAAACCTGTGTCAGTCCGTGATAACCGGGGTTGGTGATGCCGGCCAAACCGCCGGCAGTGGCAACTGCCAGGGCGGAGAACACCAGAATCAGCAGCGGGTGAATAATGATGCCCAGAGCAGTGAGCTTCATTTCACGGCCTTCGACCTTTTTGTCCAAATATTCCGGGGTGCGCCCGACCATCAGGCCACAGATGAACACGGCCAGGATTGCGTAGAGAATCATATTCATCAGGCCGACACCTTTGCCGCCGAACACACAGTTGAGCATCATGTGGAGCAGCGGAACCATACCGCCCAGCGGAGTCAAGGTATCATGCATGTTGTTGACTGTGCCGGTGGTGAAGGAGGTTGTAACGGTGGTGAACAAGGCGGATTGTGCGACTCCGAAGCGAACCTCTTTGCCTTCCATACTGCCCCCAGCCTGGCTCAGACCGATGTCTGCCAATGCAGGGTTGCCTTGGCTTTCTGCCCAGAAGCAGAGGGCCAGACCCACCAGGAAGAGAATCCCCATGGCAGCAAAAATGCTGCGTCCCTCTCGGCCGAAGATGCGGGCGGTAAGGCTGGCAGGCTCTGCAGGCAGAGCGTTTTCCTTGCTCAGACGCTCCCGGCGGCTTTCACCTACCATTTTGCCAAAGGTGATGACGCATGCACCGGGCAGCAGCATCATGGAATACATCTCGATCAAATCAGAGAGCATGGTAGGATTTTCCAGCGGGGTCGAGGAGTTGGCTCCCAGAAAACCGCCGCCGTTTGTGCCAAGATGCTTAATGATCTCCAGTGCGGCAATGGGACCCATTGCAATGACCTGGGAGGTTCCTTCAAGGGTGTTTACAACAATGTTTGCGCTGAAGTTCTGGGGAACACCCTGCCAAACCAGCAGCAGGCCGCCCACCAGCGAAAACGGCAGCAAAATGCGGGTCGTGATACGGACAAGGTCTGCATAGAAGTTGCCCACGTTGTCTTTGGTCTTTCCGGCCAGTCCACGGATAAAGGCAACACAAGCCGCATAACCGCTGGCAGCAGAGACAAACATCATGAAGGTAATGACCAGCATCTGGGAAAGATAGCTCAGTCCGCTTTCACCGGAATAGTGCTGCAAGTTGGTGTTGGTCATAAAACTGATGATGGTGTTGAACGCCAAGGCGGGCTCCATGCTATCAATGCCGTTGGGGTTAAACAGCGGCAACCGCTGGATACGCAGGATCAGGTAACCAATGGCAATCATCACACCATTGGTCCCCACCAGCGCCAGGGCGTACTGCTTCCAGTTCATACCTTTGCGGGGACTGATGCCTCCCAGACGGTAGATGGCACCGTCTATCCGGTCGAAGAGCGGGTCTCCAAAGGTGTGCTTTTCTGCGGCGATATGATACATATACCGCCCTACCGGAATGACAAGGATCAGATAGATGATGATTGTCAAAACCAGCTGTAACATACTGCATTCCTCCTATACGGTTGATGCGCTTTCAAAAGCGTTCAGGATGCGTAAGTGCATAAACAAGATATCCTGCCAGCAGCACTACGATAATTTCAAGCAAAATCATGAGAGCTCTCTCCTGCCTTTCAGTCCTGCTCGTTGAGTTGGCGCTGACACCATTCGACCAGTAACCAAATCAGACCGAACCCTGCCAGCAGAGTGCCCGCCATCAAAAAATCCATCATGTTCATTTTCCTCCTTTGTGGGCGAATCGAACCCAGGCCTTGTGTACTCCTCTGACCATGACACTGATCAGTGCAGTGAAGATCAGGAATGTTGCGATAACCAAAATACGAAGCAGCATATATTCTTGCATAAAACTTACCTCTTTCTTTTCTATGGAGTTTGCAAACCGTACTTTGTGTTTGCGTAACCTAGAATACTGCAAAAGGTTCTAAACGGGGATTAAGGAAGCCGGGGCTGCGTTAAAGATATATTAAAAAGATTTTGCTGCCCGGCGGCTAAGTAAAACAAACAGAGGAGTCCGGATGGACTCCTCTGTGCTTAATATATGGCTGTCATATGAGGGCTGTGCGTTGACAGGCTCAGTTATCCTGCCGGCGTTCTTTCTGAAGCCGGATTCGTTCCTGAATCAAACCGCACTCGTTCAGAATGGCAACCATAAGATTTTTTTCAAAGGCATCAGGAACAGTATATCCCGCAACAGGGATCCCCACGATTCCCATAACTCCTTGTGTGCCTCTTGCCGCCATGAACAGCCATTTGGCGTCTGGCAGCGTATGGGTAGTCGCACCAGCATTCTTGTTGTTTTGCCGCACCCACTGTGCAACCCCCAATTCCTGCGGAGTAAGATCCCGCAGAACCTGCACCTGGTCCGGCGGTTCCACACGAAGCTGTAAGTCCTTGCCGGAACTGTGCAGGGCATAAAGCACAGGACGGCCAAACAAGTGGTTGAGCTGTTCTGCCGCAAGGCGGAGACAATCCCATTCGTCCCGGCCTTTCAGCAGTTTCTGACTGCTTTCCAGCAGTAATTCAGTGTAGTATCCCTTTTCGGAAGCAAGCCTTGCCTGTGCTTTGACTCTGGCTGCCAGTGAGCTTGCCAAAAAGCTGGACATAAGCATAATAAAAAATGTCACCGGATAGCTGGGGTCGTTTGCCTGAAAGGTAAATCTTGGCACCGTGAAAAAGAAATTAAATGCAGCTACGCTGAACAGGGAAGCGGCCGCTCCGTACCAGTATCCTTCTGTCCAAACGGCGGTTACCAGAACGCCTAGAATATAAGCTGTGATAATGTTGGACTCGCTGAAGCCAGCTCGGTAAAATATAAAACATACCAAAGTTGCTGCTGCCAGCACTGCCAGCATACGTGTGCAATCCCGCCAGGAAAAGGAAATTTGTGTGAAATGAAGAAACTCACTGCGGTTTCTGTGCTTCACATGCAAGGGCTGATGATCCGGGATTATGTAGATGTCGAGATCCGTGAACTCAATTAAACGGTCGGCCAATGTTTTTCTGCCGGTCCAAGGGTTCGGACGGTGATTCACACGTCCCATCACGATTTTGGTGATTCCCGAAACTCTTGCATACTCGGCAATTTGGACTGCCGGATCGGTTCCGCATACTGTTGCGATCTGAGCACCCAGCTGTTCCGCCAGACGAAGATTGTTCCGCAGGCGATTGATATTCTCTTCAGAAAGTTCCCGGGTATCCGGCGTTTCCACAAACAGCGCCGTAAAACCACTGTGGAAAGCTTCTGCCATCCGAGCTGCGGTCCGAATCACTTTTGCGTTAGAGGGGGAGGAGGAGAGACAGATTAAAATGTGTTCTCCTGCACGGGCAGTCTGACATTTGCCTTCCTGCACAGCAGTACGGTTCAGCCGGTCGGCTGTACGGCGCATGGCGATTTCCCGCAAAGCTGCAAGGTTTTCTGCGGTAAAGAAATTTTGCAGCGCCCGCTGGGCCTGCCCCTTTTTGTAGACTTTCCCCGCCTGTAATCGTTTGACCAGATCTTCCGGCTCAATATCCACTAATTCCACTTGCCCGGCCCGGTCAAATACACGGTCAGGAATCCGTTCATTCACCGTTACACCGGTAATGGACTGGACCAGATCATTCAGCGATTCCAGATGCTGTACATTAACAGTGGTATAAACATCAATTCCGGCACGAAGAAGTTCTTCCACGTCCTGATACCGTTTGGTATGGCGGCAGCCCGGCGCATTACTGTGAGCAAGTTCATCTACCAGAATTAACTGCGGATGCCTTGCAAGCGCCGCATCAAGATCAAATTCATGAAGAAGTATGCCGCGATGCTCAATTTCCTTGCAGGACAATACCTCCAACCCTTCCAGCAGCGCCAGAGTATCCGGCCGGGTGTGACGTTCCACATAGCCAACCACTACATCAATGCCGGATTTCCTGGCCTGGTGGGCTGCTTCCAACATGGCATAGGTTTTTCCGACCCCTGCCGCATATCCAAAAAAGATTTTCATTCTGCCGGGCTCCGGCATTTTTTCGTCTTGGTAAGTATGGGCTCCTTTTTGCTCCACTGAATTTTCCCTCCTTGATCAGCAGACTTTCCTTCATTTTCAGAATAGCATATTTGTTTCAATGACGGCGTGAACGTTATGTGGGATTCCCTTAAGATTCTGTAAAGGCTTTTTGGCTGCTGGACGATGTAAAGATCCTGACCGAACAGCTGTTATACATAGCTGCGGCCGGGAAAATCCAAGTCTCTGAATTTTGAAGTCGGAGAACTGTTGAGAACTGTGACGGACGGGAAAATACGATGATACAGCGCCGGAAATTGTGCAGTGTGCACAACTTCCGGCGCTGGTTTTGATGGTTATAAAAGGATGTTGGGACGTACAAACGATACACGGAACCGGCTGGGAAGAAGAAGTGGTCAGATGGTGGTCAAGTCAGCGGCTGCACAAAAGGAACATTTTCTTTCCTGCGCCATTTTCTCGTACTTTCT
>CALXGR010000064.1 GCA_944387885.1 uncultured Clostridia bacterium
TTCGAACTGTCCGTGTATTGCCTTTTGATTTTTGTTCTTTCCGTTCTTTCCGCAGTTCTTTCCAAAAGCGGAAAAATTGCTGATTGGAACCGATGGGCGATTTCTCAGTATTTACGGGCTATTTTTTCAAAAAGCCCGGATTTCATGCGGGTTTGCGGGCGTACAAGGCTGACTGAAATTGACAGGAGAAACCATGTAATTAACAGACGGCGATAAAACTCGAAATCTCGTAGGGTGCGAAAGCATCGCCAGGGTTCGAATCCCTGCTGCTCCGCCATGTCGCTGCAAGCAGTTCGCTTGCGGCGATTTTTTGTAAAAAGGCTTTGTGCTCCTATGCCGCTGCGGTGCCTTCTTTACCGGTGAGTCAACAAATTTCAAAGTATACTGTAAGTCCCGAAAAATGCGTTCAAGAAGCAACGCATTCAGATATTGGCTTCCGTGTCAAATCCATTGCTAAGACTTACCTCATTTTTGCAAAAGAGCAATCGAAAACATAAAAAATTTTCTTGAGGAAACAAGCAACACTTTGTAAAGTTAAATACTGAACAATAGAACGAATACAGGTGCCAGCTTTTGGCTGGTTAAAAGGGAAGCAGGTTTGATTCCTGCGCGGTCCCGCCGCTGTGATGGACGAGTTGCCGTGTATACCACTGAACGATTTATGTTTGGGAAGGGCACGGCCGCAATGACGCCTGAGCCAGAATACCTGCCTGTATCCGAAAGAATGGCTTGCTGACGATGGATCGGCATTGCCATGGCTTTTTGTTGCCAAAAACAGGGCCGTGGTATATTGCCGCGGTCCTGTTTTTTTGTGTCAGAATCCTTTTGAGAAGGAGTTGAAATCAGATGCATCTACCGGAAAACGGATTGGGCGGACAGGGCGAATTCGGTACCTGCCATCCCCTGGTGACCGCCGGTTTCTTTTTTGCCGCCGCCGGAATCACCATGTTTTCCATGTCTCCGGTGTTTTTGGGGCTTTCGCTGGCTGCTGCCGTCAGCTATACCACCGTACTGCAGGGGTGGCGCTCACTGGGGAAAAACCTGGGGCTGACGGCTTCCATTGTGGTCCTGATGAGCCTGATCAACGGCTTTTTCACCCACGACGGCGATACTGTTCTGTTTTATATTAACAGCAACCGCATCACCGCCGAGGGCTTTTTCTACGGTGCTTGGGCCGGGGTAATGCTGGCCGCCGTCATGCTGTGGTTCAGCTGCTTTGGCATCCTGATGACCAGTGACCGGCTGATCTATCTGTTCGGGCGGGCTGCGCCGGTGTGCGGTCTGGTAGTAGCCATGATTTTTCGTTATATTCCCCTTTTGCGCCGCCGCTTTGCCGTCATCCACGCCGGTCAGCGGTGTATGGGCAAAACAACATCCGGCGCACTGGAACGGGCCAGACAACGGGTGAAGGAGGGCTCCATCCTGGTGGCCTGGTCCCTGGAAAGCTCCATCGACACTGCCGATTCCATGGCGGCCCGTGGGTATGGCCTGCACGGGCGCACCAGCTTCCACCTGTTCCGGTTGGAAAAGCGGGACATCCTGCTGCTCTGCACAATGGGTGTGCTGACACTTGTGCTCTGTGTGGGCGTGGCATGCGGTGACACCAGCATGTACTATTATCCCCGTCCGGTCTGGCCTGCCTGGCAAAGTCAGATTCTATATTTACTGTGCTTTGCGGCGCTGCTGGCGGTGCCGTTCTGCGTGGACCTGCAAGGAGGACTTCGATGGAAACAATACGATTTGAAGGTGTAAGTTTCACCTATCCGCTGAGCCAGCGCCCGGCACTGCAGGATGTATCGCTGACCATACACCCCGGCGAATTCGTGGTAATATGCGGAAAATCCGGATGCGGAAAAAGCACCTTTCTTCGCCAGATCAAAAAAGAACTTACTCCCTATGGCCGCACAGAAGGCCGGGTGCTGTACGGGAACGTGCCCATCGCCCAGCTGCCCCCACGCAAAAGCGCCGCCGCCTTTGGTTTTGTAATGCAGAACCCGGACAGCCAGTTGGTGACCGACAAGGTATGGCACGAGCTGGCCTTCGGGCTGGAGAACCTGGGCCTCCCCCGTGCCGCCATCAAGCGGCGGGTGGCTGAGATGGCCAGCTATTTCGGCATCCTGGACATCCGCCGGGAAGTGTGTGAGCTGTCGGGCGGGCAGAAACAGCTACTGAATCTGGCATCAGTGATGGCAATGCAGCCCGAGGTCCTGCTGCTGGACGAACCCACCTCCCAGCTGGACCCTATCGCCGCCAGCGACTTTTTGCAGACGGTATACCGCATCAACCGGGAGCTGGGCACCACCGTGATCCTGTCGGAGCACCGGCTGGAAGAGGCTTTCCCCCTGGCCGACCGGGTGCTTGTGCTGGACGGCGGTCGGCTGACCGCCTGGGGAACGCCCCGTGAGGTGGCCTGCATCCTGCAGAGCTGGCCGGGCGGTCCTCACCCCATGTACAGGGGCATGCCTGCTGTAATGCGCATCTTTGAAAATGCACCGCCTCCTCCCCTCACCCTTCGGGAAGGGCGGCTGCGGCTTGAAACAATGTTGGCTGGCGGGGAGCTTCCCCCCGCCCCGACTCTTTCCGAAATCTCTGCCGCCTGCCAGGCAGTAGCGGCTATGGAACTGCGGGATGTCTGGTTCCGGTATCAGAGGGGCAGCGAGCCGGTACTGCGGGGGCTTTCCATGCAGGTACGGTGGGGCGAATGGCTGGCGGTATTGGGCGGCAACGGTGTGGGCAAAAGCACCGCACTAAAGGCGGTGTGCGGAGAAATCAGGCCCCAGCGGGGCAAGGTTCTGGTGGACGGCATGGATGTCGCACACGCCACCGACCGTCATCTGTTCAGCGGTCGGCTCGCACTGGTGCCCCAGGACCCGCTGGCACTGTTCACCGAAATCACGGTGGAGGAGGAACTGTGTGAGGGCATCTCCCATCTGCCTCTTTCCGAAGAGGAAAAACTGCGGCGGGTAAGCGAGATGCTGGAGACAATGGAGATTCCCCACCTGCGAAGCCAGAATCCCTACGACCTGTCAGGCGGTGAGCAGCAGCGGCTGGCTATTGGAAAGGTATTGCTGACCGGGCCTTCCATCCTGCTGCTGGACGAGCCCACCAAGGGCCTCGCCCCCTTTTTCAAGCGCACTCTGGGCCTCATCCTCAAACGGCTGCAGAGGGACGGACTGACCATCTGCATGGTGAGTCACGACATAGACTTCTGTGCCGAGCACGCTGACCGCTGTGCCCTGTTCTTTGACGGCGAGGTGGTTTCAGAGGGGGCACCCCACGCCTTTTTTGCCGGCAACCGCTTTTACACCACCACTGCCAACCAGCTGACACGCCCCTGGCGGCAGGACATCATCACCGTGGAGGAGGCAAAACAATGGCTGCAGGACCTTGTCTGACCCACTACCAGGCTGCCGCACGCAAGCGCAGACGGGTGGCGGCGGGACTGATTCTGTTGGTCATCCCGGCGCTGATTGGGATATTTGTGATACTGCTGCACCAGCAGTATTACATGCCTATGAGCTTTTTGATTCTGGCGCTGACCATCTGTCCTTTTTTTATGGTGTTTGAGCGTCGCCGTCCCCGTGCCCGGGAGGTGGTACTCATTGCCATGATGTGCGCCATGACCACGGCCAGCCAGGTGGTACTCCACATCTTTTTGCCGGTTCAGATCGGCACTGCGCTCATTATCCTGTCCGGCATTTCCCTGGGGCCCGAGGCCGGGTTTTTGATTGGGGCGCTGTCACGGCTGGTCTGCAACTTCTATATGGGACAGGGCCCCTGGACTCCCTGGCAGATGTTCTGCTGGGGCATTCTGGGCTTTCTGGCGGGGTTCGCCTTCCATGTGGGCCAGTCTGAACAACTGCACGCCCGCCGCTTTGCAGTGGTGGCCGGGCCGGTGCTGACCATGGCATTGGCGCTGGCGGCTGCCGCTGCAGTGGTACTGCTGAGCACGAAGGTAGAGCGTGCCGACTATAACGGTGCGCTCCGCAGTGCCCTGGAGGATGCCCGCAGCCTGCTGACCGCATGCAGTGAAAAAGCCGGCAACGGTGAAGGACAGTATGCGCCTTTCACCCTGGAACAATACGAGACGGATATTGCCGCCGCACAGGCAGTGCTGGATGACCAAAACAGCTCCTACACCGCCCGGCAAAGCGTCTATCAGACCCTTTCCGAACAGACCGACCGGATGAAGGATTCCGCCAACCGTCATGTGGTGACAGCTGACGAGGTGCAGGCTCTGGCCGATGAAGGCAAAACCGGCGAATACACCGTGAGTTGGGAGGGCGGTGAGGTTGCGGTACACATTGCTCCCGACACCATCACCGCCCCCGCCGACCTGAACCTGGATATAGGACGTGGCCCCAACATTTCCGTCCTACAGGCCAGCTGCGATGCGGCGGGGCTGCAGGGGTCGCTGTTCAGTCTCTACCACGATGGAGCCTTCGGCGCCACCGTCACCCTGGATGTGCCGGTGGAGGGCGGTGATTGCACCGGCGCACTGTATCGCTATGACCCACAGGCGGGCAAGCTGATTCTGCAGGCCGACACCATTGAGGTGACCGGGGGAAAAGCCGTGCTGGAGATGACCCAAGGCGGCGACTATCTGCTGGCTCTGCGTGAAACTGCCAAACCCACGGAAACGGCTGCACCGGCTCCCACTGCAGCTCCTTCTCTGGCAGGCGGTATTCAGGGTAGCGGCGGTGTCCAGAATCCGCCTGCTGCGGGGCAGACAACTCCCCCGCCGGAGTCCTCCGGGAACAACGGCAGCGTATCGTCCCCTGCCCCCACACCTGTTTCTGAGGTACCTGCTGTTACGCCGCCCCCTTCCCTGCAGCCCTCCGGCACCATTTCGGTGACCCTGGAGATTCGCTGCGATCCTTTGGCACAGGACCCTTCCCGGCTGAAAGACCCGTCCAAGCAAACATATGTACCGGCCGATGGGACCATTCTGGGTGCCACCACCCTGCAGGTGCGGGAAGCCTCCACGGTGTTTGATGTGCTGACGGCTGCCTGCCGGGACAACAACATCCAGATCGAATATTCCTATTACAACGGATTTCAGAGTTACTATATTGAGGGCATCAACCATCTGTACGAGTTCGACGGTGGTCAGGTGAGCGGTTGGCTGTACCGTGTTAACGGAGTATTTCCCTCATACGGCTGCTCAGCCTACACCCTGAAAGAGGGAGACAGCATTGCACTGCTCTATACCTGCGACGGCGGAGCCGATGTAGGGAATCCCTGGCCCCAATAAACAAAATCCAAAAGGAGGAAGTATAACATGACGACCACCCCCTGTCCCCTTTTGCGGAGAACCGTCAGTATCCTGCTGGCCCTGGCAATGATGGTAAGTCTGTGGATACAGACTGTGCCGGTGCTGGCAGTCTCTGAAGGTAACTCCGGTACAGTGACGGTCTCCATCGAAAAATCACTGGGCAACGGCACCAGCGTTTTTCTGTGTGAACCGGTGCAGGTACACTGCAGTGCCGGCGGCACCATTAAAATATCCGATGCCTTGAAAGCGGCGTATGCGCCTCAAACCATTTTGGAAGGTTCCATCTACAATGAAATCAAAGTACAGGATGCAACGGCGCCGGGGGGCGTTCTTGCCGATGAAGGCCGGGATTTTTCCGGAAACCACCGCAGTGATGCACGCTGGCTGGTTCTGTGCGACTCTGTACTTACCGAGGGAAAATTCAACCGTCTGAGTCTCTCTGCCAATGCAGGCAGTGTGATCCGGCTGGTCTATACTACGAATGCCGGCACCGATGTGGGATTTGACGGCAATAGGATGACCGTAAACAAGGATGATCTGCTGGCTCTGATGGCTTCTGTGGATAAAACTCAGCTGGAGATGAATCCCCTTCTGAAAGCGGCCTGGCAGGCAGCCTCTTCCGCTGCCGTTAACACCATGGCCACACAGTCGGCGGTGAAAGCTGCGCAGGAACAGCTGTATTTTGCGCTGAATCCTCGTATCCCCGCCCAAAGCATTCAGATCACCCCCTCCTCACTGACCCTGAATATGGGCAAGCAGGCTGTACTGTCTGCCAAGGTACTGCCCGAGAACACCACCGACAATCTCAGCTGGCGCTCCTTGAATGAGAATGTGGCCACCGTCAGCGCAGTCGGCAAGGTGACAGCAGTTTCCGCCGGCATCGCTGTTATTGAGGCCGCTGCCGGTGACATCACCGCCCATCTGCAGGTGACCGTGACCCTGCCGGAAGTGGAGAGCGTGAGGCTGGACACCACCAGCGCTCAGCTCACCGAAGGTCAGGGCCTGCTGCTGACGGCCACCATTACCCCTGCCGAGGCCGCAAACCAGTTGGTTTGGTCCAGCAGTGATTCCGCCGTGGCCAGTGTGTACGATGGTCAGGTGGTGGCGCTCAAGGCCGGTACCGCCACCATCACCGCAAGGGCAGGCGGCAAGCAGGCCACTTGTTCCGTTACGATAGAACCCCGTGAGATAGAGGGGACCCCCACTGTATATTTCCGTCACAATGACGGACGTATGGTAAAGGTAGACGGAAGTGTGGACCTGACCTTGCTGGACGACGGCAAGTTTGTGCTGGAAGGCTATGAAGGGACCACCTATTGGCAGTTCAACGACGGCGAGCAGTCCTGGGTGTCCAGCAGCGGCAGTCTGTATCTGCGTGGACTGACCGACGGAATCAAAGGTGGCGTCTACACCTCCAACCCTGACTGGGGCGGTGAGCCCATTGTAGAGTTCACTCTGCGTGTGGTAAAGACCCAATTGAGTGAGCTTCGCCTGTATGTGGAAAACAAACAGCCGGACCCTGAGGAGCCCTTCCAGGCGGCCGGAAGCGCCTATTATGTAGTTACCGCACGGGCCCGTCCCGCCGGGGAGAACCGTCTGGTGGATGTGCCGGGGTATGCTTTTACTCTGACAGTGGACGACCCCAGCAAAGGCACCGTCAGCGACTACGACAAAGCCTTTACAGTGGAAAACGGCTGTACCGCCACTTACACTGCAACCATGCGGGACGGATCGGCCAAGGCGCATTTCACAGCCGTGTCCAGCGAAGTTCCCGCAACCGGGCTGGACATTCGGATGCCCGACAGCTGGCAGATTGACGGCTGGAACGGCCTTGGCAGCCAGTACAGCGGCCTTCAGCCCAATATAGCGGATGGCTGTGTGGCATGGGTGGTCCCCTCCAACGCAAGCAACCAGGATTTGAAATGGGAGGCACTCACCCCCGAAATTGCCTTCTACCAGCCCGAATACAACAACGGCATCGTGCCTGTAAAGGCCGGCACTGCACGGTTTCGGGTAAGCAGTGTGGAGAATCCTTCTTTCAGTCAGGAATTTTCTATCAACTTTTCCTATCGCTATCCCCTGCAGAGCGCTTCTGCACCGTCTGCCCAGTTGACCCTGAAAAAGGGCACCGTGCAGGAGTTGGATATCCGGACTGTGCCGGAAAACGCCACCGAGCAGCGGTTTGTGTGGACCTACGACAAGGAAGGGATTATACAGGTGCAGGACACCATCACCAGTAGTGATACCAGCAATGCCAACAATCCCCGGACCACTGTACATTCCGTGTATGCCAAGGCGGCAGGCACCGTCACTGTGACCGCCACCCCCATGGACACTACCGGCGAAGCCGAGCCTATTGTATTTACCGTGACAGTGACCGAAGGCGGAACCGAGGATTCCCAGCTGAAGGCCAAGGCAGAAAATGGCATTACTCACGGGCAGGCATATATGACCGGAAGCGGCGTGTCCCGCATACAGTACGGTGATGAATGGACCATTTTTTCCATCTTGCGTTCCGGCGGACGCATCCCGGCCAAGGAACTGGAAGCCTACTATGCCAGCGTCTGCAAGGCAGTGAAAGAAGAGAAGATGATTCCCACTGACCGCGGCCGTGTGGTCATCACCCTCTTGGTCATGGGCAAAGACCCCACCAATGTGGGCGGCGTGAACCTGATTGAGCAGCTGTACAATGAGCCTGATTTAAAGAACTATCCTTCCAATATGGTCATGTGGACCCTGATCGCACTGGATGCCGGCCAATTTGAGATACCCAAGGACGCAAAATGGAACCGGGACACCCTGGTAGCCTTGATTCTGCCCTATCAGAAAGCGGACGGCGGCTTTGGCCTGTCGCTGGAATCCAATATTTCCAGTGTGGATATCACGGCCATGGCCGTGCAGGCGCTGGCGGACTACCGCACCACTGAACCCGCCGTACGCACTGCCATGAATAAAGCGCTGGATTATCTCCGTGAAAAGCTGACCCTGAATGCCGGCTATCTGGAAGGCGGCTGGGAAAACAGCTGCAGTGCGGCCCAGGTATTGGTGGCTTTGACCGAAGCGGGGATTGACCCCATGCTGGAGCAGAATGGATTCACCCGTGGTAACAACAATCTTGTGACCAACCTGCTGAGTTTCCAGCGTGAACAGGGCTTTGCCGTGTATTCCGGCTCCAGCGGCGGTGTGATACTCATGTCTACTCAGCAGGTAACCTATGCGTTGGAAGCCTGGTGCCGCATGCTGAACGGCGAGAATACCCTGTTTGATTTGACCGATGTGGACAAAGTCCCCGGCGGCAGCGAAGGGAACAACGGCAATGGCGGGACCGGCAGCAACAGTGGTGAGGGCGGCCAGAACCAGAGCCCTGTGGTTCCCCCCGCAGCCGGCGGCTCCGGGAATGGCTCCGCCGGCGGTTCCCAGAACCCGGGTTCTTCCCTGAACAGCGGCACCATTAGCGCCGGCGGAAACCCTGATTTCACTGTTGCTCCTTCGCCGGCGCCGAAGGAAGAACCTCTGGCGGACGCCCTGCCCAATGAAATCCCTGTAGTGGCGCAGCCAGAGAATACGGTTTTCTATGAAAGTGCGGATGAGAACTCCGGGCCGGATAATCTTCTCACATACATCTGCATTGGCGTATTAGCTGCCGCATCTATAGGCAGCGGTGGATTCGTTTGGGTGCGTCGTCACCGCAGATGATTTTCCGCCTGGATTAGAATGCGACAGCCGCAGAAATTTCAGACCACGCTGCCCTTATGGCAAGTGCCAAAACATCATTCTTCTGGCCAGGCGGCCCCCAGATTCTTTCCGGTGCGGGAAGGATGGCTGATATAAGCTGCCAGACACCCCGTTTTTTCAAAGGAGACACTGCAGTTTTCCCTATTGCAAGGCGTGATATAATTATAGGTGTAGAATCTTCCGGAACCAGTATAGGCTTTGGAGAAAACCAAAATCTCAGCAAACGACGTAGCAGTAAGGAGGAGCGATATCATGAACACTACGCATTGCAGAAAAGCTCTTTTCAACAGAATGCTGGCAGCAGCCCTGGTCCTGACACTGACCCTGGCACTGAGCGGCTGCAGCGCAAAACCTGTAGAAGTGGACCCCACCTCTTATCTGACGGTAGAATTCTCCGGTATAAGCGGAGAGGGCACTGCCAGCTGGAAATTTGATGCAGAAGGCTTTGCTGCCGCCTGTGGGGACGGCGTGAAGGATGCCTCGGGTCTCGCCGCCTGCGTGGATGGCAGTCTGGATGTGGCGGAGGGGCTCTCCAACGGAGACACCGTCACCTTCCTCTGGAACTGTGACGCTGACACGGCGGAGCAGGAACACAATGCCATCCTCTCCCCTGCGGACACCACCTTCACCGTGGAGGGTCTGGACCAGTGGGTGACCGCTCTGGATGAGATTGGTCAAGCAGACTGGGATACCCTGGAAGCCAAGGGCGAGGAAGCCCTGAGCCAGCGTGAGGGTGACAGCATTACGGGAGCCGAATGCCTGGGCGGCTATCTGTTGGTACGCCAGGATTTCAGCAGTGAGATGGTGGACACCCACAACATCCTCTACATTGCCTACAAAGTTCAGGCCCAGTTGCCCGACGGCAGCGGACTCACCTACTACGCCGCCATCGGATTCAGCGACCTGGTGCTCCACGGAGACGGCTCGGTGGAAGTGACCAGCGACCAGGGCTTTGCAGCCTACGGCAATATCGACGTTCAGGCCAACGGCGAATACTACAACTTCACCGGCTTTGAAACCCTGGAAGACATGAACGCAGAGTGCATTACCGGATACCAGGGGATGTACTCGGTGGAGTCCAACGTGGCAGAGTCCTGATTTTCCCGTAAAAAAACAAAAGAGAGGTGCCCTTCCCTTCCCGGAAGGACACCTCTTTCTGTTCCTTGGTGCAGAAAAAAGCCCAGCCAATTTGGCTGGGCTTTTTGTATGCCGTTCTGTCACTCCTCCCCACAAAACTTTACTGCAAAAACTTTTGCGAAAGTCACCGAACGGCTGTTGGCTTACCGAAATCAGAACCATTGCATGGATTTGATCCTGCTGCGATTCTGATCATTACGCATTTTTGCCTTTGTTTGAATATCCGGTGGGTGTAGGCCAGTGATACCCCCGCTGATTGTACAGACCATAGTCTGCTTTTTCTTTGTATTCAGGTGCCTGGAATCCTACCAGACGGCCATCCTGAATCCATTCCAGATCCTTCCCGTACAGCTGACTTACCAGCAGCTGTTCCAGTTCAGACCGCACTGCAGCCAGTGCCGGGTCCTGAGACAGGTCGTGTGTTTCCCTGGGGTCATTTTCCATGTCAAACAGCTGGAATACGTTTCCGCAGGGATAATAGATCAGTTTATACTGTCCCTTTCTGATCATGCGGGTGGCCTTATTTCCTTCGCTGACTTCGCCGTACACAAATTCCCGTTTAGGCGTATTTTCTGCCAGCAGCGCACGTCCCTCCACTGTTTCCGGGATAGGCACATTGCAAAGGTCCAGCAGCGTGGGCATTACATCGGCCATCTCTGCCAAATCGTGAATCACTGACCCCTCCAAATGCTCCACCGGCTTGCCGGAGAGAATCAGGGGGACCCGGGTAGATTCCTCATAGAAACACCGCTTGGCAACCATCCCGTGGTCAAACAGCATATCTCCGTGGTCACTCAGGAAAACCAGCAATGTATCATCCAGCAGGTTGCACTCCCGCAGAGTTCCGATAAGCATTCTGATGGAATAGTCAATATGGGTGCACTGAGCAAAGAATGCCCTTCTGGCCCGGCGCATTTCCTTTTCCGAGTATATCCGTTCCTGCTCTCCCATGGCCTTAAAAATATACCGGTCATCATGCCAGTCATCGGTCACCGGTGCATCGATCTCATCCTCCCGGTACATATCCAGGAAAGATTGCAGCGGAGCCAGAGGCGGGTGCGGGAAAGGATATGAGCAGAAATAGAATGCGGGACGGGTCGGGTCTTTTCTCTTGATCTGACGCATCATTTCCATGGTCACCCAGTTGGTGGGATGGGCCCGCTCGTCCAGATGCCAGGGACGGGTCAGATAGTTATTGTTTCCCATCCCGTGCATAAATTCCTGCCCCAGATAGCCATTCTCACCCAGCCAGATCTGGTAGTCATCCACCACTCCGAACTCATATCGTCCCTCCTCCAGCAAATGCACGTCATCAAAGCCGATACGGTTTCGCTGAGGATATACATGAAGCTTTCCCACTGCGCAGGTCTGGTAGCCTGCATTACGGAAAGCCTGTGCCAGGGTGGTGACATCCGGCATGGTCATTCTGTCGGAATAGACCCGGTCCCCATGGGTACGGGGAGTCAAACCGGTCATCATGGTCCGCCGGGCAGGGATACACACCGGGCATTCGCTGTAAAAGTTATCAAAGCGCACGCCGTGCTCTGCCAGGTAATCCAGAGTCGGTGTCATAATGTCAGATCTGCCCTCACAGCCAAGCAGAGAACCCGACCAGTGGTCAGTGCAGATCATCAACACATTTTTGCGTTCGCTCATAAAAGATCCTCCTTACAAGAGTCCCAGTGCCTGAGGCAGAGCCAGGGACAGAGCCGGAATGTAGGTAATCAAAAGCAGAACGATCAGCATAACGATCAGGAAGGGGAAGGTATGTTTGGTCAGCTGTTCAATAGATTTTCCGGTCAAGCCGCTTCCAATAAAGAGTACTCCACCTACCGGCGGGGTGATCAGACCAATACCACAGTTCAGGATCAGCATAACGCCGAACTGGATGGGGCTTACCCCGATGCTCAGAAGGATGGGCAGTATGATGGGAGTAGTAATGACAATGATGGATGCCATTCCCAGAATCATACCCAGCAGCAAGATAACCAGGTTGATAAGGAGCAGCAGGACAAATTTGCTGTCGGTCAGGCTCAGCAGGCCATCAACCACCAATGCGGGGATTTTCAGATAGGTAATGCAGAATCCGAAAGGACCGGAAGCCGCAATGAGGATCAACACGGTGGACAGGGTCTTGATGCTGCTTTTCAGAACATTGAGCAGCTGTTTCCAGCTCAGTTCCCGGTATACCAGCATGGACACCACCAGGGCGTACAGGCAGGCAATTGCTGCGGATTCGGTAGCGGTGAATACACCGGCTACTACGCCCACCACCACGATCAGCACGGTGCCCAAGCCCCAAATGGACTTGCCCACAGCCTTGATCAGAGTTCGGAGAGAGAAGGGATTGCCCTTGGGATAGTTGCGTTTGACCGACAGATAGAAGCTGAAAATCATCAGGGCCACGCCCAGCAGAACACCAGGGACAATTCCAGCCATGAACAGGGCACTGACGGACAGTCCGCCGGCTGCCATAGCGTAAATAATCATATTGTGGCTGGGAGGAATCAGCATTCCCTGCACAGAGCTGGTCATGGTAACAGCGGCAGAGAATTCATCATCATACCCTTGCTTGCGCATCATAGGAATAAGGATGGCTCCCAGAGAAGCAGTATCGGCTGTAGCCGAGCCGGAAATGCCGCCAAAGAACAAGGATGCCACAATATTGACCATGGCCAGGCCGCCTCGCATCCAGCCTACCAGCGCATCCGCCAGCATGATCAGACGGTCACTGATACCGCCCTGTGCCATAATATCGCCCGCCAAAATAAAGAAGGGAATGGCCAGAAAAGTAAAACCATCCACGCCGTCTACCAGCGTATTGATCACCTGTGTGGGAGAAAGTCCCAGATACAGGATAGTAACCGCGCTGGCTGCCATCATGGAATAGGAAATGTGTCCGCCCAGAAAAATCAGCAGAAAAAATACACCCAGCAAAATACCAATTGCTACCGTTTCCATCTTACCAGCCCCCCTTCAAAAGACGGTACACCGACATGGCTGCACCGTAAAAGCCGCCAATTACCACCGAAAGGTATGTCAGGCTCAACGGCCAGCCGGTAGCAGCCATCCGGGCTGTGCCGGTAGCAATAACCAGCTGCATTCCATAGACCACCCAAAATACATTAACGGCCAGCAGCAGCACATAAGCCAGCATGTGCAGCACCTTTCCTGCCTTTTCGGGCACCAAAAAGTTAATGATGGTCATTCTTACATGAAGTCCTTCTTTAATGGCATAACCTGCGCCCAGAAAGCACAGCCATACCATACACAGAATTGCCAGTTCCTGTGTCCAGCGCGGGTTATGGATAAAGGAGATATACCGCCCGACCACGCCATAGGAAACAGAGAACACCATTACTGCAAAAACAGCTATGCACAGGAGCATCATCCCTCTGGAAATCAGGTCTGCCGCTCGCTCCACATGAGCCATCCATTTTCTTTCGTTGTTTTGTTCCTGACTCATAATATTTCACCAACAGAAAGGGCGGGCGGACTCGAAAGCCGCCCGCCCGGGTTTATTCGTCCAAAAGCGACCGCCAAATCAATATTTAGTTTCTTTGATCTGGTTGATGATATCGGTGAACTCCTCACCGTAGGTGTCGTATACGCTGGAGCAGGCTTCCTGCCACTCAGCCACATCCACATCGATAATCTCTACACCGGAATCTTTGATGGTCTGGAGATACTCTTCATCCTTGGCATCGGACAGTTCCTCAAAGTAAGGAACGGACTCGTTGAAAGCTTCCTTGATGATTTCCTGGTCCTCTGCGGACAGCTTGTTCCAGGTGATTTCAGAGAAGAGAATCAGGTTGGGGCTGATCTCATGCTGGTCCATCACATAGTACTTGCTTACTTCCTGGAATGCGTTGTTTACAAAGCCGGACAGGGGCTGCTCAGCTCCGTCCACAACACCGGACTGCAATGCGCTGTACAGCTCAGAGAATGCCACGGACTGTGCATAAGCGCCCAGAGCTTCAACGGAATCGTAATATACGGAACCTTCCTGGCAGCGGATTTGGAGATTCTTCATGTCCTCAGGAGTCCGTACTTCCTTGTCGGTGAAGAAGTAGTTCCGGGCAGATTCCTGATATGTGCCGATGCACACCATCTTGCTGCCGGAAGACTGAACGGTGTCCAGCAGAGCCTGACCGCTTTCGCTGGCTTCAAAAGCTCTGGCATGAGCTACAGAATCAAACAGATAGGGCAGGGTGAAAACCCGCAGGTCATCGCAGCCATAGTCTGCAATAACGCCGGACATGAGCATTGCTCCGTCAATGGTGCCGGTCTGCATTCCCTGTACAGTGGTGGCCTTGTCGCCCAGCGCACCGCTGTAGTACAGTTCCAGGGTAATCCGTCCATCCGTCTTTTCTGCAAGGATCTCTCCAAACTTTGCCACGCCCTGGCAAAGAGGATGATTCTCACCGTTCTGCAAAGCAAACTTCAGTACATAGCTTTCACCGGAATCGGTCGTGGTATTGGAAGCTTCCGGAGCCTCAGAAGCGGTAGGTTCAGGTGTGGAGGAACCGCAGGCGGTCAAGGAAAGGGCAAGTACTGCGGAAAGCGCAAGTGCTAAGAATCGTTTCATCATTTTGTCTCCCTTCAGGTGTCCTAATTTCTCTTTGTCAGTGCGCACTGTCGATGGTTCTATCTTAACAGAATCCTGATATTCTTCCCATGAAGAAAATCGACTCTTCCTTTACAAAAATCGACATTTTCACTTCTATTGTAAAAAAGCAGGGAAAACTTTTGTGTATCTTGTTCAAAAGTTTCCCCTGCTTTTTAAGTTTGTGTATCTTTACGGTATTGTGTGGGAGTGCATCCCACAGTCTGTTTAAAGTACCGGCTGAAGTAGGCCGGATCTCCAAAACCAGTCGCTATGGCCACCTCTGCAGCCGGCCTGCCCCGAAGCAGCTGCTCTTTGGCATGGGTCAGGCGGACCTCTTTCAGGTACCCCATTACGGTTACCCCGGACACCTCCCAAAATATCCGTCCCAGATAGCTTTTGTCCAGGTTAACTCTGCTGGCCACCTGCTGCAAAGTCACATCTTCCGCATAGTGCTCCTGCAAGTATTTCTTTACCTGCTCCACAACGGCGGCCCGCCCGTACAACTCATTCTCCGGCTGTTCCATCAATACCCGGTTCACAGCCTCACATAATGTTTCCACCGAATACGGTTTTACAATATAATCTACAGCGTGGTTTCGCATGGACTGCCGCAGGTGCTCATAATCCGAATAGGCCGACACCATGATCAGCTTAATGTCCGGCAGCTGCTGCACGATTTTGTGTGCCGCCTCCACCCCGCTGAGTGCCGGCAGATTGATATCCATCAGTATCAGGGCCGGCTTTTCCCTCAGTGCCAATTCCACCGCCTGTTCTCCGTCCCGGGCAGTGAGAATGGGGGAAAATTTTCCGCTGTATCGAGTTTCCAGAATGCGCACCAGGGCGGCACTCTCCAACAGTTCATCCTCCACGATCAGAACTTTCATACCTTCTCCTTATCCACAGGGATATACAGTGTGACCGTAGAGAACTTGTCCGGTTCGCTCTCGATCTCCATCCTGGCACGTTCTTCCCCGTATTGCAGGGCCAACCGCCGGCGAATATTGTTCAGGCCAATACCTCCGGTTTTATGTTTTGGGTCAAAGCCCACCCCGTTGTCTGTGACACTGATCTGGATGTCGTCCTCGTCAAGAGCAATGAACACCCGAATGTGAAGCTGCTTTTTATTTCCGAAAGCGTGCTTAAAGCAATTCTCCACCAAGGGCTGAATGGTCATGGAAGGGATGGTATAATCCTCCCCTTCCAGTTCATTTCGCACTTCGGTCGTCAGCATATCTCCAAACCGGCGCTTTTGCAAGGACAGATACTGGCGTACGATTTCCACTTCATCATCCAGCAGTGTCATGATTCCGTTGCTGTACAGGGAATACCGAAGGATATTTCCCACAGACTCCACCATCTGCATTACCGATTCGCTGCTTTCCACAAGGGCCGTAACACCAATCAGATTTAATGCGTTAAACAGGAAATGCGGATTCACCTGGGCCCGCAGCGCAGACATTTGTGCGGTAACCAGCATAGAGTGCTGCTGTTCGTTCAAAAGCCGTTCCTTATGGAGCTGCTTTTCCAGCTGGGCTTTTGCTTCAATCTGTCCGATATATTCCTTGATCCGGTGCTTCAGGGTATTGATCATTCCGGACAGCATGGCAAATTCCCGCCAGCCGCTCTCGGCAAGGTCCGGTACATCCCACCGTGCCTGGGACAGCTCCTGAAAATGACGGTCCACATCTGCCAGGATCCTGACGGTAGACCAATATGTTTTCAGCATCAGGGTCAGAAGCGCCAGGGCCAATATTGCCAGAGCAGCCAGGATAACCAGTATCCGCCCCCTGAGGGCAGAATATGCATCTTCAAATTCAGCACTGCTGACACTCAGGTCTGTCTGCGCCATCTCTCTGGCCTGCTGCTGGTGCAGTTTGATGGCAGTGGAAATATATCCGGATATGGCGTAGAGCTGCTCCGGATTTTCGCTTACCGTGTTTACCAGTTCCTGCTGGTACTCGTTAAAGTTGCGGATCCGGCGGATATAGTTTTGCGTGGAACTGACCTCTGCGCAAAGGGCACTGTAATCCGTCAAATCCTGATTCAACTGATCACAATAGGCCTGATACACCAGTTTTTCCTCTTCTGCCCAGGTCCGGCGATATTCATTGAAAGTATCGTCCAGATCACTCAGGTCCGTCACCACCTGGTTTGCCGCATTCACCCGCTCTACAAAGTGCATGCGAAGCTCATTCTGGGCTGTAATGTTTGTCAACACCCCTCCCAGCGCCAGCATAACCATCCCCAAAATAGCCAGCCCAAAGCCGCAGAACACCGATACTACACTGGGGTGCTTTTTCATGGCTGTTCCTCCCCTTTTGGAATGGTTTCATCATAACGCCCCCGCTTCCCACTGTCAACGAGACACCAGCCTGCGGGGAAGCTTCCGGGTTTTGGTTTTCATCTGTCCAAAGGCGTTTATCTACAAAAAACGGTCTAAATTTTCCATTGACCGGATTTTCGCAGATGTTTATAATAATCTAAACTTTAAAGACCTGCATATCCTGCAGCGGGGCAGTTACGCCGGGAAGATCAAAAGATTCAGTATCAGCCCCACTCCCCCGCACAGGCACATGGTCAGGATGGGATTCCATTTGAACTTTTTCAGGAGAACAAATGCCCCCACAAAACTTCCTGCACCGATCCAGTTGACTTCCTCCATCCCGGGTGCCTGGCCATTGAACAGAACCATGGAAAGGATCGAAAGTCCTGCTCCGAAAATCAGGGCCACCACCACAGGGCGCAGACAGGACAGGACATTTTGCAGAACGGAAATATCCCGATATTTTTTATAAACATAGGCCAAAAGAGAAACCAGGATGAGGGATGGGGTGATACATCCCAAAGTGGCAACAATCGCTCCGGGAATTCCTGCGATCCGAATTCCCACAAAAGTGGCAGAGTTGATCGCAATGGGGCCGGGAGTCATTTCAGCGATGGTGATCAGATCCGTAAACTCCTGTAAGGTCAGCCAGGGATGAAGTTCTACCACTTGATTCTGTATCAAGGGCATGGCGGCGTATCCGCCCCCTACACTGAAAAGGCCCACCTGTAAAAAACTGGCAAAAAGCTGTAAGTAAATCATTGTTTTGACGCCTTTCCTGAATGAATCAATGCCCGTACCACGCCGAATGCTGCCGCTGCCAGAATAATGGCTATTACGTTAATGTCAAAAACGGAGTTTGCAAGGAACGCCAAGATCATCAATCCAATATAAACGACCGACTTGGTTTTCAGCACATTCTCCCCCAAATCACATACAACGTCCAGGATCACGGCCGCCACACCGGCCTGCATTCCTTTCAGGACAAGCGCAACATACGCATTGGTTGCAAACGCAGCATAAAAGAAAGAGATAACCGAAAGGATCACCATGGGAGGGATGATGGTGCCTATAACGGCAACGATCATTCCCAGGGCGCCCTCCACGTTCCACCCCACAAGGATCGCTGCATTGACTGCAATCGCCCCCGGAGAAGACTGCGCCAGTGCTGCCATGTCCAGCATTTCCTGTTCGTCGATCCAGTGCAGCTCATCCACAAATTTTCTTTTCATAAAGGTGACGATTACAAAACCGCCTCCAAAGGTAAAGGCACTGATATAGAGCGTGCCCAAAAACAGGGCTCGCAGCCGCTCAGCCCTAGTCCGGGAACCATCATGCGGATTCATTTTTATCCTCCTTTTCCATTCTGCTTCTATCATACAACATTCGTCTCCCCGGGTAAAATGATGATTTCTTATGAAGGTAATACACTTTAGCTTCTGACAGAAAGAGGGATCAATTGTGACCATTCGTCATCTGCGTATTTTTGCCGAAGTATACCGTTTTGAAAACATTACTCGTGCTGCCGAAGAGCTGCACCTGACCCAGCCTGCAGTAACACGGGCCATTCGGGAACTAGAAGATTATTACGGGACCCGTTTGTTTGAACGGATGTATCACCGTATTTTTCCCACCGAAAGCGGACGGCGGCTGTATCCTCAGGTCCTTCAGCTGCTGGACTCCTTTGAGAGAATCGAAACCGGACTGCGAAATTGGGATTCTCTGGGATACATTCGGGTAGGTGCAACGGTAACGCTTGGAGACACCGTTCTTCCCGGGCTGACACGCCGGTTTCTGGAGGAAAATCCGGGTGTGGAGCTGAAGGTAACTGTGGCAAACGGTGATTCCCTTGCCACCGCTCTGTGCGAAAACCGCCTGGATCTGGCCCTCATGGAGGATGCTCCCGCATCCCCTGATCTGCATACGGAAGAAATCGGGAGCGACTACCTCTGTGCAGTAATGGCCCCCGCATATCCCTTGGCAGAAAAGGAAACGGTTTCCCTGGAAGATTTGTCAAAGGTGCCCCTTCTTGTCCGGGAAGTGGGCAGTACAGCCCGCACCGTTTTGCACACTGCCTTGAAAGTCCGCAACCTTCCCTATCATATAGCCTGGGAAAGCATCAGCACAGATGCTCTTCTGGGGGCCGCTGCAGAAGGGTTGGGCGTTGCAATTTTGCCCGAAGCCCGGGTAAAAGATTCCCTGCACTCCGGTCGGCTCTGCATCCGCCCCATTGAGGGGAATCTGCTAAAACGCCGCCGGGTTGCAGTCTGGCACAAGGAAAAGTATCTCACTGCATCAATGAACCGCTTTTTGGATCTTTGCTACCGGCACACCCGCTAGGAGGTAACTGCCATGCCCTACATAAACCTGTTGATAAAACCGGCCTCCAGCCTCTGCAACATGCGCTGCCGTTATTGCTTTTATCAGGATGAAGCTGCCAACCGCACTCAATCGGATATGGGTATCATGTCCCCGGACACCGCCCGACTGCTGATTCAGCAGTCCTTTGATGCCGCCGGGTCCCAGGGCGGTCTGGGGATTGCCTTTCAAGGGGGTGAACCCACCCTGGCCGGCCTGGATTTTTTCAGAACGTTTGTCAAAATCGTAAAAGAGGAAAATGTCAGCAATATTCCGGTCAGCTACGCAATCCAGACCAATGCTTATGGAATAGATAAGGACTGGGCTTCATTTCTCACCGGGAACCATTTTCTGGTAGGTATTTCAGTGGACGGTGATAAAGCGCTCCACGATGAGTTCCGCCTGGACCCTGCGGGAAAAGGTACCTGGCAGCGAATCCAGAAAAACATTCAACTTCTGAAAACCGCAGGGGCAGATTGCAATCTGCTCTGTGTTGTTACCAAGCGCTGTGCGAAAAGTGCCGTCCGCACCTACCACGCCCTGAAAAAGACCGGAATCAAACATTTTCAATTTATTCCCTGTCTTGACCCCATTGGTGAAAAACGAGGAGGGCAGCCCTGGTCCCTTACCCCTCGTGACTACGGAACATTTCTGTGTTCCCTTTTTGACCAATGGTATCGTGACTGGGAAACCGGGCAGTATGTCAGCATTCGTCTTTTCGAAGACTATGTGCATCTGGCCATGGGACTGCCTTCTTCCACCTGTGCGACCAGCGGGCAGTGCGGTGCTTATTGCGTGGCTGAGGCGGACGGAAGCATTTATCCCTGCGATTTTTATGTATTGGATCAGTGGAAACTGGGAAATATCCGCCAAACCGCTCTGAAGGAGTTGCGGCAGAGCAAACTTGCTTCCAACTTTTTAGAGGATGGGTTAAAAATCCCTCCGGAATGCGGAAGCTGCTCCTGGAAGCACCTTTGCTCCGGTGGCTGCAAGCGGGATTGGTACAGCGCAGAAAACGGAGAGACCCGAAACTATTACTGTGAATCTTTTAAGCAGTTTTTCGGCTACGCTGAAAAAAGGATTTCCCGCATTGCCGCCGAAGAGCTTGCTTTAAGGAACGGCCTGAAGCTGCAGCCGCCCTCCCGCTTTTAGTTCCTGTGCCTGCAGCGGCAGGGCACCTCTTACCAATTTAGGAAAATGCAAAGCCCCCGGTCTTTGGGCCGGGGGCTCTTTTTCTTCCATGCTGGAATTCACTCTATACTCCGGATGTAAACGTAAATGCGGGGATCGGTATACTGGTCAAATTCCTCCTCCGGCTCGGTATAATAGTCCACATACATTCTCAGATCCTCATATTCCAGGTCGAGGCTCTCATAATATGTGTTTTCTTCAAAGAGCTCCCGGAAATCTTCCCGGATCAAATCTTCGCAGAGCAGATTATCCGACCTTACCTTTACGTCCGCCTGCCTGAAAGCGGCATTGAGGGTTGCAAAGTTGCTTTGGGCAGTGTCCAGGTTTTCCTCCTTGGACAGGGCAATATCCACCTCATGCTGGTAACTTACCTCAGTGACATACCCCTCGTTATCGATCTCCACGGATATATAGCTGTTGTAGTCCTCTCCTATGTCCTTTACATACCCCCACACGCTGTAGCCATAGTCACGGTAATCTTCCCTGGGGTCATCGTAATGGACATACCCGCACACATCCTGGAAAGATTTCGCCACCTCTCCCACAGCGCTGTAGGCCACCCGTCTGGCATTGTTGGTATAGGCCGCCGCCTGTATATAGTGGGGTATGCTGGTCCCGATAATCAACAGCAGGGGCAAAATCGCTATGACCAGAACCTGGCGCTTTGCGGAGGGAAGCCGTATTTCCAGGGCATCCGCCACCTTTTTTATGTTGGCCCTGGCTTCAGACATCATGCCGAAAATCATAACGCTGCCCACAATTCCTCCCGCTATCTTGGCAGCATCTCCGGCATCCCTCACTTTTTCGTTACGGGAGAAGTTCATCAGACTTCCCAGGGCGTTAAGCGCTATTACCGCAGAGGCCTGGGAGGAATAGTCCTTCTGGGCCACTGCCACCCGGGCCTTTTCCACTACGGCAGCCCACTTTTTTCCCCGAAGTCCCAGAATGACGCTAAACACCTGATAGATAAAAATTCCCATATATAGGACCAGTATTATCAACAGGGAATAGATGCTCAGATCATTGGATACCGGGCTTTCAAACACAATGTCTCCGATCATAATGGAAAGAACCCAGGGCACCAGACTGAGCAAAGAGGCCAAAAAGAAAGCCAGCGATGTGGCCGCTCTGGAGTAGTATTTCCGCAGCATCCGTTCTTCTTTCGGAGTCAGCATAGGACAAAGCGCCTCCTTAGTTGATTTTTCCAGCCAGGTTTCTTGTACCAATTCTATCATGGGAGCGGGAATAAATCCAGATTTTCAGCGGCACTTAATAGTAAAATAAGGTTCTTTTCAGGGCTCCGCTGGACACTGGGATAAAACTTTTTCTTTAAGTCGGGCAAGCTGAAATGCAAAGTCTTACTGCGTATATACCAAAAGAACAAAATGGTAAAATTCTGCCTCTTCGTGTAAAGCAGAAAAGGCTTTTTCATTATCGGGTGAAGGCAAGTTCTTTCACAAGAGTCCCTCTGCCCAAAGGGATTTACCGAAAAAATCAAAAAGGAGGACCCTGGAGGGTCCTCCTTTTTTGTATGGTTCTCTTACTTGGAACGACGGAGCACCTCGGTGAGGAGCTTCCAGGTCCGCTGAACGGAAGCAATGCTCATCCGCTCACGGGGAGTGTGAATCTCCAGCAGGTCGGGGCCAATGGAAACGCAGTCCAGTCCGGGGAGTTTGCCTGCGAACAGTCCGCACTCCAGACCTGCATGGATGGCTTCCACCTTGGGATCGTAGCCGTACTGCTCACGGAACACCTCTACCATCAGTTCACGGAGAGGAGAATTCTCCTGATACTGCCAGCCGGTGTAATCTCCTTCAAAGGCCACAGTGCCGCCCAGCTGTTCCATCAGGCAGGCCAGCCGCTCCTTGAGCATCTCCTTCTGGGAATCCAGAGAGCTGCGGAGGCTGGTCACACCTTTCAGTTCCTTTTCCCCGCAGGCGAGAATGCCCAGGTTGAGGGAGGTCTGGACCAGGCCGGGGATGTCGGCGCTCATGGCCTGCACTCCGTTGGGCAGGCAGGTCAGCATGCAGATAATACGGCCGGTGGTCTGGGCATCGGCAGGCTGCCCGGAAGCCTGAGCAGCCTCCACAGTAACAAACAGGCCCGGGTCGGTGGTGTGGTACTCGTTCTGGAGGATAGCGGCCATCTCATCACAGGCCTTATTCACAGCTTCTGCATCAGACACAACCACAACAGCGGTGGTCTCCACAGGAATGGCGTTGCTCTTCAGTCCGCCGCTGACGGTATCCACCCGCAGCTGGGCAACATGGGCGGCAGCCTGGAGGACACGGCCCATAAGCATGTTGGAGTTGGCACGGCCCTTGTCGATTTCAGTGCCGGAGTGTCCGCCGGTCAGGCCGCCCACAGTCACCCGCAGGGCAGTTCCTTCAAAGGCTTCCCGGCTTACAGGCAGGGTGCAGGTGGTGGCGTTGCCGCCGGCACAGCTGACGGTAAAGACACCTTCCACCTCAGAGTCCATGTTGATCATCTTGCGGCCACGGATGGGGCTCACGTCCAGGCTGACGGCGCCCAGCAGACCGATCTCCTCATCAACGGTGAAGATAGCCTCGATCCGGGGATGGGCCAGCTCAGTGGAGTCCAGCACTGCCATAGCCATGGCAACGGCGATTCCGTCATCACCGCCCAGGGTGGTGCCCTGAGCACGGATGAAGTCACCCTCCACGACCAGGTCCAGGCCTTCCTTGGCCATATCCTTGGTGCAGCCGGGCTCCTTCTCGCAGACCATATCCAGGTGTCCCTGGAGGATCACTGGCTCAGCATCCTCATAGCCGAGGGTGGCGGGCTTGATGATAATGACGTTGTTGTCGGCGTCCTGATGGTATTCCAGGCCCCGCTCCTTTGCAAAATTCACGCACCAGTCGCTGATGGCCTTGGTATTCCCGGAACCGTGGGGAATGGAGCACATCTGCTCAAAGAAGGTGAAAATGGATTGGGGTTGAAGGTTTTCCAGTACGTTCATGGTTTTTGTACTCCTCTCTCAACAGTGGATTTATACTTTCAGCCGGTAGCATCCCTGGCGGACTTCCTCCACCAGCTGCTGTTCCAGCATATAATTGGCCAATTTTTTGGCGAAGGGACCGGGAGATGCCACCCGAAGCCGTTTCCGGGACCAGAACAGTCCTACCTGGATGTCCCGAACCAGCCGGGAAATTTCCTTCTGGGTGATGGTCTCGTTCTTTTTCAGGTACTTGACCACCTTGCCTGCACATTTGCGGAGAAGAAGCTGCTCCATATCCATATTCTGGGTCATGCTTCTGCGAAGTCCCCAGACATACAGAACAGCGGTCACCAGGGCAAACAGAAGGATCCCCAGAATGATCTGCGGTGTGCTCATCCTTCCTTCACCTTATCCTTTCCTTTGTAGAGGATAAACTTGTTATTGTAGAGAATCTGCATATATTTGACCAGCCGGTCATACAGAGGCTCGGCCTGCTGGCCGAACTGTTCCTTCATTTGAAGGGCAAGTTCCCCCACGGTTTTTACTCCGTCAATTTTCTTCCACAGAAAACTGCCATACTCGTCCAGCTTGATGTGGCTGACACGGGGCGTGTGGAAGAACTTCTGGGCAATTCCCGCATAAAAACCCCGGTGCACCATGTGGACGGTAACGATTCCCTGCTCGTCCTCGCTCCAGGTATTCTGAGGATTGGTCAGCGGCACAAAGTCCAGATAATTCTTCTGCTTCTTAGGCATGGTCATTCTCCTATACTTTAATACAAAACAGGGCTGTATACACTAGTATACAGCCCTGTTTGAGAAAAGACAATACTGGTTATTACTTAGTCTTCTTCTGTTCCTTGGTGGCAAACAGATAAATGGTTACCAGCAGGGCAGCAAATACGACGAGGCCGCCGATCTTGCCAATGCTGAAGATGTCGCTGATGTTGATTGCATCGCTTACATAGCCAGCACCGAAGGGGATGATGGCCAGGATGGCCAGCAGGATGCCCACAATGCCTTCGCCGGCGATTAGGCCGGAGCAGTAGAGAACGCCGGACTGAACCACACCGTTCTTTTCCTTGTCAGAAGCATACTTCCGCTTCTCCAGAACCAGCCGCAGCAGGCCGCCCAGCATAATGGGAACGGACAGGTAGATGGGCAGGTACAGACCCAGGGAGAAGGGCAGTACGGGGATTCCCAGAACCTCTGCCATAATAGCGATAGACACACCGGCAAAGACCAGGTTCCAGGGCAGGTTGCCGCCCATAACGCCTTCCACCAGCATCTTCATCAGGATAGCCTGAGGAGCGGGCAGGTCAGCAGAGCCGTAACCGCCCCAAGCCATGGACAGGAGGTAGAGGATACCACCGATGGCAACAGAGGAAACTGCCACACCGATGATTTCGCCGATCTGCTGCTTCTTGGGGGTAGCACCTACCAGGAAGCCAGTCTTCAGGTCCTGAGAAGTATCGCCGGCGATAGCTGCGATGACACAGATGATGCCGCCGATAACAATGGCTGCCACCATGCCAGCGCTGCCGTCCATACCGGTGGACTTGAGCAGGATGGTAGAGATCAGCAGGGTTGCAATGGCCATGCCGGATACGGGGTTGTTGGAAGAACCAATCAGACCAACCATCCGGGAGGACACGGTTGCAAAGAAGAAGCCAAAGACAATAACGATCAGTGCAGTGAAGAAGTTCAGGGGGATGGCAGGAACCAGCCACAGAACCAGAGCGATCACCAGAACGCCGATGAGAACAATGGGCATGGGGATATCCTGCTCGGTACGCAGGCCGTTGTTGGCGCCGCCCTTACCGAAGGAGCCCATGGAATCCTTGAAGGTCCGGATGATCAGGGGCAGAGACTTGACCAGGCTCAGCACACCGCCGCAGGCCACGGCGCCGGCGCCGATGTAGCGCAGGTAGTTGCCCCACAGGGCGGAAACGCCGTTCTCAGCCACCAGCTGACCAATGGTCATATCGGTGACGGGGAAGAGGATGGTCTCACTGCCGAAGAGGAGCATCAGGGGCATGAGCACCAGCCAGCCCAGAACGCCGCCGGCAAACAGGTAGGAAGATACCCGGGGTCCGCAGATGTAACCTACACCGGCCAGAGCGGGCAGAACATCGATGCCAACACCGGAGCCTTTGTACACCGGAATGTCATAGGTGATTTCGCTGGGGAAGATCTTGAGGCCGTCAGCCACAAACTTGTACAGGGCAGCGATGAACAGGCCGGAGAATACGGTAGATGCCTTTGCACCGCCCTCCTCACCGGCGATCAGGACCTCAGCACAAGCCTGTCCTTCGGGGTAAGCCAGAGAGCCATGCTCCTTAACAATCAGAGCGCTGCGCAGAGGGATCATCATGAGTACGCCCAGAACGCCACCGCACAGGGCGATCAGCCCGATCTCTACCAGAGAGGGCACGTCACACAGCCCTTCCTTGGCCCACATAAAGAGGGCGGGCAGAGTGAAAATGGCGCCGGCAGCCACAGATTCACCGGCAGAGCCGATGGTCTGTACCATGTTGTTCTCCAGAATGGAGTCACGGCGCAGAACCTTCCGGATAATGCCCATGGAAATAACGGCAGCCGGAATGGAAGCTGAAACGGTCATGCCTACCCGCAGACCCAGGTAAGCGTTTGCTCCACCAAAGACCACTGCCAGAATGCAGCCCAGAGTAATGGAGACTGCTGTAAATTCAGGCAGAACTTTATCGGCGGGAACATAAGGTTGGAAGTCTTTTTTGTCCACGATATTCGATCCCTTCTCATATTTCTTTCGCTTTCTCTGTGGGGCGGACTTTTAGATTCGCCTCACAGACAGCTTATATAATATTACACAAATCGCCAGGAACCGTCAAGGCGAAATTGGTATTATTTGCTCATTTCTTGCTTTCTTGCTTTTTGTATTAATAATACTTTAAAAAAGCTGTTTTTCCCGGGATGAATTTCTTTTCACTTCGGATGCAAAATATAAACTTGCAGGTCCCGCAAATCCCGTGGTTCCCCTGTCTTTTCCCTTTTCGGGTCTGTTCTGCCCTTTGTGTTTTTCTGCAAAAAACAATGCCGCCAGGAAGAAGCCTTCTTGACGGCATTGCTTTTATTTTGTTTTACGCTTTCTCCGTATCAGGACCACCAGAAGTACGACTCCCGCCGCCACAAGGACAAAGGGAGCGAAGAGCAGGAGCGTCATCCTCAGGTAGGGACTCCGCAGGGTGCTGAAGATTTTTTGGAATCCGTTTTCCTCAATGGTAATGGAAAGGTCCTCCTCCGGAAGGCCCTGTGAAACATACTGGTAGGTTCTGCTCCCCACCTTTTCAAAGGGCAGGCTGGAGGAAGCGATCACCGGCATATCCTTGTCCAGGTACAGGTTGATGGTCAGACTCCCGAAGTCTTTCCAGCCAGCCGCCGGGAGAAGATAATACTCGATCCGGCCATCCTTCACATCAAAGTCATATTCCGGATATCCGCCCAACGCGTAGGTGTACTCCACCGACACAACATACTCTTCCTGCGGATCAAAATCCAGTTGGAAGGAGATGGCCCAAACCGTTTCCCTGTTTGGGGAAGCCGCTTCGCCGGAACTCAGCACCGCATACTCCCAACTTTCGGTTTCCACTCGGCTGTCGTAGCTCAGGGCATATTCTTCTACCCGGAACTCCAGCGGTTCTTCCCGGGCCGTGACCCGGACGCTCCCCTCTTCCTGGTCAGGACAGAGGAACATGGCAGGAGTGGAAATCTGCTCCCCGGCAGTATTTTTCATGGTGTACTCTGCCCGGATCTGGGCCTTGGCGCCCTCCACCCGGATATCCAGCGTCTCCGCCGTGACTGCAATATCCTGATTTTTTTCAAAGGTCACAGTGGTTCCCACATCTGAAGGGCGGGGAGCCGCCATATTGGCCAGCGCCGGGCAGGCAGCGGCCAGAGCAAGCAGGGTGGTCAGGAGAAAAACCGTTATCCTTTTACTCATAGGGATTTTCTCCTAAGAAAGTCTCCGGGCTCAGACCGAGAAGTTCACGTTGTACAGGTCGCCTTCCCCATCGTTGCCGTCGGCATCGGTGTACATTTCCAGGTAAACCAACATGAACCGGTCCACATCGGCGGGAGCCTCGAACAGCATTTCATAAGTAGCGGTATCTCCAGTGAGAAGTTCCCACTCCAAAGGCATGAGACTGTCGTTGAAAGCGTCCACTGCCCAGGCGTAGTCCTCATCGCCGCTGCCCCACTGGAGCTGGAAGTCGGTATCAAACATGGGAAGAGGTTCGCCAAAGGTGTTGGTTATGGTAACCTTGCAGACTACCAGGCGGTTGCCCTCTGCGGGGGTATAGCCGTCATATTCTTCAGGGCTGGATACCTCGTCCACAGAGAAGTCAAAGAACATGGTCTCAAAGGTATCGCCTACCTCACCAGTGAGCTGAGGCTCCTCCTCTTTCAGGCCCAGGTCGCTGAGGCTGCATCCGGTAAATACCAGCGCCATTGCCAAAACCAGTGCAAGAAGATTCAAACATTTTTTCACTACAGTCACGTCCTTTCTGTTTTTGGGCCGTTCCTTTTCCGGTCCCAAAGGGCATAATGCTGTTTTAAGTGTATCATATTTCTACCCCGTACACCCGGCTCACTGTAACATTTTTTCACAATTTTCTCACACAAATATCATTTTCCCGGTTTTTCCTCATATTCTTCCTCCAGCCAGAGACAGACCCGGCCGGCAGTCGTAACTGCACGGGCCGGCAAAATCAGGATAAAATCCGTTCCCTATCCTCCCTGGTTCTTTCATTAAAAACAGTTTAAACAAAGAATATCTCCGGAATGTTTCCGCCCCTCCAAAGCTTTTCCACGGGCAAAAAAGCGGAACCTCCCCCAGAGGCTCCGCTTTTGAATCAATTATAAGCGTCCATGAGCATCCGGCGCGCCGTTCTTTTTCTACAGCCAGCCGATCACTCCCAGCAGGAAAATCCAGAGAAACATTGTGACCACCGACAGAACCGTGCTGGCAAACACCATCTGGCCGGCCAGTTCCCCGTCCCCTCCCATGTTCATGGCCATGGGATAGGAGCCGGAGGCCACCGGGGTTCCAAACACCGCAACCACCAGAAACAGCTCTATCCCTCTCAGGCCGATCCCGTAGGCGGCCAGCATGAGGACCAGCGGGATAAAGACCAGCTTTGCAGACAATGTAGCCAGCAGGGCTTTCCCGTTCCGGCGCATCCGGTCAAACTGGAGTGTTCCCCCCAGGGCAAACATGGCCAGAGGAGTGGTCATATCGGCAAAGTTGGAGATGGGGGATTCCAGGCATTGGGGAAGCTTGATTCCCAGGGAAAAGAAGATCAGGCCCACAAAACAGCCTTGCAGCATGGGGTTTTTCACCAGCTTGACCAGCAGTGTCTTTCCCTTCAGCTTTCCTCCTTCCTCATTGAACAGTTCCAGAATGATCACCGAGGTAATATTGTAGATGGTCAGCACCACTGTGACCAGCATGGCCGCTACCGCAGTTTTGTCCGGCCCGTAGATGGTTTCGGTCAGGGGCAGGCCGAACAGCACAAAGTTGCTGCGGTAGAGAGCCTGAATGATCACTCCCCGCCGGGGATTTTCCTTCACCACTTTGGGGATCAGGGCCAGGCCCAGCCCCTCCACGGCCAGAATTCCCACTGCCACAAAGAGCAGAAGCTTTACGCTGGGAATGCTGTCCGCACTGGCCGAGTAGATATTGTTGAAGGTCATAAAGGGAAACATGACCGCAAAAACCAGCTTTGTCAGCCGATTCAGAAACGGGATATCCACTGCCCCCCACTGCCGGCAGGCATATCCCAGGGCAAGGTAACATAAAAACGGAATCACTGCGTTGACGGCAGTGGTAAAACCATGATACATTCAACAGCACTCTCTTCCCGAAAAAGCAGGGGCTGCCAAAAGGCCCTGCACATTTTTCCGGAAACTCGGAGCCAACATATTACTGCGCTCGCAAAATCGGAAAATGGCAGGCTTTTGACAGCCCAGAAACTGCTTACTTGTTGTTCATCATATCCAGGACCCACTGAGGTGCCAGCTGCGGCAGGGCGGTTCCCTCCTGCTTGGCTTTCCGGTATGCAGCAATGGTTTGCTCACGGTTATCCTCATAGGCCTTTTTCTTTTCGGCTTCCGCCAGCACGGTCTCTATGTACTCTGCGGGGATCACGCATACGCCGTCGGAATCCCCCACCACCAGGTCTCCGGGACAAACCTTTACGCCGCCGCAGGTAATGGGGGTGTTGATGTTGCCCTCGTTCTTCTTGATGGGGCCCCGGGGCATGAACCCCCGGCTGTACACCGGGAAATTCAGCTCTACGTTTCCGTCCCGGTCCCGGGTGCATCCGTCGATGACCATTCCCTCAAATCCAACAGCCTGGCAGGCACCCATGATCAGGTCTCCGAAATAGGCCCGGTCCTTGTACCCCTTGCCGTCAATAACCATAACATAGCCCTGGGCGGCAAAGCTGTAGCTTGCCACATGGATGGGGAAATTGTCTCCGTTGTCCGTTTCCACGGTCAGGGCCGTCCCCACCACGGTCATTCCCCTTTCCACCGGATTGATTTCCATATCCATGCAGCCCCCGTTGGGGATATCGATCTTGGCGGCCTTGACGCCGTCCAGCAGCAGAGGCACATTCAGATTTTTTGCCCGCCGAATCACCGACTCGGGAAGCAAAGGTGCACAATCACAAATCATGCTTGAGTTCCTTCTTTCTTACCAGAAATCATGGCCAGCATCAGAACACCGGCGCCTACCACAAAGCCTGCCAGATTCAGCACCAGGGGTTCCTTTATCATAAGACAGACGCCGCACACCAGCAGGATGATCCGTTCGGGGACCTTCAGGTCACGGCCAAACCAGCCGAAGAGGGACAGTGCCATAAAGCAGCAGCCGACCAGGGCAGTGCAGACACTGAGCACCACCATGGGTGTAAAGCTGAATGTGGCGGTAGCGCTGTCAAAGCAGAGAAGCTCTGTATTATAAAGGAATACAAAGGGAATTACGAAGGCGGCAGCGCCCAGCTTTACGGCCTGGAGACCGGTCTTCCACATATCGCCGCCGGAAATACCGATGGCTGCGAATACGGCCAATGCCACAGGAGGAGTGATGGCAGCGATAACGCCGTAGTAGAGAATGAACATGTGTGCGGAGACGGTGGCCACGCCCAGGTCGATCATGGCGGGAGCTACCAGAACAGCCAGCACAATGTAGCAGGCGGAGGTGGGCAGGCCCATTCCCAGCAGCAGACATACAAAGGCAGTCAGCAGGCCCATGACAAAGATATGTCCGCCGGAGAGAGCAGTGATCAGGCCGGAAATCCGCAGGCCCAGACCGGTGATATTGATGGCACCCACAATGGCACCAGCGATCATACAGGCGATGGATACGGTCATAATGGACTTGGCCGAGTCCACACAGAGCTGCTTCAGGTTCTCAAGGGTGAACTTCTGCCGGTTGGTGAGAAGGCCGATCACCACACAGAGGATGATGGTCAGCAGAGCGGAACGCTGGGTGCTGAAGCCATACATCATAAGAGCTACCAGGGTTACAATGGGCAGGAAATAGAACCAGCCCCGCTTGAAGATCTGCCACACGGTAGGAGCGTTGGGATCGGGGGTTTTCACCGGGATCCGGTTTTTATGAGAGTAGGAGAAAATAGAGACAGAAATGGTCAGGTAATACATGATTGCAGGCATAAGCGCTGCAAGGCAGATGGTGGTGTAGGGCAGACTGGTGGCATCCGACATCAGGAATGCTACAGCCCCCATGACCGGGGGCATGATCTGGCCGCCGTTGGAAGCCACTGCCTCAATGGCACCGGCAGTATCCTTGTCAAAGCCGGTCTTCTTCATGAGGGGAATGGTGAAGGTACCGGTGGTCACCACGTTGGCGGCACCGGAGCCGTTGACCATGCCCATAAGCATGGAGGAATACACCGCAGCCTGTGCAGGTCCGCCGCAGATTTTTCCGAAGGCTGCAAAGGAAATATCCACAAAGAACTCACCGGCACCGATAAAGGCCAGCACAGAGCCAAAGATGACGAAGAGGAAAATAAAGTTTGCCGCTGTGCTCAATGCACTGCCGAACAAGCCCTCGCTGCTCACCATCATGTAGGTGCCCAGGCGGGTCAGGGAGACGTTTGCCGTGGCAAATGCTCCGGGCAGATACGGTCCCACCAAAGTGTAGATCAGGAACAGCAGGCTCAGGGTGGGCAGGATCTTGCCCAAGGCCCGGTACGCCACGATCAGGGCAACCACCAGAAATACAATGGAGATATACTGCTGGAAGGGGCTGTACAGGTTGGCAGAGGCTGCATTGTTATTCCGCATGGCAATTACCTCAAAAGAGGTGATCGCCGTAATAATAATGAACAAAACGTCCACTACCCGGGATAACTTTTTCCACTTCATGGGTTTTGTCAGCAGGAAATAAGATACGACCAGGGCGCCGTGAATCACGGCCTGGGTGGTCTTGTTCAGGGTCAGCAGCGGGGATGCCGCAAGCAGGTGGAACAGCGTCAGGGCAATGGCAACAGCGACGCTGAGGATGTTGAAAATCTTGTCTGATTTGGACACAGTCTCAAGCCTTTGATCTTTTGGCTGGTCGCTCATGGTTGATTCCTCCTTTGTATTTCAGTATTGTGCCGGAGGATCACTCCAACAGGCCAGCTTCTTTGTAGTAGCGCTCTGCGCCGGCGTTAAAGGGGATGAACTGGGTTGCCACCGTCTCGGGAGAGATCTGCTGGGTGGAACTGTTGGTATCCTTATAGGTGTCCAGAGTCTCCATCATCAGCTTGGTAAAGGCATAAATCTGGTCATCGTCAGCCTTGCTGGAGCAGAACAGGCAGGTCATATAGGACAGGGTCTTGACGTCCTCCTCGTTGGCCTGGTTCTCATAGGTTCCGGCAGGAATGGTGGAGGGAGTGGCAAAGGGATACTCGGCGTTGACTTCCTCAATCACTTCGTCGCTGAGAGGCAGCATCCGGAAAGCGGTGGTGGCAGCGTACTGCTGGATACCGGAGATGGGATAGCCGCCGGTCTGGAAGGCTGCATCAATATCCCCGTTGGCCAGGGCTTCTGCTGCTTCGGCGTAGTCCATATAGTAGGGAGTAATATCGTCCAGGGTGATGCCGTAAGCGTTCAGGATGGCTTCATTGATGAAAAGGTAGCTGGTTCCCTGGGAGCCCACACAGACCTTCTTGCCCTTCAGTTCGCTGATATCCTGGATGCCGCTCTTCTCGGTGACAAAGACGTGGAGCTGAGACTCATACAGGGCAGCGATCTGCTGGATGTCCTGCTTGCCGGCATCTTCATAACCCATAATGCCGTTATAGGCAGCGTACAGTGCATCACTGTTGGCCATGCCGATGTCAATGTCGCCGCTCTGAGCCATGGCCACATTTTCGTTGGAGCCGGCGGTAGCCTGTACCAGAACATTCAGTTCGCCGGCTTCGGAAACGGCATTGCCGATGGCAGCGCCTACATAATAGAATGTACCGGTGGAGGAAGCGGTGCCCAGGGTAATGTTGCCGGAAACGGCGTAGGCATCCTCCGCAGTGCTGCCCTCGGAGGTTGCGCCTTCGGTGGATGCGCCCTCGGAGCCGGTATCAGCGGTTTCCTGTTCCTGGCTGCAGCCGACAAGCATTCCGGCGGCCATGACCAGTGCAAGTATCAAAGCAATCCATTTTTTCATGATAATTCTCCTTTATTATATTTTATGGTGCAGTTACACCAGTTCGTCTCCTGCTACGGGGAAGAAGTTGCTGAAGCTTTCCCCATACTGGTATGTATTATTGCCCGAAATGCGGCGCAGATGGTTGCCCCGCAGATGTGCCCGCTCGGTATAGTAGTTGATCAGGTGCTTCTGTGCCTTGAAGCACTGCATGGCGGCCACCTTCTGGTCATATACCTCGCTGATATCGATCAGGCTTCCGGGTACGTACTTGCTCAGTTCGGTCTGGTGAGGCTCAAACCCGAACAGCCGCATCTGCTTTGTGGTTTTGGTTCCCTCCAGACGGTAGCCGTTGGAGTTGGACTGAATGCTGCAGGCGAACACGAATTTGGCCACATCATTATGGTCCGGGTTAAGGATATCTTCCCCGTTTTTGTCGTGGGTCAGAATGATATCCGGCTGTACCTCCCGGATTTTGCGGATCATCCGCTCCCGGGTCTCATCCTGCTGCAGGGTCGGCCCCATGGGGTAGTCGGGCAGGTCCCAGAATTCAATGTTCTGGATTCCCAGGATCTCGGCAGCCTTGGTGGTCTCGGCATAGCGCTCAGCCTTTACGCTTTCATAGGTGGCGCCTTCCTTTTTCCACAGGTCATTGCTTTCCCCGCGAATTCCAAAGCTCAGCACTACCACATGGACCTGGGCGCCGTGGCGGAGATATTTGGCAATGGTTCCGCCTGCCCGCCATACGTAGTCCGCTGCGTGAGCGCTGACCACCAGGACTTTCTTACCCTCTATCATTTTGATTTACCTCCTTACTCGTTTTCATTGGTTTTGTTGTGTTTATTAGTCCATTCCCAGCAGTTTGCGGGGATTGTATACCATCATGGTGCGGATCTGCTCAGCGGTAAAGCCCTCCGCAGTCAGCTTCTCAGCCCAGGCCAGCATGCCCTCATCAGGGTATACTGCTGCGGGCTGCCCAAGGTCGGTGCTCAGGATCACATTTTCCGGTCCCACTGCACGAATCTGCTCCACCACGGTCTCCCACTGGCATTTGCCGGTCGCCCATGTGGTGTAGCAATGTTCCATCTTGGCGCCGTAGGAAGCAAACATCTTCTGGTCCTCCACCGAGTAGAAGGTGGTGGGGAAGGTAACGTGGGTAATGATCATGTTCTTTACGCCCCGTTTTGCTGCTTCCGGGATCAGTTTATAGGTTTCCTCATGGGAGATGTGGCCGGTGGTGAGGATCACATTGTACTTGGCGATAATGTCCAGAGTGTCCAGCACGTTCTGCTTCAATTCTCCCGACTCATCCAGGCAGTTGACGGTGGGCGCTTCGATCCCCGCTTCCTTCATGTCCAGAATGATTTTGGCCCAGAAAGGCAGTTTCTTGTTGGGGTCTCCGTTAAAGGTGTTGGCCCGCTCATGTTCACTGTCGCAGGTGGGGAACCAGACCAGCCGGGCGCCGCTGCGGGCTGCCATTTCCATGGCGGTGGGATTGATCCCGCCCACTGCGCTGTTGAAGGTGAGGGTGCCTACATAATCCACATCCGGATTCAGTTTGTGCATCAGTTCCGCCCGCTCACTGGTGCAGAAGAAATGGCTCTTGATGGCGTAGCCGGCCATTCCGCTGTTCCGGATCCGCTCTGCCATATCCATGTCATCCATCTTTCTGGGAAGGACATCCGGTGCAGAGTGAACATGCAAATCATACGCTCCTTTGATTAATTCTTTATAATCCATAGTAACCTCCAATTGATTATTTTGAAATTCACTTTTGTTTAACAATCTCTTTTCTTTGACCTGATTGTAGAGCAATATTGTTTGCGTGTCAAGACAATTTCGACATAAAAAACGGATTTTGTGAGATACACCAGAATTATTTTGTGCATTTTATCAGTTTTGCACAACAGCCTTCTGAAGGCTTATTCTTGACAATCCGAAACGCAATTACTATAATATTGTTGAACAATTGTGCTTTTATATTGCACTGATAGAGGTGGCTCATGGCTCGAACCAATCCGACCACTATGGTCTATGAATCTTTGAAAGAAAAAATTTTAAGCGGTGCCTATTCTCCTTCGGAGAGTCTCCCGGAGATGGAGTTGTCCAAGGAATACAACGTCAGTCGGAACACCATCAAGAAGGCCCTATTGATGTTGGAGAACGATTCCTATGTTACCATTGAGATGAATAAAGGGGCGAAGGTACGAAGTTATTCTACCCAGGAGGTATTGGATTATCTCCAGCTCAGGGTGGAACTGGAGGGGTTCATTGTCCGGTTGGCTGTGCCTTGCATTACCGAGGAACAGTTCCAGCGGATGGAGGGTATCTTCACCCAAATGGGACAATGCCGGACCACCGGGGACCTGGTGGGCTACTCTGCCCTGAACCAGCAGTTTCATTCCATTCTGTACGATGCCTGCCCCAACAAGACCGCCCGGGATATTCTGGTACGGCTGAAGCTGCAGATGCGAAAATACAATATGAAAACCATTCTGGTCCCGGGCCGGGATGCTCTTTCTTATGAGGAGCATCGTGCCATTCTGGAAGCGGTCCGGGTCAGGGATGCTGCCCAGGCAGAACGCTGCGTTCGCACCCATGTGGATAATGTACGCAAAACCTTCAAGGAAAACCTTCCTCTCCTGTTTTGAGGCTGGGGCTGCATAATATCCGCCGGATATTTTCCCGGCTTTCCTCTTCCCAGGAAAAGTTTTGTGGGAAGCCGAAATCGGCCGACAGGGCATTTCAAAAGGCAACCCTTTTTTCGGAAAAGTTGACTCAAAAGAAAAAGCCGCAAGCTTATGGAAAGCTTGCGGCTTTTGTTTTGTTAGCTTAAGCGCAACAACAACCCCCGGCTATGCCGGGGAGTGTAAAGAGATTATATAGTGAAAAAG